>CACOJW010000007.1 GCA_902627615.1 uncultured marine group III euryarchaeote
AGACTTTTCTTCGTTTAAGGTCTTCAAAGATTTTTCCGGGAGTCTCTCTAAAGACTTTCATTTCAAGCATTATTCGGCAGAGAACCGATGTCTTTATGAACTTGTCCTATTGGAATTTATGCTTCTTTTACGCGGAGCCTCAGAAGTTGTCACGCCTCCGGAAACTTCAGTTCCTCTTTCAGGCGAGGCAATGGGTGTAGTTGAAAGACATTCAAATTCAGACGTTTTAATCGAAGGAAATAGGATTGTAGCAGTAGGGAAAAAATTAGAATGCGAAGCAGATGAAGTTATAGATGTGAAAGGTAAAGTCATTGTTCCTGGCTTTGTAGATCCACATACGCATTTGGTATGGGCAGGATCTAGGGAGCATGAGCTTGAGTGGAAATTGCAAGGGCGTACTTACCAAGAGATACTAGCAAGCGGAGGAGGTATTTTGCGCACAGTTAAAGAAACTCGAAATTCAAATATAGAAGAATTAAAAGAGGAATCTCTTTACCGATTTAAAAATGCAGTTAAATCAGGCAGTACTACTGTGGAGATAAAGTCAGGGTACGGATTAGAATTAGAAACTGAGTTAAAGCAATTGAAAGTTGCCAATTGGCTGGGTAAATTGGGGCTTGCTGAAACAGTAGTTACTTTCATGGGTGCTCATGCTTTACCAGAGGGAAAAGATCGTAGAGAGTATGTTTCAGAAGTTATCAATATGATTTCTGAAGTTAAGGATTTGGCAGTTTTTTGTGATGTTTTCTGCGAAGAAGGAGCTTTTACGGAAGATGAATCTAGAAAGATACTTCATGAGGCACTAAAGCAAGGCCTTGGGTTAAAAATCCATGCCGATGAATTTGGTGACACTGGTGGAGGACGCCTTGCAGCTGAATTAGGAGTTGTAAGTGCAGATCACTTAGCAGGTTCTACTATTGATACGATAGTTGAGCTTAGGGAAGCCGGAACAATTGGTGTACTTTTGCCAGGTACTCCTTTTGCTATTTTATCTGATAATTTTGCACCTGCCAGAAAAATGGTAGCAAATAATTTGCCATTAGCTTTAGCAACTGATTGCAATCCAAATTGTTATACTGAATCAATGCAATTAGTACAACAATTAGCAGTATTTCGAATGAAAATGTCTCCTGCTGAAGCACTAGTTGCTTCTACAGTAAATTCTGCATTTGCTGTAGGTAAAACAGACAGAGGGTGCATTGCCGAAGGTTGGCGTGCAGATTTACTTATTTGTGATGTTCCAGACTACAGGCATTTAACCTATCATTTTGGTAAAAATCATGTCGATTCAGTTATAATCGGCGGGAAAGTTGTAGATGCCTGAGCCGATTAAAAAAGTTGGAAGAGCTTTGTGGAATGTTTCCCTCTACACACTTTCTATTCCAGAGAGGTATTTGAGAGGCCTCACAGCACTGACAGGAGGTATGTTGAAAGAAACAACTGATTTGGTTGTTCCAGATTTTGTGCAAGATACAACTAGTTACAATATATTTGTCGGCAATCTTTTACGTTTTGCAGTTGAAAATGTTGGCGGCGTGGAGGGATTGTATGAGGATGATAGTTTAGAAGGAGAGTATGCAACTCGTAAAGTAATTGGCAACGCCATAGAAGGTGTTGGTATTGCTACAGTTCATGCATCCCCTTTATGGATATTTGCATTTTTTGCAGATTCTGTTAAGGGAGGACAAGCATATCTTGATAGATTGAGTGATGAATTGGTTGAGAGAGGATATATAGAATCTGAGAAGACGTCTAAATCACTCAAAGGTTTATTAGAAGGTATAGAAAAAACAACAAGCAGTTTTGCACAAAATATAGACACACCACCACTTTCTAAGGATGAAATTATAGATAATATAAGTGAGATTCGTGATTCAATTAATGAATTGTGGGTGACTACTGGTAAAGCGGCAGGAGATATTACGGAAGATGTTGGAGATATAATGCAAGAATTTATTGATACTGCTAATGAAGAAGGCCAATCATTTTTAGAATTAGGAGGACTCATGACACTTCAGGCCACCTCTCGAGCTAAAAAAGCAGCAGGAATGGCTATAACAGCACCTCATGTTGCAGGTAAGATGCTTTCAGAGAACATCTTGGGCTATTATAGAGATACACTTACAGACATTCACGAACATGGATATGCACAAGTTGCAAGCGAAGTCATAGATCCTTATGGCAATGCGATTTTGAAGCAGTTTGATGCTAACAAAGAAACTTGGACTGAAAAAATATTCAAAGGTTCAGTTAGTGGCTTGCAGTCTATTTTTGGAATGCAAACCTCCAAATAGTAGCTTAGAAAGGAGGTAGAGCTGGACTTGGCTGGGGAGCTAGACGTACCCTGTGACCCTCAACCGCCTTTAGGGGGAGCGACGGCTGGTGGCGGCGCATCCAGTGGGCTGTCTAATCCGCATTACAACTGAGATATCCTGTCCCTCGGGGTTGCAGGTGATTGCAGAGATTTACCGGAGGGTAGATTTCGGATCTTAATCATGGAAACCGGGTCAGGCCCGGAAGGGAGCAGCCTTACCGTGGACTTCCGACGCTCGAGTGGGTCGCGGGGTTGAGAAGGAATGCGGTGTCTGACATTCCACCAGGACGACAACATCAGTGGTCTGGCACTTAACTTGATAATCTTACAAGCCAATTTTTACCAGGCTTCCAATCAGTAAACATAGTTGTTAACATTCCAAGAATAGTAAGAAATGCACCTATCCAAACTAAAAAGATTCCAGGAATCTCTCTCACAGTTATTGTCGCGCTTGTTTGATTCTCATCAGTTCCTGGAGTTACACTATTTAGTGTGATATATATGTCTCGATGTATTTCATGTTTAAGATAAATTTGTGTAGTCTCTTGGTTAGTCACGCTTTGAACAGTTTTAGATATTTTATCATTTACAACTGTTTCTCCAGTTTCTCTATCGGCAAGCATGATGTCTGCTTTAACCTCAACTTCAGTTCCATCATTATTCATGCTAATGTCAGTTAGCTCGAGAATGAAATTACCAGCTAGTTTTCTTTCACCTTCGTCTAGCGTGACACTATTTTCTGAGCCCAATCCGTAAGAGAAGCAATATCCTATTATGATTAGCATAATTCCTAAATGAGCCGTGTAAGGCCCCCACGCTTTTAGCATAGGTAGCAATTTCTTAGTTCGATATTTGTGAAGGTATTTAATTATTGAATATCCACATACTAATGCCCATGGAATCATAGCTCCGACCATCCAAGCTTTTCCTTCAGAGAGGAAAGCGTAAATTATGCTGAAAATTCCACAAATAGTAACGATAGCTAAAATTTTTTGTAAGTCCATAAATGGTCTTAATGTATGAATAGTAAAAATTCCTGCTAAAATAATTACAAAGGGAGCCAGTCGCACATCAAATACTTCGGGAGCGAGATAGCCATTTGCCCTAACTAATAGTAGTACGAGAGTTACAGTTAGAATTAACAATTGAGTGTAAATGGCAGCAAAAAAAGTATTATCTTCACTAAAGAAATCCTCTAAAGTATCATATTTTTCGTTTTTTTCATTATCTTCTTTTTCTTTGTATTTTTTCAGCACAATAATAAGAGTAATGATTAGCGTAAGAATCATCATTATGAAAAAGCCTCTAACTGAAAGATCATTCTCCAAAACATAGCTCAGTCTACTCCAAGTACCTCCCGTATCCTCTACTATGAAGGAATGAACTGAAGACCAAATTCCACCCCTTGTTACAAATGATTCTAGAAGAACTAGAACAAAAGTTAGCATAGCCAATAATGGACCTAATACGGAATAGGTTTTTTTTCTTCTAGACATAATAGAGGTGTGAAGTAAAGTAGTCATAGAAAACCAAGGCAAAAGGCCTGCGGTTTCCACAGGGTCCCATGCCCAATATCCTCCCCAACCCAAAGTTACATAGGCCCAAAATCCACCGATGATAAGAGCAAGACTCATACCTATCCATGAGCCTCGCCCCCACCTCTTGATAGTGTCATTCCAACGTTTATCTTCGGTTATCAGAAAAGATATTCCAGATGCATAAAGCAATACAATCATTCCATATGATATGAAAACAATTGGCGGGTGTATTATCATATAAGGAGATAATAAAAGCGGGTTCAACCCTTTACCATCATCTGGTGTATTTTCATTTAAACTGAATGGATTGATATACAGTTGAATAATTGCTAAAGACAGGAGCAAAATCATTCCAAAGAGTGAGGTTAGTTCACGCTGCTTACTGCTTTTTTTATCGAAGAATCGTTCCAATACTAGAGTTAAGATTGTAGCCCAAGACCATATGAGTAGGGTCCCGTCTCTCCCGGCCCATAATCCAGCTAATTTGTACCAGATTGAAAGATCATTTGCAGAATAATCAGAGACATACTCAAATCTTAGATTCGTCGTCAAAAAATAATAAGAAAGAAGAAGTAATAAGAATGTATGATTTCCTAAAATAACATATAGTAAAGAATCGTATTTTTTGTCATTTTTTTTTTGACTTCTTGAGAGATTTTGGTATCCGAAATAAATTGCGAAAAGTATCAGTAACGGGTTAAGATAAATTAATATTTCACCAAAATTCATCGTCTGCCAATAAATGATATGGTGGTAATTAAAATTAAACATGAAAGAAAGCTGAGTGTAGAAAGTGAAGAATCTTCACTAGATTTATCAACTTTGACATTAACTTTAAAGTAATAGGAATCTTCCATTTTTTCTACTTCCATACCTTCGTAATAGCTGTATTCACTTGCAGGTATTTTTTCTACGCTGCTATCGTTTTTTTCTAATTCGTATTTATATCCAGGATAGTCATTACTTTTCACTTCATATGTAAATTGGAACCGCCCATTTACACTGTCATTTCGTTCCATAGTTTCAGGTTTATAGCAAGTGTGAGGATCTTCTAGCGTACAAACATAAAATGTAACTGACTTTACATCTTCTTCAGCATCGATCCATGCAGTGAATTTCTCACCCTCGCTTACTTCATTAGGTGAATGAGAAATTTCGGCAAAAGCAGAAGGTAGCAAGAGGGCCAGTGCAAAAATCAGTATTCGTTTCATATTGGATTGTCTAACTAGTCCTTGAGTTTATTAATCTTTTTCATTCTTTTTTTTCCATCTAATCCAACTAATTGAAAAACCTGCAACAGAAAATAGGAAAAATATAGGATACATTGCATCCATCCAGACGCCAGCTAAAGAAACACCTCCCAAGGTTACAACAAGCATGCACAGAAGGGAGACAATGCCAATTATTAAAAATGGTTCATAATCATGCTCCCAATCCATATGTCCTCTAAATTGCCTAAAGGGTTATATTATACTTCACTCGTTTCAAAAGATGAGCCGAGTTTGTATGGGCGGAACTTTTGACATATTGCATATTGGTCATAAAAATTTACTGATTCGAGCCTCGTTAGAGAGTGATGAAGTCTTGATTGGTTTAACTACTGATCAGAGGGCTCGAGCAGGCCGTGAATCTGAAGTTTTAAATTCGTATGATATACGAAAAGAAAATTTAGAATCTTATTTAGCTTCAGAGGGCTTATTAGAAAAATTTACCATAGTTCCTCTTAGTAATGATTGGGGCCCTTCCGTTATTGATAAAGATTTTGATGCGATAGTAGTTTCAGAAGAAACAAAGAAAACAGCAGACAGAATAAATTCTATACGTGCAAGTGAAGGAAAAAATCAATTATCCGTAATTATAGTACCATTAGTTTTGGCAGATGATGGCCAAATAATAAGCAGTAGTAGAATAAGAAAACAAGAGATAGATGTTGAAGGTAAGTTAACCTAACTCTTATACATACCCCCTAGATGCGAGCGCATCAAGCATTGATTCTTGGAGTTTTATTTATGGTTGAAGAAATGATATCCGATTTGTCGCAAGATATACGCGTTTCGATTGCTGAAGATTCTTCAGTTCCTAGAAATGTTCGCTCTAATGTAGTTACAGGTTTAGAGACTTATTTGATGAATGAAAAGGATGATTTAGATTTAAGAATATATTCTACAATTTCAGTCCTTGAAGAACAAATAAACGATACAAACATACCACAACACGCTCGAACACGTCTGTTTGAATTTATACGTGATCTAGAAGGTATAGTTAGAAAGTGGGATAATAAGGCCAAGTAACCTATTTTTGACTTAACTTACCTTTTTTTTTGTAGGGGATACCTATTTATGACCTTTTTTTGTCAATCATATGTGAGCCGAAGTCAAATTCTGTCAGTGATTTTGTCGTTGACTATTTTAGGTGTTGCATTTTCTTGGACTCCAGTTAACGCTGAGGAAGTTATCGATCAAGAGGAAGATGTGTGCTTATTTTTGTTCAGTGAAAATGGCATTGGCAAACTTCACACAAGGGAATCTGGAGGTCATGGCGATACTGAGACAGTAAGGATTCAACCGAATGGAGGCAACGTATTTTTTGCCCTAAATTTTAGCCTTCAGTCAGATTTGCTAGCCAAATCATATCGCTCAGATGTGGGCTTTCATATTTACCTACACGGGAGTACAACTTCGTTTTTCGACACGGGAGAGTTACAGATTCATGTTAGAGACGGAACAACAATGACAAATGGAGAAATTATAGCTTCAGGTACAATAAACATTCCTACTTTTGGTTCAGCATCTGAAGTTCATGTAGATGTTCCTTGGGAGGATAGTTATGGCCCTGAATATACTTTTGATGTAGACAATTACATAGTTTTAGAATTAGTTAACGACGAAAGTACGACTGTAGATATTAACCTTGATTCAGGAATGGAACAAGGTTGTAAACAGGATAATGGCCAACTTAATGAAGGTGGAGATGGTGAAACTGCCTCTAGACTAATAATTAATACTAACCCAGTAACAGATATTGTAGTAGTAACTGAATCTTACAATTTAGAGACTGTAGATTCGGAGGATAAATTAGAAACTACAAATTTTGACCCTTATTTACCTGCTGAATTATCAAAAATATTTGTTTCAGCTGAAGCTACAAATGCTTTTGGAACATATGACATTACCTCGTTTAAAGTATATTTTTTAGATCCTAGCGGAGATGAACTTTTTGTCGGTGAGCAGGAAGTTGATGAGCCTTCTCAGGTTACAGGTCCAAATGTTTTCGATGATATCATTTGGAACTACAATGATCCAGTAGATACAGGTAGTAATCAGAATGGCAAGGGGACTTATACTGCTAAAGTAACAGCAGTAGATCAACAAGGAAATGAATTTTCTTTGAATCAACCAATACAAATGGATGCTTATGGAGTTTATTTGTCTACGCCAGAACCTGAGCAAAGTGTTGCAGTAGGTGGTCAAGTAGAGTATCAAATATTTGTTTTGAACTCAGGAGATGAAAATGATGTATTTACAATCACTCCGAGTGAAACTTCAGATAATTGGGAAGTAGAACCTGAATCTTGGACAAGTAGTTCCTTGGGCCCCGGTGATGAGCAGGCTGTGACTTTCACAATATCTGCAGCAGATTCTACAGAGATGGTTGGTAAGAATACAGCAGTTGTTTTTACAGCCCAATCACAAAATTCTGTTACACCAGTAAATTTTGATTTAAGCACTAAAATTTCAGTTGGAGCTGAATATGAATTATCATTATATTTTGATGATCCCGTATCAGGTCAAGCTGTCACAAATCTAAATGCTAATGGAGTGGCAGGCGAATGGAATCCATATTCCTTAAGTATAGCCAATTTGGGGCAAGATACAGATTCAGCATTATTAATTGCTCAAGTAGGTGGGGAAGACACTGGGGATTGGGGAGTTAAATTTGAATACGGAGATTCAAATTCTGGTTCCATAACAGTACCAGACATCCCTAGGGCCGGGGACGGCAATAATGTAGTAAATGTTACAGTTTGGGTTAAGCCGGGAGTAAGTGGCAGTACAGAATTTGCACCCATTCAAATAATTGGCACTTCACAAGGTAACGATACTAAAAGTGATACTGCTACACTTTCCTTGACGCGAACCTTTGGTTTGGTTTTTAGCGTTACACCTCAAGGTTCCTCAGGAATATTTGTTAACAAGCAAGCAGGTGAATCCTTTAACATAGATATGCTTCTAGAGTCAGCAGTACAAGATGATCACACGATTATCTTGGACGTTGAAAGCTTTCCTTCTGGTTGGTCTTATAATTATAAAGATGAAACTGGCGCTACAGTAACTGAGGTTAGTTTGGCAGGTGGCGAATCTAAAGTTTTAGACTTACTTGTTACAGTAGGCAGTCAAGCGACTTATGATGAGGAAGGCTATTCTTTCAAGGCAGTTGCCTCTGCGCTCTCAGATTCAAATTTAATGGGTCGCCAATCAATTGAAGTTTTTCTCAAATTGACAGATGGTTTCACGTTCTCTTCCTTAAAATATAAGGAGGAGATGGGTCCTGGAGATAAGTTTGTATTTTTATTAAATTTAGAAAATAATGCAAACGGAGATGATAGATTTACTTTGTCGGCACCTTCAGTCCCCTCAGGATGGAGAGTTGTTTTTCCTAAAGGGCAAATTTTTGATGTACCAGCAGGCCGTTCAACTACGGCAGAGATAGAGATTACAGCTTCAGATGATTCTAGAGATGGAGATCAAGTCACAATAGACATATCAATAAGAAGTGATTTGTCTAATAGTGAATCGACACAAAGTTTTGTAGTTGAAATAGAGCAAGGTTTTACTGCCAAACTAGTAAATACATTTTCTGATCTTTGGTATATTTTTGCATTTTTAGGAATAATTATGGTAATTGGTTACATTACCTATTCACGCCAAGATGATGATTGGGAATACGAAGATGATGATGAAGATTCCTCATATCAAGAGGAAACTACAGATGAACCTGATGATGACTGGGACGATTGGAATTAAGGCAATCTAAATGTCCGTATCTTTAACATATTTAGGTGGAGCTTCAGAAGTAGGAAGGGTGGGTGCAGTGCTTGAAGGGCCAGACGGGCGTTTGCTCTTGGACTATGGGTTGCAACCGGACGATCCTCCTAAGCACCCTCTGCCGGCCCCTGATGTTGATGCACTTCTCTTAACACATGCACATTTAGATCATTGTGGTTTAGCTCCAGATATTGCAAGTAGAAGTACTCCTATTGTTTCAACACCAGTCACAGGAGATTTGGCAGAAAGGATGGCCCAAGATACTCTTAGAGTTTCTGAAATTGAAAACTATCCACGTCCATTCCATCCAACAGCAATAGGGGATTTAACTCGTAATTTGCGTCCTTCTAAACCAGGAACTGTAGAATACAGGGGTGGTTTCGAATTTGGAATGCATAATGCAGGCCACATTCCGGGAGCTGTAATGTTTGACTTTCCTCAGCAAGAATTTCTTTTTACAGGAGACATACATACAGTAGACACACAACTAACTCGGGCAGTTAAGCCTAAGCCATGTAAAACACTAGCAATAGAGTCCACGTATGGAGGGCGTGAGCATCCTAAAAGAGGCGAAGTTGAATCAGAATTAGTGGACTCTATAGAAGACGTCGTTAATTCAGGTGGTAAGGTAATATTGCCATCATTTGGTCTTGGTCGTTCACAAGAATTATTGATGCTAGCAAGTAATCTAGGATTTGAAGTCTGGTTGGATGGAATGGGTCGGGACATAGCTAGAATTTTACAGAACCATCCAGGTTCGATCAGAGATGCTAGAGCCATGAATAAGGCTTTCAAACGTACTAACTTTGTGAAATATGCTAGGCAAAGAACTGCAGCTCTTAATGGAGATATAATTGTTACAACTTCAGGAATGCTAAATGGGGGCCCAGTTCTACATTATTTATCTAAATTAAGAAACGATTCATCATCAGCAGTATTTCTTACAGGTTATCAGGTTGAGGGCACTAACGGGCATTTGCTTCAAAATACAGGTAAAATACGTTTAGATAGAGATCCAAATTCACCAGTTTTTAATTTGGAATGCAAATCAAGATCTTTTGATTTAAGTGGTCACGCAGGTCACAGCCAAATTGTGGATTTCATAAATAAATGTGGTCCTGAAAAAGTAATTCTTTATCATGGAGACAACAGAGAAGCTTTTGCAGAAGATTTGAAGGATTATGAGTTGGTTCTTCCAACCGAAAATGAACCTATTCAGATTGCTTAATTTTCATCCGTTTCGTAATCAGCACCTATAAACATCCTAATGAATCCTAATAACATAAAGAAAATTAGAGAAGTAAAGACAATACCATAAGGGCCCTGCAATTCTATTGAGTCTTGGATTCTTCCATCGGTTGTAGAAAGGTAATCATTTATGTTCACTACTATCTGAGCAACTGTAAAAGTGATTAACAACATAACTCCCAAGTTGATTAAATAGCTTACAAATAAAGTCATAAGAGTCCTAGAAACTCCTTTCTTTTGAGCAGAGGTCAATAGTGAATCGTCTAGACCTGCCGGTTTGAATTGTTCTGCGTAACTTTCGTATTTAATCGCAGCATAAGATAATTCAACGTATATTATTAGACCTAGTCCGATGAATATACCTCCAGAAAGATAATCTTCCCAAGATCTTTCTTCAAGTCTGGTTTCATATCCGCAGTATTCACTTTCAAAATTTTCTAAACATAAGTTAGGTGTGTATAAAAATCCGATAATTATGGCTAGACCTATTGATGCGGCAATTGCCCAACCTTTTCTTTTCCAAATTCCATATCCTCCTAGGAAAGGTATTGAACCAAATATAAGGTTTGTAGCCCTCATTAATACATCTTTGAGTCGCTTCTCGCTACCCTCTTTATCATCATACAAGATTTTTACAGGTTTCCATGTCCACGTTTTAGCATCTTCTTCCCCTACTCTTGCAGGAATAACGTGATCACCAACTTTCCAATCTAAAGCAGGATCTGAAAGGTATTGGCCTACCATTATAATTGTTAAGATGAAAAGTAAAAATTTATATTTTCCTCTGAAAAGTGTAAAAATATAAAGTCCAAATCCAGTAATAAATCCCCAAATTACAAATATTTTGGGATCTGGTGAGAATCCAGGAACTGCACTTTTCATGTGCTTTGTAATAAGAGAATCCAAGGGATTATGGTAGCTGTAAAATTCCGTAATGACGTAAATTAAAGCTAAACTTGAAATAATTTTAATGGCAAAAATGATAGGATATTCTCCAAAAAAATCTCTGTAATTGATTACGTCTTTTAGACTAGGCATTTTTGATTTTTTAAGCTCCACCTCTTCCATTTATCCACCCTGTAGGGCTGTATTGACAGCCTCATCAGATTTCCAATCTCCTATTTGCATTCCAAAACTTCTGATTTCAGAAATTAAGTTATCTCTTTCAATTCTAGCAATGAGTAACGGTTGAGAGGGTATTCGTTTCATTCTCTCTTCAAAGTCTAAACTTGATGGAGATACAGTTGTAATAGTATATCCTCTACTAATCGTATTTGTAAATGCTTCAGATATGGTGTGGTCATCGTCCAATGAACTGAATAGAATTATTGGAGATCCGCTTGGAATATAAGGTAGAAGATCTTTCAGAACTATCTCTAATTTTAGGTTTCCTTCCGGTTTTGCACTTGACAGAGCAGTTAATATTTTGAATAAGTGATGTTCGCCTCTATCTAAATCAACTCTTTCAATCGAATCACCGTAAACCATTAACGCTACATTGTTCCTTTCATCAAGAAGTTGTTTTGCATAAGTTGCAGCAGCTCTACATGACATTTCCAAAGGTGTATCTTTTCCGCCACCTACTGCCGAAACTTCCCTAGCATCAATTAACAGAATAACGTCCATTACATCTTCCCTAACAGTTTCATTAACCATCATTTTTCCTTTTTTGGCCAGAGCCTTCCAGTTTACACTGCGTAGTGAATCTCCGGGTACAAATTCACGTAGTGAATAGAATTCAGTTCCAGCACCTATCACGTTTAATGGCATGGCTCCCGAGAGAAGCTTTGGAGCCCTCGATGTGATAACTTGCTCCTCCAAGACTTCGATTTGTGGAAAAACAGAAAAGCTGTGTACTGATTCTTCTATCTTCTCATTGTAAAATAAGTCAAATGCATCTTTCACTCTCATCTTAACCGGGCCAAGGTGATAATGTCCTCTTAGAGGTAACTTTAGTGAATATTCAAAGGATACTTCTTGCCATGGCCTCATGTAAAGAAGCGTATAATTGGAACCTTTAGTAATTCTAGCCTGCGGAGGTAATTGGTCATATATCTCAACGAAACCAATGCCAAGCCCTTGGTTTTTAACTATAAATCTAACATTCATATCACCATTTTCAAATATGTTATCAGAAGAGGTTTCTCTTCTAATTTTTACACTGGGCATCCAAACATCAAGAAAACTAGATAAAACAACAAATGTTAGCATTACCATTCCAGCACTTATAAACAGATAATTTAATCGAATGAGTCCTGCTAACGTTAGGAATAGTGCACCCCCTGCAACTGCGGCGGCTTTCTTACTCCACATCTAGCTTTCTAGTTGTCCTTGTGTAGTAGGTACTTCGACTTCTTCTAAGATTTGAGATACAATCTCTTCAGTTTGTACACCTTTGATTCGAGGTTCGGGTTTTAATATGATTCGATGTCTTAATGTGTATATACTCAATCGTTTGATATCATCAGGAATTACATAGTCTCTTCCATTTAGAACTGCTAAAGCTCGGGCTAATTTGAACAAAGATTGAGCACCTCTTGGAGAGGATCCAACTTTGACTCGAGGGTCTTCTCTAGTTCGATTGATAATTTCCACGATATATTCAATGATTGCATCATCCACTTGAACTTTTTCTAAACTTTGTTGCATTTCTCTTAGTTTTTCAGGAGAAGTAACTGCCCTTACTTCATGGGCATCTTGACCTCTCTGCTTTCTTTTCATAAGAATTGCACGTTCTATTGGTCTACCAGGGTATCCAACAGACAGTTTCATCATGAATCGGTCAAGCTGTGCATCAGGTAGAGGATAAGTTCCTTCAGATTCAATAGGGTTTTGTGTAGCTAACGTAACAAAAGGTTGTGGAAGTTTGTGCGTATCGCCTTCAATAGTTACTTGATGCTCTTGCATAGCTTCAAGTAGTGCAGCTTGGGTTTTTGGTGGTGCTCGATTAATTTCATCAGCTAAGAGTAAATTACAGAAAAGAGGCCCTTTACGAAATTGGAATTTTTGATCTTTTTGGTTCCAAATATAGATTCCAGTAATATCTGCAGGAAGTAAATCAGGAGTAAATTGAACACGCTTGAAGTTAATTCCAAGAGCTTGTGCAAAAGTATTTGATAGCAAGGTTTTTGCCAAACCAGGATTATCCTCGAAGAGAGTATTTCCTCCTGCTAGAATGCCTACAGCACATAAATCGAGTATGGGTCTTTTCCCCATTACGACTTGTTCAACTTCACCCAACACTTCTTGAATTAATTCGTGCGTCTCTTGTAAAGAAGGCTCCATAACGTAAGTTTGAACTCCGTCACTTTGCACCTCAGTCTCAGCTACAGCTTCTTCTTGCTCTTCTTCTTCTTTTTTATTACTTCCAAATAGGCCCATTATTTTTTCCACCTTTTGATTGCTTCTTCGACCTCACTTAAGGTCATATTTTTTTCATTATTGATAATGAATCTAATTAATATTGGATCATTCAAAAGTTCTTCAATTTTTGAAGGTGCCAACATTTCGAATTCCTCTCTTGTGAATCCGTTATCAATCCTTACTTTATCGATAAATACTTCTTTAATCGTTTCAGGATGGGTATAATGCGCATGAGGGACTCTAAATCGTGATAATCGCCCCTCATAAATATTGAAAAGATGTCTCCAAGGTTTAGGATTTTCAACACGCATCATAACTATTTGTAAAATTAAAATAATAGCTCCTAGGAACATGATTCCTAAGGTTTCACTACTGCTAACATAGCCTAAGACTCCAAATAACTGGACGTAAACTAAGGATATGAAATCTCCTTGTATGTGCCTGCTCTCATCAAAAATGATTGTGTGTTCTTCACCGTCAGTTAAATATTCAAACATGCTAGTTATGAATTCTTTGTTGTCTAATTCAGCATAGTAACGATTTGTGAATATACTAGTATCGGAGATTAAGATAACTTTTCCTTCTCCTACACTCGCTTCGGCTACAACCTCCACGCCATTTTCTTCTGGCCAATCTGCACCCCAAACTTCGGCATTTCGATGAGTGCTTTCTCCAGTACCTCCCAGTCCATTTTGATCAAAATCAAGAAATCCTTGTTGTGTTGAATATGCTAGACCTTCAGCAGAGCTAGAACCCTTTGGTATCTTTAGGCCAGAGGGAGAGCTCATCAAAAGTTGCCCTTGAAAATTCATTCTTTCAATGTTAGCATCTATAATTACAATAGAATTATTTTTAGGATGTATGTCCTCTTCCCAATGGTTTGAATCATAAAGTCTTGCAGGTTTGCATTTAGGATTAGTATTACCATATCCCAAGGCATCAACAGCACTCCCTATAATGCCTGAATCAGTGGCAGGTACACATCCTTCTTGCACGTTATTTGGCCACCATTGAACACCGATGTCTTGACCTCCATAAAATGCAGAATTAGCATATCCTGAATCGCCAGCTAAAACAACTTTACCTCCGTTCTTAACAAAGTTGTATATTGCAATTGAATCATATTCACTATACTTTCTTTCTACACCTATTATGACTAATATAGTATTGTTAAAATTAATAGTCTTATCTTCCGAGTTAGTATAATTTTTTTCTATTTCAGCAATTTTATCTATTATTGATGGTCTTGAAACTATAGATTTAATCGTATGCTTTCCGTTACCATTTTTATCGAGGTCGCTTGAAAAGTCAGACATGTCGTTCCAATCATCGTCGTAAATTGATAGTTGCGAAGGGTTTTTTGCAGTATCAATAAGTACTGGGTAAACAACCGTTAGCATAATTACAACTATGAATAGAGCTATAATTTTAGAACCATACCGGTTCCAGAAAGTTCCTCTCATTTATTACCTCCCATTCCAAAGACATTTGTAAATCTAGAAATCTTACCTTGTTTTAATCCAGCATTCAATTCCATTTCAACATCATGCAGACTGTTAATTGCTTCTACACACCATATATTGTACGATCCATCGATCATTTCCATACCAAATTCATCGACAACTTTTGGTTTTATTCCACTGTAACGTGCAATTTCAAACAATGAGGTTAGAAGTTTTACGCTATGTTCAGGAATAGGTAATGCCCTAGTCATCACATCGGTAAATTCTCTCACGGTCTGTGTTCTTGTTTTGATAAATCCGTATCTACTTAGAATGTTTAGCAATTGATGGTATGATTTGATAATTATTTGCCTATAATCTTCGTCTTTATTTAGTTCTTTTTGCATTTGTTTAATTAAATTACGAACTTCATATTTATGTTTCTGAGTCCAATACATATAGTAACCAGTAACAAGTAATGCAGCCGGAATTCCTACGAACAATGGAATATATTTATCAAAGTCAAAAGGCGGTGTCGGAGCTATATCTTTTGTTATGCTGATTGCAATATTTGTTTTTGTAAATTCAGTTTCTTGAGGAGTATCATAAAATGCTTGTACATACCCTCCACCAAATTCTATCACAGCAGTTACACTAGTTCCATTAGTTGGGAAAATAAAACTAAATTTAGTATATCCAGTTGAATCAGTAATCAAACTTAATTTTGTTTCTTCGTCTAACTGCATTCCATTATCAAGATATTTGGTTAAAGTAATATTAATGTTGGCATCAGGTAAAGGTGATCTATCATCTTCTTCAAGCCATATTGAGACATTTACATTTTCCCCACCAAAAACGGTTTTAGGTTCAAAATCAAAATTTATTACAGTAGGAACTAGTACTTTTTCCATACTGGTATATGAATCACCGACTACGTAGTCAGTTCCGAGATAATTTAATCTTAAAGTTTTGTTATTTCTATATTTTTCGCTTACAACTCCACTTGTGACAAAAGTATTTTCATCCGTGAATGTAGTATTTAATCCAGATTTGCCAATTTCTGCAGTAATAGTCGATGCGTTTCCTACAATGCGATTTCCTAGATCATCGACTAATATACCTTCTATGATTATTTGCCCACCTCTTACAATTTTACCATCAAAGCCATCTCCTCGAACTTTAATATTTTCAAAGGAGGAAGATCCATAAACTGCGAAAGTAGCATTAGTTTGGTTGCCAAGATATTCACCAATTTCATGAAATGTAACTGAAACATTATCTACTCCTAAGTTATAATTTGAAGGTAAGGGATGCTCTAGTGTAAATTGTCCATTATCATCAGTAATTTTATCTGAATATAAAGTGTTATCAATTCTTATTTCTATAGGCTTAAACGATACACTATTTTCGCTTTCATCTCTTACTTCAATATCGATAGTTAGGATTTCGCCGCGATGTACAGTCTCATTTAAGTTCAATGTTATTATTACTTCAGATTGTGGCGTGACAAAAACATCATTTTCCAGTTTATCAGTTTTATCGTTCTCTTCTATTTCTAGTTTAATTTCGATAATTTCATTTTCATCATCAGGAATAGGAGTCACAAATTCAAATTTACCATTTTCATCAGTTTCCTCTTCTAAATATCCCAAATCCTCTCTAAAGAAACTAATTGTTATTTCTGACAAAGGTAATCCCAATTCATCTATCAAGGTTCCTCCTAAGGTATAATCTATCCCCTGTTTTGCTTTACAGTCCCAAGTCTCTTCACCTGTAGATTGGCATTTAGTATCGATCAGGAATTCAAACATTGGAGATGCGAGCAGAGTTAGTTCATTATTAGCTATACTTCCAATTAGATCAGTATCATCTAGTAGTCTTGCGCTAATGGAATGTAGTCCCGGATTGTCTTCTGAAAAATCTCTTTCTGAAAAGCTGAATCTTCCTTCACTATTAGTCTGAGCTGAGCCAATTATATCATCATTATAATACAAATTAATAGTTCGCTCAATTATAGGATCACCATTATGATCTGTGAGATTTCCTTCTAACTTGATGTTATTATTTCTTAAACTTTCTACTCTTTCTAGGGTAAGATTACTTTCGCCTCTTACAGTTACTTCAGATACTATTATACTTGACGGATGAAAACCATCTCCTGAGTAGGTAGCTTTTAGTAGTGAAGCTCCCCAACTAGAATTTAATGGGATTGTAATATTAATTTCCCAATCCTGATTGCCAGATACTTCAATTTCTCCTAAAGTAATCTCACTGTAATCAATAATAATAGTTCCAGTAGGCTCTTGCAGTTCATCACCTGAAATATTGCCCTGAATAAGATATGTCTGGCCTATGTCAAGCGTTTTAGCATTGTCTTCTTTAAATTCGAAATTAACTGAAGCATTTATGACTCTAACAGCGTCAGTTATAGAATTTCCACTGACGTTTTCAGTACCTTCATATTCAAAGAATAAGTTTGTGATTACTTCATCTTCGGTTTCTGGTAGCTCTATGCTAATTGCAAAGCTTCCATCTTCATTGGTAATCTCTGAAAACGAACCTATTCCCTGTACTTCTAAATCAATGGTTTCATCAGGTATAGGTAAATTATCGTCTTCAAACAGCTTCCCAGTTATTATTGCAGTATCTCCACTTGCACCAGTAAAATCATCAGGAATATTGAGCTGAATCGTCGAATTTCCTTTAATTTTTAAATCTAGTGTTGGACTCCAACTTTGTATAATTCTCTTAGACTCATTTGCGTGAGTCACGAATTGTAAAGGTCTGTGCAATTGTATAACCCAATCTCCAGCCCTTATTATCGATGCCAAAGAAGTTCCGTTGCATATAATTTCTACAAATCCTTCAGCGTCGCTTACTCCAGTACCTATCTTGTGAGAAACACTTCCAACTTCTCTTGTTTCATTAATGTATGCATCAATCACAATTCCAACGTATGGTTCGTCAGAGGTTGAATTTATCATTTCAAAAGACCATATAAATTCTTGATTCTTGTAGACTTCTTCAGGAGGCGTTTCAGGTTCTCCACTCCTACTAGGTGGACTTCCCCAAGGTGGATCTTCATCTTCGAAGTATCCATATACAGGATTAACTTCGTCAGCGTCTCCATCTTCCCATGCATCGCCGTCAGTATTCTCTTCTCTAGGGTCAGAGGTTTGCCATCCAGAGATATTTCCAGAGGCATTGTAGTAAATCAAGTAAGTAGCATTATTGCTTGTTGTATTCCAATAATATGATACTTCTTCAGTATCGTTTAAACCGTCGTTGTCAGTATCTACCTTCTTAGGGTTTGTTCTAGATTCATAAGTATCATTAGACGGCAAAACTTCTTGGATATCGGTTAAAAGATCTCCATCGGAATCTTGTTTTGTAGGGTCAGAAGGATAATTATATTGGTTATTTATGCTGTCTTTCTTTATGTTCCAAGGATCTATCTCATCACCATCGTACAACCCATCACCATCTGTATCTTCGTCAAGTGGATCAGTAACGTACCCACCAGAATTATCACCTTGTATTTCATTCAGATTTCCCAAACCATCATTATCAGCATCCTCATAACCATCTTCTAAGCCATCTCCATCAGTATCATTAGAATTTAGACTGTAGGTGTATCCCTCTGCATTTCTCTGCCATTCCCAGTAATCATCTAGACCATCCCCATCAGAATCGGCACTCAAAGGATTGCTTTCCAGTGAGATTTCCAATCCATCTAGCAAACTATCATCATCGCTATCATTGTCTAGAGGGTTTGTTCCATGAGTGTTAACCTCAGCACCATCACTTAAACCATCGTTATCAGAATCAGATGCTAGAGGATCAGTTCCATGAGTATTAATTTCACTATAGTCATTAAGTCCATCTAAATCAGTATCTTCTTTGGTAGGATCAGTATTGTGTGTATTTGCTTCATCACCATCTTCTAAGCCATCGTCATCAGTATCTGTGTCTGTTGGATCAGAATTATAAATGTTAATTTCGTCTCCATCTGATACTTCATCATCATCTGAGTCATCATCAAGAGGATCGATTCCCTCATAATTTACTTCGAAATAATCATTTAGCCCATCACTATCACTATCACCAGCATTTGGATCGGTAAAATAGGTATTATTTTCCTCGCCATCGCTCAATAAATCTCCGTCGCTGTCTGTATTAGTTGGATTCGTATTAGTTATATTATGCTCAACATAATCATTTAAATCGTCACCATCAGTATCTGCCAAAGCAGGATTACTTCCCACCGTGTTTACTTCGTATCCATCTGGCAAATTATCACCATCAGTGTCTGGATTATCTTTGTCAGTTCCATAAACATCTTCTTCTCCGTTAGTTAATCCGTCAGAGTCATCATCGTTGGCGGCAACATTATCATCAGCAGCATTGTTTGGATTAGTTCCATCGGTTAATAGTTCAACACCGTCCCCTACACCACCTCCATCACTATCCCAAAGGAGAGGGTCTGTTTGTGAGGGATTAGCGGCAATTTCGTACCCATCACTTAAACCATCATTATCAGAATCTGAATCTAATGGATTAGTACCGTAATCATCAATTTCTTCTCCGTCCGCTAAATCGTCTCCATCACTATCTGCGTTATTAGGTATTGTACATTCATTTTCATCAGGTCCATATTCACAATTTGTAATTTCATCATAATCGTTTATTTCATCTGAGTCACTGTCTGCACTCCAGCAATATGTATTGTAAACTGCAGTTTCGTTATAGTCTTCTATATTATCACCATCAGTGTCTTTGTCTAAAGGATCACATCCGTTAGATATTTCATTTCCATCACTTAATTGGTCATTATCCGAATCTATGTCTAGAGGGTTCGATCCATGAACATTTATTTCAGAACCGTCAGATAGACCATCGCCATCTGTATCGTTGTTATTCGGTTCGGTTCCGTATGTGAAGACTTCACTACCATCACTGACTCCATCATCGTCAGTATCAGTTAGGGTAGGATTTGAATCATATGTATTAATTTCGTCTCCATCTTCTAACCCATCACCATCGGAATCCTTGACTATAGGGTTAGTGTCATAATCGTTGATTTCTTCGCCGTCATTTAAGCCATCTTCATCCGTGTCTTCAAGTGTAGGGTCAGTTTCGTGCGTATTTAGTTCAATCCAATCATTTAAACCATCAGAGTCTGTATCTGCATTATTAGGATTAGTACTATGTATGTTTATTTCTTCTGAATCAGTTAATCCATCTCCATCAGAATCAGAGGTCGTAGGATCAGTACCGTGTGTATTTACTTCATCACCATCTTCGAGGCCATCTCCGTCCGTATCTTTTAATGTAAGATTTGTACCATAGTCATTGACCTCTTCCCCGTCATTTAATCCATCTCCATCAGAGTCAGTATTAAGAGGGTCACTCGTCAAATTATTAACTTCATCACCATCAGATAGTCCGTCCCCATCACTATCCCATTCCGTCTTATCAGTTCCTAAAACGTATTCTTGTCCGTCAGTTAATCCATCTCCATCCTGGTCTATGTCGCTAGTGTCATCATCCGTATTATCCAATGGATTGGTAATGTCGACATAAATTTCCACACCATCACCAACTAACCCATCGTCTGAATCAGCTTCGTTGGGGTCAGTTGCATCATCTATATTTTGTAATCCATCTCCGTTGAAGTCACATGTAATGCCAGTTACGGGATGTTCCCACAGACAATCAGGAAAATTACCCATTACTTCATTTTCATCTGAAATTCCATCAGCATCAGAATCTTCATTGTTCGGATTTGTATCATATGTGTTTACTTCCTCACCATCACTCAATCCATCATCATCTGAATCATCATCATTTGGCTCAGTACTGTACTCGTTTATTTCAGCTCCATCATCTAATTCGTCGTCGTCACTATCTGAATCAATAGGGTCAGTACCATAAGTATTAATTTCAGCACCATCTCCAATTAAGTCACCGTCAGAATCTGTATTTGTTGGATCAGTACCATAATTGTTTACTTCCTCACCATCTTCTAATCCGTCGCTATCTGTATCCTTAGTAAGTGGGTTTGTTGCATATCCCGACATGTAGTAGCATTCTTTTTCAAATCCAGGAACTGGGTCGCCAAAGACATCATTTGAGCAATCAGTTCCGTCTGTTTTAATTTCATAATGCCAAACATCACCTAAACCATAACGTACGTTTTTTGTTCCTTCAAATGAGCAAAATTCATCTTCTTGGCCACAATAGTTCCATTCACCACCTAGTATTTCATCTCCGTCAGACAAACCATCATTATCAGTGTCTGGATCATTTGCTTCAGTACTATATTCATTAATTTCATCATAATCATTGAGACTATCATCATCAGTATCTTCTTTTAGGGGATTAGTGCCATATAACTCAATTTCGTCGCCGTCGCTAATTCCGTCTCCATCAGTATCATTATTATTCATATCTGTGAAATGAATTGTATTCTCGGTTAAATCAGATAAGCCGTCTCCATCCGTATCACGTTCATCGGCAGGAACGTCATCTGTGGGATCCTTCAAGGGATTTGTATCGTCTAAACTTATTTCCCAACCATCAATTGTCCCTCCTCCATCTGTATCCTCAAGTAGAGGATTAGTACCATCAAGTTCATTACGCTCACCGTCTTCATTGTAATCACATGCTACGCCCGTTATTGGTGAAATCCACTCGCATTCGAAAGATACTTGTATTTCTTCAGCATCAGTTAGTCCGTCGTCATCCGTATCTTCATCATTAGGATTTGTAAAATAAATAATGACTTCCTCATAGTCACTGAGCCCATCATCATCAGTATCCACGTCATTAGGATCGGTTCCGTGTGTTTCTATTTCTTCGGGATCTCTTAAACCGTCTCCATCTGAATCATTCTCGTCGTCATTTGGGTCACGAGGGTCAGTTTGATCTTCACCTTCCTCAAAATCACTTCTTCCACCTCCATCAGTGTCCCATAATGTTGGATCGGTTTCTCCAAAATCTAACTTTCCATTAGAATTAGTATCTTCTTCACCATCACCTAAACCATCGCCATCAGTATCTTCACTTCGGGGGTCCGTTACAGATAGACTATTTTCATCAGGTTGCCATGTTTCTAAGCAAGCAGTTAGTACACCTCCCGTCTTTGTTCTGCATGGTTGCAAATTATTATCTATTTCTTCCCAGATATCGGAGAGAGCTATCCCCAATTCTAGGCCATCGAATAATCCATCACCATCCGTGTCATGATTTTTAGGATTGGTGTAATGTATGTAGTATTCATCTCCGTCTGTGAGTCCATCGTTATCAGAATCTGAGTCCAAAGGGTGGCTGCAGAATCTTCCTGAGGAGGGTGTAATTAGAGAGCAATTAATTTCTTCGTTATCTCTTAGTCCATCACCGTCAGTATCTTGAAGTAACGGATTAGTTCCGGTATTCTCTTTATTAACATATTCGCCAGTGTTAGTCTCAGCTCCATCAGAATACGAATCTCCATCCGTGTCAGGATTTGATAAATTCGTTTCTCCAGATTCAAAACCGTCCCACTTCCCATTTCCATTGAGATCTTCTTCATGATCCCATAGGCCATCACCGTCACTATCTACTTGCTCACTAGTAGTTCCAGGTTGAGTACCGTTGCCTTCCACAGTATTGTCCTCACCACTTGTTCCAGCACTATTTCCATCACACGTAGGGCATGTGTTTGATGAAGTAGGTTCAAATGTTAACCATCCTATTTCATCTAATAATACTTCAGCATAGGCGTGGCCATTAAGCATAGTAACAACTCTGGTGTCTTCTTCAATCGAGATTCCAGTACTACTTCCGTAGCCATTACTCTCCCATTCCTCAGGAGTTACTACAGATCCAACTCCATTTCCTTCTACATACCGCGTTGGAATGTTGTTAAGTCTTGATAAAATAGTAAAAGCAGAAGCATAGTTTGTGCATTTTCCATCCTTTGCAGGATTTCCAAATAAGAAGTAATCAATATAATCATCGCCATCTGGTGTTAATGTCCCATTAATATTGTAAAAGTAATTATTTCTGAGATAATACATTATAGCTTCAGCTTTTTCAAAATCACTTGTTTTACCTTCAGTAATTGAGGCGGCTAAGTCATACACATCATTGTTTGGTCCAGGTCTTGAAGGGAAATTAGGTACTTCAACAAGCTGAGCGGAAAAGCTATCAGGCGCATTAGCAGCTTGTTTAACAGAATCAGGGATAGTATATTCTGTCATCGTAAATTGATAAGATTGAGCGTAGCCGTCAACTTTCATGTTGAAAGCACTATCCATTGTTACAGAGTTTGCAATGAATGCTGAGTTAGTGTGTAATGCAGTAGAGAGATAACCTTGCACAGGCATAATCCAATTCATAGTGTAAGTATATTGTTCACTTGTTATCTCAGGATGTGTGACTAAATAATCATACGAAAAAGCACCATCGCCGGTAGTCCAATATCCCGGATCTTCATCTATTCCTGATACGATGTCATATTGTTCACAACCTGGAGAAGGGCACCATTGACTTCTAGAGTAGGTATCAGTTACAGGGTCATATCCGTTATCGTATACGTCTTTAGCTACAGTTCTCCAATATTGTGGATTTGCAGTAGGTTCCTCGCAATTGTCACATTTTACAGTAAATTTCACAGCAGCAAGCATAGCTAATGGATAAAACCCTTCCAATCCTCCATTCATTCCGTTCGCATCAGGCTGTGGAGTCCAATCATTGTTTTTAGACATGTCCTCAGCCCACGAAGGTAATGGCGGATCATCATCTTCCATGTCAGGTATTCCATCGCCATCACTGTCAGCATTGTTTGGATCTAGATAATCTATCATGTTTTCATACATGTCAGGAATTCCATCTCCATCGGAATCTGTCAATTCTTCTTGATCAAATACACCGTCTCCATCGGCGTCCGGGTCCATACAATTCGTTATTCCATCTCCGTCTAAATCGCCTTCACAATCGTAGAGATCTTCCATATTTGGAGGGACAAAATCTTCGTTTACAAGATCATTCCAAAAATCCATTTCAGCCATATCTGAAATTCCATCGTTATCCATGTCGAAATCATTTGGATCGAAGCCTAGAGAAATTTCATAATCATCAGATAGTCCGTCCCCATCACTGTCTCTGAAAGGAGGGGTCCCGTCGTTTTCCAAACTGTTTAAGTCATCAATACTTGATGCTCTGGAGAGAAATGGAGAATATGGCAAAGCAGTTAACAGTAAAATTGCAACAATCAGTGCTTGGTATTTCTTCCCGCGCATAGTAAGATAAAAACGACAGCGGTAAGACTGATTAAATGATTTAGCCTAGAAAAAATGGCGCCCGCGCCGGGATTTGAACCCGGGTCCTCAGCTCGACAGGCTGAGATGATAGGCCAGGCTACACCACGCGAGCACGAAGCCGGACCGGAGCCCTTTGTATATAGGCTTTACCAAGCAAAAGGTTTACATTCCCATATTAAGGCGAAAACTAGGATTTCCGGCTTCAGTATTTCCAAAAATATCTTCACTTTCACCGTCTTCCATCATAGCGCCCATAAGTACGCCAACAGTTTCTTGTAAAAATCTAAGTTCTACTTGAAGCTCAGATATTGTTTCTTGGAGTTTTTTGATTTCTTCCGTTTCTGAAGTCACTAATCTGGATAGATAATGACCCCTTATAACACTATGTTTTCTAATTTTCTAATTTAGATTTTAACAAAGGTATAATTTCGAATAAATCTCCAACAATGCCATAATCAGCAACCTTGAAAATTGGAGCTTCCGAATCTTTATTTATTGCGACTATAAATTTTGAACCACTCATACCGCCTAAATGCTGAATTGCTCCGGAGATTCCGATTGCCATGTACAAATCAGGAGTTACAGTTTTACCAGTTTGACCAACCTGGTGAGAGTGAGTTACCCATCCTGCATCAACGATTGCTCTACTTGCTCCTGCAGCAGCGCCCATTGCAGCAGCTAAAGGTCTAATATGCTCGTCATAATTTTCAGGACTTTCCAATCCTCTTCCACCACTAACGACAATACTAGCTTCAGTTAATTCGATTGTTCCAGCGCCAACGTTTTCAATAGTAGTTGTGGTAAGTCCAGAATCAGGTATTTCTCCACTGAAGTTCTCTACACTTCCTGACCAAGATTCACCAGCAGGATACGCATTGTTTCTAATACTCAAAACTACAGAATCTGTGGTATTGGACTTGGCAAGCACTTTTCCGGCATAATTCGGTCTGACGAATCCTTCATTTCCAGCTTCTAAGCAGTCTCCCAAATAGCCCCACCCTAGCTCGGCAGCCACTCTCGGACCTAAATCTTTGCCCATAGTCGTAGCCCCCATCAACACTTTTGTTGCATTATTCTGATTAACAATTTGCGCAACTATTGATGTAAATTTTACAGGATCATAATATTCAAGTGCTTCATCGTCTGCAATAATTATTTTTGAAGTTGATAATTTCATTGCAGCATCTGATATTCCCTTACCCATCACAATACCGATTACATCTCCCATTCCTGAGGCGACAGCAGCCACTTGCTGAGAAATTTCTTTAACGTCATTTCCATCAACTTCTCCGACAACAATTACGCTCATATTACTTTAGCCTCCGTTTTTAGTTTTTCAATTAATTTATCAACCTTATCTTCAGAACTTTCTCCTTCAATAATCATACCTCCACCTCTTGCAGGTGGTAAGCTGCATTCAGCAGTTTCAACATCGTTACTTTCTACGGGTTCTACAGTTCTACTCTCGAAGGGTTTCCTCTTGGACATCATTATATCTTTGAGAGCTGGAAATCTAACTTTTGTCATATCTTTCTGACAGGTTACCAAGAGAGGGTTTGAGCACTCAATAATTTGTAGGCCTCCTTCGACCTGTCTTTTTGCAGTAAATTTACCATCGTTCAATTCTAAATTAGTAACTCCAGAAATGTGAGGAATTCCCAACATGTGCGCAATCATAGGTCCAGTTGCACTTTGATAGTAATCAATACCTTGTACTCCTCCGATTATTAAATCGGCTTCCATTTCTTTGATTGCATTAGATAAAACAGTTGCATTTGCAGAGGGTTTATCCCCTCTGTAATTGTCCTGGCGTAAGACGATAGCTTCATCAGCGCCTATAGCCATCATTTTTCTTAAATCCGTATCTATACTTCCATCATTAGAGAATAAGCTCAAAATTGTAACTTTTCCTCCGTTTGCTTCTTTGAATTGGACAGCTTGTTCCACTGCAAATTCATCATATGGGTTTACCATGTATTTGAATCCACTTTCGTTTACTTTTCCGTCTACTATTTCTAATCGTGACTCAGTATCAGGAACCATTTTAACAAGGACAACTATGTTCATGCTACCCGTTTTACGTGAGCTCTTTAAAACTTATGCTACACTTCTTCACTTAGTGGTTCTTTCTCATTAGTTTTTAGGATGTCTGGATTATTATCTGTATTTAAATTTTCAAGCATTATTTCAGAGATATCTTTGACTGGTTTTCCGTCCCCTATTTCCTTTAGTCCATCCGTCATCATTGTCATACAGAAAGGGCAACCTACTGCTACACAATCAGCGTCAGTATCAGAGGCTTCTTTTGCTCTAATTTCATTAACTCTTTTATCCGCATCTTCTTCCATCCAAACTCTTGCACCTCCTCCACCACAGCAGAAGGATTTTTGGCCGTGTCTCTCCATTTCTATTAGATCCCCTCCTAGAGCTTGTCTTGGAGCCTCGGTTTCACCACCGATTCTACCTAGATAGCAAGGGTCATGGAATGTTACTTTATGTTCAAATTTATTAATATTTAATTTTTCCTCTTGTTTCAGTTCATTCAGGACTTGTGAATGATGATATACTTCGTATTTACCACCATATTTTTCGTATTCTTTTCCAATGGTATGGAAACAATGTGGACATGCAGTAATAACTTTCAGAGTGCCTACAGAATCTAGGCTTTCGATAGTCATTTCAGCCATCATTTGGAATAGGAATTCATTACCAGCTCTTCTTGCACAATCTCCATTACACATTTCCATTTCTCCTAAAATAGAAAAATCAACACCTGCTTCTTTCAAGAGCATAGCGGTAGCTCTTGAAACCTTTTTATTTCTATCGTCAAAAGAACCGGCACATCCTACATAGAATAAATATTCCGCCGGTTCACCTATTTTTATTTCTAAGCCCTCAGCCCAATCAGCTCTTGTGTGGGCCCCCATTCCCCAAGGGTTTGAGTTTCTTTCCAAATTGTTGAAAAGATTTTGTAATTCTTCTGGAAAATCAGATGCTTCCATAACCAAGTGCCTTCTAGTATCAGTAAGTTTTGGAACGTGCTCAATGTGCACTGGACAGGCGTCAACACAAGCATAGCATGTAGTGCAGGCCCAAATAGCGTCAGGAGTAAATCTATCTACCATTGTCTCCTCAGGTTGTTCCCCGGCTAGCAACAGCGATCCGTGTTCTTTACCGTAATTCTTAACATCCATTATTATCTGCATTGGATTTAGAGTTTTACCGCTACCATATGCCGGACAAACATCTTGACATCTCGCACAGGCAGTACAAGCCCAACCATCAGATAGCTGTCTCCAAGTAAATTCTTCAAATTTATTTACTCCTAAATTCAGATTGTCAAAATCTAGGTCATCAGTTTTTACAGCTACATCCTTATCATCTAGTTGCAATGGACGCATTGCACCCAAAGGGTCATGATCTTGGAACATTACGTTTGGAATAGTTCCGATTAAATGGGAATGTTTTGTTTGTGGTATTTCAATTAGGAATCCACCTATCAAAATCATGTGCAACCAATAGCTTGCATCGATAAACGTTCTTAGAAAACTTTCATTCATGTTTTCCATTTGTATTGCAAATAAAACACCTATTGGCTCCCAATAATTTAGATGAGTTTTGTTCTCTTCAATCATTTCCCCAGCTTCCACGATAAAAGCAGTTATTACAATTCCTAAAATAGCGAATAAAATAAAAACACCTTCCATACTCGCGTCCTTTAGTTTTTCAGGTCTTACAATTAATCTACGATATAGAGCAAAAAGAATGCCTATTCCGGCCATTGTATATCCTATATCTACTACTAAATTCCAAATGTTTCCAAGATAAATGAAGTGTAGGAATCTTAAAAATAGTCCGCCAGTACCTAAGTCGATAACATCACTTACCAGCATTAGGAAACCCCAAAAAATTAATGCGTGTGCATAACCAGCTAGTTTATCCTCTACCACTTTTCTTTGACCTAGCCAATCAGTCAAAAATTCTTTCATTCGTTGTTGCCAAGAATTAAAGCGATCATCGTCTTTTCCTAATCTAATTAATTTAATTATGAATCCAACTTGGTATACATGTAAACCAATTGCAATAAATGACCATATTCCTATAAATATGTACCATGGTATTCCGTAATAATCGTGGAAAGGATCCATATGCGTCCCATTGCTATGTAAACGCTTATACTATTTAAGAATCACTAGGCTAATGGTTATAGTAAATGTATCGCCATCTTTCGCATTGAATTCTTTTCGCAAAAATTCGGGGGAAATAATTTCTAAGACTCTCTTATAATGGGTTCGCTTTGGAGAAATTACTGCGCAGTTTTCCACTATTTTAACCTCTTTTTGAATACTACATTTGAATATCCAAGCTTTACCAAAAGTTCTGCCTTCTTGCTCGAATCCTTCAATTAAAAGACCTTCGGCAGCTTTCATTGCTTCTATTTTGGGGATTTGGCTTTCATCCAGTCTAAGATTAAAAGTTCCTTTGTAGGGTTTCCATTTCAGTTTTTCTTGAAACTGTGTCATATAACCTTTTTTCGAAATATAATAACCACCTTCCCCTAAACCCGTTTCTAAAGTTCCTTCAATTTCTATTGTTTTTAAGTCTCCGAATACTAATTCGTATTCAGAAAACTCTTTTTTAAGTGCTGTAATTCCTGAACTTTTAATTCCAATTATTTGTCCACCTTGGGCTAATTTTCTATCGATGTAGCCTTCTTCAAATAACTGAATTAGATATCTCGAAGCAGATTGCTGACTAACTTCAAGCATGCTAGCCAAGTCAGACGAAGAAATGTGAACAGAGTGTCTAGTTCCTCCTTGTAATGCGATATACTTCAATGCAGCTAGTAGATTTGGCTTCACTATTGTCTCTCACTAATATTCGTATTTTATGTTTATTGTCGTTATTATTATAGATTTACTTTATATTATTTGAATGCTTGTATTCCAGTAATCCATCTTCCTAGAATTAAGTTGTGTATGTCATAAGTACCTTGAAGTGAAACGCTTTCTAAATTAGCCATGTGCCTCATTACGGGATATTCATTCAATATACCATTAGCGCCGTGAATATCTCTTGCCATTCTGGCGATTTGCATCGCCATATCAACATTATTCATTTTACCTAGAGTTATCATCTCGGACGTTTCTTCTCCTTTATCTTTCGCCCTTCCCAAATGGTAAGCTAAAAGTTGGCCTTTTGTTATTTCTCTGAGCATCCACGCTAATTTGTTTTGAACCAATTGAAAGCTACCAATTGGTTTGCCAAACATTATCCTAGATTTTGCATACTTCACCGAGGCATCGTAGCAGCACATTGCGGCACCCAATGAACCCCAAACGATTCCAAATCTAGCTTGAGATAAGCAAGTCAACGGACCTCTCATCCCTTCAACATTAGGGAGAATTCGATCCTTAGGGATTTTACAGTCTTGTAGAACAAGTTCGCTGGTAATTGACGCTTTGAAAGAATGTTTTCCTTTCATTTCTGGAGCTGAAAATCCTTTGTCTCCCTTTTCAATTATGAATCCACGAATCTTCCCCTCTAATTTGCCCCATATGATTGCTAAATCAGCAATAGTTCCATTAGTTATCCACATTTTTGTTCCATTTAGTACAAATGAATCTTCAGTTTCGATAGCTTTTGTTGCCATGTTAGTTGGGTCCGAACCGTGATCAGGTTCCGTTAAACCGAAGCAACCAACTAGTTTGCCTTGGCGCATCTTAGGTAGATACTTTTCTTTTTGATTCTTATCTCCAAACAAAGATATTGGAAGCATAGATAAAGATCCTTGAATGGACAAACAGCTCCGGAGTGCTGAATCAGCTCTTTCCAATTCTTGACATATTAAACCATAAGCAGTGTGAGAAAATCCTGCGCAGCCATGTTCATCTAGATAGCAACCAAATAGTCCCATCTCTCCCATCTCAGAAATTATTTCTCTGGGAAAAATACCTTTAGAGTTATAGTCCTCTATGTGAGGCATTATTTCTTCCTCGACCCACGAGCGCACTAAGTCCCTCACCATAATTTCTTCTTCAGTAAAATGCTGGTCAATGTTGTAGAAATCCACACTCTCGTATTTTTCCATCTTTTTTCTCTTTAAAGTAAGCTAATAAATTAGCTTTTTAGGCTACCCTAAATATCGAGATAAAAGCACACCGGTCGGTATGAAATTAAGTTTGTGCTATGTTTTATATTTTGAAACTCGATATTTTCTTTTTCCTACGCGTAGGATATTAATGCTTTTAACCACCCTTTCAAATTAAGGTAAGGTGTGAATGCTTATGAGAACAAGCAAAATATTGACGTTAGCAGTGGCTTTCGCCTTAATGGCATCAACTTTGATGCCGATATTAGGTGTAGGCCCAGCCGCTGATGCAGCGGCAGACGACCACGCAGTTGAAGTTAAGATAGGAATGCTTAACCCGATTACAGGTCCAATAGCAGTTTATGCTCCAGCTTTTACAGACGCAGCACAGTTAGCTATTGATCACTTGAATGAAGGACAAGAAAACTATCACTTCTCTTTAGTGGAAGGTGATTCAGGTTGTGACGGAACTACTGCCGCATCTGCAGCCCAAACTCTGGTAGATTCAGATGTTGTTGGTATTGCAGGAGCAGCATGTTCAGGTGCAACTCTTGGGGCACAACCAGTAGCCAGTGAAGCTGGAATACCAATGGTATCTTATGCTTCTACTTCTCCAGCAGTTACTGCTGCAGAAGATATGGACTACTTATTCCGTGTTGTACCAAGTGACGCTCAGCAAGGTATTGCTATGGCCTCAATGGCTGCAGCACACGGCTGGCAAAACCCAGGAATAATCTATATGACCAATGATTACGGAGCAGGTTTAGCTGCAGTAGTCAAAGGAGCATATGCACAAGCAGGAATGACCGAAATGTGTGTCGATATCGGTTACGATGAAGATACAACTGATTTCTCAACCCAGGTTGCAGAACTTGCAGCAGCACAATGTGACAGTTTAATCACAGTTACTTATGCGACTGATGGTGCAGCTCTAATGGAAGAAATGGCAGCTCAAGGAATTGAAGGGCCAACTTCTCCGGTATGTTCAGCAGACTGTCCGTTCCCAATAATGGGAGCTGATGGAATTGCAGACATGGGTTTCCTTGCAGCTTTCTCAGATCCTACAGCAGCAACTTCGGTAATTGCTACCAAGCCAGCTTCTGGAACTGAAAGCGAAGCAAAAGCAGCTTTTGAGGCTGCATGGGCAGAATATTACGTAGATGAAGACGGTAACCCAGGTAATGCTTCAGCAGCAATTTACACGCATGAAACATACGATGCAGTTACTATGATCGGGCATGCAGCAATGGCTGCAGACTGTGCTTCAGTAACATGTGGTGCAGAAGTTCGCGATCAACTCCGAGCATTAGGAGATGGTTACAGTGGAGCAAGTGGAACACACACTTTTGACCAAACTGGAGATGTAGCAGGTTCTGGATATGATGTATGTCAATTTAATCCAGTATTAGTTCAAGGAGAAATGACTTTAGTATTACTATGTAATGGTAACTGGGGTCTTTTCACAGGTTTGACTTTCCCTGGTGCAGCAGATATTAAGATAGGTATGTTAAATCCAATTACTGGACCTATAGCTCAATACCATCCTGGTTTTGCTATAGCAGCAGGAGTTGCAGAGACTTACATGAACACAATTCAGCCTCTGAATTTCCAATTTAGTGTTATACAACAAGATTCAGGTTGTGACGGAACAACTGCAGCAACTGCAGCTCAGACCTTAATTGACCAAGGTGTTGTAGGAATTGCCGGTGCAGCATGTTCAGGAGCAACTCTTGGAGCTATTGAAGTAGCAAAAACAGCAGGAGTACCAATGGTATCTTATGCTTCAACTTCACCAGCTATAACTGATTACGAAGATGATGGTTACCTATTCCGTGTTGTGCCAAGTGATGCGCAGCAAGGTGTAGCTTTAGCACGAACAGTTGAAGCCGCAGGAGCCGAAGATGTAGCAGTTATCTCCATGACTAATGATTACGGAGCAGGTTTTGCATCAGCATTTACTGGCGCATTTGCAGAAGAACCTTGTATGTCAGCAACTTATGATGAAGACACCACAGATTTCTCATCAATTGTTGCAGACGCAATGGCTAATGATTGCGAAAATGTTGTAATGATTACTTATGCAACAGATGGTGCAGCCTTGGCAGAAGAATTCGCTACCCAGGGATTTGAGGGTATGATTTTCGGTGGTGACGGTATCGCAGATGAGCAATTTGCAGAAGCTTTCACAGATATTTCAGTATTGGAAGAAATGACTGTAACCAGGCCAGCATCAGGTGCAGATTCATCATTGAGTTTGTTATTTGATCAATTCTATAATGCTGCAGCAACTGCAGCAGGTTATTCAGGCGGTATCTATACTAGAGAAGTATTCGACGCAGTTGCAATTATAGGTCTTGCACAAGCAACAGCTCTCAGAACTCCAGTAGATGATGGAGTCAAGGACATGTTGGGAACAGCAGTAGCATCTCCAAGCTCACCACAAGTTGGTGCAGCTGGAACTCATGCTTTTGATCCTAACGGAGATGTAGCAGGAAACGGTTTCGATATCTGTACTTTCTATCTTCATGATCACGATGGTGAGACTCATGTAGAGTTGGAATGTCACAGTTCTTGGGGATTATTCGAAGGTCTTATTAATGATGGAATCCCAGAAGTAGACGACTGTCCATTCAGCGATGAAGATTTCTGTAACATGGACAAGGTTGTACAGGACTGTGATGAAGGCGAAACAGCAGCAGCAGGAACAAATTGTGCAGGTCACATAGTTGAATATTGTGGAACTGATTCAGCTAACTTCGCAGATGAAGGCTGTGCTTTCTTCCTTACAGAAGGAACACTTGCAGACGATGAAGATTGGGATAATATGACCTACCTCAATTACTGTAATATGGACGGCTTCCTTGATGAAGTAGTAGAAGGAGGAGATGCAGCATGGGATATTGCATTTTGTGATGCCTTGAAAGCAGCTTTAGCACCTGCAGATGATCCAGCGGATGATCCTGCAGACGACCCAGTTGATGAGCCTGCAACCAACGAAACTGTAACTGAAGAAGATGTCGAAGAGGCAGCTGATGAAGTCCCAGGTTTCGGTTTGATTTCAGCAGTAGCTGCAATCGGTGCAGTATTACTTCTCCGCAGAAGACTCTAAGTCTAATCTGATAGAAGAAAAACTCATAAGCAATAGGGGTGGCCACAGAAATGTGGTCGCCCTACTGCGAGGGATGGCCAGTTATAGGACTCCTTAGTTTGCACCAGTATAGAGGTAATTAGATTTGGATAAAGAAAAACCTTCGGACAACACCCCCCAGAGCCAATCAATCGATGTTTCAAGCTACATTCGAGAGGCCTGGGATTCAATATCGTTTGGAGTAAAGTTTGCCTTTTTGGTATTTATTGATGCATCACTGGGTTTAAGATACCAAAGTGGTATTTTTTCAATTGTTTTTAGTGGAGATTTTTTATGGATTATTCAGTTTTTTGAATATGTCTTATCAAGTTTCTTTCTTCTTTATTCTCTATTGAATGCCCTCGATGGTTTATTGAAAAAGGTCGCTCTAGCTTTAACGCCTATTTTCATTCTTATAATATTTGCATTTTGTCTAGATCAGCTTTTCATTGGGCAGGAAACTACAGCTTCAACTAGTTTTAACTTAAGTTCAACATTTTTCAGCGGACTATATTGGGGGGCAGCTTATCTTTCAATAGCAGTTGGACTTACGTTAATCTACAAAGTTCAGAACTTTGGTAATTTTGCACAAGCTGAAATGATGCTTGTTGGAGCTTATGTAGGCTTCACTATGATGTGGAGTCCTTTTTTCTACACATTATTAGATGGTAAGAAAGTTCTTCATGCAGATGTTAAAACAGATGATGTATTGACTTGGGATACTCTGTTTTGGGCTTGTGTTTCGGGTTTTATGATTGCAGGTATCCTCGGCGTAATAATAGATAGATTAGTATATCAGAGATTCCGAAAAAGGAATGCCTTACCTCAAGCAATGATGATAGCTTCTCTGGGAATGGCGATGATTATGAGAGCTGTCTTGTATCTAAGATATGGTGCTGAACAATTTCTTTTTGTTCCTGATGTGGATTGGAGATTATCTTCGTCAAGCACTGAATTTTCTAATGATGCTGAAAATCAACCATTTTATGGATATTGGCCAGAGTGGATGAATCAAACATTTTTTTTCCGTTTCGGGGAGAGAACTGCGGAAGAAAAAAGCCGTATGGATGAAACGGCTTGTGCAGAAGAGGACAAAATTGACGGTTTTTCCTCATCTTGGTCTTCTTCTGAAGATTTTGTCGATAGCAATGGTGATGGACGTTATAATACAGCTGAAGCTTTCATAATTGATGTTAATGGGAATGGGATTCCCGAACAAGGAGAGTATATTGATGCAAATGGTAACGGGCAATATGATGAAGCTGAAAGTTTCACAGATACTAACGGAAATGGGGTTTGGGATGATGGACTTTGTACAATAACTGAATACTTGTCATTTTATGAATCAGGTGAATCTTCTTACTTTTTACAATATACTAAATCATCTCTGATTATTGGTGTTTTTGCAGCAGTAATAATGCTAATTCTGATGCTGAATTGGACGCGTTTAGGCAGGCAAATGCGGGCAGTTGCAGATAATCCCGATCTAGCAGCTTCATCAGGGATAAATGTTGAGCGTATTCATGCTATAACTGCGTTCTTGGCGGCAGGGATGTCAGGTTTTGGAGGTGTTTTATTTGGCATGTATGTTAGAGTAAATCCTGAAGTAGGCCTAAGTATTCTATTGCCTGCCTTTTCAGTAATTATACTTGGTACTTTAGGTTCTGTTAGAGGGGCTTTGATTGCCGCAGTAATTGTAGGCTTAGTTCGATCTATTGCTGAGCCAATTTTGATAGGTTCAGGAAGTGCGCTGGATAGGCCTTCGTATGCAGCTTTTGGTGAGGCCATACCTTACATGTTTTTGATTGCCGTCTTGATGGTTATGCCAAAAGGGTTGGGTCATGTACTTAATGAATGGCAGATTGAAAGAGCTAAAACTAAGAGCCAATGGAGTCTTGGAGTTGTTCCTTCATACCTAAGTAATCTCCTAAATTGGATTTATTTACCGACACTTAAGCTTTCATCATTGAAAACTCGGATTAATTTTAAAGGAAAAAGGGTTACAGATGATAGCAATCCAGAGCCTGACAGGTTTGTTAAGGGAGACTACTTATCAGAGAAAATAGAAGCCATTGATTCTTCATTTAAAGGTACATTAGGAGTTCTCGGTGTAGTGCAAGTAATAATTGTTAGTATTTTAGATATTTATACATCAGGCCAAGGGACAGCCTACTATCTTATTGATTTCATCTATCTTGTTCTTCAAATAATAGGTATTTTGATGATTTATTTTTCCTTAGCTCACTATCAAACAGATATGAAGCTGTATGTTATTGATGTATATTTCCAAATCAAAGACTCACCTATGGAAACAAAACGGAATCTTTCCAGCTCAGGATTCTTAATTCTTATTCTTTTTTATTCGATAGACTATTTTGTCGCAGGCGTTGGATCACTTTATCTAGCATTAGATTACATTTTTCTGTTTGGGCAACTATTTGGTATACTGATGGTTTTATTCTCAATTTTCTTTTTATTTGATGAATTAAAATTACTGACTCCATCAAAGTTACTAGAGCAGTTAAATTATAGAATTAACTTTTTATTCCTTACAATTGCATTTTTACTATTAACATATGAATCTAAAATCGAGCCAAGCTCAGCGCGAGAAACAGACTCAACTCTTTATGTTAAAGAAATAGCATATACTTTTGGAATACTATCGTTGAATGATTTTACGCGTTTATTGTCTAAAATCATAATTCCCGTTCAAACGGTAGTATCAGATTCATCTAGATTTTTTAGTCAGCACGTTAATTTTTCTGCACTTGTGTTTGGCCTGGCCTTAATTATGTTTGGTCATTGGTTCTGGGGTATTTTGTTTATCTTTTATTCATCAAATGAAATTATGAAACGTGTGTCGGATCAATACAAAGGGTATATTTCGCAGATTAGTGATAATAATCCTCAAATTTCAGGAATTTGGCCTAAATATGGAAGATCTAGCGAAGATGGCTCTTGGTTTACTTTCCTTTGTTTCTTAGTAGTTTTGATATATATTGTAGATTGGTTACCAAGCGTTACATCATTTACTAAAGCTATGCAAGTTTCCAGAGTTATCGTTTTGGTATGCATTTTTTCAATTTTAGCTTTTTCTTTGAATTTACATACAGGTTTTACGGGGATGACAAATTTTGGTGTCATATTCTTTGCAGGCCTTGGAGCGATTACAACTGCTTTGTTGACAGTTCCTTCAGACAGGTCTGGTGGTCACGGATGGGCCCCTATTTTGGGAATCTTCAGCGATGACTTTGGTTCAGCTATTTTAGCGGGCGTTTTTGTTTCAGGTCTTGCAGGGTGGCTACTTGCTTATCCTACAGCGCGCCTTCGTATGGATTACTTTGCGATTGTTACGATATCGCTTGGAGAAATAGTTCGAATTTCAATGAGAGCCGAACCATTGCTTAGAGCAGGAACTGGAACAACAGCAATAGGCATTCAGATGTATAATTTACCTCTGGAACATTGGTGGGAATCTTCGATGGATGATCATGTAGGTAAATGGTTAGGATTAGGCGAGGCTGCACCTTATACTGTGTTGTTAGCAGCCATTGCGCTGATTTCATTTCTTTTAGTTTGGATTACGATAGAGATGATTCAGTCTTCACCTTGGGGTCGGATTTTACGGGCAATTAGAGAGGATGAAGAGGTAACAATGCATCATGGGCACAATGTTTTCCAAAGTAAAGCAATGAGTTTAGCTTTAGGTGGGGCTATAGCAGGCTTCGGAGGCGGAATGTGGGCTTGGCTAAATGCCAGCGTTTTAGATGATTTTATTAATCCTGTAAAGACGACTTTTTTGATTTGGGCAGCATTTATTGTTGGTGGAAGAGCAAACAATAGAGGGATGGTAATTGGTGCATTTATGATTGCTTTGACCGAACCCCTATTCAATCTTTTGACAGCAGCTCGAGGTGATACTGATAGTAGTTTCCATGGTTATGTTTCTGATATTGATGGAGCTTTTGAGTGGCTTGTTTTAGATGTTTTTTCATTCATGTATAGTGACTTGTCTGTTACGGAAGTATTTGGCACAGGAGACATAGTTGTAAATTTAGTGTATTTCAAATTAATGCTTATTGGCTTTGTAATCTTATCAAGCCTGATGATTTCCGAGAGAGGACTTTTGCCTGAAGTACCTAAAAGGCCAATTGACCCTGCTTCTTCTGATAAAACTAGGCCATTTTATGTATGGCCAGCTATTGTTTTCTGCGTCATACTTGTTGAAATTATAATCTTGGGGGTTGTCTGAATGAGTTCAGTTCTCAAGGTTAGTAACATGACTAAAGATTTCGGAGGCTTACGCGCAGTTGACAACGTTTCTTTTGAGGTCAAAAAGGGAGAATTTGTGGGCTTGATTGGGCCAAATGGGTGTGGTAAAACTACAACTTTTAATTGTATTTCAGGTTTGTTAGATGCAACAGAGGGAGACGTTGAAATTTTTGGAGAGGATGCAACATTATTGAGACCAGACCAAATACAAAAATTAGGTCTTACACGCACTTTTCAGCATACTAGGCTTTGGAGAGAGATGACGGCTATCGAGAATTTACTAATTCCTCCTAGAAATCAATATGGGACAAATCCATTTCATGCATTTATTTCTCATTTCTTTGACAACGGTGAAAAAGAAAGAATCAGGAAAGCTTACGAAACTCTGGAAGAGTTGGAAATAACGCACATGGCGCATAACTTAACAAGTGAATTATCTGGAGGCCAAAGTAAGTTAGTGGATATTGGAAGAGCTTTGATGGGGGAGCCTGAGTTATTATTATTGGATGAACCAGTTGCAGGAGTTGCAGGTCCATTAGCAGAAAAAATATTTAACAATTTGAGAACTATTGTGTCTGAAACTAATATTTCTATTTTCGTTATAGAACATAATATGGATTTTATCCTTAGAAGAGGAGTAGATAGGATAATTGTAATGGATCAAGGCAAAGTTTTGATGGAAGGTACTCCTGATGAGGTAAAGGATAGTAAAGAAGTGATTGAAGCTTATCTTGGAGGTGCAGGTTGAGTAGAATATTAGATGTGAAAAATCTGATAGGTGGTTACGGAAAAGTTCAAATCATGAATGATGTTGATTTGTATGTTGATGAAGGGGAGTTTGTTACAGTAATTGGACCTAACGGTTGTGGCAAGTCTACATTCATAAAGATAGTTTTTGGAATTGCTACTTATTACAGTGGAAGTGTTAAGCATAAAGGGGAAGAAGTTTCAGGTTGGAGAACAGATTCTTTGGTTAACAGAGGTATTGCTTATGTTCCGCAAGTAGATAATGTATTTCCTAGCCTTTCAGTTAGAGAGAATTTAGACATGGGTGGTATTCACCTTCCAGGTCCATTACTTAATGAGAGGATTGATGAAATTTTAGAAATGTTTGAAGATCTTAAGCCTCGTATGAGTGATGTTGCAGCTTCTTTATCGGGTGGCCAAAGACAGATGCTGGCTATTAGTCGAGCACTAATAAGTAACCCTGACTTTCTTTTATTGGATGAGCCTACAGCAGCTCTGAGCCCTCTTTATCAAAAACAAATAATTGAAAGAATCGATGCTCTACGTTCTAAGGGAATAACTGTATTGATTGTAGAGCAAAACGCACGTTTATCTTTAGCCCGTTCAGATAGGGGTTACATTTTTTCGAATGGTAAAGTGGTACATACAAATAAAGCTAGCGAGATTTTAACAGATCCACAGATAAATGAGTATTTCTTAGGTACTAAAAAAGGCGATTAATTATGCTAGACTTTAGTACTAGAAAACTTGCGATCACTAATGTAATGATGTTAGTAGTTTCAGCATTATGGGGCTTTGCATGGCCAGTTGGTCGCTTGCTTGCTACAGACTTGTTAGATTTACCTTTTACAGTTATGTTTCTTCGATATACATTTGCCATACCTATACTTTTTGCTTGGATGTGGATTAAGGAAGGAAATGTTAGGCCTAAACGTTCAGACTACAAATATATTGCAATCATGGCATTTACATCAGTATTTCTGTATCAAATTGGTTATATGTATGGTATGCAAAAAACGGCAGCTTCAGATGCTTCTCTAGTTATAGGTTTTAATCCTGTTTTTGTGGCTATTCTATCAGCTATTTTCTTGTCTCATAAGTTTACATCGAAAGGAGTTGGTGGTGTTGCATTGAGTTTTGCAGGGATTCTTCTTATTTTTGTAGCATCTCCGAATGTTTCCATAGATCTAGAGGACAGACTTTTGGGCAACAGTCTTATAATGTTTGGAGCTTTTTCTTACGCTATTTATAATGTTTTGATGAGATACTATTTCTTAACTAATTCTAATGAGCACTTAAGTTCTCTCTCTCTGATTGCTTGGGTTTCACTAATTGGTTGGACTCTGTTCATTCCTTTTGTAATTTCAGAAGCTCCGTGGGAAAGAAGTTGGACTACAAATGAATGGATTTTAATAGGATATTTAGGAGTTCTTTCAACAGCACTTTCGTATGTTCTTTTTGCAGTAGGCATCGAAGAGATAGGGTCCACACGGGCATCTAGTTTCATTAATATTGTGCCTATATTTGGGATATTGTCAAGTTGGTTGTGGATTGATGAGGAGTTGCATTGGATTCAATTTCTAAGTTTTATTTTGATATATTTTGGGGTAAGTTTAGTTAATCAACAGCCTCCAGAAACCGTTTCTAGTAATTAATTTAGCCTAGGCTAAACTTTTTATTAGCTTAGTCTAATCTGTGCTGTGGATTCGATAGCTGTAGAAAATTATCTCAAATCACTTTGGCAACTAGGGCCAGATGATGTGACAACACTAGATTTAGCTCAAGAATTGAATGTGGCTCCAGCCTCAGCAACAAAGATGATTAAGCGTTTAACGAGCAGAGGGCTCGTCGAACACACACCCTACAAAGGAGCTTCATTAACAGAAGAGGGGAAACTCAAGGCTCTGTCTGTTGTCCGCAGACACAGACTTCTTGAGACTTTTTTGTCTCAGACGCTGGATCTAAGCAGTGAACAACTTCATGATGAAGCTGAAAGATTGGATCATGCCTTATCCGGTGAACTTGAAGAGGCAATTGCCAGCTACCTAGGAAATCCAACTAGAGATCCACACGGCCATCCAATTCCTAATTCAAATGGAGAATTCTCTCACGAAAATGACTTGTTACTTAGTGAGGTACCTTCAGGTAAATTTGTTACTATTACTCAAGTCCCTGATAAAAATTCTGAGATGCTCGCTTGGCTCAGAAATGAAGAGATTATCCCCGGCAAGCGAATTGAAGTTATTGGTAAAGATAAATTTACAGACAATATAATAATCGAATTAGATGGAAGTAAGAAAAGATTAGGATTTTCGGTGGCTAAGAACATTCACGTAAAATTGGAGGTAAACGCTTGAATTCCGCAACATTTCAAAACAGCCTTTCTAAATTATCAAAAGATAATCTCATTGAGTTATGGAATGTTCGACATCGCCGTTTGGCAGTTTTATTGGTATTAATAATCTATTCAATTTTTCCTGGAGAGTTAGGAGAGATTACACGGTTGTCTCTGTTTGATGCTTACATACAGGTTACTGTTTTTGTAGCTGCAACTTTGTTGTTGTTTTTTAGTCTAGAACATTTCTTTAAAATCGATATCGGAATCCTACTGAAAAAGGGAGATAAATGGCAAGTTCCTATGGCCAGCATATTAGGAGCGCTTCCAGGATGCGGCGGGGCTGTAGTGGTCATTACGGCTTTCGCTAGAGGAAATATCCGGTTAGGAGCAATGGTAGCAGCATTAATTGCTACAATGGGCGATGCGGCATTTCTTCTCTTGGCTAAGGAACCAACAACTTACATAAGAGTAATAGGAATTTCAATGTTTGCAGCTATTGTAAGTGGTTGGCTGGTAGATAGATTTCACCAAGGTGAGCTTTATAGTTCAGAAGTGAAACATATTAAAAATGTTAGAATAGGCGAGTTACGAAATAGAGATAAATTGTTTATAACCTTGGCAGCCCCAGGATTATTTTTAGGAATATTGCAGCTAGCACAGATTGATCTCTCTAATTTTGGAATAATTGTTTTCTCATTAGGTGTTTTTGGAGCACTTTTTTCGATTACAGTTTGGGCAATTTCTCCGATTACAGCAGTATCTTCAAGCGGAGATCATCCATTCACTAGATCTAGTGAGGAAACTTCTTTTGTAACAATCTGGGTTATTGCAGGGTTTCTAGCTTATGAATATGCATACGCATTTTTCGGTTTAGACTTAGAAGTTCTTGCAGAAGCTGCATGGATATTTCTCCCACTTTTAGCAGTTCTTGTAGGATTTATACCAGGGTGTGGTCCTCAAGTATTAGTTACCACACTATATCTCAACGGTATAATTCCATTTGCAGCTTTGATAGCAAATTCCATTTCCAACGATGGAGATGCACTGTTTCCAGCAATAGCTTTAACGCCTAAAATGGCAATTATAGCAACTCTTTACAGCGGCATTCCAGCACTTATTATCTCGTATATTTTTCTGTTGTTAGGATAGGTATGTGTTTGCTTAATGCCTTCTATGCTTTTCAAAATATTTTTGATGGTATTCTTCTGCTTTCCAAAACTCTTTAGCTTCCGTAATTTCAGTTACAATTCTACGATCGCCTAATTTATTTTGCAAATAATCCAGAGATTTTTTTGCAATTTCTTTTTGGGCCTCTGTGAAGTAAAATATAGCAGATCTATATTGAGTTCCAACGTCTGGACCTTGGCGATTAAGTGTTGTAGGGTCGTGTTTCTCCCAGAAAACGTTCAGCAAAGAATCATAAGAGACTACGTCGGGGTTGTAATCAATTAAAACAACTTCAGCATGATCTGTTGTATTGCTACACACTTGTTCGTAGGTTGGATTCTCAGTTTTACCACCGCTATATCCTGAAACTACTTCGTTTACGCCTTCAACTTTAGAAAAATTGTATTCAACGCCCCAGAAGCACCCTGCTCCAAACATTGCTTGCGCCATTAGTTTCTCCTAGATTCGATCCAATTTTTAAATTTATTCATACCTTCGGTTAAATCTTCTTTATCTATTCCTGAGAAAGCTAAGCGTATGTAGAAATCTTTTTCGTCTTCAAGAGGTCTTCCGAAATGGTGTCTTCCGCAAAAGCTGACTCCAGTTTCGTTAAGAACTGTTTTCCTAAACTCTTCAGGATCTGTAAAGCCTATGTCTTTCATTAGTGTAGTGATTTGTGGAAAGACATAAAATCCAGCTTCAGGAGAATGAGCTTCAATGCCGTCAATATTGTTTAAAATATTCACCAAGATGTCTCTCCTCTCTCGCAAAACATCTATTATCTCTTGAGTTTCTTGTTTAGGTGCCTTCAATCCAGCTATCCCTGCATATTGAACAAAATGAGTAGTACATGATTCCATGTTTACATTTAATCGATTTATTTGGTCGATAATATACTTAGGGCCTATAGATCCTCCTAATCTCCATCCAGTCATTGCAAATTTTTTAGAGAATGTGTACATTGTCAATGTTCTTTCAAACATTCCTGGAAGGGTTGCGATTGATTTTGGAGTACCATCGTACAAAGTATCAAAATAGGCATCATCAGAAATCAAAAACATATCATTTTTAACTACTAAATCAGCCAATCTTTCCATTTCCTCACTGGGAGAGGAAGCCCCCGTTGGATTGTTGTAGTTATTGTAAAAAATATGTTTAGCCCCTTTTTGTATTCCTCTTTCAATGGCTTCGAAGTCTAGCCTTAGTCCATCCTTTGTGTTTACATATCCATAAGGACAGGCAATACCCTTGTAGAATTCAATTTGAGATTCGTAGATAGGATACCCAGGGTTAGGATAAAGAACAGCCTCTCCTTTTTCCATCATTGAGGCAATGTATTTTCCAATACTAGGTTTTCCGCCAGGTTGTATAGAAACATTATCAATACTATATTCAAGCCCTCTTGCTTTTCCTACATCTTCCGCCAATGCCTTTCGAAGTTCAGGTATTCCTGGTGAGGGGCAGTAGCCAGTTTTTCCGTTATCAATGGCTTCCTTCGCGGCTTCAACCACACTTCTCGGAGTCGGAAGATTTATGTCGCCTAAATGGAAAGGGTAAATTTTAGTTCCTTTTGAAGCTAAATTGGTTGCTTCCGCGGAAACTGCAAAAGCAGTTTCACTGCCCAGTAAATCCATTCTTTTAGCAGTCTTCATGAGTAATTAGTGCCAGGCTAGTACATATTATTTTTTTTGCGTAATCTTTATACTTGACCATTAATGCGTACAGTAATGGCAAGTGAATGGAGAAGGCAAATGAACGCCTGGTTACAGGAACATATGTTAGCCGTTAGTTCTGTAGGTTCAATTTTTAGTACTTTTATGTTACTGATAGGTATTTTGGGAAGATGGTATTCAGATGAATCTTGGGCACCTTCGACTATTTTAAATTTCATAGGAGATTGGGCAATTTGGGTTCTAATTATGGGAATATTACTTCTTGCTTTGTCATCTTATTATTTGTGGCTCACAAGATATTACATGGACAGATTTGAAGAAATCATTTCTACAAATTCTAAAAAAGAATTTCAAAAGAATTGGACTGAAATAGAGCAGATTGCCCGTTATCAACTACCAAGTGAGTATCGAAAAAGGGTTGCAGAAGTACGCAAGAGATTTGGGCTAAGGTAAATTGAGAAATTTTATATAGGCACTTTTTTTCTTTCAAATAAGGGGTTAACAACCTCAGGTTCATAACTGATGAAATCCGATGAAAAAACTACTGAAGCTGAGTCTGCATTAGATGAAGAAAGTAATTTGGAATTAAATTCTGAAGAGCAAATTGAAGCTTTAAAATTAGAAGTTGACAAATACAATGAGCAATTTATGAGAGTGGTTGCAGATTTCGATAATTACAGAAAGCGAGTTGATAGAGATCGTGAGCAGCAGAGCCTTAGAATAAAGGGACAAGTGATATCCCAATTTTTAGATATTATAGACATAATTGATAAGGCTCAAGAATCAGAATATCCGGACTTAGAGAGCTCATTAAATGGAATTTCAGGCATTCAAAAATTAGTATCTTCATTTATGGAATCGTTAAAAATAGAAAAATTTGTACCTAAGGGAGAATTATTTGATTTTCGATTTCATGAAGCTTTAACTACAGTAGATGACAACGAGGTTGATCCTAATACAGTAGTTGATGTAATTCAATCAGGGTATAAACTTGAGGGGGAAGTACTGAGACCTGCGAAGGTCGTAGTATCTAAAAATAGTGAAGAAAAAGAAATTAAGGAAAAAAGTGAGTAAAATGGCAAAAGAAGTAATAATTGGTATTGATTTGGGTACAACCAATTCAGAAGCAGCACATTTAGAAGGGGGAAGACCAGTAATCATCCCTTCAGCCGAAGGTTCAACATTCGGAGGGAAAATGTTTCCATCAGTTGTAGCATTTACGAAAGATGGAGAACGTATTGTTGGAGATCCAGCTAAAAGACAAGCGGTTTTGAATCCAGAAAATACGATTATGCATATTAAGAGAAAAATGGGAACCAAACATAGAGTTACTATTAAGAAGAAAAAATATTCACCAGAAGAAATTTCAGCAATGATTCTCCAAAAAATTAAGGCAGATGCAGAAGCTCACCTCGGTGTAGATATTGAAAAGGCAGTAATTACAGTTCCAGCATATTTTAATGATAATCAAAGGCAAGCCACGATAGATGCAGGTAAAATAGCCGGTTTGCAGGTCGAGCGAATCATTAACGAACCTACAGCCGCAGCTCTTGCATATGGGTTAGACAAAGAAGGAGAGTATACTGCAGTGGTCTTGGATTTAGGTGGTGGTACTTTTGATGTAACAATAATGGAAATGGATGAGGGAGTATTCGATGTAGTTTCTACTTCTGGGGACAATAATCTGGGAGGAGCAGATATGGATGAGGCCATCATAGATTATTTAGCAGATATTTTCAAGCAAGATAATGGTATTGATCTTAGAGATGATCCTGCAGCAAAGCAAAGGCTCAGGGATGCAGCGGAAAAAGCTAAAATTGAATTAAGTAATACCTTGAAATCGACGATTAATTTGCCTTATATATGGTCAGATTCGAGTGGTCCAAAGCATTTAGAGCATGACTTATCTCGAGCTAAGTTAGAGGATATAGTTGGTTCAGTCATTGCAAAGTGTGAAAAGCCAATAAAACAAGCATTTAAAGATGCAAAAATGAAGTCAGGAGATATTGACAAAGTAATTCTTGTTGGTGGTCCAACACGCATGCCTGTAGTTCAGGAAGCATTTGAGAAATTTGTTGGGCGCAAGGCAGAGAGAGGCGTAGATCCCATGCAGTGTGTTGCAATGGGGGCAGCAATTCAAGCAGGTGTTTTAGCAGGTGATGTAAAGGATGTGGTTTTACTTGATGTCACTCCATTAACGTTAGGAATTGAAACAGAAGGTTCAGTACTTACACCCTTGATTGATAGGAACACAACTATTCCAACAAACAAGTCTAAGGTATTCTCAACAGCAGCAGATAACCAACCAGGTGTCGAAATTCACGTTTTACAAGGTGAGAGGACAATGGCTGCAGATAATGACAGCTTGGGCAGGTTTCAATTAGTTGGAATTCCACCAGCAGCTCGAGGAGTCCCTCAAATTGAAGTTAGTTTTGATATCGATAGAAATGGCGTTATCAATGTTACAGCTAAAGATCTAGGAACAGATAATGAGCAGAAGATAGAAATTACTTCAAAATCAAATTTAAGCGATGACGAAATAGATCAAAAGATAAAAGAGGCTGAACAATATGCAGATGAAGATAAGCAGGCTAGAGAATTAATTGAGACAAGAAACCAAGCTGAATCGTTTATTTATGCAACAGAAAAAGCCATTAAAGATCTTGGAGACAAAGTGGATGATAGTACTAAAGAGTCTGTGGAAGCCTCTAAAGAGAAGTTGCAAGAAGCTATGAAAGGTGAAGATTTAGAATCTCTGAAGAAAGCCTTCGAAGAATTCCAGCAAGCTTCACAGTCTGTTGCAGAAATGGCTTATCAGCAAGCTGCTGAAGAACAAGCTCAAAATCAGTCATCCGAAGAGAGTCCTAAATCGGATGATGATGATAACGTAGTTGATGTTGACTATGAAGAAGTTGACGAGGAAAAGAAAGACAAGTAGGCAAGTATAAAACGGCCTTTTTTCATATACAATCGATGGCAGAGGATATGTCTTTCACGGACTTCGGAAGTAAAAAGAAAGTCCGAAAGATAAAGCGCAAGCGTTCAAGGGGCAGTAGCACAAATCCTTCTAAATTATTAGATGAAGTAATTAAAGCCAAAAAACTGGCGGATAAGTCTATATCTTCATTGCCTGTGGATCAATTTTCGTTTCCTTTTATTGAATTCTCAGTTCATCAACCCGAGCCGTTTAAGCATAATAATTGGAATGGTTTAGAGATTAGTTTGAGTAACACAGGCAATGGGGAAGCAAAAAATATTACTATTTCTTTTGATAGATTTGAGACAAAAGGGCAAACAATAGTTGATAATCTAAAAAGCGGAGAAGAATCAAAACTTAATATCGAAGCTCTGATTTCTTCAAGGGATAAAGAAATTACACGAATGGACGTATATTATCATTCGATTGAAGGTGATACTTTTTCGGCCATAAGGAGAGATTGGTTTCCTAATAGTTATGAAGATCAGGTAATATTTCCTAAAGAAATACCTCCAGGGGAGGAATCAAATGCAGAAAAATACTCGCGTAAAGAGGTTTTTTCCGGAGATCTTCATATAGTATGTGGTAGTTGTGGTACTCGGGCACCTTCTAATTTCCGCATATGTGGAAAGTGTGGTTCTAGACTTCAGAAAAGAGCAGATCGACGCAGCGATTGGGGCAGTAATCTCAATGAAACTACAGCTAAAAGGGATGACCGTGAAGCTTTTATCAAAAAGTTGAGAAAATTAGGCGAACTTAAAGACAAAGGTATGCTTAGTGATGCAGAATTTGAGGCCGCCAAAGAAAGTTTGTTAAAATAAAATCAAACAGCTTCAGCATCTAAAACGTCGTCATCATCATCAAAATTTCCGTCAGAAACAGGTCCTTTTTTCACAGAATCAGCAACTTTGTTATTCAGGAAGAATATGAAAATTACTAAAATGATTATCCATTGTAACACCATTGTTATAATTGTGAACAAACCAAGCCCCATTCCTTCTATTGGTGAATTGCTTTGGTCTTGTAGCTTTTCGTATATGAAAAATCCAAATACAGCAATAAATTCTAGAGGGAAAATATATTTAATAATGAATTCCCACCATTTACCAATCTGCAAATCTGCATACTGTGTGTTTATCAAGTTATTTCTAAAGTCACTTACACCAAATCTCATTACTACAACAGCAACCATTAAACCCGAAACAATTAATCCGGTTCCCCAAACAAAATCTTGATTATCTAAGAATTCTAAACTTACTGCAGAAGGTATACCTGCTAAGGCAACTGCAAGTGCGATGTATCTGACAGCTTCTTTTCTATCCCATCCCATGTCTACAAAATTGACTACACAAGCTTGAAATGTTGAAACCATTGAGGTTAATGCTGCAAAAGACATTGCTAGGAAAAAGATACTGCCAATAATCCATCCTGCAGTTCCCATTGATGCAAACAGCGCAGTCAAATGAATAAATGTTAAACCAGAAGAACCGGACTCAACAGCTTCTAACCCTTCGGCAGTTGTTCCAGACAATGCAAAAACGGTACTTAACACAGCCACTCCAGCAATTAGTGAAACGGAATTATTTCCTAATCCAGTTAGGAAAGCATTCAGTCCTATATCCTCTTTTTTCCTCATAGCTACAGCATAAGTAATAGCCATCCCAAATCCTGCAGAGGTAGACCATGCAGACTGGATAAGTGCACGTATCCAAGTTTCACTTTTGAATAAGTATTCAGGTTGAGGGATGAATAAAAATTTTAGGCCAATAATAGCACCTGAAGGATTTAGGAAAAATGGATAAATCATGGCAACAACGAGGAAAGAAATTAGGCATGGAATTAGAATTTTATTGGCTTTTTCTATACCACTAATACCATTATATACAATAAATGCAGAAAGTCCGACAGCGATTAATTGGAAGAAGATTACTTCAAAGGGCGATGATATGAAATTTTCCCACAAAGCTTCAGTTTGTGCAGTATCTTCTGCAGCGCTCATTTCACCAGAAAGAGCAACCCAGAAATATCGAATAGTCCAGCCCATTACTACTGCATAGTAGAAGCCTACAGCAGTACCTACCCAGAGCATCCAAATACCTAGCCAAGTAAAATTCCTTCCAGCCATATCTCTCATAGCTCCTACAGTACCTAACCGAGTTTTCTTACCGATAGCAAATTCTGCAATTAGCAGCGGTATAGACCAAGCAAAAAGAAAAATTAGCCAACCTATCATGAAGGCACCACCTCCATTTGCAGCAGCTTCTCTAGGGAATCTCCATATATTACCAGTACCTACGGCAGCACCGATTGTAGTTAGGATTAATCCAAGCCTAGACGAGAACTCTTCTTTTGCTTGATCGTTGGCCATAGCCTACTCACCTTTTGTGATTGCAGCTACGCTTCTTTTACTAGGTTTTTTTGGTGGCTTTGCTTTTTTCTTAGGAACTTTATTCAAACCTTCGGGTTCACTTTTTCTCTTTTCAGACTCAGTAGCAATTCCAACGGCCTTGTATAATCCACCCCATACTACGCCATAAAGGATCCCCATCATAAATAACATAGCGAAAAAATCAATGAATGGATTTCCGAAACCAATTATATCATCAACAAAAACTTCTAAAGGTTCAGCATCTCCATATCCAGTGTAGACAAATCCCCCACCAAAGGCGTATGCCAATCTTGAATCTTGCCCTACTGCATAGAATTGAACATTCATTGAATCTTCAGTTTTAGGTATTTTTGCTTCATAAATTGAATTTCTGACAACAACTCCTCCAGAATTGTTATAGTTTGAATAATCTTTAACGTCACAATCAATTATACATGACATTTCAATTTCATTCCAGACACCTTCGGGCATCATTTCAGTTCTATAGTTTAGTTTTAATGAATCACTGAGTAAAAATTGTGCATTTTCGACATTTACTTTCACAGGAATATCGTCATTTGAATACAATTTATCTTCATCAAATTCCACGTTTGAATCTGTTCCAAATCCAACTTTTTCTGCATCTTTGTTAGAAAGAATAGTAAGTTTCGGCATCATAGTGTCTTCTGGTGAATTAATGGCGTCTACTCCTAAGTTTCCTGTATCAGATGACATCATTTGCCCGACTCTTGCTTTTGGAGATTCATCTAAGAAGTGAATATTTGTTAGGAGATGCATTCGAACAGTGGGCCTAATTAGCAAAGGATCTGCATGAAAACCTCCAGATAAACTTCCCTGATTACCGCAGTTGTTTAACTCAACTGTATAAGAAAAGGAGCCTTGCATTCCATACAAAAAGTCAGTAATGTCACCAGAAACTTGATAACCATCTTGATCTTTCCAACTTCCGTATCCTGTTGCATTCATTAAAGGTAAGACTTGGTTTTCCATGTATAATTCATGAGGTGGATCTTGAGCTTGAAAACCCCATGGCCAAATATAAAGAGCAGAACACGAATGGTATGATACTGAATTCATAAAATTATGTTTCATGTCATGAGCTTCAGTTCTGTAATTTCGAATATAATCACCATCTGGTGCAGTAATAAACATCTCTGGCCAATTATCTCTAATAATTCCTTTTTGATAATCCTCAAGGTATATATTTTGTGGATAATCATCATATATATCCAGTCTCCAAGTTAAATATTCAATTACTTGAGTCTCAGGTTCAGAAAATCCGCCTTCTCTGTCTTCATCAACCTTTCCGTCACCGTCGTCATCATTATTGAAAATGTCTGGAGGATCTTCGTCGATTCCATTTTGCAAGTTTTGATCTCCAGGATTAATTACAGGTGAATCACACCATGCCTCATCACAATCCCCATCATCATCATTAAAATCTCTTGGCCCATGATAGGTTTCACCACAAAAATTATCATCATCTCTAGTTATCTCAATCTGTGAATCTCCTCCAATAACAGCTTGACCCTGTGTATTGTGTGACCATTCAAAAGGATAATTTCTATTAAGATCAACTCCATCACAAGCAGAGGGTTCTTCGTCTCCGTCATTATCTCGTAAGTTTTTACGCCAGAATCTGGTAGGATCCTCACGGTCATAATTATATCCATCTGGATTTAGAAGAGGAATAATCCATGTTTCTCTATTGTTAACAAGATGTGTTACACGAGCTTCACTCGGATCTTCATCTATTCCTTCGTCAATTACGCCGTCACCATCGTTATCGATTCCATCAAACATAGCTCGCCCGTATTCATCCACTCTTCCTCCTTCCTCTCCATCACCATCATTATCGATACCATCAATCATATCTTCATTTACTAACCCGTCGCCGTCATTATCTGTAGGTCCCATTCCATAGAAATGTGTTAGATAATAGATGAAATACATAGCAGTAGGTACAGTCATCCATTCTCTTGCGTGGTGATTACTAACTATGAGAAAAGTTTCTTCGTCTGGGTCATCATAATATGCAGGTTCATTAGCTACATTATCTGAAATTTTTATTCCATAAATTTCGTTTCCCTTCCAAGTTTTGCCTGCAGGAAGTAAATCAGTTAGAGGATAAAGCTCAACAATATCAGGATAATTTGTTTGTAATGTAAATAAATCAGCATATACCTCTTCGTCAGTATCGTAGTAATCATCGAACAGCACATCAAATGGGAATGTATTGGTTCGATCAATTGTATCGTTTTCGTGACCGTCAAAACCAGCAGGAGTGTTATTTATTCTCTTGAAATCAGGATTTTCTAGAGATCCAGTACTCATTGTGGTTACAGTCACCATTAGTGCTATAACAATTGATGAGATTCGGTTCATATTTTCAGTATGAGCGCCTTGCGTTATAATATTTTATCATACATATCTTTATTAACATAATACAAAATAAAATATCATGCTGAAGTGTAAAGACTGCCCTCACTGGTATGGTGGTGAAGATTATGGATATGGCAGTTGCAGACTGAAGTTGCAAGAATCGGTAAAAAAATTTTTAACTTTTGGCCAGCAAGATTGTGATTACGATATTACAAATGATTAAAATCAGAAAATTGGTAGAATCAGATATAGAATTTGCTAAATCTTTAACGGACTCAGAGGGGTGGGGAAATTCCATTGAAGATTGGAATAGACTCTTACGCATTAGTATTCCATTACTTGCTTTTGAGGGAGAAAATTCTCTTGGAGTTACAACTGCATTTGATTATGGTGATTTAGGAATGATTGGTAATGTTGTTGTTTCATCTAATTCTCGGGGCAATGGTGTTGGTCGATTATTATTAAAGGAAGCTATGAAAGTCTTGGAATCGTGTAAATCAGTTCGAGTTCACTCCAAAATGGATGTAGTATCTTTTTACAAAAATTTAGGATTTATAGCCGAAGGAATGTCCACAATTTTTCGGTTAGATGCAGACATGAAATCGTTTCAACCCTTTGTGATAGACTCCGATGAAAATATAGTTCCAGCAGAAGGTTATTGGGATGAAATTATAGCTATGGATATGAGGCAGTTTGGTGGAGATCGTTCAAAGCTGTTGAAAGAATTCAATGACTATCTTCCACAATGCTCGTATGTTGCTTTAGGAGAAGATGGCTCTGTTAAAGGATTCATAATGGCTAAAGGGGAAGAGTCATGGTACGAAGTTGGACCTTGGATAGTAGAACCAGGTTGTAAAAATTGGCAAGGGCTTTTACAATCTGCAGTTCAAGCAATTCCTAAAAATTGCAATATAGAGATATTCGTTCCAGCACCTAATTTTAGGGTAACAAGTTTGTTGGATTCGATGGGATACAATGCTCAATCTTATTGTATGTCTATGTATTACGGCGAGAGTTGGCCTGATGAAGGCAATATCTGTGCTCGAGGAGGAGGTGATAAAGGTTGAAATTTTATAATACAGCTACTGGAAAGAAAGAAGATTTTGTTCCTAATTCTAAAAATTTAGGTTTGTATATTTGCGGGCCAACAGTTTATTCAGATACGCACCTAGGCCATGCAAAATCTTATGTTTCATTTGACATCTTAAAAAGGTGGTTAGTTTATAGAGGATATGTGGTCAGACACATTCAGAACTTTACGGACGTTTCAGATGAAACTGCAATAAATTCATCTAAAGAAGGTATGGACGAATTATCTTTTACAAAAAAATATGAAACTGAATTTTTGGATAAGATGCGCTTATTGTCAAATACAGACGCAAGCAAGTATACAAGAGCTTCAGATTTTGTTGAGAAAATTGCTAAAGAGACAAAGAAATTATTGGATTTGGGAGAAGCATACCAAACAGAAGAAGGTATTTTTTTACGAATAAAGGAAGAAGAGCACGGTATGCTTTTAGGAGTAAATTTAGAAGAATCACTAGCGGAAGCTACATCAGAAGTAGATTCAGGACCTAAAGAGAGCCCTCACGATACTTTACTTTGGGGCCCTCCGATATATGGTGGAAATGTTTGGGAATTTGCAGGTTTGCCCGCAGGAAGACCAGGGTGGCATCTGGAATGCACTTTAATGTCTTCATCAGAATTGGATATGCCAATTGATATTCATTGGGGAGGTGTTGATTTGATATATCCCCATCATGAAACAGAAATAATCCTTGCTAATAAAATAGGGTTAGGAAATTACTGTGATTTTTGGATGCACAATGGATTAATGGAAGATGCAGACGGTAAATTATCCAAATCAAGAGGTGAAAGAATTACATTAGAAGAAGTCTTCAAGGATTGTCCGCCTGCAGCACTTCGATTTTATCTATTAAGTCACCATTATCGTGAATTCACGCCCTACTCTCCAGAGGGTTTACTTGAGGCCTGCCAAGAAGGTGAACGTCTCGGAGTAAATGCGGTAGACTGTATGATTACTACTCCCACAGACCCTAGGGATGACGAGGAGATTGCGCATTTAGTTTCTAGGCTTGAAGAAGCGTTAGATGATGATCTGGATACTCCTAAGGCACTGGATATTTTGAGAGAGTTAGACATAATAGCAGGAACCAGACTAGAGAATAAAGAAAATCTTGGTCCAATATCGGGAATGTACAGTATATTTCAGAACGTTCTTGGAGTTTTTTCTTAGTTCCTAAACTCTTCTAAAATTGCATCAGTCACATTACAATCTGGCAAGTTCTTCTCCATCAGCCAACCATACCATTCAATAGATATTTTACCACCTTTATCGGTCTTTTTAGCTTTAAGAATTCTATCTTTGATAATGGTTTTACCATCCATCAAAATCCCATTTTTTCCTAAAGCAAAAGGCCTTGGATATGCAATATAAATCATACTCAGAATAAAAAGAACAAATGACAAAGTTAAGCTTAATCCTTGAGCGTAATCTAAGGAAATAATAAAAATCATGGTGCATGGGATTAAAACGCCGTTAATCCCTTTCCTTTCAAGTTCTTTCCAGAAATTTAAAACTACAACCTTGCTTCCTTCTTCAGGCTTTCTAAATAGTATGACAACGTCATAAATTAGAACAAGAAGTAAAACTATTTTAGCATAAAAAAGGAGTTCATCCATCAATTACCTCTGAAACTAGCATCCAAACATCTTGGAATATTTCTTCGGGTTTTCTTGTAGCATCTAAGATTTTAACGATTGGATCATCGTTCAAATTTAGATAAGCAGCCCTAACTTTTTCTAAATGTTCTTCTTTTTCAAATTCGTCAGCTTCGCGGTGTCCGTGTACTCTTTCTAACGCAGTTTTAACAGGTAAATCGAATACTAAAACAATGTTAGGAGTTGGAGCAAAATCATGTTTATTTCTTATGTAATCAACATCCAAGCCGCCGGCAACTTGATAGGCCATTGAGGAGTAATAGTAACGATCCATTAGAACAACAGTTCCTTGTTCTAAGGCAGGCTTTATTTTTTCTTTAACATGCTGCTTTCTATCTAGTATAAAAAAGTCCAAAATTTCTTCGTTTGTTGCTTTTATTTTCCCTTTTAAAACATCCCAAAGTTTTTGGCCATGAGGTTTATTTGTTGGTTCTTTCAAAATAAGAGTTTTCTCGCCTTTTTCCTCCAATTTCTTTTGGAGTAATTTAATCTGAGTGGATTTACCACAACCGTCAATTCCTTCGAGATCTATAAGCACTCACATGGCAGAGGGAGGGCCTTAATTAGAGGAATTGTTAGAATAACGTGTCAATTTGGTTTGAAGGTTATGGTTGCACGGCCAATCAAGGCGAGACGATTGAGATGAGAGATCGTGCTAATGAATTAGGCCACCGCATTGCTTCTAATCCCGAAATAGCAGAAACAATTGTCCTTGGAACTTGCACAGTTCTAGAATCTACTCAAAATAAAATGGAGAAACGTATTTCTGAATTGATGGATCAAGGAAAGAATGTTATTGTTAGTGGTTGTATGGCAACTGCAGATTCAAAAGTATTAGGTGAAAAGTTTCCAGAGGCTCCTTTGATATCTCCGGGTGATTTAGAGGGTTTAGGAGATTTGATAGGCCGCGGAGGCTGTAAACCGGAAAAATTCGATTCGCCGCTAGCAGCAATATTGCCTATTTCCTCAGGATGTCTTGGTCGTTGTACTTATTGTGCAACAGTTAGAGCACGCGGTAGAGTAACTTCACGTTCTGTAAATGACATTTTTTTTAAGGCTCAGTATGCAATAGATTCAGGTAGTAAAGAAATTCTTTTGACCTCACAAGATAATGGTGCTTTTGGTGCAGACAGTAATTCAAGCCTTGAATTTTTGTTAAGAGAATTATCGCATTTAGAGGGAGATTTCCGTTTGAGAGTGGGAATGTTAAATCCAATGCTTGTTTCTGGGCGTTCAGAGGCCATGGCCGAGGCCTGGGCAGATTCTAGAATTTACAAATTCATGCATTTACCTATTCAATCAGGTTCTCAAAAAATATTAGATTCTATGGTAAGAGATCATACTCTTGATGAATTTTGGGAAGTAGTCAACGTTTTCCGAAAGTACTATCCTGAAATGATGATTATCACAGACATAATCACAGGATTTCCAGGAGAGACTGATCAAGATCATCAAGACACAGTAGATTTGTTAAATGCTCTATCTCCTGATTTAGTAAATGTCACTCGGTTCTCACCTAGAAAAGGTACGCCTGCTTCTAAGTATAAGCGAGTAAACGGCAGAATAGTTAAAAAACGTTCACGTGAATTAACAAGTCTTAGAAAAAAATTAGGGGCTAAGAGTTTCAAGAGGTTTGTAGGTAAACAAATTTCCATTTTGACAGTTGAAAATCAGAAAAAAGGTAGCACTCTTTGTAGAGATGACAATTATCGCCCAGTTATTTTGAAGAAAGAATTGCCTTTAGGTGAATTTCATGATGTTAGGATTACAGATTCTGAATACGGTTTTATGACTGCAGTTTTAGTTTAAGATGATAGTAAAATACTAATATACAGGTTTTTCTACAAAATTATGCCGAAAGAATTTAAAGCATTTATCAAAGGCAAGCCGGTAAAGATGATTAAGGATCCTAAAACGGGCCAAGAGAAGTGGGTTCCTATAATCGAAGAAGCTGAAGCACAAGAATAGGCATACTTTCTTTGAATATTGCCTTTTTATCAGGATTTTTTCTAAGTTTATCATTAATTGTGGCTATTGGGCCTCAGAATGCATTTGTTCTACGTCAAGGCCTGATGAGGGAACATGTGCTTCCAATAGTTCTTTTCTGCACGTTGTCAGATATAATATTGATAACTTTAGGAGTTTTTGGTTTTGGAGTTGTTGTATCTGAATTAACATGGTTGTCAAAATATATGTTTTTTGTTGGAGGAATATGGTTAACTATGTATGGGATTTTACGAATCAAAGAAGCATATATTGCAGACAGCTATCTCGAAAATTTGAATTCGGATAAAACCACTTTAAAATTGGCATTGACTAATTGTGCAGCTTTAACTTGGTTTAATCCTCATGTTTATATCGATACTTTGATTTTAATAGGAACAGTTTCTGTTAAGTATGAAGATGATTTATTTTTTTGTGCAGGTGCAGGTCTTGCCAGCCTTTTGTTCTTCTTTTCATTGGGATTTGGTGCGAGAATTTTATCGCCGCTAATGGGTTCTCGTAAAGCTTGGCAAGTGCTAGATGCAATTATTGCCATAATTATGTTTGTTATCGCTTATTCTATGTTTTCCGAGTCATTCTAAAGTAGTGCAGCTTAATTCATCTACAGATGAAATATACGGCATTGACTTTAACTTCTGAGAAATATTTTGACCGTTATGCTAAATTTATTTCTGAAGCAGATGGTACTCCACAGAGAATAACTTCACCTGAAGAATTAGACAATTATGAGGTTTTAGTTTTGTCAGGCGGAGGGGATATGGGAGTTAAAAGTGGAGCTTACGGAGATCAAACTGAGGATTTACCAATAAGTGGGGTTAATGACGATAGGGACGATTTAGAAAAGAAACTTCTTGATAGGGCCTTTGAAAGAAAGATGCCTGTCTTAGGAATATGCAGAGGTATGCAAGTTATGAACGTTTTCTTGGGTGGTACTCTTTGGCCAGATATCGGTCAAGGAGGATTCAATGGAGAGATTCATCGCGAGGGTGAGGGCGGTGAACCTCCAATAGGAGATATACCTCATTGGACTGAGATGGAAGGCAAAGAGTTTGAAGTGACTAGTCATCATCATCAGGGAGTTCGTCAATTAGGTAAAAATCTTCAAGTAATTTCTAAATCATCGGATGGTATGATTGAAGCTGTAAAACATGAGACTTTACCTTGGTTTGCCGTTCAATGGCATCCGGAAAGAACTTCCGAAGGCCTTGGTAGGGCGTTACCCAGAGAGTGGCTCAGAAAAGAACTTCAAAGATGTACAAACAAATAGTATTATTGGGAAATGCACAGGATGCTGGCCGTCCACAAATTGGATGTAACCAAAAATGCTGTACAGACGCCAGACTTGATTTAAATTTATCTAGAATGCCAGTATGTTTAGGTCTTAAAGGAGAAAGTTTCGGCCTCGTTGAAGTTACAAGACGTGTGGGGAATCAGATATTTTTACTTGGTAATCCTGAAATTTCAGAAGTATGGTTAAGTCATGCTCATTTAGGACACATAGAGGGACTAGGTCAATTTGGTAAAGAGGCGTTTAATTCTAAAAATATTAAACTAAGATGTTCGTCATTAGTGGTTGATTACGTAATGAAGCATCCAATTTGGAAAAAACTAATTGAACGAGGCAATTTCACTTTCGATAAATTTCAGACAGACAGAATAGTTCCAATCGAAGTACCTCATAGAGCTCAAGATTTTGATACACATGCGTTTTATTTCAAAGGAGAAAATAATAAAATTTTATTTTTACCAGATCATGATAGCTGGGAGAAAACTTTGGATTTTGTGGGTTATGAAAATCCCATGGAATGGTTTAATTCATTAGGTTGTACTGTAGTTCTTTTAGATGGAACGTTCTGGCACTCAGATGAGCTTAAAGGCAGAGTTCAGTCTAACGTTCCTCATCCACCAGTTAGGGAGACGTTGGATTTAATCGGTAAAAGGCGAGAGGGCAATCCCCGAATAGTGTTCATACATCTTAATCATACAAATCCCCTTCATTATCCAGATTCAGAAGAATATCTTGAATTGATTAATCTAGGATGGGAAGTTGGAGAAGAAGGTATGGAGTTTAATCTTTAATGCTCACAAAAATAAAGAATTTCCTTCATATTACGATTTTAATGAATATATATTCATTTCGAAATTTATTGACAGGAAATGGTGCAGTATGGTTGAAATTAGATACTACTGATCTTGAGAGTATGTCAGAAAAGATAGTAAGGCATAAATCACTCCAATTAGATAGTAAGAAAGTATTAGATTTAGGTTGTGGAACAGGAACTATGCTGCATTATTTGCAAAGAGAAAAAAATTGTTCCCCTTATGGTGTAGACGTAATACGACTCAACATTCATCAATGTCGTAAAAAAATGGAAAGTGGTAATTTTTACCGACAAGACATAATAAAATATTTAGATGAAACAACAGATAAATTTGATCTGATTATATTATATGGTGTGATTGGTTGTTTTCCAGTAAGTAAGCAAAGGGAAATAATAGATAAAATTTCTAAATTAATGAATAAAGGGAGTGTCCTATGGATAGGTGCAAATATTTATGAAGATTCTAATTACAAATTCCAAACCTATCCAGTTCCTCGAGGATTCTATGAGGATATATGTACTGAAAATTCTTCGCTCGAGTTAGAGGAAATAGAAGAAAAAGATATTTTTGGAAAAGTTAAGTATGATCAAGACCAGACTACTGTTTTTTTGACAAAAGCCGTTTAGCCCTCGGAGTAACGAAAAGGGCCATAAATGAAGCAGGGATAAACGAATTATTCATATTTCTAACTTCTTCAACCAGAGGATAAAATTCAGTCAAGTTTCCTACAGATTCGTAGAGACTTGGCCCATTGCCTAGATAATACATGGATCCCAGCCTATCCCTTGAATTTGATGCAGTAGTATCGTTTCCAGATGCGCAAGTTCCAGTGCAACCATCTGCAAAAGCTATGTAGACTCTACCTTCCAAATCAATATGCAAATCATTAAAGTCCAGAAGATTGCGATTGGATCCACCTTCATTTGAGCGGCAATCACCGCTGTTTAAACAGATACTTCCAACTTGTACAGGATCTAGCGAGACTTTTTGTGTGTGAAATATGGGATTATCATCTAATGCATTAAGGCTGTAAGTAACATAGAGGTAATGACTAACATTTGTGGTAGCATAGTGTGCGTTTCCATCCCATGGTTGTCCATCAATATCGGGTTTATCTAATTCATCTGCATCTTCACTACCAAGGTAAGTGATTGCTATTCTTCCAGGATCGCCAGCAGAGGTGTGTGGGAATGTAGCTGAAATAACTTCAATTGGACTTATTCGAATACTTTTTTGATTCCAAGTGTCGCCAGAGTCTATACTTGTCGACATGTATACTCCTTGATCGCTTCCAACCCATATGTTGTACGCATTAGATTCAGTATCTGTTGCAACTTCTCCATTTTTACGTATACTTGGTGTACCTACATCTTCACCCATGTAACGTTCTTCCCAACTGTATCCATTATCTTTAGAAAAAATAATGGTTGGTGTAGCAACTCTAGGAGGTAAATAAACAGTACCATCAGGTGCCGTAGTAATAGCTCCATGCAATCCACCATTGGAAGTAGCTAAACCTACAATTTGTCCCCCAGCTTCAAATGTAGCACCTCCGTCAAAGCTAGTAAAACAGAAAATTCCTGCTATTTTATTATAGCAAAAGTATACTGCAGTTTCGTAGAGGTTTGAACTGAGGCTTCCTAACGCCCCATAACCTTCGTCAGTCCATGGTCCAGAACCTAGTTTAATATGGTCATTTAGGGGCGTTGTTCCAGAATCATGAGGATTTCCAGCCCAGCTTTCTCCATCATTATCAGACCAACCTACCCACGTTGTTTGGAGTCCCATCATATGAATATTGAATACTCTATCAGTTATTGGATCGACCCATCCGTACGGATCATTTGTAAAAGGCGCTTGTGTTATGTCTCTTGTATTTTCCCATGTTTGCCCATAATCGCATGAACGCATTGGCTTCTCAAATGCAATGAAAAAGATACATCCACTAGATGTAACTCCAATACTTGGCTCAGCACCCTGCTCACCCACATTACTAAAAACAAAATCCATAGCTAATGGTTCAACATTTACTGCAGTTCCGTTTGCTCCTGTAACGAAGATTCCGTCAGGAAGAGTAGTGTCTTCAATCACAACCTCTTTTTCAGCTTCATCTTCAAGACAACCAGTTGTGCTTGTTATTACTAGAATGAAACAAATTAAGAGTACTTGTAAAGGGAGTTTTATTTTTTTCACTTTATTTGTCGTGTACATGATTACCAGCCGTAAGTTTCAGTAACTTTTAGACTTGCTTTAATTTTTAAAAGTTTTCCAGCCATTGGAATTAAATCAGGATTTTTGATTAGGATACCTAGCATTTTGTGCCAAGGAAGATTAGAGTAATTCCGACCGTCATATATGTCTCCAATGAGATTCAAAGTCCTTTTATCAAGAGAATAAATCAATTTCGATTGGTCAACAAATTTTTGTTGAGTCCACGGTTGTCTTTTTAATATTCGGTCATACCAAATATGAGATTCTAAATCAGGATGTAATGACTTACCGCAAGAATCCCAATATTTTCCTCTTAATTCATGGCAATTTATAGAGTGTGATGGTGGAACTAATTTTCCAGTTCCTAGTTCATTACGAATTGCTATTGCAGCGTATTCTCCAGACAGCATACCAACATGGACACCTCCTTTGGTTATAGGATTTGTTAATCCCGCAGAATCTCCTACAACATAGGCATCTTTTGTAGAGAATTGGGGAATTGGACCATCTCTCGGTATTAATCCTCCGTTTTGGCGATCACCTAAATCATTTTTTATTCTTTTATCTGGATCAACACTCATATATTCCTTACAGAAATGGTCAAGACCTTTTTTTGCACCATTTGTAGCTACAATTCCTACATTAAAAATATCATCTCTGGGAAAAACCCAAATGTACCCATCTGCAAAGACAGGGTCTATGTAGAAATCAAAGTAATCAGTTTCAGGAAAATCTACATCACTGGTTTTAAATTTATACTGTAAGCCAGGCAATAATCTGTCTCTTTCGTTTCCTTTCAATCCAACCTGTTTAACTATGTTAGGTACTCTTCCTTCAGCTATCACCAACTGTTTTGCTTCGACAATTTTTTCTTCCTTTGAAAATAAACTCCAATTTCCATTTTCCTTTGTTACTTTTGTAATCCTCAAACCTTCGTGTCTCTCAGCACCTGCAGCTACAGCATCATCTGAGATAGTCCTGTCAAGCCCCCAACGATGTATGGAGTATCCCGGTGACATCAAGCCTACGGATTTTCCATTGGGCATTCTTATTCGATTACCTTTAACTTCTCTTATCGCCCAATTTCCTACAGGATAATTTGTATGTTTTAGAGCTACCTTGCCCAACCCCTCTCCGCAGTGTATTGGATCACCTACTCGCTTTTTTCGATCGAATGTAACAACTGAGTGCCCGGCTTCAGCAAGTCTAAGTGCGGCCATGCCTCCAGCAGGCCCCTGCCCAATTACAGCTACATCATGCATGCAAGAATCTGATTGAGCCCAGATAATAAGAGCTACTGTTTTTTCTTAGAGTCTCTTAAAACAGGTCTTGCTTCTCTAAATGAGGCAATATCTTCTAAATTTAATTCACAGGTTATTACGCCTTCTTCAAAGCTAGGAATTTCAGCAATAGTTTTCCCTCTTGGATCTACAACAGCAGATTCTCCTGCAAATGTCAAACTTCCTTGAGTCCCTATGTTATTTGAATATACATAGAAGCACGTAGTTTCAATAGCTCTTGCAGGTAACATTCTGTGAAACAAAGGTCTTGAAGTAGTGGGGCTTGCAGATATATTAATTATGATATCAGCTCCATTTAGTGCTAGTCCTGAGGAAGCCTCAGGGAAGAAGATATCGTAACAAACTTGTATTCCTACTCTCCCAAAAGGCAATTCAAAAACAGGTGTTTGGTCTCCTTCACCAAAGAATATTTTTTCTTCAAACGGGCCAAAATTTGGTAAGAATTGTTTACGATAATGTCCAATGTATCCTTCAGGGCTTGAGATAATGGCTGAATTGAATAGAGACTTTCCATCTCTTTCTACAATTCCAGATATAATGTGGATATTATATTTTTTAGCTAATTCATTGATTCCTTTTTGAGCAATGCCGTTACCAGGTATTTCTTCTGCAACTTTGCTGTAATTATCTCTTAAATTATATCCCGTTACGAATAATTCTGGAAATACTATTAAGTCAATTTCTTTATCGTGTTTTTTTTTACTCTCTTTAATTAGTGCCTCCATAATCTCAAGGTTTTTTGAAATGTCTCCTAGAATAATTGGAGCTTGACCTATTGCTAAATGCATAATGCCCATTTGACCCCTGTAATAATAGATACTATTGCTTAATTTCAATAAGGGCATTCCGTTGATTGAATCGTGAAGTTACTACCAGATACTTTGACAATAATGCAAAAGTTTATTCAAACACGTGTAAAAGATGCTGCCGCAGACGGTGTGGTTTTAGGTTTATCGGGAGGAATTGATTCAGCAACTACACTGTCCTTGGCAGTTTCAGCATTAGGCGCGGAAAATGTAAGTGGGCTGATTATGCCTTTTAAGGATTCGGAATCGATTACTCTAGCATTAGATCATGCAAATTCCCTTTCTGTTGAGACTAAAACTTATGATATCTCAGAAATTGTTAATTCATATAAAGGTATCAGTAACTCTTTCATCAACAAGAATTCGGAAGGTAATCTTCACTCACGAATTAGGATGTCTCTTTTGTATGGCGAGGCATTCTCCTCCACCAATTTGGTAATAGGTACTTCTAATAAATCTGAGCTTTTGGTTGGTTATTACACTAAGTGGGGAGATGGAGCCTCGGATTTTTTGCCTTTGGGTGATTTGTATAAATCACAAGTTTATACGCTGGCCAAAAAATTAGAAGTTCCAGACAATATCTTACAGAGGGTACCTACTGCAGAACTTTGGGAAGGTCAGAGCGATGAGGAAGAACTTGGAATATCTTACAAAACACTCGACAAGATATTGTTAGGTTTAGAGCGCCAAACACCTATGTCTGTCATTTCTTCAAAGACTGGAATAGATATAGATTCAGTTTCTAGAATAGACGCATTAGTAAAATCTACGATACACAAACGTATTTTCCCTCCAGTGTGTAAAATTGGCCGTAGAACAGTGGGTTTAGACTGGCGCGAAACCATAGGAAGTAAATAAATCTAAAATTAAGTTATTACGGCGATAAACGAATCAAACTAATATCTTATTTTATTGGCTAATAATGTGGAACCAACTCTTGTTTTTTGACAGGTTCTACCTTTTTTTTCCCTTTTTCGGGGTGGTAGTAATACTAAAAATGGTAAAAAAATATTTTTTCTTTCAATATGTAACGCTTATTATATGGTGCCTTAATAGCGAAAGACCGATGAAATTAAATCAAATTAAATTAGTGAATGATTCATTTTTGCCACCTTTGGGGGTGGCCTAATTGCCAGCTAAAGTAAATGGTCTTAAAGTAGAGCGTAAATTCACAGAGAGTGGTCAAGATCCTTTCAAAAAACTGAAATGGACTAAAAGGGACGTAGAAATTAGGAACTTTGACGGAAGTGTAGCTTTTTCAATGAAAGATGTAAATCTTCCAGATAATTATAGTCAAGTTGCAGCAAATGTTCTTTCTCAGAAATATTTGAGAAAAGCAGGAGTTCCAAAGAAACTTAAGAAGGTAAGAGAAAAAGGAGTGCCTATATGGCTTCAAAAAAGCGTTCCGGACCATAAAGCAATGGAAGATTTACCCGAATCTGAAAAGTTTGGCGAAGAAGTTGATGGCCGTCAAACATTCAGGAGATTAGCAGGTACTTGGACTTACTGGGGTTGGAAGCATGGTTACTTTGCAAAGGAAGAAGACGCTAGAGCTTATTATGATGAGATGTGCTTCATGCTAGCTTCACAACGTGCATCTCCTAATTCACCGCAGTGGTTTAACACAGGTTTGAATTGGGCTTACGGAATTGAAGGTCCCGCACAAGGGCATTATTTTGTAAATCCTGAAACAAAGGAATTGGAAAGGTCTGTTAATGCCTATGAGCATCCTCAGCCTCATGCTTGTTTCATTCAATCAGTTTCTGATGACTTAGTAAACGAAGGTGGAATAATGGATCTCTGGACAAGAGAAGCACGATTGTTTAAATTCGGCTCAGGTACAGGCAGTAACTTTTCAAGAATAAGGGGCGAAGGCGAACCTCTGTCGGGAGGAGGTATGTCGTCTGGTTTAATGTCATTCTTGAGAATAGGAGATCGTGCAGCAGGAGCTATTAAATCTGGAGGAACAACAAGAAGAGCTGCCAAGATGGTCTGCCTTGATATGGATCATCCAGACATTGAAGCATTTGTTAATTGGAAAATGACTGAAGAAGAGAAAGTAGCAGCATTAGTTGCAGGTTCTCAACATCTTCAAAACCATGGAAACGAAATATTAGCAGCAATTCAAGCTTATGATGATGATGGAGACAGGTTCAATCAGTCTAAGAATAAGCCATTGGCGATTGCTATAAACGCAGCCATGAAAGCTTATGTTCCAGAAAATCTTATTGCCAGAGTTCTTGAACTCGGAGAGCAAGGATATTCTCACATTGAGATTGACACATATGATACTTCATGGGAAGGCGAAGCCTATTCTACAGTCTCAGGCCAAAATAGCAATAACTCAGTTAGAGTCAGTAATGATTTCATGCATTCAGTTATCGATGACAAGGATTGGAATCTTTATTGGCGCACAGAACTAGATATTGCAAAGAAAGAAGGTAGGGACCCTGAGCCTTGTAAGACTTTATCAGCTAACGATTTATGGGACACTATTGCAAGAGCAGCATGGTCTTGCGCAGATCCTGGATTGCAGTATGATACCACCATCAATGAGTGGCACACATGCTCACCGGACGGGCCAATTAATGGCAGTAATCCTTGTTCAGAGTACATGTTTTTGGATGATACAGCCTGTAATCTCGCAAGTTTGAATTTAGTCAAATATTACGATTCAGAAACAACTAAATTTAATACAGACGAATATATTCATTCAATTCGTCTCTGGACAGTGGCTTTAGAGATTTCAGTTCTCATGGCTCAATTTCCTTCTGTTGAAATTGCTCAACGCAGCTATGATTACAGAACTTTAGGCTTGGGTTACGCTAACATCGGTTCTTTACTAATGCGAATGGGCATTCCTTATGATGACAATAGAGCTTCAGCAATATGTGGGGCTTTGACATCGATGATGGGCGGTATTTCGTATGCAACCAGTGCAGAAATTTCATCTGTAAAAGGTCCTTTTCCAAGATATGAGGCAAATAAGGATAACATGCTAAGAGTTATGAGAAATCATAGGAGAGCTTCGTATAATGTTCCTGATGAAGAGTATGAGGGTTTAACTGTTAAACCTCGAGGAATCGATTCCAATTACTGCCCAGAATATCTTCTCAATGAAGCAAGGCAGTGCTGGGATTTAGCCGTAGAATTAGGTGAAAAATATGGTTTCCGTAATGCACAATCCACCGTAATTGCACCTACAGGTACAATTGGAATTGTAATGGATTGTGATACTACAGGTATTGAACCTGATTTTGCTCTTGTTAAATTTAAAACATTGGCAGGAGGAGGGATGCTCAGAATTATTAATCAATCAGTACCAGTGGCTTTAGATCGATTAGGCTATGATAATAAACAATCGAAAGAAATAGTTGATTACATCATAGGCTCGGGAACCTTTGAAAATTCACCAGAGATAAATGCAGAATCATTGAAAAAGAAAGGCCTTACTCCAGGCATAATTGAATCATTGGAATCTCAAATATCTAATTTTACAGGTATTAATCACTTGGTTACAGTATCATCCGTAGGAAAAGATTTTTGTATTTCTAAATTAAGAGTACAGGAATCACAAGCAGATGACTGGTCTTTTGATCTATTGGGACACTTAGGTTTTACTAAGCAACAAATAGATTCAGCTAACGATTATATTTTTGGTAGATTAACGATAGAGGGCGCACCGCACATTAAGGAAAGTGACTTGGCAGTATTCGACTGTGCAAACAAATGCGGACAGTATGGGACACGTTCTATTGATTGGGGCGCTCATATCAATATAATGGCAGCAGCTCAACCATTTATTTCAGGAGCAATTTCCAAAACCATCAATATGCCACATGAATCAACTATAGATGATATAAAACAAGCATACATGGATTCATGGAGGGGAATGATTAAGGCAAATGCACTCTACAGAGATAGTTCTAAGTTAAGTCAGCCATTAATGTCTGGAACCGTTTTAAAAGTAAATTTGGAAGAAGAGGATGAGGTAGCAGAAGGGTTAATGAGTACTGAAAAAGCAGTTGAAGTCCTTGCAGACACCCTACCCATTCCAGAGGCAGAGCCTTTAGCAAGAAAAATTGTTACTAGGTATATTGCTCAAAGAAGAAAATTGCCAGACAAGAGGAGAAGTTATATTCAAAAGGCAAAGATAGGTGGGCACAATGTTTACTTGCATACAGGCGAATATGAGGACGGTACATTAGGAGAAATCTTCATAGATATGCATAAGGAAGGAGCTGCTTTCAAGGCTCTAACAAATGCATTTGCTATTGCTGTAAGTTTAGGCTTGCAACATGGGGTTCCTCTCAAAGAGTTTGTAGATGCATTTGTATTTACGCGGTTTGAACCTAACGGGCCAGTAATTGGCAATGAAAGAATAAAAATGTCTACAAGTATTCTAGATTACATATTTAGAGATCTTGCAGTTAATTATCTTGATAGAAACGATTTAGCACATGTTAAACCTGAAGATTTGAAGCCAGACATAGTACGCTCGGAAGGAGAAGCTGAGACTGAGCAAAAGCTCAATTCAGGTTTAAATCCTGCAGGGTCATCAACAGATGGGCACGAGATTCAGCTAACTCTTGAAGAGGTAGAACCTGCAAAAGCTGATAGTTCAACATTACAGCTAGATTTAGGAGGGTCATCAGTGGCTTCAGCCTCATTTTCTAGTGATTCTCTTGAAAGCACAGCAGTAGAGGATGCTGGTAAATTCGGGTTTGAAGGAGATCCTTGTCCTGAATGCGGACAGTTTACTTTAGTTTCTAACGGTAGTTGTCTAAAATGCGTCAGTTGCGGTTCAACTACTGGTTGTTCATAGTTAGATAAAACTAAATAAGCCCGTCATAATAAGGCGAAGAATGGGTCTTTCAGATTCAATTAGCGATACGCTGACAAAGTTTGAGAAATACAATACTAAAGAAATTTATAATTTCGGTAATTTTATAGTTACAGGTAGGCTAGTTTCAGCATTTATAGGTTTTCTAATTATCGTTCTGATGCTAATGGTTACCTTTTCATCAGCAGCTAATTCAATAATGATTACAGAATTAGGAGGGACTACTGCATTTACTGCAGACGTTGTGATTACGGAGAATGTAGGTCCTACATTTAGTGGCACCTTAAATAATGAAGGCGATTTCATTGATTTTGGTTATGTTTTAGAGGAAGTGGATTGGGATTATACGTCTAATATGCGGATTTCATATTTTGAGGCAGCAGTGGACTGGAATCCCAATGGAGGTGCTGGAGGAGGTAGGCAAGTTACTTTTGACGTTTCCTCACAGAATAATACAGTAGGGGAAAGCCAGAATGATGGAGGGAATGGGGGAGTTATTACAACAGTATGGAATGTACAGCCATTTGCCGAAACTGTATCGGGCACTGCAGATAATATGGAATCTTTCTTGCTCTCATTCGAGACAAGTGGTGAGTGGATGGGCGGTAAATTCACATATTCACAAGAGAGTATAGGGTCATCTATTGCCTTAAGCGAAAGTATAGATTATACCATTACATTAACTTATTATACATGGGATTTTGAGAATATAAGAGAGATTGCAGAAATATGATGGATACAAAAGCTGAAAAAGATGACCTGACCGATACGCCACCTAAGCAAGGTAATTTACGGGATTCTAACAGCGAAGAAAATAATCTTCTTTTTACAGATGAATATAAGCAAGCATTGGAAAAAGCATCATATGAAATTGTAGGTAATCATTCAGCAGTAGAAATATGTGGTTGGACTAAAAAAGGACTCAAGGAAGAAGGCGGGTGCTATAAGCAAAAATTTTACGGCATTCGCTCACACCAATGTACACAAATGACTCCTGCAGCCGTAGCATGCGATCAAAAATGTGTTTATTGTTGGAGAGTTAACGAAATGTTCTCAGGTCAGCAAGATTTAATGGAATATGCAAATGATGATCCAGCAGATGTTGTTCAGGGATCTATAGAGGGCCATCTGAGAAAACTATCTGGTTTCGGAGGTAATCCAAAGATAGATAAGCAAAAGTTTTTGGAATCTCAGACAGTTCGTCATTTTGCAATATCACTGACCGGAGAGCCGACACTATACAAAGAATTACCAGGCATGATTCGTGAATTAAAAAGGCGCAAAATATCTTCTTTTTTAGTAACTAATGGCTTACATCCTGAGATGATCGAAAAATTAAGAGACGAGGATTCATTGCCTACTCAATTGTATATGTCTCTTGATGCTCCAGATAGGAGAACTTGGAAGCGTATAGATATCCCTCTAGTACCCAATTTTTGGGACAAAATTCATTCAACATTGAGGCTAATGGATGGTTTACAAACCCGAAAGGTACTGAGAATGACTGTTGTTAAAGGTTGGAATGACTTCGACATTCCAGGGTATGCTGAATTAATAAAAATGGCCGGTGAGAAGGTTATGATTGAAGTAAAATCTTACATGCATTTGGGTCCTGCACGTAAACGATTGAGTAAGGAAAATATGCTCACATATGATGAAATTTTAGATTTTTCTAATAAGTTAGCATCCGAATTGGGTTGGAAAGTTATCGATGAAGCTCCTAATAGTTTAATCGCTTTGGTTGCAGAAGAAGACTGGGTCGGAAGGGTTATGGATTTCGGAGATCCACTTACAGGACATTTAGAACCGTCATTCACTTGCTAGTGTCACCAAACAGGTAAATACTACTACAAAGACCTTGGACTGTGGATTATATTTCAGGTATCGAATCTGCCTTCAAGACGTATATTGGTGAAGAATCTATAGAGGATTTGAAAAAGAGTATAACAGATAAGCCGATGATTCTTATTGCAGGAGATCAGTTAACAGGTAAGTCCACGCAAGCTAAACGTCTGGCAGACGATTTAGGCGGTTCATTTCACTCAGTAGGTGCACTTTTTAGAGAAGCTGCAAAAAAGAGAGGAATATCTGTAGCTGAGCAGGCTAAGTTATTGCTAGTTGAGAGAGGAATAGACGTACAGATTGATTACAAGACATGTCAAGTTATTTCCGGTTTTAATATAAAGTCCAATTTAGGAGTTGTCGAAGGTCGTCAACCGGCTTACATGGGAAGTTACATGGCAAGTTTAGGAAAAGAAAATATAATCAGATTATATTTAACATGTTCAATTCGAGAACAGGCACTTAGATTTCTGAGAAGAGAGGCTGGAGAGGCAGCTTATATTGAGGGGAAGCATAAAATTCCTAAAATAGATTATGAAAATTTACAATCTCTGAATACCGAAATACAAAAGTTGGAAATAGATAATAGAGATAAAATAATGGATGAATTTATAGAAAATCAGAATCGCGATGATGATGATAGGCATAGATATTCAGGGTTGTATGGTTTTGATTATGGAAATTTAGACGGATATGATATAGTGCTCGATACAAATGAAAAAGAACCAGACGCAGTTTTTGATAAGATACTAGAGGAGCTAGAGGTTTCAGGTTTCCGAGTAAATTAATAAACAGCCTAGTACAGTGCATGTCGTGGACCTGTCACCTAACGAATTGAAATTGCTGAAATGCCTCAAAGTCGGCACACTTACTCCCCATGAAGCCTCTTTAAAATCAGAACTTGGTGAGAAGGAAACAATGTCTGCGGCATCTTGGCTTAGGAGCAAAGGTTTAGTTACTATTCTTGAGGAATCTACAACTTTTCTTTTTCCAAATGAAGAGGGCAAAAAGTATGCAGAGCAAGGCCTTCCAGAAAGAAGGGCTGTTGAGTGGTTAAATCAAATGGGTGAATCTTTAGTTGAAGAATTACCTTTAGATGACGAAGAGAAGAAAGTGGTTATTGGATGGTTAAAGAGGAAAAAATTTGCAGAATTAGAAAAAACAGAGGATGGCCTTAAATTAATACCGACAGGAAATATTGATGAGACTCCAGATGAAAATCTTCTTGTGCTTCTTAGCAGGAAACCCTTGGCAGAAGCAGAAATTGATAAGGAGGGCTTAGCTTTGCTAAAGGGTAGGCAAGTCTTATCTTCCAAAGAAGAAATATCGAGGACTTTTGCTTTAACTGAAGAAGGTCAAAATTTTGATGTTGATTCAGTTGATGAAGGTATGATTGGAGAGTTAACTCCTGAAATGATAAAATCAGGAAGCTGGAGGGATAAAACTTTTCAAAAATATAGTACTGAGACTAGCATAGAATCTTCAGACTTTGCAACTTTACATCCTTTGACAAGATTTACAGAAGAGATACGTTCAATTTTTCTTCAAATGGGATTTAGTGAGATAGAAGGAGACTATGTAGAATCAGCTTTTTGGAACATGGATGTTTTGTTTATTCCTCAGGATCATCCGGCAAGAGATTTGCAAGATACTTTCTATTTGTCAGAACCTGCTTCTTTTGTAATAAATGATCAGGATTTAGTTGAACAAGTTAAAGCGATACACGAAGATGGCGGTGAAACTGAGTCCGCAGGTTGGGGCAGTAAGTGGAGTAAAGAAACCGCTCAGCAAGCGTTGTTACGAACTCATACAACGGTAGGAACGATTAGATACTTATCAGATAATCCTGAGCCTCCAGTAAGAGTTTTTAGTGTTGGTAGAGTATTTAGGAGAGAGGCTTTAGACTCAACACATCTGCCTGAATTCACACAGGTGGAGGGTATAATTGTTGAACCAGAGGCCAATTTTGGAATGTTGATTGGAGTTTTGAAAGAATTCTATCGAAGAATGGGCTTTCACGATGTTAGGGTACGACCGGCGTATTTCCCATATACTGAACCTTCTTTAGAAGTTGAAGTTCGCTTTGGAGATAAATGGTTAGAATTGGGTGGGGCAGGTATTTTCAGGCCTGAAGTAACAGCACCTTTTGGTATTGAATATCCAGTTTTGGCATGGGGCCTAGGTCTTGAAAGATTAGCAATGCTTCATCTGGGAATCAAAGATATCCGAATGCTTTACCAGAGTGATTTGAAATGGCTTAAAGAAACCGTTTAAGCTATACTAATACTGACTTTCTTTATGACTATATTTTTACCATCTTGTACAAATGTAACATATGATTGACCAGGAATTATGCCTAAGTCTTCTTCAACCCATTTTGGTAGATATATTCTTCTGTTTATGTCATATTTTTTTACATCAGTGACTGGTTCACTCATAAATCCATATAGTCGTCCACTCTAAAAGGGTTATGGGCAATTAGGCAATATGTGGTGTTAGTTTTATGTTCCCATTCTTTATGGTAAAATATGTCAACAGTTCATATTGCAATAACTGGAGCAGCGGGCCAAATAGGTTACAGTTTACTTCCTAGGATCTCTTCAGGAGAGATGTTTGGGAAAAATACCAAGGTATCTCTTCAATTACTAGAAATTCCTCCTGCTTTAGATGCTCTTAAAGGAGTAGCGATGGAGCTTCAAGATTGTGCCTTTCCACTTCTCGAAAACGTAATTGTCACGTCAAATCCAGACGAGGCTTTTGGCGGAGCGAATTTATGTCTTTTAGTTGGAAGCAAGCCCAGAGGTCCGGGAATGGAACGTTCAGATTTGTTGAAAGATAACGGTAAGATATTTGTCGGCCAAGGTAAGTCCATATCTGAAAATGCGGCAGATGATTGCCGTATTGTTGTTGTCGGTAATCCATGTAATACTAATTGTATGATTGCAGCATCTCAATCAAATCGTTTTTCTCCTGAACGTTTTACAGCCATGACTCGTTTAGATCAAAATAGGGCAGTTTCAATGCTTGCAGTAAAAGCAGGTGTGGACATCACAAAAGTTTCACGCATGGCCATATTTGGAAATCACAGTCCCACTATGTTTCCAGATTATTCGAACGCGGTAATTTCTGGTAAACCAGCTATAGAGGTTATTGACGATATAAGTTGGTTACAAGGCGATTACATATCAGCAGTGGGTAAAAGAGGGGCAGCAATTATCAAAGCCAGAGGATTATCTAGTGCAGCTTCTGCAGCAAATGCTTTAATCAATCATGTTCAAAGTTTATACACTGTGAGTGACGAGATTCATTCAATAGTTGTGTGCAGTGAAGGCCAATACGGGTTTGCAGAAGGTGTTTGGGCAGGAATGCCAGTACGTACTAATTCTCCAGGAAATTATGAAATAGTTACCGATTTCAGTCACGATGATTTTGCGAGATCGGCACTGCATAAGACAAATGAAGAATTAGTCTCTGAAAGAGAGATGGTTTCTGAGTATCTTTAATCAGGTCCAGCTTTAGCATATTCGCCAAATCCTTCATATTTAGTAAAATTGCTCTTGAATAGAGTAATTAGTTCTTTAGCTTTTGAATCATAAGCTTGTTTGTCATTCCAAGTGTTTCTTGGATTAAGTATTTGGGAATCAACACCAGGAACGTTTCTTGGTACTAATAATTTAAAATTTGGATCTGGGATGAAGCTTTCATTCTCCAATTCGTTATCTAATATTGCAGTTAGCATTCTCCTAGTTACAGGTAAATCTATCCTATTTCCAACACCATAGCTCCCACCGCTCCAACCGGTATTAACAAGCCAAGCCTTAGTATCATGCGCTTTTAATTTACGGCCTAATAATTCAGCATACACAGTTGGAAATTGAGGCATAAAAGGCGCTCCAAAACAAGAGGAGAAAGTAGCAACAGGTTCAGTAATTCCCCTTTCCGTGCCAGCTACTTTAGCAGTGTACCCGCTTAAGAAATGATACATCGCCATCTCAGGAGTAAGCTGAGAAATGGGAGGTAAAACTCCGAAAGCATCACAAGTTAGAAAAATAACATTTTTGGGGTGTCCGCCCTTTTCTGTAGGTTCAATATTTTTAATATAATCAATAGGGTATGAAACTCTTGTATTTTCAGTTATTGAACCGTCACTAAAGTCAACAACGCCTTTGTCATCAGTTATTACATTTTCTAGTAGAGCTCCTGGTTTTATCGCATTATAAATGTCGGGTTCTTTTTGAGGATTGAGATTGATAGTTTTTGCATAGCATCCACCTTCAAAATTAAAGATACCACTATCTGACCATCCGTGTTCATCATCTCCTATTAGTCTTCTATTAGGGTCAGTTGAAAGTGTAGTTTTACCAGTCCCACTCAGGCCAAAAAATAAAGCTGAATCTTCATTTTGGCCAATGTTTGCCGAGCAGTGCATGGGCATTACTCCTTTCATAGGCAAGTAAAAATTTAGAGCTGAGAAAATAGATTTTTTAATTTCTCCTCCGTATTCAGTACCGCCTATAATTGCCATTTTTTTAGCTAAATTAAGTATAATAAATACTTTTGAGTTAAGTCCTAATTCTTCCCAATTATCTACATCTGTGGAATATGCATTAAGAATGGTAAATTCAGGTTCAAATTCTTTTAATTCTTGCTCAGTAGGTCTTATGAACATATTATGAGAAAAGTGCCCTTGCCAAGACTTTAGCGTTACAACACGTAAAGGCAGTTGGTATTTTTTATCAGCACCAGCAAATCCGTCAAAAATGAATAATTCTTTGTTATTCATTTCATTTTTTACAGCCTTTTCCAGAATATTAAATGCTTTTTCGGTAATGGGTTGATTGATTTCACCCCAATCAATTAATTTTTCAGTCGAGTTTTCCCTGACGATGAATCTAT
>CACOJW010000008.1 GCA_902627615.1 uncultured marine group III euryarchaeote
CGCAGAGGAAGTGGGTCATGGGAGTGCTCTACTGCCGTACCTAATTCACTGCCTTTCGAAGTTTCTGGTAGAACTGGATCAACGCGTGTTACAATCAAACCTGCTCCGCCTGGTGTAGGATTAGTTACAAACCAAGTTGGGCAAATTATGCTCAGATTAGCTGGAGTGGAAGATGCTTGGTCTTTTACTAAAGGTCAAACACAAACTATCTATAATTTTGCTAGTGCAATGTTTAAAGCACTTGAAAAGACATCCACAACAAAATTATTGCCTGGTCAAGATGATTTCCATAATATGATTAAAGGAGTAAAACAAGAATGAGTTGGGCTGTCATAAGAGTGAGAGGCTCTGTTAACGTAAAACCTAAGATTAAAGAAACAATGAAATTAATGCGCCTAAATCGTGTTAACCATTGTGTCATTATTCCTGAAAATGAAACCTATACTGGCATGCTAAAAATCATAAAAGATTATGTTACTTGGGGAGAAGTAGATGCAGATACTACTGCATTAATGCTCGAAAGTTCTGGTAAAACTAGCGGAAATTCTGCTTTTGGCAAACCTGAATTAAAAAATACTTCTTTTAAAACTATGAAAACTTTGGCAAAAAACATTTCCGAAGGAAAAGTTGTTATGAGAGATATTCCTGGTCTAAAACCTGTTTTTAGACTTCACCCGCCTCGTAAGGGATATGAAGGAATTAAACGCAGTTTCAAGGAAGGGGGCGCTTTAGGTTATCGTGGAGAAAAAATTAATGAATTAATTAGGAGGATGCAATATGCCCAGGCGTAAAGGCATGATGACTGGAAGCCGTACCCGTGGAAGAGGTCACAAGAAAGGCAGAGGTGCCGGACTTAGAGGTGGGCGAGGAAATGCAGGATGTCATAAAACTAAACGTATAATGTACGAACGAGTTGGTCGTGTTTGGGGAGCTCATGGTTTCAAAAGACCGCAATCTGTAGTAAGCGCAAATAATTCGATTAATTTGAAAACCATAGAAGAAAATTCTGATAACTGGATTTCAGAGGGAATTGCTACAAAGAAAGGAAAAGTTGTTTCTGTAGACTTGAATAAAATGGGTTACGATAAATTACTTGGAACGGGGTCTACTGAAAAAACATACAAACTTACCGTAAATTCCGCCTCTGCGAAAGCCGTAGAAAAAATCGAATCGGCTGGTGGAGAAGTAATAAATGGCTGAAGAAAATATTCCTAGAAACCCTTCGCAGGCTCTTGTTCCATGTTTGTTTATGATTGTGCTTTACGCGCTATGGTATAATTGGAAAGACCCTGAAACTGAAGCTGCTAGCTTAATGGGTATCGGATTTATTGTTATTACTTGGTTAGTTTACATGGGTTCTTCTTATTCCGGTGAAGGATCAAAATTACACGGTTTGAAGCCAATAATTGGTCGTATGCCTACGATAAAAAAACCTGATGGACACGTTCATTTCCGTACCAAAATGATTTGGACATTAACCATTCTTGTAATTTATTTTGCTATGACTAATGTTGCAATCTATGGTCTAGGTGGGGAAACAATCGATCTCTTCAGTCAATATCGAGCAATTCTGGCTGGAGCAAGCGGTAGTTTGATGCACTTAGGGATAGGTCCTATCGTTACTGGAAGTATTATTATGCAGCTTTTTACAGGTGCAAAAATAATTAATTTAAATTTACAAAACCCAAAAGATAAAGAAATATATCAAGGTACGCAGAAAGTTTTGGTTCTGGTAATGATTGTTGTAGAATCTGTTCCTCAAGTATTTGGTTTCCTTGAACCTAGCTCAGCTTTGGTTGGAGAAGTCGGTCTTACTTGGGCTCGCATGACTATTATTACTCAATTAGCTATTGGTTCATACTTAGTTTTCTTAATGGATGAAAGTGTATCAAAATGGGGTATTGGTTCTGGGATTTCATTGTTTATTGCTGCAGGAGTTTCCCAAGCTATTTTCACTGGAACTTTGAATTGGGAGCCTGCTCCTGGAAGTGGAAGTGAAGTTCCATCTGGAACATTACCTATGATTTTATGGTATATTAAAAATTCTTCAACTGATGCCTTAAGTGAAGGAGGATATGAAGCAATGCTACTGGCCCCGCCAAATCCTTTAGTTGCTTTAATTGGAACCATTATAGTTTTCTTTATTGTTGTGTATGTTGAATCATCAAGAATTGAATTGCCTTTAGCCCATGGTAAAGTACGTGGAGCAAGAGGTAGGTATCCTATCCGATTAATTTACGCCAGTAATATTCCTGTAATATTGATGGCTGCATTATTGGCCAACGTTAACATGTTTGCTCTTCTTTTCTGGTCACATCCAGGTATGCAAACTTGGCCTTGGTTAGGTCGAAACTGGATGTTAGGAGCTTTTGATACAACCGATGGAAGTAATCCTGTACCTACAATGGGGTTGGCGTATTACGTCAATCGTTTAGCCGGTCTTCAAGATTGGTTTTTGCCTCTTGTAAGTCCTGAAAAATATGGTGCATATATGGGCGATCACGAGCCTTGGCAACTAATTCTGCATATTGTAGTTTATATGAGTATTATGGTCCTTGGATCAATTGTTTTTGCAAAATTTTGGATTGAAACAACAAACATGGGTCCTGAATCTGTAGCTAAACAAATTCAAGGTTCTGGAATGCAAATTCCTGGTTTCAGAAGAGATCCGAGAATTGTTGAAAAAGTTTTAGAAAGATATATCCCGACTGTAACTGTATTCAGCGGAGCTGTAGTTGGTTTCCTAGCTGCTGGTGCCGACATGATTGGAACTGTCGGGCAATCATCAGGCACTGGTGTGTTACTTACTGTAGGAATTATGATTAGAATGTACGAACAAATAGGAAAAGAACAGATGATGGAAATGCATCCTGTTCTGCGAAGTTTCTTCGGCGAGGATTAATGCCTATTTTCGGTAAATCAAAAGTTGATAAATCTTGTTTCATTGATTCTAAGGCATTAATTGGCTACCCTCATAAAAACGAATTAAATTTATTAGAAAATAAAGAAGATAAAATAGAAGGATGTGAAATCGGGAAAAACTCTGAAATACGTCCTGGCACCATTTATTCTACTGCTAAAATAGGTGAAAATACTCGAACTGGACATAATTTCCTTATCCGAGAAAAAACAACGATTGGGAATGGATGTTTAGTTGGTACAAACGTTGTAATAGATGATAATTGTACAATAGGTAACAATTGTAGTTTTCAGACTGGAGCTTATATTCCTACTGGAACGAAAATTGGAAATAGAGTGTTTTTGGGACCTAATTCTTCTCTTACGAACGATAAAATACCACTTAGAAGTGAATACAACCCAGAACCTATCACCATTGAAGATGATGTTACTGTTGGCTCTAATGCTACAATAATGCCTGGAATTACTTTAGAAGAGGGAGCTTTTGTTGCAGGTGGTGCTGTAGTAACTAAAAATGTTCCTGCATGGCACTTAGCTAAAGGCTGCCCTGCTATAATTAGTGAACTTCCAGATAGTTTAAAGAAACCTAATAGATTAGGGAAATGAAAATGGGCATTGTCATAGTTACAGGAGTACCTGGCGTTGGAAAAAGTACTGTAATGAATGCTGCAAAAGATTTTGGATATAGTATAGTAAATTTTGGAACTACTATGTTTGAAGAAGCTCAAAAAGAAGGCGTAAAAGACAGGGATGATCTAAGGAAATTACCCGTCGACGTACAAAAAAGATTGCAAAAGCAGGCGGGTGAGAAAATCGGTCAAATGGATAACATAATAGTTGATACTCATGCCTCTATACTCACCTCTTCTGGATATTGGCCAGGACTTCCTGAGTGGACTGTGAAAGCTATTATGCCGAATCAAATCGTACTTGTAGAGGCACTTCCTGAAGAAATTGAAAAAAGACGCTCTAAAGATACATCCAGGACTAGAGATTCTGATGATATTGGATTACATCAAAGAATGAATCGTGAATATGCTATTGCTGCTGCAGTTATGACTGGGGCTGCTGTAGGTTTTGTACATAATAATGATAACAAAATCGATGAAGCTGTGGAACAATTTAGGAAAATTCTAGATAAATGAGCAAAGAAGAACAAAATTCTGAAGAGCCGATTCAACCTCCTGCAATGGGAGGAATGCTGCTTACTATGTTATTTATGTTTTATATTATTCTTAATCCTGATTTAAGAACTGGAATGGGTGATTTAGCTGCCGAAATATTAGAACCTGAAATTGGGTTTGACCATCGATATCCTATACTTACTTTCCTCTTTGCTGGACTTTTAATGATTACCTTAACTACATTTATTCGACATATCTTAATTGATTGGGAGAAAGTTGCTGAAATTCAAACGAAAATGGCTGCTTACAATAAAGAAATGGGAGAGGCACGTAAGAGTGGAAATGGGGCCAGAATGAATAAATTAATGAGTCTGCAGCCTCAAGTAATGGTTCTTCAAAGTGAAATGATGTCTAATCAGATGAGACCAATGATGTTTACGATGCTTATTGCTATGCCAATTATATTTTGGCTTTGTTTCGGTGAAGGTAATTTTGTCGAAAGAATGGATCACCAGGTACTTTCTTTACCTTGGGAACCAAATTATAGTTTAACTGATCGACTATGGTTTCTTCCCCACTCAATATTAGTTTATTCTGCGCTTTCTCTTCCGTTTGGACAAGTTCTATTGAGGGGGCTAAAGTTAGCTTCTTTATCTAGCGAAAAAACGGACCAAGCTTAAACGTTCAAAAAAATATTTTTCTTGCCTTATTATTTCTTCACTCCACTCTGTTTTAAATTCACTCATACGGCTTGATTGTATTATGTAAATTGAACCGTTTTTCTGAAGGAAATTGTTTGCCTCTTTTAACAGCTTTAAAGTAAATTCTGTACCTGTAGCGCCTCCTTCTACTGCCAACGATAATTCGGGATCATTATATCTGTCTGTGGGAGGCAAATATGGGGGATTGCATACAATTGTATCAAATTTTCGATTTTTTAATTTAGAAAACATATTCCCTTCAATGATTTCGAGTTCTACATTGTTCTTCGTTGAGTTGATCTTTGTAGCCTCTATTGCTTTTGGATTAATATCCACTGCCGTTACTTGATTGCCTCTTTTAGCTAAGTTTATAGATATAATCCCTGAACCGCAACCGATTTCCAAGACCGAACCCTTGAAGAAAGGAAGGTGATTAACCATGAGCCATGAATCTTCAGCTGGTTCATAGACTCCTTCAAAGTTTTTAATAATTACTTTTTCCACCGTATTCATTAAAGGAAAGGTTATATAACCCTTTATTTAAACCTATATAACTATGGGTTGGAAAGATGGGAAAAAACCTGACCAGTATCTTTTCACTGTAACTGAAAGTTTTTCTGAAGACTGGGAAATATTCAAGAAAAAAGCTAAAAAAAATAACAAGAACATTAGTGATGCGTTGAGAACTGCAGTTAGTTCAGACATTTCAAGAGAAAAACCCAAAAAATCTCTAATTTTAAGCCCACACACTGATGATGCTGAGCTTGGATGTGGAGGAACTATTGCCAAATTAGTCGAAGAAGGATGGAAGGTTCATGTAATTTACTTTAGTGCTGTGAGTGATAGATATCCTGGTTTAATAGATGAAGCTGCTAACTCGGGTAAAATTCTTGGAGTTACTCATGAAATACTTGATTTTGAAACACGATTTTTTCCAAGAGATAGGCAAGATATTCTACAAGCCTTATATGACCATTCGAGAGGAAATAATTATGATATCGTTTTTACGCCTACAACTACCGATCTTCACCAAGATCACGGCGTTGTAACTGCTGAAGCAAAGAGGGCCTTTAGAGATTGTACCTTATTAGGCTATGAACTTCCGTGGAACAATCTGGAAGTTGCTCTTAACTGCTTTATACCTTTGAAAAATCGTCATGTAAAAAAGAAAATTTTAGCATTAGATTGTTATGATAGTCAAAAACATAACCCTTATTTCAACGAGAAGTTTTTTAGGTCTGTAGTGAAAATGAGAGGAATACAATTAGCAACAAAATATGCTGAAGGTTTTGAAACGATTAAAGTGAGGTTGGATCAATTAATATGAGTAAAGTTGCTATGATTCTGGGGCATGATTTATTTGAACCTAATGAAGATACGAGAGTTTATCGAGAAGCATTAACTCTTGTAAATGCCGATTATGAATTAACCGTTTTTTGCTGGGCCCGCAGAATGGAAAAATATGAAACAAAATGGGAAGTGGAAAGAGAAGGAATCAAAGTTGTTAGAATTTTTGAAGAATTAAAGGGCGGTTTTTTCTCGAAAGTGAACGGATTTAGAAAGGCTATGAAACAGCTGCAAACTAAAATAGAAGAATATGAACCTGATATTATTCATGCGCACGACTTAGAAACCCTAGAATGTGCTGTAAATGCATCTTACAAAAACGATGCAAAAGTTATTTTTGATTCTCATGAGGATTGGCCTGCCATGGAACTTGTCCAAAATTGGTTTGTTGGAAAATATTATGAAAGAAAACAAAAGAAATTATTGCCAAAAGTAGACCATGTTTTGACTGTATCCGATGAGTTGGCTCTACGCTTAGGTGGGGCAACAGTTCTCTATAATTCAGAACCTATAGAAGTCGTAGAAATGCCTGTTGAAAATCACAAATTTGGAATGAATGGAGTAATTGCAGGTTATATTGGCGGCCTAAGAAAGCCCATACTCGAAGAAATACTTGAATGTGTTTCTAAAGTCAATGCCCTAAGCTTATTAATTGTGGGTGGGCCGCCCAAAGGAAGAAGCGGTTACAGTCAAATGATAAACGAGTTAGAAGAAATTGCTGTTGAAAAAGGTGCTAATGCGAAATTTACAGGGCCCTTGCCTTACAGTATGATGAATGAATGCTATGCTGCATGTGATATTCTAATTGTTGGACATTATGTTGATGAGAAACTAAGAGATTATGCACTTCCAAAAAAAATGCTAGATGCGATGGCATACAAAATTCCTGTAATTGTTGGACCGTATGAAGCGAGAAAGAAAATTGTAGAACGATACAAATGCGGGGTTGTGTCTGACGATTGGACAGATGCGCTTACAAAACTTTCAAGTGATAAAAAGTTAAGAGAAGAAATGGCCATTAATGGATTTAAAGCATTCAAAATGAATTATTCATGGAATATTCAAGAACAAAAATTACTCAAAGTATATAGTAATTTATTAGAGGGGGGAACTAATAATTAGGAAATTATGGCGACTATCATGATAACCGAATTTATGGAATTTGAACAAGTGAATGAAATGTCCAAAATCCATAATGTAATTTATGAACCGGAAATATATCTAAATACTACTGAAATTATCGAAAAAATAAACAATGTAGATGCCCTAATCGTTAGAAATAAGACTAAAGTAAGTAAAAATATGCTATCTTTAGCAAAAAAACTCAAAGTAATTGGTAGGCTTGGGGTTGGATTAGATAATATAGACACAGATTTTTGTAAAAAAAATAAAATTAGTGTGGTTATTGCAGAAGGGGCTAATGCAAACAGCGTCTGTGAGTATGTTTTAATGGGAATTTTAACTCTTTTCAGAGGAACTAGGCTTTCTACTGAAAAAATAATTAATGGTGAATGGGATCGTAAAGAGAACACTGGCTTTGAAATTGAAAACAAAATATTAGGAATTGTAGGCATAGGTACTATTGGGCGAATAGTTGCAAGGAAAGCTGGAAATCTAGGAATGAAACTAATCGGAACAGATATAGAGATTAGTGATGACGATGAGATATGGAATGATTTGAATATTCGATGTGCTTCAATAGATGAAGTTCTTCAAAAGTCTGATGTTATCTCTCTGCATGTCCCCCTAACAAAAAATACGAAAAATTTATTTGGAAAAAACGAATTTGAAAAAATGCAAAAAGGGAGTTTTATAATTAACACCTCTAGAGGAGGAATTATAGATGAAAAAGCATTATTGGATTCTTTGAATAAGATGCATTTGGGTGGAGCCATGTTAGATGTTTTTGAAAATGAACCTCTCAACTCTCCTAATAAATTTGCAAAATTTGACAATGTTATTTTAACACCTCATATTGCAGGATTAACAAATCAATCAAACTCAAGAGTAAGTAAAATGATCACAATGCATATTCTTGATTTTTTAAAAGAGGAAGACGCATGAAAGATCTCAAAATATTAATTACGGCAGCTGGAAGTCCAGGGTCTGCTGCAAATATAAAACATCTCAAACAAGTAGATGAAAGAAAACTTACTTTGATTGGCACGGATTTAAATCATGATAAGATTGGAAAGCACTGGTGCGATAAATTCTATACTGTGCCGAAAGGCAGTGATGATAATTTCATTCCTCGCTTGGTTGAAATTATTAAAAAAGAAAATCCCGACGTGCTTTTACCTCAATCTTCTGCAGAAGTAATTCCTATTTCTAAGAATAAAGAGTTATTGGAAAAAGAGGGGGTAAAAGTCTTAATTTCATCTCCTGATTCAGTCTACAAATCTGAAAATAAAGCTGAATTGTATAGAACCTTGAAAGGAAGTGATGTTAAAATTCCAAGGTTTAGGGTTGTGAAGTCTTTAGATAGCTTTCTACAAGCCGTCTCTGATTTAGGTTATCCCAATTCGCCTGTTTGCTTCAAACCACCTATTTCGAAAGGAACTAGAGGATTCAGAATATTAAGAGATGATGTATCTAGAGTACATGCTCTATTGAACGAAAGACCTGTCAATCGATTTATGTCTATTACTGAATTCAAAAATATTTTTGAAAATGAAAAGAGTTTTCCCGAACTAATTGTCATGGAATTTGTAAAAGGGGAAGAACACACTACAGATCCCTTATCTATAGACGGAAAAACTTTGCTTTGTCCCGTTAAAACACGAGAAAATGAAAGAGCCGGACTCGCTATGAAATTTGTTCAAAAAGAAAATCAAAAACTCGTAGATAGCACACGATACGTTATAGAAAAATTAGGGCTCGATTGGATTTCAAATTTACAGTTCATTGGAGATTACTTGATTGAAGTGAATCCTCGAATCTCTACTCAAATTTTTTCTCCAGGAGTTAATGTCCCTTACCTTGCAATCAAATTTATTCTTGGAGAAATAACTGAAGAAGAAGTAAAAGAATTTTCTGAACTTGTAAAAACAGAGTATACCGCTTTAAGATATTATGATCAAATTAACTATAGTTAATTAATGAAAAATTATTATTCTTAAGCCAAGTCTTGTTGTATATTTTGCTTTGGTATTTATCTCCTGAATCACAACCTATAGTTACTATTTTTGATTTAGAATCTTTAGGTAATTTAGAAGCTAACTTGACTGCTGCTGTAATATTCAGACCAGAACTACCGCCTAAATGAAGCCCTTCGTATGATCTTAGTTTATGGCACATATCTATGGCTTCTTGATCCTTTATTGTAATGACTGAATTAACTAATTCTCTATTCAATAATTTAGGAATGCTATCTTTTCCTACTCCTTCGATTACATAGCTTCCTAAATTGGAAATTACTTCTCTCCCTACAACAAAATCTGAAATACTTGAACCGAAAGGGTCTGCTAAAATTATTTCTAAATTTGACTTTTTACCTTTTAGATATTTACCAACGCCCCCTATTGTTCCGCACGTACTTCCTCCTGTTACAAAATGAGTTACGTCTCCTTCTGTTTGTTCCCATATTTCAGGGCCTAATGTCTGAAAGTAAGATTCTGGGTTTTGTTTATTACCATATTGATTTAAATCAACATAATTTTCGTTTGATGCTGCTAAATTTATTGCCAAGTTTTGATAATGTTCATCAGAATCTGGTGATGCGCTCGAATCTGCTACTATAACTTTCGCTCCGTACTCTTTGCATGCATTAATTTTCTCTTCACTACACTTAGTGTTTGTTACAATTATACAATTAAAATTAAACTTTTTACAAAAATAAGCTAATGAAGTTCCTGTATTTCCGCTTGAAGCTGAAACAAATGTAGTTTCACTTGGTACTGTTAACTTAGCTTTTGATACTATATAATGCACCATTCTATCCTTAATTGATTTTGTAGGATTTTGACTTTCAAGTTTTACAAATATATGTGCCCTATCCTGGTAAGGATTTATTTTCCCACTTCTTATTTGGTATAATTCTGTATTTCCTATTTGCATTTATCTTCCCCAAAAAGGTTGATCCTTTCTCTTTATTTTCTGCATTTCAGATATTATATCTTCCTCTATGGGGTCCAATTTAGCTCCAGCTTCTCTTATGGTTAAAATTGCCCTTTCGTCCATTTCTATATACAATACGTCTCCTTCAGATATTTGTCTTCCTACTGTTACATTGCTTATGGCTATAGCCACTTCGTCTCCTTGTGTAGCTTCTTTGAGAACATCTTCACCTGATCTTAAAGAACGAATATGGCCCACTACTGAATTGTCATTTCTAAGGACTGCCTGATTCAATGCGATTCTCCCTCCTAAAACTCGGACTCCAACTACGGCAGGATCTCTAGTCCTGAAAGTATGTCCTTCTAGAATTTCAAACTTCCCTGGGTGTGCAAAATCTTCTCTTAAATGCTGAGCTTGTTTTTCTTTAATTTTCTGCTTCCATTCTTGGTAATCCTCTAAAAGGCGATAAACTATGTCTGACTCAAATATTTCTACACCGGTTTCAAACCGTTCAGTTTTCGCATCTGGGTGGATTTTAACATTAAAAGCTAAAATTGCTCGATATTCTTCCTCGGAAGGGTCTGCCATTACAACGTCTCTTCTTGATACGTCTCCTACTGAAGCTTTAACAATTGGAATTCCTGCGGCAGATAATTCATAGGCTAAAGCCTCTAAGGAACCTATTGCATCTGCACGTATTACAACTCCTTCATCAGTACATTTTACATTAGACTTCATAGAATCGGATAATTTATCTAATGCCTCATCAATTTCATCGTCATTTGATGCGCTGTAAAATGGAGCTCCTGCAACCACTCCTTCAATATCTGGAGCTACAACCTTGAGTCCTGCTGCGGCACCGACAACTTTTACTGTATCAAATTGTTGCCGAGGATCTCTAATTTCATCTAGTGGTTTAGGCCTTAGCAAAGATCTTACCCTTGTTACAATTGGTTCTGGCTGCGCTCCAATAACCAAGGTATCTGAAGCTTTCAAGATTCCGTTGTAGATTATAACACCTAACGTTTTGCCTAATCCTTTTTCTTCTTTTATTTCGATAACTGTCCCTTCTGAAGATCCATCATCTAACAACAAATTTCCTCTAAGATATCTTTGTGCGAGACCCATTAAAATCATAAATAATTCTGGAACGCCCTCTCCTGTTTCTTTAACAGATGTAGGGATTAAAGCTATAGTTTTTTGGAAATCTTGTATCTCTGAAAATAGTGCTGAATCGAAACCATAATTACCTAACTCTCCTATTATTTCATACATGCGCATTTGGAAATTTTGTGTAGCCATTTCACTTTGATTTGCACTATTAACCAGAAATGATCCTTTGTGACTTCGCCAGCCAGGCAATTTGTCTACTTTGTTTAGTACTAAAATAAATGGGGTTTGTTGTTGTTTAAGAATATTAATTGATTCTATTGTCTGTGGTTTGAAACCTTCTGTTATGTCAACGACTAAAATTGCTAAATCTGCTAAAGCTCCGCCTCGCGATCTTAGAGTTGCAAATGAATGATGTCCTGGAGTGTCTATGAAAAGTAATCCAGGTAATGTTGTTGTTCCTTCTTTTAGTAAGGGTCCACAAATCTTTGACACTGTTTCGAAAGGGACTTCTGTAGCTCCTATGTGCTGTGTTATTGCGCCCGCTTCTCTTTGAACAACTGCAGTACCTCTAACATAATCAAGAAGTGAAGTCTTTCCGTGGTCTACATGGCCTAAGACTGCTACAATTGGTTGACGAAGAGGTGCGTTTGGATCTATTTCTTCTTCTTCTTCAGATTCCTCTTCTGGCAAATCCTCCAAATCCTCTTCCTCAGGCACCATTGAAATGTGTGCACGATTGCCTGTTTTAAAAATATCCGGTCAAATCTCTTTCTTTAATACTTCTGCCAAATACTTGTATTCTTCCATTGAATTATAGAGAAATGATGCTGTACGAAGATATCTTACATTATGATGGGGCCAGCCAAAAACAGGTACTTGTATCTTGTATTTTTCATATAGTAAAGTATGAAGTGGGTCTGCTTTCAAAACTGATTCGATTTTTACATCTGATTCGGGTAAAACTACTGCCGATAAGCCTACTATCATTGAATCTGGGCATAATTTAGGTGTCTGTATCGCATCTAACAGTATGTTTCGGGCTTCTATTGATAATTTTGTATTATGCTCCATTATTTTTAACCAAGAGCCGTCTACTAATTTACCAACATATTCTATACTCTTAGGAATGCAAAGTGATGGTGTAATATCTTGTGTTCCTGTCCAATCAAATTCTAACCGGATTTTTTCATCTCTGTCACCTTCAACTGAATATCCATGACTAATTGTTAATGGCTTAATCTGAGCTCTTTTATCTTCTCTAATGTAAAGAAAAGCAGCCCCTTTTGGAGTGCACAGCCATTTGTGTGCATTACCTGTTGCATATGCAGGCTTCAAGGTTTCAATATCTAAAGGAACAATTCCCGGTCCATGAGCAGCATCTAACAGTACGTCAACGTTTCTTGACTGTAATTTTGATACTATTTCTTCAAAAGGTAACCTGATTCCTGTGGGGCTAGTTACTGTATCTATCAAAGCCAATTTGGTTTTTGGAGTTACGTGATTTAATATTGCTGAAACTACATCTTTAGGCTTTTCAATAGGAATAGGTATAGGGGCTACAACTGTCTTAGCTCCGCTTTTTTTGGTAACATAGTCTACTGAATTCCAACATGCTTGATACGAATGGTCTGGAACTAAAATCTCATCTCCAGGATTGAATGACAATGAACGTAGTACTGTGTTTACACCAGATGTGGCATTAGACACAAATGTCATGCCTTCCTTATCTGCATTAATGAAATTAGCTAAAACTTCAATTGATTTGGCCCATAGTTCCTTAGATGTGGTATCAAAAAAATGTACTGGATCTTTTTCAATTTCAATTCTTAAATCTGATTGATAATTAAGAACTTCAGTAGGACAGGCTCCATAAGATCCGTGGTTAAGAAATACTATTTCAGAATTTAAATTCCAATACTTTGAATAATTAGTTCTTTGTGGTAATTTGGACATTTTAGCGCATTTTTGTGAACCGTCTCATTGTTTTTTTTATTGGTTCGCGCGTGTCTGCTGAAATAAATTCTTCTTCTATTTTAGAATCTAAAAATTCTACTGCGCTATCTATTGATTCTCTAGCTCCTTTAGCTACTAATGAAGCCATAAAAGGTTCCGCAAGTTTATCGGAAACTCCTGCCTCCAATACTATTTCTCTTAAGAAATACAGAAGTTCTGTTCTCTTGCCTTCATTAAGCATTGCCTTTGGTTTATTTCTTTTTTGAGGTTTCTTATCTTTCCTTTGAGGGGGCTGGGCTTTGGTTGGGCCTCTGCGCCTATGTCTCCCTCTTCTTGCCAGAGTTACTCGCCTCCCATTTCCTTAATGGCGGCTTCTATCTGTTCATCTGACATTTCATCTCTATTGAAGAATTTTTTATTTCCTGTATCTCTTTTTAACTTCATTAAAACACCCCAGCGACTAGGAGGGCCTCTACTACGGCCTCCTCCTCCACGTCCGCCTCCGCCCCTGTTACCAAAGCGTGGCATTTCATATTCTAAATCTGAGAGATTTACACTTTCTTTTATTGATTCTAAAGACGTTTCAGATTCTTTCATGCTTCCTTTTTTGCCTAAACTAATACGCATATGTCCTCTGACTAAATTGGCTCTAGCATCTTTCAAATCTATAGTCATACCGTTGCTAACTACTTCGCACTCGTCGTTCCAAAAGCTCATAATTACTGTTCCTGTTTCGTCTCCAACTAATCCCTCACAGATCATTGTGCCGTTATCCATAGCTCGCGGTTCTTCTAAACTCAATACCTTTACTGGCATATTTACCCGGCCAGTTCTTGGTGTCAACTCATCTACTTTCAAATTATCAACCTGTCTTAACGACGAAAGGGCTCATTATAATGCTTCCCTACGGCCCTAATAATCCACAATAGGCGTATATCCATTTAGGGGGAAAGGTAGTAAAACCCATAAGTATATATACCCAGACGGCCCATAAGGGATAGATTCGGAATTGCCGCCGAGTCGAAAACAAAAGAGGCAACACATGAACACGACCGAAACAGATTTTGAAACACATGTTGACGATATAGTGAAAGCTATCGGTGACAAGCTAGAACGCAACGTAATCGTGACTGAATTAACGCGATACGTCGAGGAATACGGAATAGATATGGCTACTGCCAAAGAATCTATTGTCAGAAAACACTCAGGAAATCCTGGAGCTTTACAGATGGGGACTCAAAAGCTCCTAGCGCAAATCGGGCCTGGAGAAAATAATGTACAATTTAAAGCGAAAGTTTTATCCGTTTACCGAAAAGAAATAACAACAAAAGAAGGGGCTGAAAAAGTCCTCTTTGAAGGTGAGGTTGGCGATTCAAGTATGAGAATGAGGTATTCTTACTGGAGCAACCAATGTAACTTCGAAGGTGGAGATGTTGTTGAAGTTTTAAACGCATATTCAAAAAGTTGGAACGATAAAATCACTTTGAATATAAACGAAGGCTCGATGAGAAAAATTCAAGATGAAGAATTAGAACAACTTGATCTTGGAACTGCTAAAAACACTATGAACAAATCCAGTGGAGAAGTTGAGCTAGTCAACCTAAAACCAGGAATGACCAACGTATCTGTAAAACTTCGAGTTATCGATATAGAAACTAGATCAATCACCGTAAAAGGAGAAGCTAAAACAATTTTTGGAGGAACTGTAGGCGATAAAACTGGAACTTGTAGGTTTACTTCTTGGGAAGATCACAATATAATTGCTGGAAAAGCTTACCATATTGAAAATGGATACGTAAAAGAATTCAATGGTCCAGATCTCCAATTTGGAGAATATACCAAATTTACTGAAATTGAAAATGATGAATTACCATCTTTACAGCATTATGAAAATGGAGTACAATACTCCTTAGCACAACTAGATGAGCGCAATGGAGCATCCGATGCTGTGATAGAAGGACACGTTTTTAACATAAGAGAAGGAAGTGGATTAATTTTTAGAGATAAAGATACTAACCGGTTGGTCCGTAATGGTGATGACCGAAAAAATGCCGCCCCCGATCTTCGTATAAAAATGATTTTTGACGACGGATCAGGCTCATGTACTGCATATTTAAATCGTGAAATAACAGAAAAGGTTCTGGGACGCGATTTAGATTCTTGTTTAGAATTTGTGAAAGAAAATTTCGGCCCTGAAGCGCTAATGGACGAAATAGAAGACGCATTGCTATTAAAGCCTTTGAAACTAAGAGGATTTGCAAGATCCGATGAATATGGGCTGTCATTCTTTGCAAAAAGCTGTGAACCTGCAACTCAACTAGATGTACCAAGCGTAGCAAGACAATTCTTAGCTGCACTGGAGGGATAAATGGTTCAAAGAAGAGAACCAGGAGTACTCGTTTTAGCAAAAGAATTATCTGCAGCTATAGAAAAACATGTAGAAGATAGGGAATACTCTCCTACCTATTTAATTTCAGAAATTGGAGCAAAATTATCTCGTGTACTAATCGCAGGCGTTCTTGATCAATTAGAGAATAGGGGCAGTGATGAAGATCCCTTCTATACTGCTAGAGTAATAGACCCGAACGGAGATTTTTACTATTTGCAAGCCGGACAGTATAACCCTGAAGGGGCTGCTGCCCTTTCTAAGCTTGAAGCCGGAGTTCCCGTTTTATGCGTCGGAAAAGTAAGAGCTAGAACTCCTGAGGATAGTGAAAGGACATACATTAGTGTACAGCCTGAAACTATTCGTGCAGTGTCCATGGACGAAGTTGGGCATTGGGCTATAAGGGCTTGTGAAAAACTAAATAATCGAATTAATGCTAACAAAGCATTTGGCAACGACGATGAGGCTTTGAAAAGAGCTAATTTGACAACCAGAGAAATGAACGGTTTAGAATTGTCTAAGGAATTCTACCCTACTGTAGCTGTCGAAAACTACCAAGCTCTTCTCTATGATTGTTTGACTCGTTTAGCAGGCGGAGACGTTGCAACTCCGGAAACTACTAACTTTACTGGAGAATTTGAACCTGCTAAAACAACAGAGCCTGAAGCCGATATTCAGGAACAAACTGAAGAAATAAAAGAGACCCCCGAAGAAAAAATTGAAACTTCTGCAACCGATGATAACGAAGCAAAAGTTTTAGCATTAATTAAGAAGATGGACGAAGGTGACGGAATTTATTACGATGATCTAGGTATTGCAATATCAACAGAGGGAGTAGATGGCCCTATGCTTGATGAAATCCTTGATTCTTTAACAGATCAAGGATTGATTTTCCAACCTAGATTTAACCACTACAAGGAGGCATAAAAATGAGTGAAGCAAAAATAAAAGTTGTAGAAGATCTTCCTGGTGTAGGTCCTGCTATCGCTGATAAACTCAGGGAGGCTGGATATGACACATTAGAAGCAATAGGAACGCAAGCGCCTGGAACCCTTTCAGACGCTACTGGCATTGGAAAAGAATCCTGTGCTAAATTTGTACAAGAAGCTAGAAAAGCTGCGAACATCGGTTCTTTCCTTACTGGAACTGAATTAATGGAAAAGCGTGAGACTGTAGGTAAGCTTACAACCGCGTCAAGTACTTTCGATGAGTTACTAGGAGGAGGTGTTGAAACTCAATCAATTACTGAATTCTATGGGCAATATGGGTCTGGAAAAACTCAATTCGTTTTGCAACTAGCTGTAAATGCTACTTTACCCGTTGAAGAAGGCGGATTAGGTGGTGAAGTTGCGATTATTGATACTGAAAATACATTTAGACCTGAACGAATTATTTCCATGGCGAAAGCATTGGAGTTGGATCCCGATGAAGTATTGAGCAAAATTCACGTAGGACGGGCTTACAATTCACACCAACAAATGTTAATGGTTGAAAAAGTAAGTGAGCTTGCTAAAGAGCGTCCTATCAGAATGTTAGCAGTTGATTCTTTGACTGGAGCCTTCAGGGCTGAATACATTGGAAGAGGAACTCTTGCAGATAGGCAAGGTAAAATCAATGCACATATGACTGAATTAGCACGATTTGGAGATTTGAATAATGCTGCTGTTGTTGTAACTAATCAAGTTTCATCAAACCCTGCCGCTTTCTTTGGGGACCCTACAAAACCTATTGGAGGAAATATTGTAGGACATACATCAAAATTCAGGATATATTTGAGAAGAGGAAAAGCAGGTAAGCGTGTTTGCAGACTTGTAGATTCGCCGCATCTACCTGAAAATGAAGCTTTGGTTTCTATTTCAGAGGATGGAATAAGAGATGGCTAGTGAATTCAAAGAGTTTCTAGCCACTCTAGAACCAAAATGGGAAGATCCTAACGAGTTCGAGTGGTTAAGAGAGAAAACTGATTTTATTATTTCAAGGAATTAAGATTTCTTATCTGGAAAAAATGACATAATATAGCCTTTCAAACCAAACCAGTTGTTAATTGCCAAAGAGACTATGCTTTCATTTTCTCGTTCAACCCAGGCTTGTTCTTTAGCACTATCTTCTTTCATGAAATCTTCCATGGTTGCATAGCCGGAGCTAGCACCTGTATCAACACTGTGCTGAATGTCTTCTGGTGTATTTTGAGTCATCGCATTTCCAACCTTGAAAGGCCAATGCTTGAAATCTTTAGTTTTCGCATATCTTCCAATTGTTGAAGAATTTATATCTTCATCTTGAGTCTTCTCATAATGCACGCCTCGAGGAGTTTCTTCCTCATCTTTATACTCATAATAAGTTCCATCTGCAGGCTCATAGCCTCTGATATCCATTTCAGAATTCGTCATCTTCCTCCCATTCAAAATCAGGTTCTGCTGATCTTCTTAAATATGCAAATGCCAACAAAAGAGAAACTAAAAGTAAAACTACCAAGGTGGTTGCACCTCCTCCCGTGACATCATCAATAAACGACTGTATGGCATTATCTTCTTCACTTTCTTCAACACTTAATGTAAACTCATTGATATTGTTGAATTCATCTGACTCTGCAACCACATTATTTCTATCAATTATTACTTTAATTGTATACTCTCCTTCTTTATCGAAAGTGTGGCGGAAAGATAATTGTGCAGTTGCACCAGGATTGGCAAACACTGCTGTTTCATAAAGGACAAGCTCGGTAGTTCCATCAATTAACACTATAGACACCGGAATTGGATTGTATCTAATTAACGGGTCTCCTTGAACTGAAATCGTTACATCTATTGTAAATGAACTCCCTGCATTGACTTTGAAATTTCCTGTTTGATTGTTAATTTTAACATCCTCTGGTGTTAAATAATTATCAACCTCTGAATCATGAATTACTAAGTACAAATCTTCATCAGAAATAACTTCCCATGAATTTTCTTGTATGTCTCTTATTTGTATATAGAAATTATATACATCGCTAATTGCATTATCTCGGTTATAATACCAATAAAACGATACCTCGTAAGTATCATTTTGCGATGATTTCATATTAAAATCTGCAGTCATGCCTTCATTCCCAGAAGCCATGCCATAAACGCCCAATATCCACTCTGAAGAATCAATATCTCCATTACCAAAACCACTTGCAACTGTTGTTTTCACATAAACTCGATCCTGAAACTCTTCAACTGTTATCTCTGAAAACCAAGCTGAATAGTGGTTTACAGACATATTTGAGACGCCTGAAGGATGATTCATGCTTGAAGTTAAAACAACTATTTGCTCTGTAGATGAACCTCCTGTCAGTGGATTTTCACCCTCTTCTCCTCCTGAATATTCTAAATCAACTGTAATCTCACTACCGGCTGAGAAACTTGCATTTGTTATATCAAAATTTATGTCAAAACGTGTTGCTGTTTCACTAGAGTCTGTAACTGTTTTAGATTGAGAAGTTTCGACTGCGTCTGCTGCACCTCCACCAATTGAAACTGAAATTCTAAATTGAACGTCTTCAACTGTTCCTTGCGTAGAATTTGCCCATATTGTGAAGGTGTAATCTCCTGAAGCCACCTCTCCTGGAGTTTGAAATTCTGTGACCCAACTTCCTACAGTTTCCCATTGTCTGTCTTGTCCCGGCCACGAAAGTCTGTTAGCACTTTGTGGACAATCACTTTGAACGTCTGTGTCTGAAATAGGATGGATGGTGGATATATTTCCATTTCCATTATCTAAGTCTCCGTAAAAATAAAAATCTAGAGTGTTGAAGTCTGCAGAGTTCTCAGCTTGAGCTGGCTGAGATAGCAAAACTACAGCCAAAAAAGCTGCGGCGAGTACGCTTCTAAAGAACACCTGCATCCAATTTTGGACCTGTGACCATTCTTTAAAGCTTGCTACTGTAAATAATATACACAATCAGTATAATACCCTTTGAGTTAATGGCACTATAGAATATGAGTAAGGTGAGAACTTCAGCATATCGCCAGACACCTACTCCTGAAGGTCTAAAAGCAATCGAAAAAGGAACTTTAGATTATTTCGATACCGAAATGTATGCAAATTTTAACACTGAAGTTCTTGAAGAATATTTAGAAGAAAAAAATAGGAATGAGGGCTTTGGAACCACTAAATGGAAATGGAATCAAATGCTTCTAGGATTAGTTATTGGTATTATTTTTGCAATCATAAACCAATACGTTGGATTAAAAGTTGGAATGATTGTTTCTGGCTCTTGGTATGTTGCTTATCTTTCTGCAATGGCTCTAAGATGGTCTCCTGGTGAAGTTAATTTATCAGCTTCAGCTTCCACCGGAGCGTCTATGGTTTGTACTGGATTTGTTTTTACATATCCTGCAATTTACCTTCTAGCTTATTCTCCAAAATATGAACTAGCCGGAGGAAATTATCTAGTTGATTCTTCACTATTATTGCCTGACTCTTGGGCCTTAGCAGGAGTGGCGATGGTTGCTTCGATTCTTGGTGGATTTTTAGGTTGTCTATATTTTATTATTTTTAGACGGGTATGGTTAGTTGAGGATCCCCTACCTCTTCCTGGTTTTGAAGCAAATATAAAACTAATGGATATTGCCGGAGAAACATCAAAAGAAGGCGGTATGGAAAGTGCAAAGCATTCTATCAGATTGGTGGGTATTTCTACGGCCATCGTCATGTTTTTTACTTTCTTAAGAGATTGGCCCATTTTAGGGACTGGAACTTATGATCCTGCTGGTGATGAAGTGAAAGAATCTGTACTAGCTTCAGCTTCAAAAGATGTTGAATGGTATGATGGCGTAGACTTGATGGTTCCTATGAGTCATCCTATGACTAACTATACTTGGTTAGGATTTGAACTAACTCCTATGATGGGTGCTATCGGGTGGTTCATGAGATTTAGAGTTGCTCTCTTGGTTAGTTTAGGAACTTTTTTCACTTGGTTTGTTGTCACTCCTCTTGCATATCACTATGATTATCCCTTTTATTTCCCAGTAACAGGTACCTTTCAATCAATAAGCCAATTTGACCCGAGCGGTTCTGTTTACTCTTACAGCTATGTCGCAAGACCTATGGCTATCGGGGCAATTTTAGGTGGCGGTATAACAGGATTATTGAAAATGGCCCCTGTTTTTAGAACAACCGCAGCTGATGTTATTGATGTTTTTACAGGGGACGGTGACGATGCTTCAAGAAAAGATTACATCAAAGGAAAAGGATGGTATGAATGGCCTATCAGCCACATACCTGTTCTACTGATAGTTTCACTAATTGGGATTACACTTGTTTTTTCCACTCAATTTGGATTTTTTGCTTCTTTTATTTTCTCTTTAATTTTATGTTCAACCACTTTTGCCTTGGGAGCAATTGCAGTCAAAGTTATGGGAGAAACAAGTATTGAACCTGTTTCCGGAACGAGTTTTATCGTTCTTTTGATGTTGGTCTTAATCTTCAAAGCTATTGGATTAAATGAAAGCGACACTGCAATTCTAGCTCTTGTTGGAACTACCGTTTTTGGAGGTGCGATTTCTATGTCTGGAACTGTTATTGGAGATTACAAGCCGGGATTGTATGTTGGAAATCGGCCCATGCACATAATGAAAACTGAATTAGTGGGTATTGTTCCTGGAACCATCGTAGCTGCATTATTTGCTGGATTGCTATCATTAGCATTAGCAAGAGGTGATTTGATTTTGTATGCACCCCAAGCAAATGCCTTTGCAGCTTTTGCCCAAATTATGTTGGGCGGGCAAACTCCTTATGATTTATTATTTGTTGGAGTTCTTATAGGGATATTCATGGAATTATTAACAGGAATGGGTACTGCCTTTGGATTAGGGATGTATCTTCCTATGATTATTACTTTGCCGATGGTTGTCGGTGGAGGATTGAGAGATTATTGGGAAAGTAGGTTTCTAGATGTAGCTGTTGAAAAAGAAGGTTTAACTGAAAAACAAAGAACTATGCGTTTATTGAATACCTACATGATTGCCACTGGATGCATCGTTGGTGAAGCTTTACTTGGGACGTTCTTAGCAATTTATTACGTTCTTCCTTTGATAACGGGATAATATGGATTTAGCAGTAATCATCTCATTTATTTTTTTCATGACGATTTTCGCAGGAGTTGGATTAGCTTCTGTTAGAGTCAAAAAAGACACCACTGACGATTACCTTGTAGCCGGAAGGGGGATGAGTCCTCCTCTTGCTGCGCTATCTGCAGTTAGTACTTGGAATTCCGGATACATGTTTATCGGTTTTATTGGATTTACTTACACTCTAGGATATCCTGTTGCTTTTCTCGCTTTCATGTCTACATTAGGCCAATTAGTTGCTTGGATGTGGCTTTACAAATTTATTCAAAAGGAAGGTCAAGAAAGAGGCGTGAGATCATTATCTTCTTTAGTGGCCGAAAAAGCTGGAGCGCCAGAAGCTAAACTTGCTGGGGTTCTATCTGTTTTATTTTTGAGCGTCTATGCTGCAGCTCAACTTACCTCTGGAGGAAAAGCTCTTTTCGTAATGATGGGGTGGCCTGAGGTGGTTGGAATATTAATTGGATTTGTGTTAGTGGTAGCTTACTGCTATGCTGGAGGAATAAGGGCTTCAATTTGGACTGATGCTGCTCAATCTTGTGTCATGATTGTTGGCTCAACTATCTTGTGCTGGATAAGTATTCAAGAAGTAGGCGGTCTTTCTGGACTTAAGAATGGGTTAAATCAGCAAAATCCTGCTTTGACTAATTTCTTACCCCCAGACTTAATGTTTGGTCTAACTCTTTGGATTGCTGCTTTCTTCCTAGGTGGATTAAGTGTGGCCGGCCAACCTCAAGTTGTTTCTAGAGTTATGACCTTAGGAGATGATAAAGATCGAAAAGAAGCTATGATTTGGTTTTTCGTATGGCAAACTCCTTTCATTGTGCTAATGTTGATTATTGGACTGGCTAGTCGAGTGCTATTCACTGAAAGCGATTTTGATGCTGAACTTGGTTTGCCTATGATGGCTATGGAAACCATGCCTGCAATTGGTGTTGGAATGATATTGGCTTCTATTTTTGCAGCCACCATGTCTACCGCTGATAGTCAAGTTTTAGCTTGTACTGCTGCGATTACGGATGACATTAAACCTGAGTGGAATCAAGATCATAAAACCACTAAACAAGTTACAATCGCTGTTGCTGCATTTGCTACTCTAATTTCAATTGGCGGATTGTATGTTCCTGGTGGCGATTCTGTATTTCAACTTGTTGTATTCGCAGTTTATGGACTCGGCGGCGTTTTTGTTCCTTTACTCATCATTCGATGGGCCGGATACAAACCAGATACAACTCATTCTATCTCAATGATGGGGGCTGCATTTAGCGGCGTTTTCATTTGGACTGTTTTAGGGTTAGATGGAGCCGATGGAGTGTTTCCTTCAGTTCCAGGAATGGGAGCTGCATTTGCCACACACTTTATACTCAATTACATTAGAAACCCGAAGATTGCTCCTCTAGGGCGATTCAAATTACCTAAAAAAAATCAATACGGTGCTATTGCTGCAGCAATTTTAATTCCATTTGGGGCTGCTGAAGCCATCTACCTAGTCGGAGCGCCGGAATCAACTGAAGGAGCAGGGGGTGTTGGAAACTATTCCATTTCTGGAGAAATCTCTTATGAAATGCTAGGAAACAATACTGAATATGTTAACGACGGTGAAACTATCTTAATCGATTTAAGCACCAATAGTGTCGAATGGACTTCTGATAATCGAAATGTTGTTGGAGTTAAAGTTTTACTTACCTATAGTGAAGACGAAACTAGTAATGGTGTTGGGTGTGCAGCTCCGGGTGCTTCCCAGCCAGACCCAGACACAATTACTGGAACTATAACTCATGATGAATTTAACGGAACTGAGAGTGGACAAAATCAGGGACAGGACAGTTCATCACATGAGATTTTAGTTGAGTGGTATAATTCTACCCTGTTTTTTTCAGGCAATGCTACAAACATGTCTAAATCTGAAATTATAAGTGAACTTGATTCAAACGGTGCTGGATTAGGCTCATATTTGCTCGAGATAACTGTTGAGGCTGAGAGCGGAAATGCTCCTGGATGCAACCATACTGATAACGGTGAAGAAGTAGAATATATTGTTGAAATTATACTTCTTAATTACGAAATTACATCTATTTGAATTATAGGCTAAGTATCTTATAAGCCCCCAGTTTGAAAGATTAGGGATAATTAATGGCTAAAGAAGAATATGAAACGCCTCTTATCGACGTCTACAATCGTACACACATGGATGCGCTCCATGAGGATGGGGCATGGTATCACCGCTTTTTACCTGAAGGAGTTTTTCTTGAAGATTTAGGTCAAATCGTCGAAGAAGAGTTGGTTAAAGCATATAATGAAGTTGAACGTGAAGCTGATGAATTTTTTGAAACTCGCGTAAAAGAGCGTTTCGAAAAAATATTTGCGCAAGCAAACCCAAAAGATCTTCGTGGACTATTGCCAAAGAAACCTCCGGTTGCTTGGGCTGAATTACCAGTGGAGATACAAAGAGAAATTCAAGTTATGCATGACAATAGTCAAAGCGAAAAGATTACAGAGAGAACATTGAAAAAGAGGGTTCGACAATACCTTGTTGACCAGTTCATAATCGATGAGTGATTAAAATGGCAGAAAAAGAAGTGACAAAACCAATTAGTTTAGACCCCCGTGGAGGGCGTCCCAGAGACAAATGTGAAACATATATTGAAGGAATTGACCGCATACTAAATGGCGGCCTACCTATTGGAAACATCGTTTTACTTGCTGGAACTGTGGGTTCTGGTAAAACCACTTTAGCAATGGAATTCTTGATAAACGGAGCAAAGGCTGGAGAAACCTGTTGTTATATTTCTGTAACTGAACCGTCATCTAAAATGTTATCAAATCTTCAAACTTATGGGTTTTTTGATGAATCTCTGGTTAAAGAAGGAAAATTAAATATTTTTGATTTGACTGTTATTAATGACAGATTGGGCGTTGAAAGATTAGACGGAACTTATACTTCTAAGGATATGGAAGCATTGTTAGGAGCTTTTGAAGATATAGTTGACGAATTAGGAGTTACTCGTCTCGTTATTGACTCTATCACTGCAGTTTGTTATCAATTACCAGACAGAGGTAGTATCAGAAATTTCATATTTAGATTAAGTCAGTTCTTGAGTACTTTTGGATGTACTACTCTTTTAATTTCAGAAACTGTTGTAGACTCTAAGACCCAAACATATTCTATCTTTGGTGTTGAAGAAGCGGTGGCGGACGGCGTTATCCTCATGGGTAACATTATCAGACAAGGGGACTTGCTAAGGAGCTTACAAGTTGTAAAGATGAGAGGAACTAAACATTCTCGTGCTAGACATTTGATTGAATTGACTCCTGTTGGTTTAGCAGTCGTACCGCTTTTGAAATGGGGACAAGATGGAGGACAAGCGTTTACATGAGCATAAAAGATACTGCTCAATCTATCATAAAAAGTATAAACGGCGGCGATACCCTTACTACTATTAGTCTTGGCGCAGATAATTTTCGTTCCGATTCTGTTAAAATTGCGAGCGTCTTATTAAGTAAAGGAATGGGTGGAATTTATGTTACAACATCCAGGCCATCGTCACACATACGTGATGAGTTAGAAGCTGCTAAAGCTAAAACCAACGATCTTTATTTTGTAGATTTGGTTTCTATGACGGTTGGAGGTTCTACGGGAGATCCTAGGACATTGTATGTCGAATCTCCAACTATGTTAGAATCTATTCTTTTGAATATTTCGCTTCTAGAAAGGCGTTTGAAAGCTAAAAAGCGGTTCGTTATGTTTGATTCCGTTAATGGCTTAAGTATTTACTCTGCACCTAAAGTATTAAGAGAATTCATTAACGTTCTCGGAAACTCAATGCGTATTAGAGAAATATATAGTATGTTATTAACTGTAAAAGAACAAACTGATGAAGATCTTGGTTCGGCATTAAAATTATTATCAGACAAAGTAATAGGTGACTAAAATGGCAGAAATAGTATCAACGGGCATAGAAAGATTAGACGAAGCTCTTATCGAAGAAAAAGGCGTAGTTTTGGGTAGCTCAATTTTAATTGAAGGCAGTTCAGGTTCTGGAAAAGAATTATTGGCTAAACAATTTGCTTCTGCCGGTGTTGGATCTGAAAATGTTGTCTACTTCTCTACGGATGAAACTTCTGATGAACTTATTGATACATTTGAGCAGTATCGCTGGCCTACTGATTTAAGAATCGTAAATGTAGGAACCCAGTATTTTGAAAAAGTATTATCTCGTGAATTGCAAGCTTCGCGTTTCAAACAAGAAGGACTTTCTGTTTCTGAACTAAGAAATATTGGTCAATACGGGTCTACTTCTGATCAAATAAATTTCGTTGCAGATATGACTTATGAAATTTCTAAACTACGTTCTCCATTCCGTGTTGTTGTAGATTCTCTAGACTTCTTTATGCAATACTATAATCCAATTGAGGTGTTGTCTGCTATGAGAACAATTAAAGAATATGCCCAGGCAAATGGTGGTACCGTAATGTATACTATCTCCGAAGGATCGCATGAAACTAGAATTCACAGTCAAATTGAAGCAATTTGTGACGTTGTCATTCAACTTGAAGTTGGCAGGATGGCTGCCGAATTTGAAAATAGGCTAATTATTAAGAAAATACGTAATCATCCTGAAAAGGCTGCTGTTATGATTTATGCCGTAACAGACAATGGAATTACTCCAGAAATGATTACTCGTGTCGCTTAAAGGCGATACGAGTGTCGTGCTCTGCACTGTGTTTCTTGTGTAGTGATACATTTAAATTAGGCTGATTAAGTAAAAGTTTGAGGTGTTTTATGGAAAATAAGCGCTTAATATTCCGCTCAATCGCTTTTTTATTAACATTATATTTTTTCATAACTAACATAGTTTTAGGTTTCTATATTTTAGAAGCTGGAGATTGGGGAGGTGGATTAAAATTTCTAACTAATTGGAATTTATTATTGAATTTTATTATAACATGTTGTGCTCTTTTAAATGAAAGAAATCCCGAATTTGTTTCTCACTATGTCCTTTTACCTGCTTCTATGGTCCTCAACGTTTTAGTCTTTTTACTGTATTGGATTATCAAATTACTAGGTGGATTTGGAGCTGGGGAAGCTGGTTGGACTATTGTAGAAGTTTTGAAAGATTACTACATGCATTTTGGTACTTCTGTTTTTCTATTCGTTGAAGTTTTATTTTATTCGAAAGCTTTCACTTATTTCAAAAATGAGTTTGCTGTTTTTGTAGCAATTTTTATTGGATATATTTCCTGGATGGAGTTGTTTTTGTCAGCTAATAATGACGAACCTTGCGGGTCCCTTACGTGCGGTTTCCCTTACCTTTTCTTAAATGATTTGGATAATTTTGGCCGGATTATATTTTATCTTATCGTACTAATTATGGGTACTTTTTCTTGGATTGGCTGTAGGAAACTAGTCAAGGGGCCAGGACATTCTCTATTTTAGGAGATTTCATGACTAAAATTATCTAAACATTATGATTTAAAGAAAATTTGTATTTCATTCAACCAGTTAAGTTATCTTGTATTATTTTTTGCCAATTGTCTGGTTTTGGAGGCCACCCCTCTGTCATATATTGATAAAATTCTTCTATAGTTTTTATTTTTAAGGCCTCATTGCTTTCCATTTCAGCTTTAATCGTGGAAAAACTACCTTCTGAATCTATTGCATGGGCGGCGCCTACATGATTAGGATATACTCGTGTGTTTTGTGGTAATTTCTCTAGTTTTCTTAGACTTTTGTACAATAACTCTGCTTTTTCATGAGGATCTCCCCCTAAATCGATTCTACCTACATCTCCAATAAATAAGCAATCGCCAGATAGTAGTTTATCTTTAATTAAGTAACAATTATGATCATAAGTATGCCCCGGAGTATGCATGACTTTTACTTCAATTTCTCCAATATTCAATATGTCTCCATCTTTAGTTTTTACGCAACTGCCTTGGAATTTAGTTTTATCACTTTTGATAATCCCTCCAGTTTTGAATTCATTATCAAAATATACAGATGCAGATTTCCTATCTGCGTGAGTGTGTGTGTCTATTACATATTTGACAGAAGGGTAACCTAGTCTTCTAATTTCTTCATGTATATCTTCTTCGAACCCATCGAATGAATCAACTATAGCACATTCTCTCTTAGTACTGCAATATATAACATAGGAAACGCAGCCTGTTTTTCCTAAAATTAATTGATTTAAGATAGACATCTTGTACATAATAGAATAAGAGACTATAAGAGACAGACACCTCTCTTTCCACTGGAACTAAGTTTGGGTACGGCGTCTTATTCTTCTTATTTTTGAAAGAGATTAGTTTATTGCTTTCGACTTTTCCATAGGAAATGATGGTCTCTCTCTTTATTTTTTGACTAGGAGCTTTTAAATATGGGAACAAAAAGTCGATAGTAGTGCTAAGCACTGGAGAAACTATGTACAAAAAAGCATTAATTGCATTTATGGTAGCTATGAGTTTGCTTGGATCCCAAGCGTATACTGCAGTTGCAGAGTCTGATTTTGCAGTAGGAGACGAATGGGCTTTCGGTATTGAAATTAATTTAATGGAAGAATTTCAATCAGATATTGATGAATTAGAAGGGAACATCACTGAATTGATGGAAAGTGAAGAAGCTGAAATGGTCAAAAATGCATCAGGCTTAGAACTAAAGTCATTTGCATTAAACAATGAAGCAATTTTAGGATTTTACTATACTGGAGAAGTAGTAGATGATTTCGACCAAATGGTTCATATGAGAACTCAACAGTCGTTTTACTCTCATACCGTTTTAGGAACTACATTTACAACAATGTTGCCAGGTGAAGGTGAACATAATCTACTATTGAAAATAACTTGTGAAGGAGAATATGACGAAGAAAATGAGGAATGTGGTGAAGATGATGAAGATGCAAAAATTGAATTATTAGATAATAATACAGGAGAACCTTTAATTCTTGAAGAAGTAAATACAGTAATTGGAGGAAGTATGCACTATGTTGCTAAAATCACTCAAGATACCTGGTGGACAGAGGACACTCATGAATTGTCAAGAACAGAACTTACCTTAGAACTCGGAGCAGCCGGAGGCATCACTATCAAAAATGTACCGAATATCACACGTAATGGAGCTTCTATTCTAGAAGCAGGCGAACAAGCAACCTTTGAGTGTGAGGACGGCGACCAAATCGAGTTTGATTACGTAAATGACGGACATGAAGATTGTTATCATGGAGATGATGAACCTAAAGACGAAGACGGCGATGGATCAACAGATCAAACATTTGAATGTAATAACGGAGACACATATCCTTTGGACTATGTAAATGATGACATATGGCATTGTGAAGATGGAGAGGATGAAGGAGAAACAGGATACATAGATCCATTCTCAGTATGTGATGAAAACGATGAAGAACAATCGGCTTCTTGTTATGAAACAATAGAACATAAATTAGAAACAGCAGTCTTTGAAATGGAAGCAGACATTAGCTTACACTTAGCAGTTGATTTCGGCGATAATCCAATGAACGCAATCGACCTTCCGCTTGAAGAAAACAAATATTGGGAAGGAGAATTAGACCGGATTACAATCAGCGGAGATTTAGGTGGAAAAATAGATGTTAAGAAGCCAGAATTATCCATATGTCCTGATAATGACTGTGATCAGCTACCAGAAATGGAAGAATTATATTCCGGGTTAACAGAAGCAATAGATGAGCTTCATAATAACGAATCATTTAGTGTAACTGTCGACAGAGACAACGACGGCCTTCCTGATGTAATTACACAGTGGGACGATCTTTTCCCGATGTATGTTCCAGAAACATGGATGGATCAAATATTTCAAGAGATTTTAGAACAAATAGCTTGTGAAGACGACGAGTCTGCACAAGAAGGCGAAGAATGTGATGAAACAGCAGAAGAAGAATTCGAAAGATTAAATCTAAGAATAGAAAATAATAGATTCGCATTCGGTCCTTATTCACTTCATGAAATTGAAGACTATGAACCACTACCATATGCTTTTGAAACTGGAGAAAAAGAAACAGCTACAGCTTCAGACGGAACAGAATACGAAGGTTATCAAGTATTCCCAACAGGTAGATGTTCAGAAAACAATCCTAATAGGAATGACGATGACTGTAATGAAGAAGATGAAGAAAATGATCGTGAAGATGATGAAGATGAACGAGACGATGATGACGAAGGCATTGATGATGAAATAATAGGAGGCCGTTCAGGGCACGATGGAGATCATGAAGATGATTGCCACAGCGAAGAAGAAGAAGACAACATTTTCTGCGGTTCAGAGGTTATTTGGTTCCATAATGCAGAGACAGGACATCCAGCTTACATCAATATGGATATGCCAAATCTAAGGGAAGATGGGTACACCGTTGAAATGATGCCAATTGAATCTTCGGTTGCAAAGGCACAAGTAGATGCAAATGCAGACGCTGAAAATCCTGAAAAGACAACTTTGATAGAATTCGACTCAGATGAGGCAGAAGCACTAGCAGACGAGTCTGAATTACCAGGCTTTGGAATTATGGCTGCAGGCGCATCTTTACTATTCGTAAGTCGTAGATTTAGGAAGTAAGATGGAAATAGTATCAATTGCCCGTTCTCTATTAGGGGCAATTTTACTATTATATTCAGCTAATTGCTGGCTTAATCAGAGGTATTGGAGTAGAAGACATTTCGATTGGAGACCTAGAGAACATTGGCCCGTAGTATTTTGGACTAATGTAATAGGAGGTGCATTTGGAGGCACCTATCTTCTCGTAAGTTCTTATTTATGGTAAAATGATTGAGGAAGAATTCATAGCGGCTTGTAAAAAAATAGAAAAAAATCACAAGGCTTTAGACAATGCCACAGTCATCAAAATATATGGGTACTATAAGCAAGCCACAGAAGGAGATGTTGTAGGTAGTAGACCTAGTATTTTGAAATTAAGAGCTCGAACAAAATATGATGCGTGGGCCGGAGTTTCTGGAATGACGAGTACTGAAGCTAAATCAGCATACATCGATCTAGTAAATAATTTAAAACTTAGAGATGAAGAAATATCATGTGAAGAGAGAGAAGCAGCCCTTGAAGATAAGCACTCAGTAGCAAAAGAAATGCTAAACAAAGAATTAGATTTAGAGGAATATGAAGAAATTAAGAAGCTATGGAAAGCCCATTCCATTGCAGAAGACAATCGAGACATAGAGGGTTTGCTAGCTACATTGACAGAAGACTGTAGGTACGAGATTCCTCAAATTGGAAAAACTTATTACAATAAAGAAGGCGCAACTCAATTTTATTACGATCTTCTGGGAGCTTTTCCAGACATTGATTTTAGATTAACACAGATATACATTGGGCCCCAAGGCGTTGTCGAGGAAGCTAAAGTAAAAGCAACACATGCAAAAGATTGGTTAGTTCTTCCAGCATCTGGAGAAAAAGTGGAATTTGAAACTGCTATTTTCTTTCCTTGGGATTCTAAAGCAAAACGTTTCAAGGGAGAAAGAGTATACTTCAATTTTGATAGGAAATTCTACAAGAAATATGGAATGGAACCACCGTTTCCCGAGCTTAAAGAATGAAAATCAAAGGTCCAAAAAGAATCATTTGCCTTACTGAAGAGCCTACGGAAATTCTATATCTACTCGGAGAGCAACATAGAATAGTTGGAATTAGTAGATACACCGTAAGGCCCAAAGAAGCGAAGAAAAATCATCCAATAGTTTCCGCATTTGTCGACGGAAGCGTCAAAAAAATTAGCGAATTAAAGCCAGATTTAGTAATAGGTTTTAGTGATATTCAAGGTGATTTAGCAGCTAAACTAATCAAAGCTAATTTACAAGTGTTAATTTTTAACCAAAGAAGTATCGAAGAAATTCTAGAAGTAATTTTGACTATTGGACGTATCGTGTCAGTTGAAGACAAAGCACAGAAATTGGTCGATGGTTACAAAAAACGATTAGATAAATTTCGAGAAAATTCGGATAAAATTCAAAATAAGCCTAAAGTATATTTTGAAGAATGGGACGATCCCACTTTTTCAGGCATAAGATGGGTTAGTGAACTAATAGAGATGGCCGGCGGGGAAGATATTTTTTCAAATAAATCTCATGGAAAGCTAGCAATCGAACGAGAAATACAGTGGTCAGATGTAATAGAGAAGAATCCAGACGTAATTTTAGCTTCGTGGTGTGGTAAACCAGTCGATATTGAGTCTGTCAAGCAAAGAGAAGGTTGGAGTCAGATTTCAGCAATAAAAAACAATAGGATACATGAAATTGATTCTAGTATTATTCTTCAACCAGGCCCAGCATGTCTGACAGACGGTTTGGAAATATTGGAGAGTTTAATAAAAGGCAGTAATTAAGTTTTCAAAAACATTCCTTTAGAACTAGGGTGTGTAGGCTTGAAGCCCCATTTTTCATAGAACCCATCTACATCTGCAATTAGATTAACATAAGCATCAGTAATGTTTAATTCTTCAATAAACATCATCAGAGCATCCATAATCATTGTACCTCCTCCTTTTTTTTGCCATTCAGTCTTAACGACCATATCACATATATGAAAAACCGTACCACCGTCTCCTACTACACGTCCCATCCCGATCAATTCATCAGTTTCTTTAAGATATAGAACTGCACAGTACAACTCATTTCCTAAACCCTTCTTCACCCCTTCGATAGATCTTTCACCCATTTTAGCAGAATTACGCAAAGAAAGAAACTCTTTAACAGAAGGCAATCCTGGTTTTACGTAGAACAGATCCATTAGTATATTTTACTAAAAAACCACCGACCGATACCGTCAGCATCGTCAGAAGTTTTGAAATCACTAATATATGCAGGATAAGTAGCTTCGTATGTTTTATCAGAAGAAGGGTCTGGTTTATCTATAATTTCTAAATCTTTTACGTAGTATAGTTTGGCAGCCTCAGCTAAAATTCTGGGTATAATTAGCAAAGTACGAATGGGATACCTCATGACTAATTTAATCAATTTATATCGAGAGATGTCGTAACGTTTTCCGGCCAATCTTGCATAAAAGAAATTTTTTCTATTCTTAGAAACGTTGATTCGCACATCCATTCTATTGTTAAGTTTTGAAAAATGGAAATTGTAATCACCCTCTACTTTGTTAAAAGGAGAAACATGAAATTCTTTAGGAACTAAGTATTCGGTTCCGACTTTCGATTTATTCCCGTCATTCAAAATATAGAGGTGCCCTTCTCCAAAAGTATTGTGAACTTCAGCTATATGATACACAACATTTTCATTTTTGTCAAAGCAGTAATAAAAAATTACAGGATTAAACGTGTGCTTGAACACTCTCAACGTAGTAATCATTTTTACAGAAGTATATTTTTTAGAGTAACCAAATTTAATTAGCCAATGATTTAATTTTTCCTTTATACTTCCTTTACCAGAACCTAAGTGATCGGAATCATATAATGAGAATACGGAGCCTCTGTTATATCCAAAAAATCGTACATTCTTGTCTAAAGCGTCTAATTCATCTAAGTCTAAGACAAAGGTATAGATTGGGAATGAAAAATTATGTTTTACGGGTGAAGTTCTTGCATGGGTAAGAAATCCTTCGTATATCTTTGATTTTAATTTCATAATTCACAGCCTAATTCCTTCGCCACACTAACAGCAGAAATAACACCATCTTCATGAAACCCGTATCTGCAGTAACTGCCACAAAAATATAGATGATTAGAGCCGTTGACTTCTTTAATTTTATCTTGAGTAGAAATGGAAGCTTGAGTGTATTTGGGATGTGTGTAAACGATTTCGTAAATCTTTTTTTCATCAGATATTTCTTTTGTTGGGTTTAGCGTTACCAAATAATCATTTTTTGTTTTTAGCCCTTGAAGTCTGTTCATGTAATATGTAACCGAAACATCATCACCGTCATCACTGTCCTTATTTTTTACATAATTCCAACAGGCCCAGGCAGGCTTCGAGGGAGGCATGAACGAGCTGTCAGTATGCAAAATAGTAATATTTTTCGAGTAATTCCATGGTTTTAGAACTGCTTCTTCCTCACGATTTAAATCTTTTATCATTCTAAAAGTCTGATCAGCATGAGAGGCACAGATTACTTTGTCAAATTGAAGATCTTCTTTATTTTCTAAAGTCACCATTACTTTTCCATTTTTTCTTATTATTTCTTTTGCACCGTTACCTTGAATAATTTCACCAGCAAAACTATCTAAGATTTTCTTAACGTAAGTAAAGCTCCCTCCTATTACAGTGTGCCATTGAGGCGCATTATTCAAATCCAAAATTCCATGGTTATTGAAAAATTGTAGAAACATTTTAGCAGGGAAATTCATCATATCATTACGAGATCCCGACCAAACTGCAGCCCCCATAGGAATCATAAATCGTTCAATAATTTCAATAGGAAACTCCTTACGTGTAAGGTATTCTCCTAGCGTTTCATCCAAAACATTGTTAGATTCAATATCTTTTGCAGCGATTTTAGAATATCTTTTAACATTTAGTAAAAATCGATAGTGTTTTGGGCTAAAAAGATTCTTTTTTTGAGAAAAATAACCAGAAATGCCAGTTCCTGCGTAATTAAACCCATCATTTTCATCATAATAGCTAAAAGACATATCAGTATTTCTTATTTTCACATTCAACTTATTTAATAATTTTTTAAAATTAGGATAGTTACGATTATTTAATACGATAAAACCCGTATCAACACCTATACTTTTACCATTTTCTTTTACATTTATCGTATTTGTATGTCCACCAATGCGCTTTTCTTTTTCAATTAACGTAACTTTATGTTTTTTTGAAAGAAGATATGCTGCAGTTAATCCAGCAACTCCAGCTCCAACTACTCCTATATTCATTTAATCACTTTTTTTAAATAAATGATGGGAAACAACCCATTCGGAACCACCGTCATATCCAAATATTTCAGCACAAGCAATGAAAAATAGTCTCCAAAAATGAAACTTTTTCTTAGCCATTGAATTACTGTTCTTTTTTTTGAAGAGTTTTAAAATCTTTGTCTTATTCAAATCCATTTTTTCTAACCAGGCATTTGATGTTTTTTCATAATGCGTTCCTGATAACATCCAAGACTTTTGATAATTAAGATCGGAGTTCAGATCTTTAAACAAATTATGGTTTGGCATCATCCCTCCTGTAAAAAAATATTTTGCCATCCAAGCATTCTTTTGATTAGTATCGAAATAGTAGGGGTTATCTTTATGGGCAAAAACATGCATGAAAAAAAGGCCGTCTGAATTAAGCCATTTGTTAATAGAATTCATTAATTTTTTACTATTTTTTGTATGTTCAAACATTTCGATGGAAATAACTCGGTCGAATTTTTCATCTGCATTAAAAGAATTAATATCTTTAGTAATAATTTTTAAATTTTGCAAGCCTCTTTCATAAGCCACTTCCTCGATAAATTTCCTCTGGGAATTAGAATTTGACACTCCCGTAATTTTAGATTTAGGATATTTTTGCGCGAGATATAGACTTAATGATCCCCAACCACAACCCACATCCAAAACAGTCATTCCATCTTTTATTTTAGCTCTTTTACAGTATAAATCCAGCATAATTTCTTCAGCTTCATCTAATGAAGAAGTATCATCGTTCCAATAGCATGAGCTATACTTTAGATTCTTACCCAGGCAATATTGGAAAAATTCAGAATCCACTTCGTAATGTTGGTTATTAGCATCGTCGGTGTGAATTGCAATTTCGCCAGAACTTGCTTCTTTAAGAAAAGTCAGGTATTCTTGTTTAAGATTGGTATTTTTCATCATCTGAAGTCTTTGCTTACCTTGATTTCTAACGCCTCTTCGCAATAAATAATCAGGAACCAACCCTCTGGATATGAAAAAGTTAAACCACATCAGAACCGTAACGTCGCTTTATTACTGAATCTTCAGGGATGCCACGAATATCCCATACAATTCCAATTTTTGAGAGGAACCACAAAATGTAGTGGCAGATATCAAGCTGATACCATTTATGTCCTTGTCTTTCTGAATTAGGGAAAGCATGATGGTTATTGTGCCAGCCTTCTCCTAAAGTCAAGATTGCGACAAGCCAATTGTTTACACTTCCGTCTTTTGTATCATAAGTTCTGTAACCAAATACGTGACAAACAGAATTAACAGTGAATGTGGCATGGTAGAGTATAACTGTACTTACAAAGAAACCCCATAGAAGCAATTCCATACCGTTCGTATTGTATTGTGTATAATTAACAGCCATATACTCGCCTAAGCCGTACAGGAAAAGAGCCATACTCAGTGGAGCTAAGTAATGGTATTTATCTAGGAATTTCAATTCAGGGAATCGATTTAAGTCGCCAACATATTCTTCTTTTGTTGGACTATTTGCGGGAGACATTATCCATCCAACGTGAGCCCAAAAGAATCCTTTCAAAGTTGGGGTGTGTGGATCTTCGATTTCATCAGTATATTTGTGATGGTGTCTATGATGAGATGCCCACCAAATAGGCCCCATTTGAGCCGAGCAAGTTGCAAGATAAGCTAAAATAAATTGAAATGTTCGACTTGTTTTGAATGTTTTATGCGAGAAAAAGCGGTGAAATCCTGCTGTAATTCCAAACATTCGAATGAAATACATTAGAAATACCATGAACAGGGCAAAAGACGAAGGGTAGACAGTAAGGGCAAAAAGAGCGCCAACATGCACTGAAAGAAAAGGCAAACTAACAATTAATGATAGTTTTTCTCCAGGCAGTCTATTTTCATAGGCTTCAAGCATTTGCTTTACCACCTTCTAAAGTTAATTGTACATCATCAATAGTCCCGTTCGCAAATCCAGCCTCACAATAACTAAAGTAATAATTCCATAAATTAATAAAATATTGATCGAATCCTAAATCTTTTATTTTGTCAATATTTTTGTTGAAATTTTGATTCCACAGATTAAGAGTAGTTGCATAGTGAGGACCAATTCTTTCTAAATCATTGATTTTCATTTCAGTTAAATTTACTGAGTTTTTCATAGCAGCTACAGACGGCAGTAAGCTGCCGGGAAATATAAATTTCTGAATGAAATCACATCCTTTTCGATAGGTATCGTAATTCTCATCAGGATAAGTTATAGCTTGTATGACTGCTTTTCCTCCGGGCTTCATTAAACTTTCAATTTTAGCAAAGTAAGGATTGAACAAGTCAAACCCAATAGCCTCAATCATCTCAACAGAAACAACTTTGTCGTAAGCACCTTCCATCTTTCTAAAATCTTTTAATTTAACCTCTATATTATCCTCTAAATTTTCATTTTTGATTAACTCTTTAACATACAAGTGTTGCCTTTCAGATAATGTAATAGTTGTAACCTTACATCCTATTCTATCAACAGCTCTTTTTGCTAAAGCCCCCCATCCAGATCCAATCTCAAGGATGTGATCATTACTTTGAATATTTGCTTTATCTAATATCTTATCAATTTTATTAATCTGAGATTGGTAAAGAGAATCATTTTTATTTTCAAAGAAGCCACACGAATAAGTCATAGTGTCATCAAGAAAAGTCATGAACATTTCATTACTCAAATCATAGTGGTCTTGGATATTTCGTTTGCTCCCTGAAAGCGTATTTCTTCTTCTCCAGTGACCAATTTTTGCGAAAAGTTTAGACATAAAACTCCAACCAATATCCAATCCAGACAAATTTTCTTTATTGAGTATAAGTATAGTAATTAAATCAGTTAAATTATCAGTAAACCATTCACTTTTTGCGTAAGATTCGGCGAATCCTAAATCACCACCTAGGACGGCACGCCTGTAGAATCTTGGAGATACAATTTCTATGGTAACTTTAGGTTTCCCACTACCAAAAGTTTTCGAAACATCATCGTTGATGATTACTGTACCTTTTTCGATATTATTTAAAAAATTAAAAATGATATTTTTGTAATATCCTTCAAGCATTACATATTAGATAGAACGACAATCATATAATTATTCATACTTTAGTCACTTGTTACTGACTTATAAATATCTACTTTTAGAATTTAATTTATGACATTGAGACAGGCAGTATATTTTGTAATGGGATTGCTGTTTTTAGGCGTAGGAATTGCAGGAACGGTTTTGCCGGGCGTGCCCACAACTCCTTGTGTATTAGCAGCAGCTTGGTTCTTTTCAAAGTCATCAAAAAGAATGGAAGAGTGGCTTCTAAACCACAAGATATTTGGTAAACTCATTAAGGATTGGCGAGCTAACGGAAGCATTTCCAAAACAGCGAAAAGAAATGCAGTGTTAGTAATAATTCCAACTTTCGCTTTATCAATATATTTTATATCAATTATTGAATTGAAAGTTTTCTTAGCTATTTTTTGCGTTTTACTCTGCGGTTTTCTCTTGAGCCGTCCTCTACCAACTCCTCTTAAAGCATGAACAAACAAATTTTATTGGTTAATCTTGGTTCTCCAAAATCATTATCTAAATCGGATGTTAGAGAGTATCTTAAAGAATTTTTATCAGATGATTATGTAATGGATTTGCCAAAAATTTTACAACAATTTATATTGAGGGCATTTATACTTCCTTTTAGACCGTCCAAAACTAAAGAAGCTTATGAAAAGATTTGGGAAAAAGAAGGTTCTCCCTTAATTATCAATACTCAAAAAATAGCAACTTCATTATCAGAAAAAACAGGGTGGAAAGTAGATATTGCGATGAGATACCAAGAACCTTCGATTAGAGAAAAAGTTAAAAAATACAAACAAAGAAAAATCAATGAAGTAATCGTAATTCCGTTGTATCCACATCATGCTATGTCTACTACTAAAACCACAAATATTGAAATAGACAAAATAGTTTCAGAAGAATATCCTAATCTTAAAGTAAGATATATTGAACCATTTTATAACGACCCTAGATATATTGACGCACTATCCCATTCTATCAAGCCTTATCTAAATGATTTGGATAAATTAGTTTTTAGTTATCATGGAATTCCAGAGAGGCACTTGACAAAAGGAGACGTAGTTGGTGACCATTGTATGAAAGTTGAGAATTGTTGTGATATTAATTGCAAGTCTTCTCAGAGCTGTTACCGATCTAACGTTTTGGCAACATCAAAATTAACGGCAGATCAGTTAGAACTAACCGATAATCAATGGATGGTTTCTTTTCAATCTAGGGTTTCTATAATGGGACCAGCATGGCTAAAACCTTACACAGATATTGAAATTGATAAGCTAGGCGAAAACGGCATGGAAAAGATAGGAGTAGTTTGCCCATCCTTCATTGCGGACTGCTTAGAAACATTAGAAGAGATAGAGATGCAAGCTAAAGAATCATTTATTGAATCAGGAGGCAAGGAATTGGTTTACATACCATGTTTAAACAATAATCCTGAATTTATCAACGCTTTAGAATCAATAATAGAAGACGCAGTAGTTTAATTATTTCAAAATATTAAAAAACAAATTTTTATAATCACTATACTAAAGGTAAGACGTGATAGATTTTCGCAGCGATACAGTTACACAACCCACAGAGGGAATGCGAAAAGCAATGTTTGCTGCAAATGTTGGGGATGATGTTTTGGGTGATGATCCAACAGTAATCGAATTACAAAATAAAGCAGCAAAATTATTGGGTAAAGAAGCAGCTCTCTATGTTCCATCAGGAACGATGTCAAACATTGTAGCTACTAGAACACATACTTCACCAGGTGATGAAATAGTAACCGAAGCTCACAGTCATGTTTACAGATACGAAGGAGGTGGCTTTGCAGCACTTTCAGGGTGTTCTGTAGCATTGGTTGATGGTAGGAACGGCCTCATGACTCCAGAGCAAGTATCAAGCTCAATTAGAAAAGCAGAGGGTAGCCTGTCTCATTATCCAAATGGAAGTTTAGTCTGTGTTGAAAACACAGCACAAGGTGGCGGCGGTACTGTTTATTCGCAGGACACATTAGATGAAATTTGCAAAGTAGCAAAGGAAAGAGATTGCAAGTTGCATTTAGATGGTGCTCGCTTGTTCAATGCAGTAGTCGCAAGCAACACAGAGCCAGCAAGAATGGTTCGCGACTTTGACTCGGTATCCGTTTGTCTTTCGAAGGGATTAGGTGCACCTATAGGTTCAGTTTTAGTTGGAACTAAGAAAGATCTAGCACAAGCGCATAGATGGAGAAAAATGTTTGGAGGAGGTATGAGACAAGCTGGAATGATGGCAGCAGCAGGAATCTACGCTCTCGAAAATAATATCGACAGGCTGAAAGAAGATCACAGAAGAGCAAGACAATTTGCAGAAGCCTTAGCAGAGATGCCCAACTTTTCAGTTAATTTAGATGCAGTTCAATCCAACATAGTCTATATTGGAGTTGGAAAGGGAGAATCAAGGGGTATGATTGAGAAACTTGCAAAATACGGCATTGATATTATGGATACAGACGACTCAACAATTCGAGCAGTATTTCATCTTCATATTACCGATGAAGATTTGGAAATTGCAATAGACGGATTTTCAAAAGTTTCACTTTCTTAATTTCTGCAAGTCTCCAGAGAAACCTAATGCAGTAATAATTAACAGAATTTGTACAGATAATCTAACCAAGTGTCCTTGCGTTGTCAACCTAGTTCCATTAAATGGAATGTCATTAATCCACATATTTAGATTTGCGGGATATATTACAATTAAAAAAAGAACCATCAGTCTTCCAGTAAGTTCTCTTGTTTCAGGGTAGATTATCCCTAATCCGCCTGCAATTTCCATGACTCCAGTCAAATAAACTAAAAACAAGGGAAATGGAAGGTAGGCAGGTACAATCTCAACAAATTTTTGAGGTTCTCGAAAGTGCTCGATGCCTACTAAAATGAATGGAATCCCGTATATCAGGGCTAAAATGTGGACAAATGCAGCAGACAACTTATCGCCTAACTTTATTCAATGCATCATCTATGGAAAGACGATTTTGGTCTTTTGAATCTCTCTCTCTAAGAGTAACAGTTCCATCTTCCAAAGTTTGGTGATCAATGGTCATTGAGTAGAAAATACCAATTTCATCAGCTCTAGCATATCTTCTACCAATAGATCCAGCTTCATCATAATATGCATCGATATTGATTTTTGTTGCAGCTTTCATTATTTCATGAGCTTTAATATCTAAATTATCTTTTGTCATTAAAGGAGCAACTAGCAAATCATAAGGAGAAGTTTCTTGAGGAAGCGAAATCCATTCTCGTTCTCCATCACTTTTCCATGAACTTTCTAATAAACAATAAAGGATTCGATCCAAACCGAATGCCGGTTCTACAACATTTGCATAGACCATCTCACTTCGCCTTTCCGTTTTTTGAGACATATATTCAGAAGTCAATTCCACCTTATCTCCATTAACCTCTACCAAAATTCCTGGTTGAAGTTCAATATCTTTGATTGCTTCTAAGATAATCTTAGCATCGCTCTTGAATTCTTTTCCCAATTTTCCAATATCTGGCACCCAAATTTCAGTTTCTTTTCCAGTTCCAGGAACAGCGACCCTAAATTCCTTAGATGATGCGTTTCCATGAGCGGAAAGGTCATAATCTCCTCTGTGAGCAACACCAACGACCTCAACCCAACCTAAAGAAGTATCAATCTCTCCATCCCAACAATCGCTAGAATAATGGGCCATTTCATTTGAACCATGTTGGCGGAATCTCAATTTATTTTTTGGCACTCCGATATCGGTGAAAAACAACTGAGCCCTAGCCAAGTGACAAGCAACTAGCGATGAGTTAACAGTCCCATCACTGTGGGCTTCGCCTACACTACACGTAATTTCCTTACCTGCAGAATTAAGAAGAGTGATTGTAACTTTACTTAAATCATCTGAAAGTTGAGGTTCATTGTCTGGCAAAAAGAAATGCTCCACTTCCATTGCAGTAAATTCTCTCATCCTTAAAGGACCCTGACGCGCCGAGATTTCATTCCTAAAGGACCTACCTATTTGGCCAACAGCAAAGGGCAATTTCCCTCTATTTTGTCTTAAGAGCCAAGGAAAAGCAAGAAAGATACTCTGGGCAGTTTCTGGTCTCAGGTAACCTTGCAACCCCTTTCCAGCTCCAACCTTAGTTGAAAACATGAGATTAAACGCAGTCATTTCAGACAAACCAGCTCCACAATTAGGGCATGCAGTCCTAGAGAGAGCATTTGCCAATTTGTCTCTTGCCATTTCTTCACCATCCTCAATCAAATGATCTGCACGGAATTGTTTACCACAATCATCACAATTTACTAGAGGGTCATCAAATTCACCCAAATGACCAGAGGCTTTGAACAATACTTCAGGTCCAATTAATGCACCATCCAATTCTAAACATCCTGCATCGATAACATAATGCCTTCTCCAAACTTCAAGAATTCTTCTTCGTAGTTTAACTCCAACAGGCCCATAATCAAGGAAACCAGCTAAACCACCGTAAGCTCCGAAAGCAGGTTGGAAAAGCCCTCTGCGGGTTGCGAATGCTATGACCTTTTGGAAGTCCATTTAATTTCTCCAGCGAACACCTAGAATTTCAGATTTGGTACTGAAGACAGACTCGTACTCGTCTTCTTCTACTCGCGAAAGCAGAATCCAACCATTTTCTTCTAGATTAAAATAAGGGGAAGTTTGGTCTTTATTAAACATATCATTCAAACCAAAACAAGCAATAGAAAGTATGGAATCAAGAGATAATGAGCTGAATTTCTCTCTAATATATTTAATTTCATCAAAAATATTTGCAGTACAAAGCATTCCATTATCAGTTCCAAAACCAATATCCATTTCTAATTCGACCATTTTTTCAAGAGGCGGCCTATTTCCAAAATAATCATTACTCCTAGGGCAAACTACAACAGAGATTCCAGCCTGTTTGATTAATTCTAAATCCCTATCGGTAGCATGACATAAGTGTACTACGAAATCAGGATTTAGATCTAAGAGAGATTCTATTTCTTCTCTTTCATTTTCTGAATGATGTATCCCGACTAATCCTCTTTTTTCTCTTGCTTTGGATGCTATTTCGGTAGATTTAGGAACGTCTTTTAGACTGCTGATTCCCGCATTTTTACCAGGTAACTCTTCATTCTCTTTAGGCCGTCCGAGAAGAATAGAAGTACCCGGATATTCTATATTGTCAAACACTTCTAAACCTTCTCTACCACCTTCTCTAAAATCCATTATTAGTCCGGTACCAGAACCAATAATCTCTTTCATCCCGACAATAACAGAATCTTCGACGTTATTTTTCTCTAGCCATTTGTGTTTCCAACCAGAAGGACCAACCAATTCTTCGAGTGTTAAATTTTTGGGAACATCCTTTCTTGCTAAAGTATCTCCTAAATGAGTATGACAGTTTCGTAAAAGTGGAATTATAACTCCATCAGCCCCGCCTTCAAATCCTTCAGTTATTTCACAATCTTCTAGATTAATTGTTTGATTTTTAAATCCGTCTTTTGTAAAAACAGGCCCTTTCCAAAACATTAGAGCGCGTCAGCAATAGCAGGAGCAACAGAAAATCTGGTGTAAACACCTTCCAAAGTATCCGAACTTAGGATGTCATCGCAAACCCTTAACCGATTTGCAGCATCTTCAATGAACAATCCATGTGTACAGGCAGCAAATACGCGTTCAGCCCCTCCATCTCGCAATATATTCGCAGCTGTAGCAATAGTTCCGCCAGTGGATATTATATCATCTAAAATCACAGCGGTTGCGCCTTTGACATCGACTTGTCCAGATGTTGTTTCAACAGTTCTTCCATCTATCCTAACTTTTTTCATTACATGAACAGGTACTTTGAGTAAATCTGCTGCTAGTATGCATCGGTCTCTAGATCCTTCGTCTGGAGCAACAACCATCTGAGGTTTGAATCCTTTTAGATATCTTACAACTTCTCTAGAGCCATTAATATCCTTCGCTTCACATCCAAAGAACTTTAAGATTTCAGGAGTGTGAACGTTGATAGTGAAGACACGATCGCACATAGATCCAATTGCGTTTGCAATTGCTTTTGCAGAACGGGCCTCTCCAGCTTGGAAAACCCTCTCTTGTCTTGAATATCCCATGTAAGGAATAACACAGGTAATTGTTTTTGCACCGGCTTCTTTTACAGCTTGTAAAATTAATAATAATTCAACTATTTTTTTATCAGGAAATGTATTTTGGACAACAACTACATCTTGATTTGTTACATCCATTAAAACTCGAATATAACGTTCACCATCAGGGAAGTGACGATTTACAACACCACAAAATTCAGAGTTCATTTCCTCAGCCAATGAAGCGCCAAGGCGCTGGTGAGTTGAACCGCTAATAACGTACATTATTTTCTCAGTAGAGGAGTGATAAAATCACTTGTGGATTTTATCCCAAAGAGGCGATTGCCTCAATCTCCATATCTGCAGCTAGTGGCAGTCCAGCAACTTGAACTGTTGACCGGGCAGGAGCAGATTCTTCATCAAAGAATTGCGCATATACGCCATTCATTTCTGCAAAATCATTCATGTCTGCAAGGAAAACAGTTGTTTTTACTACGTTATCTAATGTTAGATTTTTTTCAGCTAATACGGCTTTTAGGTTGTGAATAGCTTGCTCAGTTTGAGCAGCAACCCCTTCCTCCAAATCGGTTGAATCATGTTTTCGACCAACTTGGCCACTGAGGAAAATATATCCTCCAGATGCAACACCCTGTGAGTAAGGACCGATCGGTTCTGGAGCCATCGAGCTCATTACGATCTCTTTCATATATGTCTAATTTGAACCCAATTTATTTAGTTTGCTAATTTTTTTGCTTGATTATTTAATTAATAAAAGACGAAACTATAAATCCCTAAGAATTTTCTCACTTAGTGCTTAAACTATGAAATCTAAATTAATTTTTCTAGGAATTTTTCTTCTTACCACTTTAATTTTACCCAATTCAATAGCAGCAAACGGCAGTTACTCAGAGGATGGTTTTTTAATTCTTGGACAAGATGATTTAGTCGGAATTACTTTTTGGATAGCCACAGCAGCAATGCTTGCATCCAGTATTTTTTTCTTAATAGAACGGGCTAATGTTGCCCCTCAATGGAAAACGTCGATGACAATCGCTTGTTTGATTACAGGAATTGCATTTTGGCATTACATGTATATGAGAGAGCATTGGATTTTAACAGGCGAAAGTCCGGTAGTATACAGATATGTTGATTGGTTTTTGACAGTTCCATTACAAATAGTTGAATTTTATTTTATTTTAGCAGCAGTCACTACAGTTACAGCGATGTTATTCTGGAGACTTTTAATATCTTCTACACTGATGCTTGTTTTTGGATTTTTAGGAGAAACTCAGATGATAGGAGGCAGTTCCATAATTTGGTGGATTCTTGGAATGATTTGTTGGGCTTACATTATCTATGAAATATTCAGGGGAGAAGCAGCCATAATCAATAGAAAAAGCGGCAATGAGGCAGGTCAATTTGCATTTCAAACCCTAAAGTGGATTGTAACAATAGGTTGGGCAATCTATCCAATTGGATATCTGTATGGTTTAGACGAAACAATTATTTTTGGGGTTCAAATAAATAATACGGCATTTAGCATAGAACTCATTAATATAATTTATAATTTAGCAGATTTAGTTAACAAAATGGCATTTGGAATTGCTATCTGGATGGCAGCCGTGAAAGACACTCGAGGGTCTGAAAGAAAGTTTTCGATTTAGCTCCAGTATGCTATTCTTGCAGCCATAACAGAATCCATATAGGTTTCACAATCAAAATCTTTGTCTGTCAATGGAGATGAGCCATCTAAGTCTTGGATAATAATTTCCGTAATTGTTGGATCAACGACCCCCCATCCGGTTTGTGTGTAAGGTGCTATAGGCGAAACAGGCACTCCTGTTTGACAAGCCCCTTCATTTGCTCCAGGATCATATTCAGTTGCATCAGGGAAGTATGATGCTTTTTCCATACTTCTTCTAATATCATAGTTTGTAATTGAAGCATTATCACTGTAAACTAAGCTGCCATTTCTTCCACCTGAGCCAGTATCTCCATATTGTTCTCTTAATTCCTGAATAACAAGAGAAAGCACTCCTGCAGTTCTTGGGGTTGCAAAGCTGGTTCCTGAAGTATCATGATATCCGTCAATTGAGTCGTGATCAGGCAAATTTTGAGTCCAGTCTGCCACTATATCTGGAGCAGTTCCAGAACAATGCATTACTTTTCCTCTATCACCATCTTCTTGGAATCCTGCAATTCCGATTGACCATGGCGGTCCACCAGTTGCATCTTGAACGCAGGTTGAACCTGTGTTATCGCAGGCACCAGTGTGCAATTTGCCCATTTCATTTACGGCGTACTCAGTATCATCTTCAATTCCTGAAACAGGTATTGAACCGATAGGTCCAAAGCTAGTTGTAATTATGTCAACCATAGGATGTTCGGCAGCTCTTCTTACACCGTCAAACCCTTCAAGGAAGAAAATAACAGCATCGGGATTTGCATCGATCACAGCTCCGGTAACAGCTGTACCATGCCCATCATTAGGGTCGTCGAGGATGGGTGTTTCGCTCCAGCCTTCTTCGCCCATTGCTCCGATAATCCATGTGCCTGAGAAATATACAGTATCATTGAAGGAAATTAGATTCCAACACGTTTCCCGATCAGCTTCCACTCTTTCCTCCCAAGTACCTGTTTGAGTTAATTCACAAGTCATTGTGACTCCAAATTCATCTAAGAAAGACTGAGGTAAGCTTTGATTTTTTTGAAAATGGTCATGGTATGGATTAATTCCAGTATCTACAGGAGCTACCACGGAGTACGAGTCCCAGAAATCTTCTTGAATTTCGATTTCATTTGATTCAGATGTGATCGAATCATCTAAACACCCGGAAATCATGATGAAAATAATCAAAAAGCTTGGAAGACCTTTAGCCATACCTTTCATGATTACTTCTATGAAAAGAGTAATTTAAAACATACTATCCATTTTCTGCACTATCAAATAATTTTCTTAATCCAATCGAATCTTCTAATGTTTTAACAATGATGGGAAACTTTTTTCTTGGACTTTGATCACCCATGAAGAAAATTAAAGCCATATCTTCTTGATCTTCGGTCATCACTGTAATGTAATAGCCGTTTGCGCCAAAATTTATACTTCTTTTAATTTTGAAATTAAAAGGTTTAAATAATTTATACTTCCAGCTTCTAAATCTAGGCCAATTAGCATATCTCCATACAAAATATCCACTGTTTAAATCTATACATAATTCACTTCTTCTGGCAAGTAGAAATAAAATTAGAAATAAGGTCCCGATTATCAGCACACTCACTGAATTGGCAAGATTACTCCTAATGGCTATGGATAACAGAATAAACATAATACCGATTAACGTAAGGATTGTACCGAATATCAGGAGTGGTAACGTCGTAAATATGCTTAATCCATAGCCATTAGGAGTAATAACGAAGCGATTGTGTTTAGATTTATTAACGCTCCATCCAGGATTATTAAGATCCCATAATTCTATTCTCGGTCTTTCAGGTACAGTAACAAAAACATCCAATTCATTCCATGTTAGGCCTTTTTCCATACTACCTATTTTCTGCGCTATCAAATAATTTTCTTAATCCAAGCGAATCTTCTAATGTTTTAACAATGATGGGAAACTCTTTTCTTGGATTTTGATCACATCTGAAGAAAATCAAATCAATTTCTTCTTGATCTTCAGTCATAACTGTAATGTAATAGCCAAAAGCCATGCCATAATCATCAGTTGTCTTAATTTTGAAATTAAAAGGTTTAAATAATTTATATTTCCAGCTTCTAAATCTAGGCCAATTAGCATATCTCCAGACAACATATCCCCGGTCCAAATCTATACATAATTCACTTCTTCTGATAAGTAGACACAAAAGTAGAAGTAAGATCCCGATTATTCCCTGGACAATCGCAATTTCTACTGGAATTGTTGGTTCTCCAAACAACACAATTCCGAAGAACGTAAGAGGTATACCAAACATCAGGAGCGGCAACATCGTGAATATATTCAATAAATAGCCATTAGGAGTAATAACGAAGCGATTGTGTTTAGATTTATTAACGCTCCATCCAGGGTTTTTAAGATCCCATAATCTCGGACGTTCAGGTACAATAACAAATTGCTCCAAATCACCAAATGCAACGCCTTTTTCCATACTATTTCATAGTAAATCATATTAAAATATTTTTTGCGGTTAATTGTGTAAGCAAAATATTAAATGATGTTGATTCTAAGATATATTATGTCAAAATTCATGTATTCGGGAAGTTATACTTCAGATGGTGTTAAAGGCCTTCTAAATGAAGGAGGAACGGCAAGGAGAGATGAAACAAAAAGAATTGTAGAGTCCTTGGGTGGAGAATTAGAAGCATATTACTGGTGCTATGGAAGTACTGACTTTCTTGCAATAATGGACTTTCCAGACCATACAACAGTAACAGGAATGGCTCTAAATATTGCAGCATCGGGAAAATTTAAAGGAAACATTACGCCATTGATAACAGTAGAAGAAATGGATGAAATGGTAAAAGTTAACCTAGGCGATTACAGACTGCCTGGCGAATAATTTAGAACTCACCAAAACCCATAATTCGTGGTTTAGCCTCTAATTGCACAATCAAGGGATTTCTCTTAGAGGTTTTATTAAGAACAATAGGAGCATCCCATTCAATACAGATTCTTTTATTGATTTCATTAATTCTTCCCACAGTAAATTGGAGGTCACTGCAGAAATGAACAACATCTCCTTTTACAAGGTTATTTTTCTGAAATGCAGCCTTAGTAATTTGAAATTCAGAGGTTTTTTGCACTTCAAAACGTGCGTTCGAATCTGCTAAAATTGATCCCTTACCTAAGAGATCTTCTCTGAATGCTCCAGCAGTTCTTAGAGCTAAACCAACTCGGTCTCCAAGATTAGCAACGTCTACATCTAAATCCATAACTTGCAAAGACCTAGCAATTGCATTCCCTTCAGATCCTGCAAAAATAACATTATCGTGTTTGTTAATTTTTCCAGACTGTACGTGACCTACGGCAACCAAACCAACTCCCTTAACAGTAAAAGCTTGATCGACAGCAATCACAAATCCTTCTTCATCATGAGGCTTAATTCGATTTAGAATTTCGACTAATTTTTCTCTTATTAGAACCCCATCATTTTCAATAAATTTCCAATTAGAAAGTCCCGCTTGCTGTAACAGGCCTTTCACCTGAGAATCATCAACCCATTCTCCTTCTGAAGGGTTTATGATTACAAATCCTTCTTTTATTCCAGCAGAAGCCATGGAGACGACAACTTCTCCAAAAGAACTATCTACTTTGTTAACCTCAACAATTCCAAAATCAGAAACAGTTAACGATGTAAAAAAGGGCTTAGGCTTATCAGGATAATTATTGGGCCTTAGAATAGAAATCGTAGAAAAATCACCTTCAGCTTTCAAATCTTTGTAGACATAATTATCTACATCTCTAGAGTCAGATTTTTTTGCAATAGAACGTGCAACTTCGTCGCTCCCAACAAAAAGAATGTTCAGAACACTCATGAACTAATTCTCTCAGCCATGTAATTTAGTACACTTGAAAGGCACATTTTATTGTCGAAAGACTCTATTTTTTTGTTATTTTTAACAAAATCTGAAATTAGTGGCAAACATCGCGTCAATTCATCTACAATAGTTATGTGCGCAGTTTGAGCAGTTCTTGATAGAGGGTTCAAATCAATAGTAATTACTTTTTTACCCATATTTACGAGAGCTTCACAACGATCACCATCTTCCAGTGGAACAAGAACAACGTCTGCGGAGCCAATTCCTTCAGAACAACATTTAGCTCGTTCGGAGCTTAATCCAGGAATTGTATCATCAGCATTTTCACCAAGAGCGTCAATTCCTACTTTCTTCATCATTTTAGTTAAACCTACAATTCTTTCAGGCGTTCGATGGAACAAATTAACTTCAACTTTTGCTCCACTTATTTCAGAAAGCCGCGCAATTTCTCTAGAAGCCAATGCGACGACATTTCCATTTACAGAAATGATCGGTTTCTCAGCATCAATTAAAGCGGAAGCAGCAGCTTTAATGGCACTTAAAGCAGGTAGGCAAGTTTGTTCACCTAGCAAATAATCAAAAGCTTCGCCCCTTCCGTGGGCAATCAGTCCTTGCTTAGCTACGACATCTGAAGCTTCGACTAATTTTTCACGAGCTAAAAGCGATTTGTATCTGGGGTGGTCTTTGGGAGGTAATGCCATTTACTTACATTAATCCAGCATAGAAACATATTGCACTTAATACAGTAAAAATCACCATAGGAGGAACAATAAGTTTGTCGACAAACCCTCTGTAAATACCTGAGACAATTATTCCCATAGTCAAAACAAAGCCCACACCCATGGAAATTAATAAATTTTCAGCATCAGCAGTTGCTAAATCACGATTGTAAATTGCAATAAATCCAAAAGTGAGAGCTAAGCCGCCTATAACAGTTCTCAATTGTGCTATAAAATTTCTAAGGGTTTTTTCTTTTTCAGTTGCATTACCATCAAGTGCACCTAAGGTTCCTAAGATATCATCATCAAATTTTACAGGTATTGCATTCATCACAATCCCCATAAATGATAAAACTCCGCCGACAATTAGTAAAGCTAGACTTTCTTCCATATTAATTCACGATATCTGCGTTATTTAAGCACTACGAAACATTTCCAATATACCTTGCAAGAGTAACTCCTGCGGCATAGGCCAAGATAGTCATTATTATTCCAATAGCCATTGCATATTCAAATTCCCAGTCTCTCCTTAGCAGAGTAGGTAAAACTAAGAACAAAACCATTGATGGAATCACTAACCAGAGAATACTTTCAGCAAAGTCAGCAACTAGTGTTTTATCTTTTGTATCGTTGTACAGCCAAGTCATTGACATAATACTTGCAAGAGGTAATGAAATTACTAGTGCGCCAAAAACGGTTGATCTCTTAGCAATTTCACTTGCAGCTACAATTATAGTTCCAGAAAAGAGTCCTTTGCCCAATAAATTTATCCAATCCATGCTAAAGAGTAAAATTAATACTATTTAGCAATAACTCAACAAGCATCATTATTGATTTCATAGTTGACAGGTTCTAACGCTCTCCATGCATCTTGTCCTCTGTCTTTAGGTGAATTAGTGTAATGTTGGTCTTTAGTTGAAGTATATTCCATTAATTCACTAATCATCCTCCATCCGATTTGATCCATCGGAACTAAGGCAGTCCCATTAGGAAAGCTTGTCCTTGGTAGAAATGTTTCATAATGTATAGAAGTCACACTTTCGTCTCCGGATTTGTAGCCAACTTCGAATCCATGATCTTTCAAAATCCGAAGAGTTTCTGTAGTCGCAGGATCATCGCATTCGAATAAGTACGCATGCACAATATCGTTACCCTCTTGTCCTTCATTATCTGATGATTGCCTGGCATCCAAATAATATTGAGGATCATCTACCACCTCATCTATAACGGCAATTGCAGCCCAACTTTGAAGTCTTACTCTTTCTGAATATTCCTCAGAAACAGCCGATTCAAATAACAAGCTTACAGAGCCATGAACTGCAAAGTGATTACGGTGAATACTAGAATCTTGTGAGCTAGTAGTAGGAGGATAATTGGTAACACTTCCGAAGCCCCACTCTTCATTGATTGCTTCAATCACGTCAGTTTCTAGAACATATGATGCCGCTAGCACGTCAGGATGAGTTGTAGGATTCTGTGGTGCAGCTACTTGGAAAATTATGGTGCCGGCACCTCCAAATTCATGCATATCGACAGTCACAGAAGGATGAATTTTCTGAAAAGCTTTTTGCATGACTTTTCCTTCAGGTTCTAATAATTTCATATGGTCTCGATTTAGGTCTGTACCGTTGGCGTTTCCTCGAGAACCAGCATCTCTTCCATCTGGATTTACCATTACAAACACAGCTAGATTTATTTTTTCTAAGATAGGATCCACTTCTTCTGGAACTCCTCTAGCAAAATGCCTAGCAAGTAAATATGCAGAATCAACAGAAGCAGGTTCGTTACCATGTTGAGCAGCAACAAAATAGACGGTGGGAATATTGGGATCATAATCACCAAATTCTACAAGTAGTAACGGTTGACCGTTCATACTATAACCAATTTCAGTTAAGTTTGTCACTCGAGGGCTTTTTTCAAGTTCATAAGTCATGTTGGTTATATCAGAAGCAGATGTTTGATTGATAGGAATATCATTCCACATGTCTTCAATTGTCAAATCGTATTCAAACGGAATTTCTGGAGATTCGTCTTCGTTGAAAAGAGAGCCAGGGCCAGTACAGCCTGCTGTTACTAGAAAAAATATTAAACTTATCGGAGTGATTTTTCTCATTATTTGTCAGATTGAGCTATTCGCCAATAGATGAATGGAGCGACTACAATGTACATTAATACTCCGTAGACTCCAGATGGTAGGCTTAGTGTAGATAGGCCACCGTCAGGAGCTGCTAAAATTAATCCCCCTACCGTTATTCCCACGCTAGCATTTTGTATTCCGCTTTCGATTGAAACTGTAGTTGCTCTTTTAGCATTTAATTCTAGGAATTCTGCACTCTTGTATCCAATTCCCAGCATAAATGTACTTAGAAGAATGATTGCAGGCCCTAGTGCACCAATATTATCCATCAAAGTATCCCATTCTGTTGCAATAGCTGCGAGTACAATAATAACAAACAAGCCAGCTGCAACCATGCTAACTCCCTTGTCTATTCTGTCTGCAGCTTCATTAGAGTAATGTCTTACAGACATACCGATTACAACAGGTACGGTTGTTAACAAGAACATAGTTATTCCAAGAGTTAAGACATCAATATCAGGCGCAGATTCTCCCATAAAATAATCCATTGAAAAACCAACAATAAGGGGCAAAGTAACAACTGTAGCTACACTAACGATAGCAGTATAGGATACGGAAAGTGCAGTATCGCCCTTTGCTAATTTTGTAAGGATATTGGAAGTAACTCCACCAGGTGAGCACGCCAAAATCATTAACCCTACTGATAATTCTGCAGAAAGTCCCAAACCTGAAGCAATAGCGAAAGCGACAATAGGCAAGATAATCATTTGATTTGCAATACCTATCGCAAATACTTTAGGTTCTTTAATAATAATAGAAAAATCTTCTACAGTTAATCCGATACCTAATGAAAACATAATAAATGCAAGAGCAATGGGTAAAATTACATCTATAATTAGATTACTTTCGTCTTCAACGACATCGTCTTCAGCGATAACAGAATTAGTAATTAGAAACAATGCAAAAATAGAAAATATAACAGTCAGTATGGCAAACCTCATAATAGGTAAATTATATTGTAGTACTAAAGTATCGCGTCTATTGGCAATACAATCCATATAGCTACACAAAATAGTGAAAATCCGAATGCCCGATTTATAAAAATGCCCGATTTTGCATCGTTGAATTTAATTTTCAATGCGCTCCCAAATAGAGCCCATGTTAACCACCCTATCAATTTGATGGCCACATTTAGTAATGCAATAATCATTTTACCAAGTAAATCCGTTCCAAAAACAGATCCAAAAGTAGTCATCAAAATAAGTAAATGAATGAATGCTTTTCCATTAACAACTTGAAGAACGACTCCAGTGCCAACCCCAAGTTCTTCACTTGAGAGAGCGTCATCATCAATAGGAGAAGCGAAAGAAATTTGGTAAGACAGATAAATAATATAGATGACACCAATATATGTTAAAATATCCAAAAGAGTAGAATTTTCTTGTATGAATAGGGCGCCAAGCCCAACGACAACACCTAATAGAAACCATCCAATAACCATACCTGAAATTAAAGGTAAAGTTTTGCTAAATTCATACTTTGAGCTATGAACTGCAGAAAGAAGATTATTTGGCCCAGGCAAGAAAGAAATGGGTAAAGTAAAAATCAGCATGGCAATTAAATTTGAAAAATCTATGATATTAAAACCTCTCAAATGTTAGACGATACATAGAACTAAAGGAAAGGCGGTCTATATTTTGTCTTTTATTTTAGAAGGGTAACTTCATTTCTAGTTTTTCTGATATATTCTATTGCTTTCCAAATTAAGAATATAATAACGAAGGGAATGAGAAATACTAGGAATAGTGCGAGAATAATACATATAATTGATGCTACGACTTCTAGTAAAGAAATTAGAGGGTTTGCTAATCCGCCAGTAGTTCCTGTAGAAATGGCTCTTGTAGCAACAGTTCCTAGTTGAATAGTTCCAGAGATACCTCCTCCTGCAATAATTGATAACATCCATTGGGTCGAAGGGTCCATTTCCCCTTCTAAGCTTGCAGAAGTAACAAAAATTCCGCCAAGAATGGCTGCAGGAGTAGCTATGGCGTCTAGTAAATTATCAACCCATGGAATAAAATATCCTCCAATTTCTAAGATAGTAGCGATACCAAAGATAGCAATTGCCCATGTTTCTCCTACCCAAGTAAAGGAACCTTCTAGTTCATACAAATCAAATCTACTAGCCACCCCCATCATTAGAGGAGGTATGAATACACGGAAACCGCAAGCTGCAGCCAGTCCTAACCCCAGACTCAGAGAGAGGATGATTTGCACAACGTCCATGTTTAACTAAGAATTTTGCCAATAATAAGTTATGGTTTTGCGCCCATTCAATCTATAACCCCATTTCAATAGGGAAGTATGGCTACTGCCGTAGATGAATTAGAAGAGATAGCTGCACAAATTTATGATCAGTTGAGTACCGGTAAAGTGCCGGAGATGTCGATTCCTACAAGAAGTAAAAATAATATTATTTTTGATGAAAGGGCTAAGGTTTGGAAATATGGGAAATCAAAAACCACTCGAACGGCTAAAAAATTAGATGGAGCATATATGCTTCTTAGAACAACATATTTACTTGATTTCATTAGAGAGATGTCAGGACAAAGTAAGTCTTCTACGTTGAGAGAATTGTATTATATTTCAGAAGCATGGAAAATGGGAAAATTCAATGCTCAAGACGAATCAAATAAATTAATAGAAGATTTAGAAATAGTTACTAATTTTCAGCGCGAGGATTTCAAAATTAGACCAGAAGAAGATGGAGCAAAGATTCTCGGAGATGTGACTTTAACAGAAGTTAATAGAAAAGGCAATCCAATGAGGATAAATTGTAGAGATGATGTAGGAGATACTGGTTACAATATACCTTATAATGTTGAAAATAATAAAATTACATTCAATGATTTTGGTAACTCGAAATGTATCATTGCGATAGAGACAGGAGGTATGTTTGATCGTCTTGTGGAAAATGGTTTTGATGAAACGCACGATGCAATTCTCGTCCACATTAAAGGCCAACCAGCACGTTCTACGCGCCGTTTTTTACAAAGGCTACACAAAGCCTCCGATTTACCCTTACTACTCTTTACAGATGCAGATCCTTGGTCTTACAGAATTTACAGTTCAGTTGCTTACGGTGCAATTAAAACAGCCCATATTTCACATATTTTAGCAACACCAAGCGCCAGATATCTAGGAGTTACTCCCTCAGATATTATCAATTACGAACTCCCCTCAGATGATTTAACAGACAGAGATATCAGTGCCCTCAAATCTATACAGAGTGACCCAAGATTCAAAAGCAAATACTGGAGAGGCGAAATAGAGTTACAGTTAGAACTAGGCAAGAAATCAGAACAGCAGGCTTTGGCCAAATATGGTCTTGATTTTGTTACAAAAACGTATCTTCCTGAAAAGTTAAAAGAGATGAATATAACCTAAAAACGAAATACATTACTAAACTTTGAGAAGTAGTCCTAATTCCTCAAAGGAATCTACTACAGGCGCCCATTTACGCAGTTCTTCTGAAGTGTGATGGCCCCAGCTTACTCCAATACCCTTAACACCGGCAGCGTGAGCCATTTCAAGATCATAAGTGGTATCTCCAATCATTACGATATCTTTCGTTCCAGTTTTTTCCATAATAGCAAAAAGTAAATCTGGATTGGGCTTAGGTTTAGAAACTGAATTTCCTCCTAAAACAATTTCAAATCGGCCACTAAAACCAAATTCTTTGATTATGCGATCAGCACCTCGTTGACTCTTACCTGTTGCTACAGCAGCGCGGAACGGTCGAGCTAAAAGATCAGTTATACCTTCAAAGAGCCTTTCGTGTCGATTAGCTTTTACGTATGTTTCTGAGTAAACTCTAGCTAAAGCTACAGGGTCGTATTCAGGCCCAAGCCTTTGCATAATTTCAATTAAAGGCAAACCAGTTAGGCTCAGAATGTCCTCTTTTGCAGGCCTTTTGACACCTACGCTTGCCCATGCAGCATCGTGAGATTTCAAAATGGCCTCAGCTGAGTCAATTATAGTTCCGTCTAAATCAAATACAGCAAGCATTTTAGAACCGTATTAGAAGTAAAATAGCAACTAATCTAAAACTTTTTCATTTCTTCAAGTAGAACTTTACACCAGCTTTCCACTCTTTCTTCGGTCATTTCGCCCTGATTATCTTCATCTAGAGATAATCCACACCATTGATCGTCAATTAGTCCTTTTGATTCATCAAAATCATATCCTTCAGTAGAGGTGAAACCAATATTTCCAACTCCTCCTCCGTTAATCATTTTTTCGTAGACCATCCCCATTCCATCCTGGTATGTATCTGGATATCCAAGTTGATCTCCTTGTCCGAAAATAGCAAAAGGAATTCCTTTGAAGTCCATCCCATCCATATCTTCAAGCATGTCAATCCAATCATCTTGCGGCTCTCCGATATACCACGTAGAGATTCCTAATATAAGAAATTCATAATCTAAGAAGTCATCAACTTCAATAGAATCAACATCTTTCAAAATACACTCGTGTTCAGCGCTAAGATGTTCTGAAATCATCTCTGCAGCAGTTTGAGTGTTGCCTGTGCTTGACCCGTAAATAATACCTACTTTCATAGCTTGTAGCTCCCTAATGAGTTCATGTTTCACGCGCTATATATTAGTCACTACAAAGTATCAATTTCTTTGGGCTAAAGATTTAGCCATTATAGATTTAACATGCTCAACATGATTATCAACGGTATCTTTACTCCATTTGTCAGTCTCAATAGGATCTAAAACTTCAACCTCTACATTTCCGGGATAAAATTGCATAGTCTTAGCAGGCCATACTTCATGTGCACCATGTAGCATGACAGGAACAACTGGTAAACCAGTTTCCAATGCTAAATGTACAAATCCTTTCTTGAACGGTATTAATTTTCCATCCACACTTCTCGTTCCTTCTGGCCAAATCCATATACTCAAATTTTTAGATTTAACAAAATCAGATAATTTAGCCATCGAAGCGATAGCTTTGGCATTATTACTTCTATCAATGAGTAAATGTCCAGCAAGCCAATAAGCTTGTCCAAAAAATGGAATTTTCAATATTTCTTTTTTTCCTATTCCACAGCCTCCGTAAGGGCAAAGGGCCATACCAACGAATACATCGAGGGCAGAGGTATGATTTGTGACAAAAATAGCAGGAGCTGAAGTGTTTAGTTTTTTAGAATCAGGATTTATGATTTTAGCACCAACGAGCCGACTTACTACTGGCCCGATTATTTTACCACAAAAGTTGCCAATTCGAACTCTTAAGGTACGGAAAGGTAAGGCCAAAATCATCAAACACATACATAGAAGAGACCAAAATCCTAGCCATACAAAGCCAAAAGTAAATCTTAGAATGAAAGAAATAGGTCCTATTTTCTTTCTTTCAACCATTCCCAATAATTAATCGTAGCCTTCTAAAATTTCTTCGAAACCTTGAGCTAATCGAATATCATTATCAGTAATCCCTCCAGCATCATGTGTAGTGGTCGTAACAATTACACGATTATACTCGCAGAGAGTCATGTCTGGGTGGTGATTGAGTTTCTCAGCAGCTTCAGCTAATTTGTTCAGGAATCCCATAGCTTCCATAAAGTCTTTGAACATGGTTTCACGAATTAACATCTTCTCTTCAGAGTCGTGTTCCCAAGGCCCCACCATTCTTATTCGACTTGCAATTTCTTCATCTGTCAATAAGTCCATGTAGCTACTACAAATCAACACTATTTAGGTATAACTCACCAAATATGCTTTAACTCCCCTTCTAAAATACTAAAATATGGAAAATGAACAAAATCCGCCAGCTCTTTCAACTATCCTCGCAGATATCTTGCCTTATTCAATGGCAATGTCTGGTTTAATTTTAGTAGGAATGGGCTTTTATTTTTATTTATTCCCTGAAGGTGAACAATCTGTTACAGCTCTTATTCCTGCCATTATTGGCTTTGGTTTGATGATTCCAGGTTTGATAACTATTATTAGACCTGAAAATAAAAAGCATGCAATGCACGCAGGAGCAGTGTTCTGTTTGATAGGACTCCTCGGCGGCCTTATGGGAATTCCAGATTTTATTACATTTTTAACAGACGGCGGAGACTTAGACAGGCCGACCATAGCCCGAATGTTTATGGTATTATTTTGCGGGGAAAATTTAGTTGCTTCTATTATGTCATTTCGTTTAGCAAGGATTAGAAGAGAGCAAGAAGCTGGAAATTAATGGAAGATAAACCTCAGGCTGCAATTCCTCGCGAGGATGGTTTTAACATCAATAAAGTTAGTGAAAGCAAATACCTTTACACTTTCGGGGCAGCGATTGCTCTTCTTTTAGCCATACAATTTGTACCTCAAGTAGCAGACTTTTGGGCAGATCATTTTGTAGATCCTATAATGGCAGATTCTAAAGGAGAAGCTGGAGCTAAATACAATATTTACAATACAACTGCTTACGGTTTTGGATTTTTCATACTATTCATGTTTATCCATGAATTACTAAGTACTTGGAAAATAGAATTGAATGATAGGTTTGTATTTGCATCAGTACCTCTTTTGATTTTTGGCGGAGTGGTAAGAACACTCGAGGATGCAGATATGTTTGAGCCTCCTCTTCAATATTTCTTTATTTCTCCATTGGTTTACGGGGCGCTTGTAATTTACGGATTATTTGTTCTTGCAACAGGAGTATGGGTATCTCGAAGTTCTTTACCATCTTTAACAAAAGGTTTAGGCTTAGTATCGACTGCAATTTTGATTTATGGTCTATGGTGGTATTTTGCACCAGGAGAATGGCTGCACCCTTCATCTTGGGCACTTTTGGTTCTTTGTGCAGCAGCCCTAACTGCCGAATTTTACAGAAGCGCACCTCTTAGAGATCCAGTTTTATTTTTTGGAATAACTAATATTTTAGTTTTAGTTTGGACGTACTTGAATTTAGCCCAAAATAAAATGGAAAATCCAGAAATGCTATGGGCAACTTTGATTTTTACTTTATTTTCGATGTATTTGGTATGGCTAGGCGCTTTAGGGTTGGGAATTACTAGTAAAATAACTCCACTTTATTGGCTACTCTTTTTTGGACATTTTATTGATGGAAGTGCTACTTTCTTGGGAATTGATGAATATGGTTATAGTGAAAAGCACGTTTTACCAGATTTTTTCATAGAATACTTTGGAACTGCAAAAGTAATGATACCATTGAAATTTTTAGTAGTTACTGGAGTAATTTACGCGATTGAAACTGAAAACAGCAAAGAAGAAGAACCAGAAATGATTTCTCTTCTTTTAATGTTCTTATTAGCCTTAGGATTAGGCCCTGGAACTAGAGATGTTCTAAGAATAATGTTTGGAACTTAGCTTTTTTCTTCAACAATTTCAAGCAAAACTCCACCAGTGTCCTTAGGGTGGAAAAAAGCAACTAGCGTATTATCAGCACCAGGGCGCGGAGCTTCTCCAATCGGTTCTAAACCATTCTTTTTTGCTTTTGCTAAGGATTGTTCGATATCATCAACTTCTAAAGCTAAATGGTGAATTCCAGGTCCTCTTTTATCAACAAATTTACCAACAGGAGTATCTTTTCCCATTGGTTCTAGTAATTCAATTTCGTAACCACCGATTTTGATATGTGCAGTAGTTACACCTTCAGATTCGACTTCTTCAGTATGATCTAATTTAAGGCCTAAGGATTCCCACATAGGCAATCGGTCCTCAATTGAATCTACAGCGATGCCAATGTGTCTTATTTTCATTTTCTTCTGTGCTTTAATCCAACAACTGTTAAAACAGATAATACAGGTATAAAAATATTGGCGAATTCAGGAATAGTTTGGTAAGTCATCACCAAACCAACATTCGGATTTGCATCTGTTTCTCGGTAGGCAATTAGGAAAAACGCATCACTGGCTGTAGCTTTAAGATACAAAAGCGACATTCTTTGGACATCTCCAGTATCCCAATCATCCTGTTTCGTACAACTAAGTTCAGTATTTCCGTTAGAAAGCGCACACTCGGCTAATATTCCATTTCCACCAGCATGTGGTGCAGGATCGTGGTCTTCCCAAATTATAACTATACGATTTGAATCGTGAATAGCAATACCCACATGTCTTACCCCATCTGAAGTTTCAAATTGGTCGCAAGCAGTCGTACAATCTTCATTTTGTATGGAAACATCATTATTTCCATCAATACTTCCCACAGTATATTCACCATCATCGTTTGAAGTCCAGATAGCTATGAATTTCGAGGTTCCTGAATCATAGGCAATACTTACATAATTGACGGTATCATCAGTCGCATCTACGACATCACCCCAGGTAATACTCGTTCCTGATGAGCCTATAGATCCGCCCCTTATTTGAGCACGGGTATCTGCTACATCGTGCCAGATTAAAACAAATTGATTATTGCCAACATCTACGACATCATTCCATTTAACTGCAGGATCAGCGTCATTTCCACAGGAAGCTGTAAAGCATGATTGACTTCCCCAACTTACAGTTTTAGCACTTCCATCTACTGCTCCTGCCTTACAACCACCACCTTGTCTTTCACTAGCATCGGAAGTCTGAATGCCATAACAAAATAGAACCCTATTATCGCCAGCCATGTCAGTCACTGAGATATAATGTCCAGCTAGATCATTAGTTCCAATTTCAGCAGCAGTACCTAGACTGATACTAAGGTCAGAATCATCGACAGTACCAACTATAGAAAAGGCATGATGATTATCTGATGAGCTATCTTCCTTTCGCCACGTTATAACGAAGCTTTCCTCGCCAGCACTCCCTTCTAAATCAAATGCAACATCAAAGAAAACAATAGCATCAGTTTCATCAGCCCATTCAGAGGTCGAAGAACCCAAACTTATAGCGCCATTACTATCGATTTCACCAGCTCTAACTTCTCCATCTCCGTCACTTTTCATCCAAACAATAACAAATACATCATTGGTAGGATCATAAGCAGTACGTATAGTACAACCGGAAATGTTACAGGGATTATTACTGTCAAATGTTACCTTAGTGCTGTAACTCGCTCTAGAAAGATCTTCGCCATTTTCAACCCATATTGCTTCAGAATCATCAATATCTTCATCCCATGAAACTAAGTGAAAATGAGCCCTAAATTGCTCAGGTAATTGTTCAGTAACTAATTCAATTTCACTATCTCCACTTGCAGCAACAACTCTATCTAGGAGAATCCATTCCCATTTTTCTA
>CACOJW010000009.1 GCA_902627615.1 uncultured marine group III euryarchaeote
TAACCCAAAGATAATTTCCAGATTACTATTACATACTTTGCCAAACTTAAAAGATAAAGAAAATATAATAGTTGATGAAACTACTATTTTGAAGATAATTAATTTACTCAAGGAAAAGAAAATTGCTAAAGAAGGTGTTGAAATTGCTTTGATACAAATTAGCAGAGGGGAAAAAATAGAACTTAAAAGTGAAAACATTGAATCTGATGTTGAGGAATTTATCGATGTCTTAATCAAAGAAAAAATTGACTTTGTAAAGGAAAGAGGCATGGGGGCTATTGGACCTTTAATGGGGCCTGTAATGTCTGAATTTAGAGGCAAAATGGATGGTGCAAAAATAAACGAATTACTAATAAGTAAAATAAAGGAAATAAAATGATTGAGAATGCACTAATTTTGGCTGCTGGAAAAGGTACAAGAATGTGGCCTTTAACTGAAGATATACCTAAGCCATTATTGCCAATTTCGGGCATTCCTATAATCAAAAGACAGATAGATGAATTGAAAAAAGTAGGTGTAAAAAAGTTGTATATCCTTATTGGATATCAAATGAATGAAATTTCAGATTATATTGATAAAACTGAAACTGAAATTGAGGTTAATTATATCATTCAAGAGAAACAAAAAGGTACTGGGCATGCTGTTAAAATGGCTGAAAATAAGATTAAGGGTTCTTTTTACTGCTTGAATGGAGATATAATAATTAACGCAAAAAACCTAAAAAAAATTAATAGTTGTAAGGATATGGCAATGATGGTTACAACGGTTGACGACGGAAGTAACTTTGGTGCTGTAAAGCAAAAAAACGGATATCTTGTTTCAATAATTGAAAAAGGAAAAAGTGGAAAATGTAAAATTAATGCTGGGATTTTCATATTCAATGAGTCTATATTTAATGCAATAGACAATACTAAAAAATCAATAAGAGGAGAATATGAACTGACAGATGCATTAGAACTTGTTTCTAATCAAATCGAAGTCATTGAATTTGAAGGAGAATGGAAAGACATAGGAAATCCTTGGGATTTAATCTCTGCAAATGAAAACTATATAGATAACAATAAAGAAGAAATAAATGGAAAAATTGAAGACAACGTGATTGTTAATGGAAATATCGTATTAGGAAAGGGGTCAATCATAAAATCTGGAACATATATAGAAGGTAATGTTTGGATTGGAGAAAATTGCGTTATTGGACCTAATGCTTATCTAAGAAAAGGAACTGTTCTTTGTGGAACTAATAAAATAGGTGCCTTTTCTGAAATTAAAAATTCTATATTTCTAGAAGGTGCAAAGGCACCCCATCACAATTATGTTGGAGATTCAATTATTGGTCAAAATAGTAATTTAGGATCTGGAACTAAAATAGCTAATTTGAGATTTGATAAAAGAACAATCGAAGTGAAACACAAAGGAAAGAAAATTGATTCAGGTAGAAGAAAATTGGGAGCGATTATAGGTAGCAATGTAAATACTGGCATTAATGCCTCTATAAATGCTGGAACCATTTTGGGAAATTATACTAAAATAGGGCCAAATGCACTTGTATCTGGAACTTATGAATCAAAAAGTACTATAACATAATGCACATACTACAAGTAACTCCATATTTTTATCCCCACTTTGGCGGTGTTGAGTCACATGTCCTAGGACTTTCTGAAAATTTGATAAAGTTAGGGCATGAAGTGGAAGTGGTTACATCTCGCTACAGTAGAATGCCTGAAATTGAAAAATTTAACGATATAAAAATAACTAGATTGCCTCAGTGGATTAACATGTATAATACACCTGTAGTAACGGCCATCCAATCATTCGTGAGGAGGAGCCATGCTGATGTTGTGCATGTCCATTCACCCCCTCCTTTCACCGAGCGATTTGCAGCTAAAGGGGCCAAAGAATCGAATAAGCCTCTTGTAGTCACACATCATTGTGATTTAGAATTAAAAGGGATTTTTGGAAATATTGCCGTAAATTTGTACCAATCCATGCTGGGTAAATACCCTCTTGAACTCGCTGATAAAGTAATTTCTACAACTAAAAGTTATGCTACGACTTCCCGAAGCTTATGGGATATTGATGTTGACGTAGTACCAAACGCAGTAGATATTGACAGATTTCATCCTAGAAATGACGGCAGACATATACGTGATAAATATGCTAAGGAAAATGAATCTCTCGCTTTGTTCGTTGGTAGGTTAGTGCCTCACAAAGGTATAGGGATATTAATCAGAGCAATAAAGAATACTCAAAATGGAAAGCTATTGATTGTAGGCGATGGACCTTACCTTCCATGGCTAAAAAAACTAGCTAAAAAGTTGAACATACAAGAACGCATTGTTTTTGTAGGGCCTATTTCTGACTACTGGCTTCCTGCCTATTATGCTGCTACAGATGTAGTAATTTTACCTTCTACCTCCAGACTGGAAGCATTTGGAATTGTAGGTTTGGAGGGCATGGCAACTGGAAAACCTCTGATTTTGAGTGATATACCTGGCGTAAGAGATGTTATTTCTAACGAAGAAGGGTTTATCGTAGAACCTTTAGACCCCGAAGCGATTAAAACATCTATTGAAAAGATTTGGAACTCTCCTGAAATGGCAAAGCAGATGGGTAAAAAAGGAAGGGAAAGAGTTGAAAGACTATTTTCGTGGGAAAAGGTTTCAAAGGATATTGAAAAAATATTCTATGAAATCACCTCTAAATAGCTAAATCTGAATTTATTGATTCCAATGCTCTATTATAATGAGAATAATCTTTTTTCTGTGACTTCAAATTCATTGCCTTCCCAAGTAAAGCATCGGGGTTATTGATGTCGCACCCTAATGCACCTTCAAAATATTTCTCAGATTCTTGGTAATTGTTCAATTCAAAATGACACCAACCACACAAAATCCAACCTTCAATGTTATTAGGTTTTAATTTAATCGCCTTTTCACTAGACAATATAGCCTCTTTGTACTTAGCTAATTTTTTCAAAGCTTGCGATTTTAAAATTAAATTTTCGTGATTTTGATCGGACAAATATTCAATTGCTTTTTCTGGATAATCATCAATTAATTTCAAACCTATTAAAGAAGAGACTGCCGTATTACTTTTGAAAATATCAAATCTAGTTTCTAAATCAGAAAATATTTCCTTAGAACTCATAACTTTAATTAATAATCTATTACCAGTAATTGATTCAGAATCAATAGCTAGCCCTTTATCAATAAGTAATCTAGCTTCATCAATTTTATCATACTTAGTCAAAAGTTCTGCTTTTCTAAAATAAGGCCTACTTGTATCAGATGCTACTGATATGGCATTATTATATTGCCTAAAACCTTCGTGAATAACCCCTGCTCGATCTAAAATGTGCCCTTTTTCAATCCAATCTAAATCTCTCATTCTATTTCTTGAAAGGATGTCTTGAGCACCTACTGCTTCGTCATAACATTGTAAGGCTTGAGTCTTATTTCCTATTCTATAATTAACATCTCCAAGAGCTACCCAGCAAGGAACATGCTGCCCATCTACTGAAAGTCCTAAATTCAATATTTGTCGAGCCTTATCAAATAGTCCTAACTTAATATAACAACGAGCTAAAGCCTCATGATAATCTGGATCTTCATCATCTATTTCTATAGAAGTTTCAATGTATTCCAGTCCTTCCTCTGCTCTGTTTAATCTAGTTAGAGCTCTGCCCTTTGCCATCCAAGCATAATGGAATGTAGAATCTAACTCGATTGCCTTTTCATGATAAGGAATAGCTTCTTCATATCGATGTAAGTGATCTAAAGCATTTCCAATATTATTAACTGCTATAACATAATTTGAGTCTAGTTCTAAAGATTTCTTATAAATTTCTATGCTTCTTTCATATTGACCCTGATTATAATGAACATTGGCTAAATTATTCCAAGCTATTTTATCTTCTGGATCAAGCTCAACGGCCTTTTGGTAATAATCTTTTGAATCATTTAATCTACCTGATAACTGTAAAGTATATCCATAGTTATACCAGGCTACCGAATAACTAGGATCTGAACGCATAGATTCATCGTAACATCTTAGCGCCTCATTCCAACGATTTATATTGAAATTAGCAAAGCCTCTGTTGTTCCATGCTGGGGCATTTTTAGGCTCTAAATCCAAAGAACGTGCATACGACTGAATTGCATCCTCAAACCTCCCTAAACGTTGAAAGGAATCTCCTAAACGCATGTGATACCGCGATACGTCTGGAGCTAACTTACAAGCCTGAGCATAATGCTCTTGTGCCTTATGGGGATTTCCTTGTGACATCTCAAGCATTCCGAGCCTGTTACTCAACTGAGGGTCTTCTGGGGCTAAAACTAAAGCTTCAAGAAATTTACTTCTTGCATTTTTTATGTCTCCATTTTCAAAAGAAGACTCTCCCATTTTTACTAAATCTACAATATCCATATTAATCTCCAATTATTTTTTTTATTCTGTCTATTGCTATATTAGTATCTTTCTTCAACTTTTCCCATTCATCGCCGTCGTGCTCATTAGGGTTAGGCTTATGCTCTAATGCGTTTTTATAACACTCTAGAGCTTCACGAGGCCTATCTAATAATTCCAAAACGTATCCTTTATTGTGCCATGCCCAGGAGTAATCTGCTTTGAGAGAAATAGCTCTATCATAGCAGTCTAGAGATTCTTCCAAGCGATTTAATTGTCTAAGAGTTACTCCTCTATTATTCCAAGCACTCCTATTTTTGGGATTAAGATCTGTAGATTGTTTAAATGCTTTAAGAGCTTCATTTAAGTCTCCGACCCTGAAAAGAGCTTTTCCTAAATTAAACCAACAAACTGCGTATTTAGGATTAGAAGAAAGTGCTCTACGATAACTATCAATCGCCTTGTGATTATAACCTAGTCTGGTGAGCGCAACACCTCTGTCATTGTAAATCACTTCATCTTCGACTGACAAACTTTTACTAAGTGATTCTGAAGCCTCTTTGTACTCGTTTAACTCATCATGGGAACGGCCTTTAGCCGCAAGAACTTGGGCGTCTCTTGGTCGGAATTCCAAGACCTTATCAAATAAATTGAGTGATTCTCTATACTTACCTAAGATATGGAAGATTTTTCCTTTTTGATACAGTGCATCTCTATTCTTAGACTCTTTAGATAAAACCTTATCAAATTGTTCTATCGCCTCGTCATATTTTTCCAATTGGCGAAGCGCTTGACCCTTCAAAAAATGAGCTTCTACATAATTTTGACTTTCACTCAATGATTCATCTGAGTAATGAAGTGCTTTTTCTAATTTTCCCATCCCTAAGTAAGCGAATCCTAAATCTTTATACAATACTTTTTTCTTTAAAACTTGTTTTTCCAGTTCTAATAAAATAGCTAAAGCATCCTCGTAATTTTTAAATTTAAGTGAAAGTTTTGCTAATTCATGTCTCAAATTTTTACTAGAGGGATCTAAATCAATTGCTCTAAGTATTGATTTTTTTGCTTTCTTGTATTCTCCCAGTTTAGAATAAGCTCTCGCCTCCGCTTTTAGCTCTCGAATTCGAACGACACTAGACTCAGACACAATGCCCCATAATAAGGCAATAAAAAGTAATCTGAGAATTAAAAGTTTATTTAGCACCTTAATTAATAACTTAATAATGACGATTGTACTTAACGGAGATTCTTTAACAATTGAAAAGTTGGTTGATGTTGCTAGAAATCATGAAAATGTTAAAGTTTCCGATAATTCCTGGAAAAAAATCGATGCTTGTAGAAAAATGCTTCAGAATAAAATTGATGCGCATGAAGTAATGTACGGAATAACTACCGGCATCGGGGAATTTTCAGAAGTTACATTAACACCTGATCAAACGCAAGAATTTCAGAAATTATTAGTTAGAAATCATGCAGCAGGAATTGGTGAACCTATGGATATTGAACTTGTGAGAGGAGCAATGTGCGGCAGGATAAATGTACATGCTAAAGGGTATTCAGGGGGACGAAAGACAATAACTGAATATCTCGAAAAAGTATTGAATAACAAGATTACTCCTGTTGTATGTGAAAAAGGATCTGTGGGAGCATCCGGTGATTTAGCTCCGATGTCGCAAATTGCCCTAGCATTGATGGGCGAAGGGGAAATGTTTGTCGAAGATAAAATTATTAGCTCTAAAATTGCACTCAAAAGTATTGGGTTAGAACCTCTAGATCTTGAGGCACGAGACGGATTGGCACTAATTAATGGAAGCAACGTACTTACTGCTTTGGCTGCATTGATACTTCATGACGCTGAGAGGTGGATGAAAATGCATGATATTGCGGCTGCAATGACTCTCGAAGCATTAAAAGCTAATATGAAACCATATGATGAAAGGATACACCTCTTAAGAGGGTTTAATGGTTCCCACGAAATAGCTTCAAACCTAAATTTATTAACTGAAGGCTCTGAAATATTATTTAGTGGTGAGAAGAAAGTTCAGGATGCTTACTCAATGAGATCTACACCTCAAGTCGCTGGAACACTTAGAGACTCTCTAAAATTTGCAAGAACTCAAGTTGAAACTGAGTTGAATGGAGTCGGAGATAATCCTATATTTTTGACAAAAGAAAAGGAAGTTATGACTGGCGCAAATTTCCAAGGAACACCTGTTGCATTACCTATGGAAATGGTTGGAACTGGATTAAGTATGGTTGCAGTGTTATCTGAAAGAAGACTTAATCGACTAACGAATCCGGCATTATCTGTAGGATTACCACCCTTTTTAACCGAGAAACCAGGATTACACTCAGGTATGATGCTATCTCAGTATACTGCTGATGCACTTATTGTAGAATCTAAAATATTATCTCATCCTGCTGCAAATCAATCTATCCCTGCTGCTGCAGATCAAGAAGATTTTGTTTCCATGGGCCTTACAACCTGCCAAAAAGTAAAACAAATAATGGATAATTGCTTTGCAGTTTTAGGTATTGAAATGATGGCTGCGGCCCAAGCACTAGACATTCGTGGAAAAAGATTAGGTAAAGGGACTGGAAAGGCACATGAAATAATAAGGAAGCATGTCGATTACCTTGATGAAGATAGACCTCTTTACAAAGATCATAATACCATGCAAACTCTGCTCGAATCCAATGAGATATTAGAAGGTGTAGAAGCTTACGTAGGAAAATTAAATTAATTTTCTGTAAAATTCTTTATTGCTTCTCTAACTATAGAAATTAGTAAATCTATCTCCTCAGAAGTTATTCTAAAATGGGGTGTAAATCTAAGTGCATTTTCTCCACCGTGAATAACACCTAAACCTCTACGGCGACACCAAGGTTCTACTGCATTAAAGCCTATGACTGGTAAAATATCTGGTTTAAGCTCAATACTGCACAATAGTCCTGTACCTTGTGTTTTGAGGACAAAATCCGGAAACTCCGCTTCCAATTTCTTTAATTTATCCAAGAATTCAACACCTCTTTCTTTAATATTTTTACGTAATTCTGGTGTTATACTCTCAAGAACTGTAGAGGCTATCTCTAAAGCTCGAGGGTTTGTAGTCATAGTATTTCCATAAATTCCTGTGACATAAAGTTCAGAGGCTCTAGAATTCATACCTAATACGGAGAGTGGATATTGACCTGCATTTAGTGCCTTAGACCAAGTTTCAAGATCTGGAACTTCACAATCCTGAAAACCTTCGTAATCTATAATCGAAAGACAGCCCTGCCCTCTTATTCCTGCCTGAATGGAATCTACCAATAGTAATGATCCGTGTTCCTTCGTTAACTTCCTAGCTTCATCATAAAATTCACGGCTAACGCATTGCCCTGGATTACCCTCACCCTGAACAGGCTCTATTGCCATCAATTCAATGAAAACATTATCTCTGTTGGCTCTTTCGAAAGCTTCTCTTAGAGCTTGAACATCATTTGGTGGCACAAGGTACAGATTATCTCTATCTCTGAACGATGCTAAATTTTTATCATAACTATCTTTACAAGAGTGCGATAATTGAGCCGGTCTGTCCGTTCTTCCATGAAAGCCTTGTTCAATTGCAAGAAGTTTAATTTCTTTACCTTCATGACGTGCTCCTGAGGAAGTCAAATGATTTGCATTAACATCTGCAATACGTAAACTAACTGTTACGGATTCTGAGCCACTATTCATGCAAATAAAGTGTGTGAAAGGACAATTGCCCCTAGAATGGCCGAGCTCTCTTCTAAGGCTTTTCTCGAGCCTCTTCTGAGAAAAAGATGGAGTCATTACATTAGCCATCACCCAATTCTTAGACATTGCATCTATAACTGAATCTGGCCCGTGTCCTGAACCGAGCATACCGTAACCTCCGTTATCATGCACAACTGCGCCATGTGAGGTTACAATCCAAGGACCCTTGGCTGCAATTGCAATATACTCATTAACGGTCGCAGGTTTGTAAAAATTTACAAAGCCTTGTTGTAAATCCTTAATCAATTCAGCCTCATTCTGCATTAATTTGTCTAATCCTATATTTTCTCGAATGTAAAGATGATATTCATGAGCCTGATCAATAGCTATAGACAAATTGGGATCCAACAAAATGAAATTTGAAATCTCTGAATCAAGAAGGCCAGTTGTATCTGCTACTCCGCTGTTCTTTCTGATGTCCTCTAATTTAGAAAATGAAGAATCTAAAGCACCTGATACACCTGTCTTTTCAGATAACATGATTTTGTAATAAGTATCCCATAATTAAACTATTCGATAAGTTAGATTCCTTGTTTGAGCATATTAACAAAAGTAGGTAACTCTTCTACACAACTTATATCCTTAGAACACAATAACTTTAGATCTCTCCAAATTTGCAAATTAGGATTTAAATCACAAGAAATTCCATATTTTTCTAATGTCTTAGCTAATTTAATACCTGTACGATCCCAGTCCATTAAAATCACAAATTCACTACTTATACCGAATGATGAAACTATTCCTTCCACTGTATTCAGTACTGATTTCCCATCATTCAATTGAATCAAATGACCATTGTAACCTAGTTGCCGAATCGCGGAAATATCTCTCTTTCCTTCTACAATAATTGGAACGCCAAGCTCATTCACAGACTCCCATAGTTTATGAAATTTCTCTAAACGCTCTGCGTTACTGTGTCGACCCAATTTACCCATCAGACACACTCCGAAAAGGGGCGGGGGTCTTAAGTTAAGCCATCGGTGACCGATGATGATTAAGGTTATTGGCTTGACTAAGTATTACGGAAGCAAGCCTGCAGCAAAAGATATTTCTTTTGAAGTGCAAAAAGGTGAAGTTTTTGGATTACTCGGAACAAATGGAGCTGGAAAATCAACAACAATCAAAATGCTTTGTGGATTACTAAAACCTACAAGAGGCTCAATCAAAATTGGCGAAGTAGATTTACAACGGATGCCTCTCAAAGCTAAATCTCTTATGGGCTATTTACCTGAAAATCCTCTAATTTACGACAAACTTACCGGAGCTGAAACATTAGAACTCATAGGAAAACTTAGAAAATTATCAAATAATATGATAAAACAAAGAGTGAAATATTATTCTGAAACTTTAGGATTGGGCGAGCAAATTTATCATGAAGTTGGGACATACTCAAAGGGGATGAGACAAAAACTAGCCATTGCAATGACTCTTATTCATGATCCTGAAATGATTCTGCTTGATGAACCTGCAAGCGGATTAGATCCAAAGTATACTAAACTTCTTAAAGATTGGATAAGAAATTTATCTGCAAATGGAAAAACTATTCTGTTATCTACGCACATAATCGAAATGGCTGAAACTCTCTGTAACCGCATAGGAGTCATAGATCAAGGAAAATTAATGGCACTTGGTACAGTCAACGAGATACAAACTAGTACTGGCGTGAGAAATTTAGAAGATGCTTTTATCAGGTTAATAGGTGGCTAAAAACTAATAGTAAGATATAGAAGAAGTACGTTTCTGGCATTCATTAATAATCCTTTTAGCCCACATTAGTTTTTCCTTCTTTCTGGGACTATATTCTCCTGAAAATAAACCTATTTTTTCAAAATCAAATCCTAGCAATTTTATCGATCTACTTCCTAGTGAAAGACACATCATTACAGAACGATCTCCGTCTGTGAATCCTCCCCAACTTGGGGTATTTTTAGAAGGATAAGTTGTAGTAATACATGTTGGCTTAACATATTCATAATATTGAAAAACTCTCGAAATATTATCGCCATGAGCATGCACAATTAAATTCGAACCATTTTCACGTGCCCATATAATATCCGGAATATAACCATCTAAATCGCTTACAATCCACTCAGGAATTTGGTCTTTCTGTAGTACTGGCCTTAATGCTCCATCTGCAACAATTAAGTTTTCTTTCGAAATATCAGGAACATCAGATAATCCAGCTCCGACCAAAACAAAATCTCTGTTAGTGAAACTTGAATCTAGTGATTTCGAAAAATTGCCAAAACTAGAAACTATTTTTGACGCAACATTCTCCCTAACTTTGGAGAAACCGAATTGTGAATTTATTTCCTCCTGCAGAGGCCACCACCAATCTAGCTTGAAAGTCAAGACTGACCAAATATTTGGCTAAGTAATCGTCCAGCTACCTAAAGTGCGTTGCCTTCTTCATCACAGGGAACTTCTTCACCCGTATCTGGATCTATGTAGTAGAATGAACCATCTTCATCCTCATAAATTTCAACTTCAAATTCGTCGTCATCATCGCCGAAATCTCCGAAGTCTCCAAAGTCAGCCCCTCCAACTGAACCACCTGAGGCTGCTGCACTCAAAAGATTCATTATGTTATTTTCTACAGCTGCAGCATCTCTAGCTTCTGCTGATGATTGAAGAGCGTCTATCTTACGTTTGGTTGATTCATAAGACTCTGTCATTTCAGTTAATTTTTCTAACTGCTCATCACGTTCCATCTTCAATATGTGGGCTAATTGCTCTTCTATTTTAGACAGTTCAGAACGTGCATTAACAAGACGGCCTAATGCTTCATGGAATCTCTCAGCTACCATTTCGATATCTGGGTCTTCTAAGTCTAATTGCATTTGCTCTTCTTCTTTTGCCTTAGATTCTTCAGCTGCTTCAAGTTCCTTGAGCTTCTCTTCAGCTGCTATCTCCTGGGCTTTAACCAGGATCTCATTGAAAGCTGAAATATGTTCTTCCAGCTTTGTAGCCGCTCGGGATGCGTCATAAGCGGAGACCTCCAATAGCTCTTCACGCTCTGACAAACTCTCCATGCGGCGCTCTACACTTTCCAATCTCTGTCGGTCTCTTTCGTTCATTTCTTCATCTCCTGCTATTACACCTTGTGTCATCTTAAAGGATGTTACTGTTAGAATACTACCTAACAAGAAAAATCCAACAAGTGCTACGAGGTTATAAAGGTAAGAATTGTCTCCCATTGTAACCGTGCGGTCGCCTACTTCTATAGTAGTAGTTTGTACATCTGATTTAGTACCTGAATTATCATAAGCTGTTGCAGATATTGTGTAATCACCTGCTGCTGCATAAGTGTGAGTAACTGCTACTGCACTTCTGCCATCCAATTCTGAACTATCGAAAGTGACGCTGTTTCCGTCACCGAAGTCTATAACGAATTGAGTAATAGTTCCATCTGTATCTTCAGGAACTGCAAACGAAAATGATTGCTCAGCCTGTGCTATTGTGTCAGTTGGAGCATTAGGTGCTGCCACTGAAGGTGCTACGTTGGCAATATTTGTTGTAAACGTATGACTTCCAGTCATACCGTTAGAGTCTGTTGCAGTCATTGTAGTGTGCCATGTTCCTGCGTTTGTGTATACACCATTTGCAAAGCCACCTGCATCATCTGTAACACACGAATAAGCTGCACTACCACAATCACTTGTATCTGTCGTCAATAGTGCGGTATTAAACGTATTAACTATTACTGAAAAAGAACCTGAAGCTACTGAGCCATCTATTACATCTACGATTGTGAAAGTCACGTCGCCAGAAGAACTTGCTGCAACTGTAAAAGCCATTGAACCTGATGCTCCTTCAGCAAGAGTTATTGTTGAACTCTCGAAGCTTAATTCCCCATCTGTAGCTGAAACTGCAAATGTAGCTGCTACACCTGTGTTTAGAACGGTTACAGTTCCAGTAGCAGATGAACCTGCGTTGTGGCTGTAACTATCTGAATCTGTAGAAACTGAAGCTGAACGCGTTCTGTCAGCTACTGTAATTGTTTGTGGACCGTATGATGCAGTCACTCCACCACCACCTGCTACACTGGCTGAGGCTGTGGAAGATGAACCGCTAGCTGCGTCTACAGGTACTGTCATTGTTAAGAATGAGCTATCTGTTTCTCCTTCTGCTAAGTTGAGAGTTGTATCTGAGCTACCGCTCATCCATGAAGCGTCAAAGAACACTGTAAATGTATCTGCTCCATTACCTGTGTTGGTTACAGTATAACTGGTTGTGAAACTATCACCTGGATTCAAAGTTAAAGGCAAATCGCTGGTTCCTAGGGTTATAGAAACACCATATATTTGCTCTGCAGTAGTTGTTGCAGTTCTGCTAGCGCCATTTGGGAAACCGCCGGCTGCATCAAAAGTAATTGTATCTGAATCTCCACTACTTGCACTTTCACTAACTGTATGAACTACAGTAATTGTTTCAGAAGCGCCCATTGCTAGGGATGATGTAATTCCATCACCACTGCCAATTCCCCAAGTACTTTCTGAAGAGGTTGTGTATGCAAAAGCTTCGTCTGCATTACCTGTATTAGTTATTACGAAAGAGTATGATACCGAACTGCCAGGAAGTGCTGAACCTGAATTAGTTCCTATCGTTACCGAAACACCTGAAACTGAAGCCACTGTTGTCTCACCTTCATGACTATTTGTCTGTGTACCATCATTACCTGCAACTACTGAAACTGACCAGTGATCAACAATTCCTGCTGCCACATGACTAACATCCATTGTGATTGTAAATGTTTCAGTTTGATCTTTACCGACGGTAACTGTTTGACTTTCACTACCTGAAGCAACCCAACCATTGTCACTTGCTGCTGTTACAGTAAAGGTATCTTCAGAATTACCGTTGTTAGTTATAGTAAAATCATAATCATTTAAACCTGGTTGAAAGTTTCCATCACTTGGAGCAACCCAATCAAAACTACTTGTTCTAGTAACTTCAATAGTTAATCCAAAGTCATCTGTTGTCTCCGCATCCCAATTATCATCTTGTAATCTGAAGGTAACTGCCCTTACTCCTCCAAGCTGATCGATTATATCTGCTTCAGGGATAGTAGCCGTACAAGTTCCGTCTACTTGACAGAACATCTCAACTTCTTCATCTTCTTGTACTGTAACATAAGCTTTGAATGAATCTCCGTCATCAGAATTAGCATCAGATGCATTGACTCGGAAAGAAAAGTCCTCTCCGTTATCTGCTCTTTCGGCTATTCCTGAATCTGCTTCAAAAACAGGTGCATCGTTAATCGATACTGAATCTCCATTAATGCCATCGGCACTATCTGCATCGTTAGAAGCTGAAAAAGAGACCAATTGAGCGCTATCTGCCCAACCAACTGTAGCTTCTAAATAGTATTCAATACCGTTTTTACAGCCATCATTACTTTCACCAGCAGACATAGCTGCTGCATCTGCTTCACCGATTGTAACCTGTACTGTAGGATCTCCTGTGGTTTCTGCATCAAAAACACAATATGTGACTGTAAAATTGATACTATCATTCTCGCCTGCACTAGTTGTTGAAACTCCAGCATTTTTCAGCCACGGTTTTTCAGTATCTACTGTAAATGTAGTTGTACGGGTGTCTGCTGCAGAATCGTAATTATCAGTAGCGCTAACTGTTACAGTTAAAGTACCACCAAGTTCTGTCGTGAAATCTGTGCCGTATACTGCACCGCCTTCATCAGTACCTGATTCCTTTGATAACGCTAGAGACTCACATACATCTGCCTCATCACAAACTGTGGTTGTAAATGCACCTGAATGGCCATCCAAATCTGTGTAAGTTATAGTCAGACTGTAAATATCTTCAGGCATGCCTCCGCCAGCTACTGCTGCATTATCTGTTAGCACAGGTAATGTGTTAACTCTAACATCACAATTATCTTCACCAACTATACAAGTGTCTCCAGGTGCTGGCCAGTGAAGACCATCATCTGAGCCATCCCAGGTAGCTCTGAATCCGTAAGATATCTTATCATTACCAACGGAATTCACCAGCGTTCCTGCTTCAGGCGTACCTCCAATGAGCGTATACGTACCATCGGGAGATCCTGATTCACAGTTTGTACAAGTTAATTCGACTGGATCTGCAACATCATCAAACCAAACCTCAACTAGTAAGCCAGTAGGGTCTTCGCCATCCATATCTAAATCAATTTCAAAATTCATTAATTGTGAAGCATCTACGCGCTCCTCGTCAGGCAAGATTGTAGGATTAGACATCAAAGGTTCTGCTTCAGAACCACCCAACATAAAAGAAGCCAATACGGCCAATCCAATAGCGAACACGAATGCAATACGATTGCTTATCATTTTATACACCAATTTGCGACACTCTGAAATATGGCCCTGGCTTTTTACACCAAAAACCTTCAAAGTCAGCATAACACTACAATCCCGCTTTATATAAATTTATTTGTTTGAACAATTAGCAGAACAACAGATAAATAATGCATCTACTCGTAATAATATAGCATGCTAGATAAGTCGCTATTTGATTTGACTATTTCCGGACCTGTGATTTGTGTTGCATGTTCCGAGGATGGAAATAAGATTGCCGTGGGAGATCGTAATGGTAATTTGACATTACTAGATAAAAATGGACAAATTATTTGGGAGAAAAATATTGACGAGGGAATACATGGGTTGGCAGTAATAGGAAATGGTAACAAAGTAATTTGCGGAGGTAAAGACTGCAAACTTAGAATGTTTAGCTCTATGGGCAGTATAGAGTGGGAACAAACTGTAGGAAAATCAATTTGGTCACTCGCAGCTGACCCCAATGGTCAATTCATAACAATTGGGACGGGAGACTCTATAATTCTCTTTACAGAGGGTGGCCTACAGGTGTGGGAACACCCTACCAATAGAGCGATGGTAGGTACTGGAATCTCCCGAAATGGTGATACTATTGTAGGCTGTGGTGATGAATACCTATACTGCTTAGACAGTGAGGGACAACTGAAGTGGGAAAGGAAAAGGAGCGATTCACTTTGGGATGTCACAGTAGATAAGGATGGTGAAAATATTTTTATCGGAGGTTGGGATGAAAAAGTGCACTGCTTGAATAAAAGTGGGGAAGATGTTTGGGATTTCAAAACTGGAGGTTATGTTAGGACTGTCGAACCATTAGAAAATGGAGGTGTCATTGCTGGATCACACGATGGTAGCATATATCGCCTTTCAAGTTCTGGAGATATTTTAGGCAAAATTAATACCAATGGAGAAATTACTAGTGCATCTGCCTCGAAATTAGAAGATTTTGTAGCTGTAGGGCTATCTAATAGAATATGCGGATTTGAAATTAATTCAAACTCAAAGCCGATTGGGCAATATGTAGAACCAAGTCCTGTTGAACCTCAAACACAAAATGAAGAAAAAATTGAAGAAGAATATGAGCCAATGTTTGGAGTAGGAATGTTTGATGAACCAATACCAGACACCACAGGCATATTGAATCGCGAAGAGTCTGTCACTGAAGAAAAAAGATATGATACTTACAGCAATACTTCACCTACTTCAACTAATTACTACGATGAAAATATTAAAGAAAATATAGGCGGTGAATTTAGGAAGTTCGCATCTGAAATTGTAAAAGGAGATGTGAAAAATTACTTAAGACTTGGAAATTTAGCTTGGAGTGAAAAAAGATACGAAAGGGCTGCTGAGCACTACAAAAGAGCAACTGAGATTGATCCTGAAGAACCTCGGGCTTGGCATAATTTAGCAATATGCAATTACCATTTAGCGCTTAAGCGAAATCCTGAAAATATCAAGGGAGCAGTACAATGCGCATACTCTGAACTAGAAATGGCAAAGAAAAAAGGCGGAACTGAATATACTGCTCCAGACAAAACACTCGAATATCTTGCATCGCAATTAGGTTTAGAAACTGAATAATTAACTAAAGTTCCACTATTATTGATTCATAATAAATATATGTAACATAAAGTATCCAGTCATTTCCTTGATCTACTTCACTCAGTATCTCAGGAACTATAGAAGGCGCATCATTGCAAGTAATCGATGTTATCCACTCTCCTTGTCCTTTTGCACTTGTGTAACCATTTTGAAACAAATATTGCTCCACTTCGTCTTCTGAGTCTAACGATAAAACTAATTCAGAAGGAGTTGCTGATAAAACATCAAAATTAACTTCTAAATTCCCTGAAGTTCCATTTTCGCTCAAGTTAAAAAGATAATTAGTTGAAACTCCTAGAGAAAAATCATCTGGAAATAGAGTACCTAATGGAAAATTATCTGGAGAATCAAGGGCTTCATCTTCCTCCCACTCTAAATCATAGTTTACTGTAGTTAGATTATAAGGATAAGCATGCGTTTGTATTGTAGTAGCGCCTTCAGCAGTGTAACCTGCAAGTGCTGGACGAATCACTGTATTCTCTCTAAAAGTTATACTGTATGTACGTTCTTGAACTAAAACCCAAGTTTGTGAAATACTCGAAAGGTTACCTTGATCTGTGACTACTAATGTGACGGTGAAATTACCTACAGATTCATAAAAATGGTTAGGACGAATACCATCCCCTGCGTTACCATCTCCAAAATCCCATGAAAAGGATAAAACATCACCATCGGGGTCACTAGAGGCTCCACCATCAAAAAAAGCAATACTGTTTACTTTTATGCTTTGACCTAAGCCACCGTAAGTAGAATCTAAACTGGCAACTGGCGGCTCGTTCTTGTGTAAAACACTAATTACTTTTTTAGACACACCTATGCTTCCCTCCCCATCAATAACTGTCAACGTAATCGTATATTGTCCTTCCTCTACAAATACATGGTTAACATTTGCACCTGATCCACCTAGATTGTCTCCAAAGTCCCACAAATATTTAGCTCCGCTTGGCTTCGTACCATGGGCTCGAATTTCGGCAGAATCACCTTCAACTATCTCATCCGGTGCCAAAATTTCGACGCCTTCTAATGTCTCAGGAGCTGTGTCCAGGCACCCTGGAAAAAGCATCAAAATTGCTATCGCTATAACTTTACGCACAGTGTGTTAAATGAAGGACGTTTAATAATTACGCCACCTACCGATACCCTTTTTTACCATACGAGACCGTGGCAAAAAGGGAATTTTATGCAAGCAGGACACATGGCTTATGACCGAGCTATCACAGTATTTTCACCTGATGGAAGATTATTTCAGGTAGAATATGCTAGAGAAGCAGTAAAGAGAGGAACTACTACAGTTGGAGTTAAATTCAAAGACGGGGTTGTATTAATCGTTGATAAAAGATTAAGCTCTAAATTGATAGAACCCGGAAGTATAGAGAAAATTTTCCAGATTGATGGGCACATTGGTTGTGCAACTTCTGGACTAGTTGCAGATGCCAGAGCACTGGTAGATCGCGCACGCGTTGAATGTCAAGTCAATTCATTCAACTACAGCGAAGATTTAGCTGTAGAATCTCTTGTAAAGAAACTTTGTGATTTTAAACAAAGTTATACTCAATATGGAGGTGTGAGACCGTTTGGAACTGCTATGCTAATAGGAGGAATTGATAGCTCTGGGCCTCACTTATACGAGACTGACCCTTCTGGTGCAATGATGGCTTATAAGGCTGGAGGAATTGGTGCTGGAAGAAACGAAGTTATGGAGATATTTGAAAAAGAATACAAGGAAAACATGACTCAAAATCAAGGGATTAATTTAGGATTAAAGGGACTTTCTGCTGCTAATGAGAATAACCTAAAAGCAGACGTTATCGAAATAGCTATCGTAAATACCACTAAGGGATTCCACACTTTAGATTCAAAGAGCGTTGGTGAGGCTGTAAAGAAAATTAAGTAATGGTTTCACTTGAAGAAGCAGTTGTAGCCAGATATGAAACTGGAGGTAACCGCTTTGAAATATTAATTGATCCCGAATCTGCTAAAAACTACAAAGACGGTGATGAAATCGATTGGGAAGATGCTATCGCTGCGGATGGTATATGGACTGACAGTGCTAAGGGCGAAAGGGCTCCAGAAAATTTAGTTAGTGATGCATTTAGCTCGACTAATTTAATTGAAATATATAAAAAAATCCTTACAGAAGGCACAATTCAATTAACCTCTCAACAACGCAATGAAATGGTTAGCCAAAAGAAAAAACAAATTATTGCACATGTGGTAGCAAACGCGATGAATCCTCAAACTGGTGGACCCCACCCTCCTCAAAGAATCGAGAATGCTATAGAAGAAACGAGGTTTTCAATAGACCCCATGGAGGGTGTAGAAAAACAAGTTGAAAAACTTATAAAATCTATTAAACCACTTATACCTATTTCCTTCGAAAAAATAAAAGTTGCCGTTAAAATTCAGGCCATATACGTTGGAAAATGCTATGGTCAAGTATCAACCCTAGCAAATATTCAAAGCGAAGAATATCAGAAAGATGGTAGTTGGATTGGAATGCTTGAAATGTCTGCGGCTTCTTTCGCCAAACTAGAAGACGTCTTAGGATCTCTAACTAAAGGTACTGCTGAAACTAAAATGCTTTAACAGAAACAAATCTTCAAATAGGGGTAAGTTTGGAACGTGACGTATTAGAAATAAAATAAGGATGATTCATAATGAGCGAAGAATCAAGTAGCGAAAGTGCAAGAAAGTTAGTTTTACCTGGTGACCTCATGGAAACCAAGAGTAAGCCTGGAAGAGGGATATTTCGAAAAGATGGACGAGTGCATGCTTCTGTCGTAGGTCATTCAATTGACAAATCAGGATACATAAATGTAAACGGAATAAAAGGCAGATACAACCCTAAAACGGGTGATAAAGTCATCGCCGTATGTGCCGAAACTGGACCTTCGGTGTGGCGCATGGATATTGGTGCTTCTTTTAATTCAACACTTCATCACAGCGAATCTGGATGGAAAGTACCCTTCGGAGATACTGCAAGATTTTTAGCTATAGGTGACGCTGTATGGGCTGAAATATTCATGGTAGATGCTGCAGGATCTCACCAAATAAGTTTAAAGAAAGATGATTGTAGAAAATTGTATTCTGGAACTATAGTTCGAATTAATCCTACTAATGTGTCCCGCGTCATTGGTAAACAAGGATCTATGATTACTGCAATTAGGGAGAAAACCCAAACCAGAATTCAAATTGGCCAAAATGGTTACATTTGGATTGATGGAAAAGGAGATGATATTTCACGAGCTCAAGAAGCAGTTGAAATGATAAATAAAGAATCAACTTCTAAAGGATTAACAAAGAAAATAGAAAAATTATTGGAGAAATAAAATGGCTGGCCAAACTGATATGGAATTGATAAAGAACGGTGTCCGATTAGACGGAAGAAAACCTGATGAGCTAAGAGAAGTCAAAATTGTCGCAGGAGTTTTAGACAATGCTGACGGATCCTGTTATCTAGAATGGGGAAACAACAAAATTTATGCAGGGGTTTTCGGACCTATGGAATGTCACCCTAGACATAAACAAAAGGCTGACAGAGCAATTGTTCAAGCAAGGTATACTATGGCACCTTTCAGTGTAAATGATAGAAAAAGGCCTGGACTAGACAGAAGGTCTAGTGAAATTTCGTACATTGTTTCACAAGCTTTTGAAAAAGTAGTTATGGTTGAAGAATTTCCAAAAGCATCGATTAGAGTAGACATGCAAGTTGTAGAAGCTCACGCAGGTACAAGATGTGCTGCAATGACTGCTGCATCTGTAGCTCTAGCTGATGCAGGAATTCCTATGAGAGATATGATCCCTGCTTGTGCATCGGGAAAAGTTAACGATATTGTTGTTTTAGACTTAAACAAAGAAGAAGATAACTACGGACAAGCGGATTTACCTCTAGCAATAATTCCTAGTACTGGCGAAGTTGTTCTATTGCAGCTAGATGGACATCTTACACCTGACCAATTTGAAGAAGCAATGGATTTAGCTACAAATGGTTGTATGGATTTATATGAAAAAATGAGAGCTGCTCTTGAGAACCGATACGGAGGTAGCAAATGAGTAACGACCATGTTTCTAACCTGATGAAAGGGCATATGGAATCCTTGGCAGCAGAAGGTAAGAGGGCTGACGGAAGAGGAATTAATGAATTTAGAGAAGTTAAAATTGAAACTGGAATGATTAATACAGCTGAAGGATCTGCAATGGTCCATCTTGGAAAAACAAAAGTTCTTTGTGGAATAAAAATGTTGATTGGAACGCCTTACGGTGATTCACCAAGAAGTGGAACTATGACCACTTCCACTGAATTAGCTCCCTTAGCTGATCAATCTTTTGATCCTGGACCTCCACGTGAGCAATCTATTGAATTGGCAAGAGTTGTCGACAGAGGTATTCGGGAATCTCGAATGATTGATTTTGAAGCATTGTGCATTGAAGAAGGTGAACGTGTATGGATGGTCTATATCGATTTACATATTCTTGATAACGACGGAAATCTTTTCGATTGTTGTACACTGGCTGCTGCTGCTGCACTTTCAAATGCAAGGATACCAAATGTTCAACACGGTATCGCTGATGAAGATGTTGATCTACCTGTAACTTGCTGGCCAATATCATGCACTTTTGGAAAACTTGGAGACTCTGTTATTTTAGATGCCACGTCTGATGAAGAAGGTGTAATGTCTGCTAGATTTACTGTTGCTCATGATGAAAATGGAAATCTTCGTGCCGCTCAAAAAGGAATGAACGGAGCTTTTACAGATGCTGAAATAAGAGAAGCTGTCAAAACTGCAAGGGCTAGCGATAATGTTTTACGTGAGGCTCTAAAAGGTATACAATGAGTCAAGGGACTAAAAAAGTTGGAAGCACCGGTCGGTTTGGAGCTAGATACGGAGTATCGGTTCGTAGAAGATTGGGTGCTGTAGAGAAAAAGCAACGCCAAAAATACGAATGTCCTCAATGCTCAAAAATGAATGTAAAACGAATTTCAACCGGAATATTCAAATGTAGTAGCTGTGAATATCAGTTTGCCAGTGGAGCATATTATCCCACTCAGGAGGACTAAAAATGGTCAATTACAAATGTGCATCTTGTGGAGCGAAATTAGATATGGACTTGGAAGTTCTTGGACTTACATGTCGTGTTTGTGGTGAGAAGATTTTTTACAAAATAAGACCTTCAACCAAAAAAACTGTCATATCTGATTAATGATAGCCAAAGTAAGTCTCAAAACTGGAAAAAATACAAAAGCCATCGCTGAAGCTCTGCTTGTTGAAGCGAAGGAGGGGTTGCCTAAAGTTAGTGTAAATATTTTACCTGCAGGAGAAAAATTAAAAATTGATATTGAGGCTAAGGATTTCATAGGCCTCAGAGCTGCGCTGAATTCATTTTTAGGGTGGGCCAGTTGTGCTGAAGGAGTAATCAATAATGAGTGAAATAACGCCTGAGAATGTTCAAGAAAAATTGAACCTTTTTCAACAGATGCAGCAACAAGTCCAATCTCTCTCACAACAAGTTTCCCAAATAGATATGTCTATCGGAGAAACTGAAAGAACCTTGGAAGAAATTAAAGAGGTTAGTACAAAAAATACTCTTTACAGAGCAATTGGCTCAGTGATGAAAAAAATAGACGATCCTGAAAAACTGAAACTAGACCTTGCTGAAGAAAAAGAAAGAATGGTGATTCGAAACAATAGTTTAAAGGGACAAATACAAAAAATGAATAAAGAACTAGAAGACATGCAAAAGAAGCTAGCACCTATTTTACAAAATATTCAAGAAGCAAAATGAACAATGCTATTAAATGATAAAATAAGAAAAGCATTTGATAATGATTTATTACTTTTAGTACATCATCACGCCGATGTCGATTCCGTCGCATCTGCTATTGGATTAAACTCAATCTTTGAAAAATCAACAATATGCGCGTCTGATGGAATAAGCTCTCATGGGCAAAAGCTTGCTAGTGTAATGAATATTGAAATAATGGAAACACCTCCTGAGGACTGGGATGGAACGGTTATTGTTTTAGATAGTCCTAATCCTGAGCATTGTAATCCGGTTCCTAATTCTGAAAGTATATTAGTTATTGATCACCATACGAAGATAGAAGGATGGAAAAAGGGGACTAAAATAATACATCAACCTCACCGAACAAGTACTGCTGAAATTATTTTAGACTTAATTCTTGAGTTGAACTTAGATATTAGTAAATCTTGTGCAAATGCTCTTTTGTGTGGAATTTATACAGATACAGGTCAATTTAGGCACGCTAACGGAGAAACATTTAGAGCGGCCAGTGAATTAGCAAAGATTGGAGCTGATCCCCAGGAAGTAATCAACATTTTAGACAGTGAAAGACCTATGATTCAAAAAACTACTTTTCTTAAAGCTGCTCAGAAAATGAAATGGATGCAGGAAGGAAGATGGATTATTGCAGAAAGTCGAGTTGGGTCTTTTGAATCTGGATCTGCAAGATTATTAATTTTGCTCGGTGCAGATATTGCATTGGTTTCATCTGGAAATAAGAAAGGAGATATGAGAATATCAACTAGAGCATCTAATAGAATAGTAACTGAAGGATTCAACTTAGCAACTATCTTAGAAGAAGTTGCTGAAATTAACGGAGGATCTGCAGGCGGTCATCCTGGAGCTGCAGGCTATAATGGTAAAGGCGATCCTGAGGCTATAAGTGAAATAACTAAGCAAAAATGTATTAAATCTATGAAGCAATTAGCTTAACCGTAGGTTTTCATGACCCTCTTGTGAAGTATAGAGCTATATTCAGAATTTACGGCCTAATTTTAGCTAATTTGCTACTTCTTATGGGTGGACAATTAGCTTATCTTTACTTTGTCGGACCAATATCTATGGAGGACGGAAGGCCTATGACTCTTCCTGAAATACCTCTTTTAGGATTTTTAATAATAATTCTGATGCTTGCTGGCAGTATCGTAATAGCTGCCATTCTTCAAAGAAAGCCACTCCCAATAAGGTACGTAGCCATTAGTAAGAATAATGAACCAAAATTATCAAAAGATGAAAAAATAGAAAAGGAAACTCAACAATACAGGCCCATTTATCCAGGCCAATTTAGCGAAAATACTGGCGAACGATACTATAATCGCTATACAGATAAAGAAAAACTAGATTGGGGTGGAAGTGATTCTAAACCAAAAGTAGCAGATAGAAAAATAGGCTCCTTTGTCAAACAAGAATTGCAATTACCAAGTTCTGGCTTACTTCTCTTCAGTTTTTTGTTTTCTTTAGCACTAGGTTTAGTCTCTCTTGGTGAACGTGGACCTTTCATCTACTTATTTCCTCTAGCCTTCGTAGTTGCATTCACATTCCCTGGTTTAATTTGGGTAAGCTACATTTATGATAGATCAATAAAGTCTCCTGAACCTCAAAGATTAGTTTTGATTACACTCGCATGGGGTATGTTTTCCACATTACCCGCTAGTTTACTCAACGACACTGGAGCAAGAATAATCGAAGTAAATCAAAATGCTCTTTTGGGTAACGGTGATTTTGGAACAACTGAACTTATTCTAGTATCTGTGATTGCTCCCTTTGTTGAAGAATTGTTGAAGCCAATAGGGCTAATTTTTGTAATGAAAAGACTGAGAACTCCCTACGAGGGAGTATTGTATGGAGTAGCGTGTGGTATGGGATTCGCGATAATGGAAAACTTACTTTATGAATTATTTATTCTTATTTGGTATGGAGCTGATGCCTGGACAATTAATGCATTTGCTAGAGGTGTTGGATCAACTGTATTGCATGCTGTAGGTCCAGCCTCCGTAGGATATGCAATAGCATTATCAAACCAGATGCAGATTCCTAAAAATAAAACGCTGCCTATCGCTTATGTTTTTGGTTTTATCATGCATGCTCTTTGGAATGGATTTGCGACCATGCCATTCATGATGGGGGGAGGAATATGGACATATGTTTCTTACTCTTTAATAATCCTCATGGCAATCTTCTGTTTAATTTTTATAGTCAAAATACATGAATACGGAAAAGAATATTCACAAATTGAATTGGAAGCTTCAAAATTTGAAGATAATTAAGAAGAAGCAACAAATAGTGGGCACTAAATGCAATTAATACCGTCCTTAGCTCAGACTGGCCAGAGCGGCCGGCTGTAGGGGTCTATCCCTTTTACCCGTGAGTACGGGAGGCCGCAGTTACCGGCAGGTCCCCGGTTCAAATCCGGGAGGACGGACCATTAATCTATTGACTTTATGATTGTCCTATAATTTATTGTACTTGTGATGGCTGTGAGAACAATTATACAGGAAACTGCAATTGTAATGGAATCCAGTGTTGAATCAGTAAAGCCTTCTAGAAAAATACCTCTCACTGCTCTAATCAAATATTCACTAGGGTTATATATTACAGCTGACTGCAACCAACCTGGAAGTAAGACGTCGGGAACATACGCAGTACTCATAAAAACTGCTACAAAAAATAGTGGAAATACTGCTTGAACAGCTTGCTCGCTCTTAGTCTTAAAAGCTAATGCTACAACCAAATTACCAACTACGCCAATACCAAAAGAAGCTGCAAGAATCACAATTGTAATTAAACCTAGAAAACCTGCTTCGGGTAATTCCAAAACTCCACTAACTTTTTTATGATATAAAATTGATACAGTAATAATCAGGAATAATTGCAAAGACAATCTAGTAAACTCCGACATAAATCTCGCAATAATCTGTGGTGCCAAACTCGCTGGTGTAGCTCTCAGTTTATCGAAATAACCTGTATTTAAATCTACCAAAAGAGCCGCTGATGAATTTACGCTTCCAAAAATTGCAGTCAGAATAATTATAGCTGGAGTGATATACATGTAGTAAGGATAGCCTCCGTACGGATTGCCAGGAACATCTGACAAACTATTGAATAAATTAGAAAAGATAAGATATTGAATTACTGGAACGATAAAGCTAAATGCCAAAACAGCAGGAAGCCTTCTGTATTGCTTGAGATTCCTAACATAAAGTGTCAAAATTGTGTTTAATCTCATTGAACCTCCTCTAAACGCTTTCCGGTGTATTTCAGATAGACATCATCAAGTGTTGGCCGTAATACTTTGGTTCCTTTTACCTTAACATCCATCTCAATTATACTTTTCAACGTGTCTAAAAGAGCTTCTTCACCATCATCAACTTTTACAGTAAAAAAAGACTCTTTGATAGACACATCTGCTTCATCAAACCTTTCTTTCATAGATCTAATTTGCTCATCGCTTAAAGATTTGAAAAGTTTAAATTCAATCCTATCCTTGCCAATTGTCTTTTTCAACTTTTGAGGAGTATCTATTGCAACTATCTCACCAGAATCAATTATTGCAAGCCTATCGCAAAGAACATCTGCTTCCTCCATGTAGTGAGTAGACATTACAATTGTGATTCCCTTCTCACTTTTTAATTTCTTCAAAAGGCTCCATAAATCCGATCTGTGAGCTGGATCCAGACCTGTAGTTGGCTCATCTAATATCAATAGTTTTGGATCATGCACTAATGATACGGCTAAATCTAATCTTCTTTGCGTACCACCCGAAAGCTCAGGTATCATTTGATTTGAGTATTCATGCAAATCTAATAATGAAAGACTTTGTTCTACTCGCTTTTCAACATCAGCCCCACTAAATCCAAAAAGTTTGACATGAAATGTAATTAATTCTTTAACAGTCGATAAACTATCTAATCCTGCCTCTTGAAGTGCAAAACCTATATTTTCCCTTACGAGATTTGACTCTGCAGAGACATCATAATCTAAGATTTTAATCTTACCCTCGGTTATTCCTAACAATGTACCCATCATCTGCAAAGTTGTAGTTTTACCTGCGCCATTGGGACCAAGCATTCCAAAAATCTCTCCTTTTTTTACATTAAAACTAATGCCTTTAACAGCATGAGTTCCGCTCTTATATTTTTTTTCTAAGTGTTGAACAACTACTATGTTTTCATCACTCATCTAATGTAATCCCAAGTACCTGTCCAAACATTAGTAGCCTGCCAATCTGGCGCTTTACGTGGAATATAGTCTGAACCAAACTGATCATATTTTTTGCGCTCTTTATCGTCAATTAAAATGTGATAAGCCTCATTAATTTTTTTAAAATGTTCCTCTGAAGCTTCCACATTGTTCGGGTTTAAATCTGGATGGTATTTTTTAGCTAACTTTTTGTAGGCTTTTTTGATTGATTCGAAGTCTGCGTTTTTATCGACCCCTAATATTTCGTAATAATCCACAAGTTACAGTAAGCTTGGCTATATCTAAGCTGCAGTCTGACCGCCATCGATTGAAATTATAGAACCTGTTGTCCAGCCTGATTCCGGTCCGCAAAGATGTAAAGCCATAGAAGCTACTTCCTCAGGAGTGCCCATTCTCCCCATTGGTTGAACGTTCTCAAGATATTCTCTAGTTGCTTGACCGGTTTCTATTCGATGCTTAACCATTGGAGTTTCTACGACTCCAGGGCACAGACAATTTACTCTAATTCTATCTATTAAATCAAGCGCCATAGCTTTTGTTAGATTTACAACCCCACCTTTAGCTGCACAATAAGCAACCGCTCCTTCCATTGCTCTAAGACCTAAGGTTGAGGAAATATTCAAAATTGCGCCGCCGTTATTCATAATCGGAGCGAATTTATTACAAGTGAGGAAAGTTCCTGTTAGGTTTACTGATATTTGGAAATCCCAATCTTCCTCTGTGGCATCAAGTATATTGCCGAATCTAACAGCTCCTGCACAGTTGACTAATATATCAAAGGTACCAAATTTATCAACTAACCACTTTTGCATTGATTTTACTGAAGTTGAATCGCTTACATCTAGTGCAAAGTGGTCGCAATTAAGAGTCTGAGCTGAAACCTCTAATTCTTGAGCATTACTACTTGAAATTACTACTTTAGCACCTTCATTAACAAAACGCTTCGCTATGCTATAACCAATTCCTTTGGAACCGCCAGTGACTACTGCAATTTTCCCTTCAAGCAACCTTGACATTATTTAACTAGTAATGCTGGACTAAAGTAACTATCGTCTTCTGAAAGCGATTATTGCTATCGCACAAATTGAAACGAAGAATGATAATGAAGGTAGAAATCCTTCATCATCATCTTTTCCTGACTCATCAGGTTCATCAAAGGTAGCTAAGCATGATTCTTCTACAAGATTTTCATTTTCCTCAGTAATCTCATCAGGGCAGTAATTCAACTTTTCTGGTTCAAACTCACAAGAACCATCATCAATTTCAGCTAAAGATGAATAGTTAGTAGCTGTTGAATTTGTACAACCCACTGAAGGTTCACTAACTATCTTAGCTGATACTATTGTGACGTTATGGACTGGAGAGCTACCTGAACTTGCAACTTCGACTTGACTCATAGCATTAACTACTGATATACCTGTAGCTGCTTGACCATTTATTGTTCCAGCTACAGCTTGACCAAAGACTGTGTGTATGCCATCAAGCCAGTTTGCATTAACCCCAGCATCCACTATGAAGAACTGACTACCACCTGTATTTGGCATGGCTGTTTTAGCCATTGATAAAGCTCCTGGAATATGATTGTAACCTATTACAATTTCATCTGGAAGTGTGTAAAGTTCAGTGCTAGGGCATTCCTCTTTGGATACTGAATATCCATTACAATATCCATGCCAACTGTAAGCATACCCTCCAGTTCCATCACCATATTGAAAATCACCTCCTTGAATCATAAAGTCCTCTATAATCCTATGGAAATTTACACCGTCATAGTTCCCTGCTGAAACATGGTCTCGGAAATTTTTAGAGTGGATAGGAACTGCTCCATCATATAATTCGATCTCCAAAGTTCCACACTGTTTAATACCAGAATTGTCAATCCAAGACAAATAGAAAATGACTGAAGTATCATTTGTATATTCTATTAAACCAAAAATACAGTCTAATACTTCAGGATATTCGCAAGAGCCGTCATTAATCTCAGCTTCTGAATTGTAATTTGTTGCATTTACATCCATACAGCCTTCAACCGGATCCGGTTCCTCAGGATATTCACAAGAACCATCATCTATTTCAGCTTCTGAATTAAAATTTGTTGCATTTACATCCATACAGCCTTCAACCGGATCCGGTTCTTCAGGATATTCACAGGAACCATCGTCTACTTCGGCAGTTGAATTGTAATTTGTTGCATTACTGTCTGTGCAACCTTCAACATAATATTCACATGAACCATCATCTATCTCTGCATCTGGATTCCAATTCTTAGCATCTTTATCTGTGCAACCCTCAACATAATATTCACAAGAACCATCGTCTATTTCAGCTTCTGAATCGTAATTTTTGGCATCTGGATCCATACAGCCTTCGATGTAATATTCACAAGAGCCATCGTCAACCTCTGCATCTGGATTGTAGTTTTTAGCCTCTGGATCCATGCAACCTTCTACTGGTGGATAAATACAAGAACCATCGGAAAATAAATTTCTCTCATCATAATTGATTGCATCAATATCCATACAGCCTTCAAAAGGTAATTCAGGTCCTGAAAAATACCATGAAATTCCAGCAACCCAATTATCCTCAATACTGTAAGCCCCTGCACCAATTTCGTTGATTATTGAATCCTCTCGAGGTCTAAAATCATAATTATAAGGATCAACTAATTGTGATTCGATACTACCTCTGTTATCTATTACAATAACTGTTCCAGTCATCGAAGAATGGTATTCACATACATAGTCGTATGTTCCAACTTCAGTAAATGCAAATGACCAACTGCCCTCTGAGGCTATGTTTCCAGAATCAAAATAGTCATTAACAGAAGTTACCGTATGAGACATGCTGTCATTATTAGTCCAGGTAACTGAATCTCCCACTGATATAGTTATTTCATTGGGAGAAAAATCCATTCCGCTTGTGATTTCAATATCATGTGATCTAGTAATACTATCTACATAACCATTAAAATTTGAAGAATAGTTGCCTGGAACTGGATAATCTTCATAATTACCAGAGCGATGAGCTGCTATTCTATCTGCTGCATTGAAAGCAGTGGTTGAATTTTCATTGCCAAACCCAGCCTCATAAAGAATAATTATGTTATTTTTACTATTATCTGTTCCAAAAACTGTGTTGCTGTGTGTAGTATGGTAATCACCCTTGACCATGAGGGCACCAGAGACGTTCCACAAAACATTATGATGGACTGTCGCATTTCTTCCCTCATTTGTACCACCCATTGGCCCATCCATTCTTATCCCATATTTGTTTGTATTATGAATCCAATTGTAGGCTATGTGGGCATTTTTTTGTTCCGCCATCATCATCTGTACAACTGCACCATCAGACTGCAATAGGCCTGTATTCCACACTTCATTATGGAATACTGTAGGTGCATCTCCGATGGATAAGGTAGCTGACGCTCCTGTTAAATGAATTGTATTGTTCGAAAATGTATTATCTCTTCCGCTGTCGATAACTGTGACCATCAGTCCTGGAGTATCGCTTACCGACCAATCAATATGGTAAAAATATGAATTATTTATTGTATTGTTATGTGACTGTAAATCCCCGCCATGGAATTCAATTGCTGTGCCATCTGTATACAAGAAAGCAGAGTTATCTACAACACAATTAGAACTTTTATCAAATCGAGAAACCCATCTTTCATCGACATCTTCACCAGCAATGTTCAAAGAACGTTTTGAGGTACTGGGGTAAATTAAATGGCTTCCATCAACCCTACAATTTTCACAATCGTTAAAATGAAAAGTATTAGCAAAAAAATCTATATTTTCTAAAACAATATCATTAGAATTGTCTGATGAAAAACCATATGGTTGAGTCTTCATCCGAATGTTTGCGTCACTAGGATTCACCCCGTCTGGAGGGAAAAAATAGACTTTATTGTTTTCATTATCAAAAAACCATTCCCCTGGTGAATCAATTAACTCTAGCTTTCCTTCAAGAAAATAATAATGATGCTTTGTCTTCCAACTAGAGACTTCATCAAATTTAAAGGTATTATTTTCACTATCAAAATCAGTTATATTTCTACTCCAAGTCCTAAAAGAACCTACATTAAGAATAGCAATAGCTCCTGTAGGATCAATCCCACTTTCATTAAGGCCTGTGATATCTTTTAGTTCACCATTACCGTAAGGATATACCCAATTCCCATCACCGTCCTTGTATTTGTCACGATCCATTGACCCCTGCGCCCAAGATATGGATTTATTAAATACAGAACCATCTGTAAAATTAGCATTTGGCCAACGGGCTGGAATCATTTCTTCTAAATCTAAGAATAATTGCCAAACATCTTGGCTCACTACTGTTTGAAAGATTCCATCTTGGTATTCCTGCCACTGACCTCCTAAATCATCCTCAATATCTCTAGAACCATCAATTACTACTTTTTCCCCATCTGCAGCTTTGAAAGTTGCTCCCTCAATTCCATCAATAGTTACTGATTCTCGGTAAATACTATTAGAAATAATTACCGTATCTCCGTTAGTGATAGACTCGGCAGCCTTACTGATAGTTGCGAATGGGCAAGCTTCCGTACCCAGATTACTATCATTACCTAGATTGCCATCCACAAAATAGAATTCATCATCTTCTCTAGTTTCATTATCACAGCCATCATCAATTTCAGTTCCAAAAGATACTAAACGTGAAGGAATTTCTCCTATTTGATTTGTTTGGACTAATGGAGCAAACAAGAGCATTAGAGCAATTGCTACATTCAGAAATTTTCGCATATAATATTCTAATAAATCAGACTATTAGTGCTTTCTTCTGAAGGCTATAATAGCTAAAACACTTACAATTGGCATTAGAATATTTGAAAATTCAGGAATCGCGGCTCCGCTATTTTCGTGCCAATTTATTTCATCACCTGCATATGCAGCTGAAACTACGTCCAAATTTCCATCACTATCTATGTCTCCAACAAAAACACTCGATACTCTGTTTATAGAAGACGCTATATTGCTAGATGTCCATCCAGCGTCAGGTGTTCCATCATTCAAGTATAATTTAACTTTACCACTTGATTGATCTGTGGATGATATTATGTCAATATCTCCATCGTAATCAATGTCAACTGGGAATAGGGATGTTGGCTTGGTTGGAGTGCCAATTTCATAAGTTGTCCAAACAGCATCACCAGGTGTACCGTCGTTAAGATGCCAGTAAATTTTATTCGCAGTATATGCTCCCGAAATTACGTCAATATCTCCATCGTTATCTAAATCGGCTGTAGCAACTACGTGAGCATCAGTTACTCCTCCTTTAATCTTAGTCATTGACCACGTACCATCATCAGGAGTTCCATCGTTTTCATACCAATATATTTTGTTTGATTGGTCTGCTTCAAGAATATCTAGATCACCATCACCATCAATATCTGCTACTGTCACATCATATGATTCTTTACTACTAGAACTTGAAACCACATCATGTGAGGTCCAGCCACCATTATTGGGTGAACCATCATTCTCAATCCAAACTACATGACTTGTCATAAATAATGCTGCAACAATGTCCAAATCGCCATCAGTGTCAATATCTGCTACATGAACTGACATGGCTCCATCGGCATCCGAACCACTAATTACTGTGTTTGTAGACCATGCTCCATTGCCTGGCGTTCCATCATTTATATGGTATAGAATCTTATCACCACTTCCATCGGCTGAAATTATATCCAAATCACCATCGTCATCTATATCTGCTACGAAAAGGTCTTCTATACCGTTGCCACTGTAATCTTTAACAGTGTGATGTGTCCATCCTCCGTCTGATGGAGTTCCATCATTTTCATACCATGCCACTTGATTATCATTGTATAATGCAGCAATAACATCCAAGTCGCCATCTCCATCAATATCCCCAACATGAACAGCTTCAGCTCCATTAGCTGCAGTATTGATATCCCTTGATGTCCAAGTAGGACTGAGTACAAAATTGGCAGTATTTTCCCACCAAGTTATATCGTCGCCAATATTAGCTACTGCTAAAACATCTATATCTCCATCAGAATCTACATCCTCTGCGTAAACATGCCTTGCTCCATCGAAGTTTCCTTCGATAGTATGCTCAGTCCAACCTCCATCTGAGGGTGAACCATCATTTTCCCACCAAGTAACATCGTCTGCCCCACTGGCTGAACTTAGAACATCAAGATCACCATCATAATCTAGATCTTTAACATACACTCCCCAGGCATTTCCATATGTTGAATCTATAGTTCGTTTTGTAAAACTTTGACTACCGTCGTTTTCAAACCAATCGATTCTGTCTGTGTCTGATCCTTCTCCTCCTGAGGTACCAACAACATCAATATCTCCATCCCCATCAATGTCTGCTGCAAAAACTGAGTGAGCTTCTTTGTAACTTGTCTGAATATTATTTTGAGACCACCCAGCTCCAGATGGCGTCCCGTCATTTTCCCACCATGCAATAAGATCGTTACTACCTGCTGCAGCACCTAAGACATCTAAATCACCATCAAGATCTATGTCCACAATGCGAACGCACATAGCATCATAAATATTATTATCAATTTGAACTGCAGTCCAATCGTCATCGTCTGGGGATCCGTCATTTATGTACCATTTAATTTTCCCTGAGGTTCCGCCGGCGCCTTTCCCTGCAGCAACAACATCTATGTCCCCATCTTCATCAATATCTGCTGCGCGTACATACCAAGCTTCTTCAAGATCTGGATCTATTGTGTGTTGATCCCAACCTCCATTTGAAGGTGTACCATCATTTTCCCACCAAGTAACGTCGTCACCGCTTGAAGCCGCTCCTGTACTAATTACATCAATATCTCCATCTTGGTCTAAATCCAAAGCAAAAACTGAATTGGCGCCGGGATAACTACTTGAAATTGTACGTTTTGTAAAGCTTTCACTACCATCATTTTCCCACCAACTAATATCTTGAGACGTTCCAGCTGCTGCGCCTAGTACATCCATATCTCCGTCACGATCTAAATCAATAGCGTAAACATCCCAAGCTGCGTCATAATTGCCCTTGATTGTATGTTCAGTCCATGACGGTGTTGTTCGTGCCCCTGATGTTCCCAAACTAACCCAAAAACCGTCAGAGTAATCTTCTGATTCATCCCAAGAAATTAAATGGTAATAAACTCTAAAAGCATCTCCTAAATTCGAAGACTTTACTTCTAACTCATTACCATGTGAAGCTGCTGCAACATCTTCATAAAACTCCCATGACCACTCTGTTAGATCATCAGATGAAGAATAATTATAAATTTTAGATGAAACTACTAACCCATGCTTGCCCACTATCTCTATGACTTTATTTGCATAAAAGGATTCATTAACTTTGAATCCAAAGTCGGAATGATAGGTGTCTAAAAAAATATAAACTGTATCTTCACCTTTGAGAGGAGGATCTGAAGATTTATCATCGAAAATAGGTGATACTACTTCCAAGTCATTTCCGTTAGAAGAGTACGTGTTTAGCTTTTTCTTAGGTTCATTTGAAGGAATTGTTACTCCTGATAATGCCTCTCCATGTACACTCAGATAAAAGAAATAATCAAATCCTTGATTAACACTAGCATACTCCATTAAATCAACATTTGGATTACTAACGCTCTCTGGATTCTCTTGAAATTCATTCCAGTCATTATCTTGATATTTAGCAATTGATATCCAATCATCGAAATACCCATCAATTGCCATGCCACCAAAATTATTGGTGGATTGTTGAAGAGAAAGTAACACATTTTCAAACAGAATATCTTCTGTGTTAACTCCAACTATTACTTCACCCAAATCTGATAAACCTGAATCATCAGTAGTTTGCCAAATTATTTTCATAGGACTAGTTCTCTCAACTCCGAGATCAAACAAAGGAACTCTGCATTCAGTAAATGTTTCTTTTGAAGCTACATCTATATTTCCAACTAAAACAAAAGCATTCCAATCATTTTGATCTCTGCTAGAATCAAAACCATATAAGCTGGAACTATGTATTGTCTTGTTATCATTAGCTGGAGACTTAGCGCCAGAAATCTCAATAACATAATCTGCCCCCATTCCTGGAATAAAATATCCTGTTTGTGTTGTATTATCACTATCGATAAATATTCTCAATAAATCCTCTTCTACTGACTGAAACATAGGTTCTCTAGTTTCAGTTAAAAATGAGAGATAAATTAAATCTGTATGTGTTGCCACTGAATCTAAATCGGTATTTGAATTTTCTACATTGCCTATTTCTAATTGTTTCTTTGGAATGTCTGACCAATCTGCCGGATTACCATCAATAGTTAAATTATTTGTAGTGTTTTCATCCCATATGTAGTAAACGCAACCACCTCCTAGAAGCAAAGCTACTAGAATAACGATCAATGAATTATAAACTGGACGCCTGTCTTTCGACTTCAGAACTATTTTAGATTTACCGTCGAGACCATCGCCATTCGTTACCCCATTACCATTTGTCAATCCATTACCATTTGTCAATCCATTACCATTTGTCAATCCATTACCATCAGTTAAACCATTCCCATCGGTCAAACTGTTTTTATCTTTTAAATCTTCATCAACCATACAACATTTTATTAAATAAAATAGGATATTAAAAAATATCTTACAGGTAAACTTATTTTATGACCCCATACTATAATTATTAGTGAGAACTTTCTTTCTGGTATTGGGTCTTATTTGCTTAGCTTTTTCAGCTCAACCTTCGGAAGCTGTAGAAGTTTTACACACATATGATTCAATGAAAGAAGATACCCAAGAGCTAGCAAGTCAATACCCAGATATTGCAATATATTCAGAACATGGAATTAGTACCGGACTAGATTTAGAAATATTTTCAGTTGACGTTGCCTTGAATATTACTGAACTCACTGATGAAGAATTAAACGCCTTACCAACGATGTATGTTGATGGAACACATCATGGAAATGAGGGAATGTCTGCTGAAGCTTCTTTCCTATTCTTACAGGATGTCCTTCAAAGATCTGCTGCTGACTCGTCGTACTTAGAAGGTAAAAGATTAGTCGTTACTCCTTCAGTTAATCCTGACGGATATGTTTTAGACTGTCGAAGTAATTGGAATGGTGTCGATTTAAACCGAAATTATCCCTATATGTGGGGGATGTATGGAACGAGTGATACTCCTAATTTTTGCCCAGTATCTGGAACATACAAAGGCTCTAGTGAAGGAAGTGAAATTGAAACTCAAGTAAATATGGAATTGATGCGAAATATGAATTTGTATGTTTATTTTTCAGCACATACTGGCTCAAATGATATTGTTTTACCTTGGAAAATTACTGGTGAATTTGCAGTGCCAATTGCCGATTGGGACTTGTACGAATATTTCTTGAATGAATCTGCTAATGTTTCTGGCCTTACTTACAGAGATCCTGGAGGGGCTGGAGAATCTATTGCTTGGGGATATGGTGCTAGAGGTGCACTGAGTTTAATAGTTGAAGTTGACGATATGCAGTGGTCGCCTTTAGTATCTACAACTATTCGAGGTGCTTTGAGTAACGAACTATTGATGTACGATATGGCATGGGAAAACTTAAAATTTGTAGGTGGACATTTACAAATTATTGATGAAAGTTATGACTCAGTGACTGTACAGAATATTGGCTGGGGGGCTGCTTACAATGTAACTACTGGAAATGAAATTATTGAAAGAGTTGAACGGAATCAAGTAATTACTCTTTCCAAAAACTATAATTTTTTACAATATAATAGGCTAATACACGAAGGTGAGGAAGCGGATTTAACTTTAATTACTATGAATTTAACTTCAATGTCAAACCCAAATAGCGGAACCACACCATCTATTGATTTTATTTCAATAACATTAAGTTTAGCAATTGTATCTGCTTTAAGGAGGAAGAAATGACCATTTTAATTAATAACATAGACAATGTACAAATTATATCCCTCAACCGTCCCGAAAAATTAAATGCAATAACCTTGGAAATGGCAACTGAATTAAACGAGGCAATCCAAAACGCTGCAAATAATTCTGGTATCAAATGCTTAGTTATCACCGGTAACGGACGTGCTTTCTCATCGGGTGGTGACGTAGATGAAATGGGTGAGTACCTGCCTAAGGCAGGAGATCTTTTCTACAAGTTAACTGAACTGATACACCATTCATTTTCCACTTTGTTGACAATGCCAAAACCGGTTATAAATTCATTGAACGGAATAATTGCTGGCGGTGCATTGGGCATTGCTCTTGCAGGAGATTACAGAATTGCAAATAAATCAACAAAATTACTAAGTGCGCATTTCAAGCGAGGTTTTGTTCCTGCTGGAGGTGCAACATATATTCTACCAAGATTAATCGGATTGGCAAAAACTCAAACACTATTCTTCGGCGGAAAAACTCTCAATTCAGATGAAATGTTAGAGTGGGGATTAGTACACGAAATAGTTGATGACGGAAAACTAGAGAAAAGAACATTGCAAATGGCTAAAGAATTAGCTGCTGGACCTACAAATGCGATTGCTGAAACGAAAAAATTATTGATTGATTCAGATACTCTCTCTCTTACAGAAGAATTGGCTAGAGAACGGGAAAAAAATAAGAATAGTGGAAATAGTGGGGATGCTGTCGAAGGAATCAAAGCTTTTATTGAAAAGAGAGAACCTAAGTTCGAATAATGGCGGGCTCGGGGGGATTTGAACCCCCGGATCTGGGTTCGAAGCCCAGCAGGTTTCCAAGCTACCTCACGAGCCCTAGTTTGTTAAAGAAAGGGGGGTTTTAGCTTTCTTTGAGCTAAAAATCAATCTTTCTTGTGTGATAAATCACTTCTGTTTATGACGCTGTCTTTTATGTTGTAATTCACATTTGTAATGTTTACAGATTTAGGCTCTGTCCTTTGATTACTTAATTCGTGAAATTTATGCTTTTTCATATCCAAAGTCTGCTTCAATTTTTCTACATTTGTCAAATCTATAATAGCTAAAATTCTTTGTTTACCAAGATTATCAATCAAATTCTGATACATCGCTCGAACTCTGGCATCCTCTAGTTTTGCAAAACCCTGAATTTCGCGAATTGAAGACTCCATATTATTAACTATTTCCTCTGGAGTATCTCCTTCTATTCCATTTTTTGCCATATGTCTCTCTAGACGGCCTCTTTTGTACAGCTGCCATGTCGAAATATTGGATGTGTATGAATCAGTAAATGCTTCTTCATCCATGTCAATTCCAATTATTTCTATTCCTTTGAAATCTGAAATTTCTATTGCTTTAGTAAATGAGGGTGGAGGTAATTTTATTCCATCCTTCCCGACTATTTTACGCAAACTGAGGCCATAAATCTCATCCCATCCAGACATGTCATACGGCTGACCATCCCATTTTCTTGTTCCATCAATTTCGTCGGGACCTAAACTCAAGGCGACCAAATCAGGTTCAAACAATTCTATCTCGGTTTCAACTATTTTAGCTTCCGATACCAATCCCTTAATTGTTGACAATATTCGAATTTTAGTATCTCCAAACTGAATTTCTTGGGAATCCATTATTTATTGTAAGCAGACTGGCCACTAAAAACTAAGTGGTTTACATCTATGAGATTCATAGCAATATTTACAAAGGATTACGGAACAAGTTTTACAATTATTACTAGACAAATCGCCGCATTGCTTACAATTGCCAGCGATCAATCACTACCTTCCCATCGTGAGAATATAGCTGAATCGTAACCAAGTAAATCTAATACTCTACCAACGATGAAATTGATGTTGTCATCTAAAGTTTTAGGCTTATTGTAAAATGCAGGTGAAGCTGGAGCAATTAAAGCGCCTGCTCTAGATAATTTCAACATATTTTCTATGTAAATCATATTCAAAGGAGTCTCTCTTGGAACAAGAATAAGCGGCCTATTTTCTTTTAGCATTACCAAGCCAGCTCTAGTAACCAAGTTATCTGAAATACCTGCTGCCAATTTACCAAGAGTGGTGCCTGAACATGGAACGATTGCCATGGCCTTAGCTTTGAAAGAGCCCGAAGAAATACTTGCTGCAAGATTACTGTTTTTGTGTACAACGTCTGCAAGAGCAAGAACCTCTTTCCAACTACGGCCATCTCCTTCATGTTTATTGACTAAACTTGCTGAAGAACTACACGCAAGGTGAATCTCCACATCAAATTGCTTCAAAACTTCTAACAGCCGAATTCCATAGGGTATTCCGGAAGCTCCCGTGATACCTACAACTACACGATCCATGATAATCCTTGTTTTGGGGATTCTTATAACCTTTGCTTAATGCCTAACACTTATTTTTGACAGTTAAGCGTATAAGTGTGTATATTTCAGAGATTTCATGAATGGTCAGGTTACTGCACCAGGAAAAATAATTCTTTTTGGAGAACATGCTGTTGTTTACGGGAAACCTGCAATAGCAATACCTGTATCTGGAATGCGAGCTTCTGCATGGAGTGAAAGCAGTAAAGAAGGATTGACCATTAATGCATTGGACATTGGGCAAAAATTCAAATTAAAAGATTCCAACAACCAGTTTAGTGTATTAGCACAATCGGTACTAGCTAAAACGAATTTCAATGAACCAAATTTAACTATTAACTTATCTTCAAAACTGCCTCAAGGATCAGGAATGGGAAGTAGCGCCGCTACTGCAACCGCAGTTTGCCGAGCACTGTCTAAGCATTTAGGAGTCGACTTGGAAGCAAATGAAATTTCTGAATTAGTATTTGACGCAGAAAAGATTGTACACGGTACTCCTAGTGGAATAGATAACACAGTAATTGCATACGAAATGCCTGTTTATTTTATTAAAGGTAAAAAGCCTAAAACTTTTGAACCCGGAAGAGAATTTTTCTTAATAATTGGAGATACGGGTATCGAAGCTTCTACAAAGAAAACAGTTAGCAAAGTTAGAAAAAACTGGCAAAAAGAACCAGGATTAATGGATGGCTACTTTGATGAAATTGAACGAATAACAGAAAATGGAAAAAAAGCCATTGAAAATGGCGACTCCAAAATGGTAGGAGAAATGATGGATGAAAATCATGATTTACTAAATTCCATTGGCGTCAGCCATGAAGAATTAGATAAATTAATTGATATAGCAAAGGATGCTGGAGCCCTTGGTGCTAAACTCACAGGAGGTGGGGGTGGAGGAAACATGGTAGCTTTAGCTGAAACGAAAAGTGAACAAAAAAAAATATATAAAGCAATAACGGAAGCCGGATATAGGGCTTACCAGACTTCATTTGGTGAGGAGTGATGAATCTAAAAGAATTTGTTGATTTACTAGAAGCAAACGGTAAGCTCAAAAGAGTTACGAAAGAAGTAGATCCTGTATATGAAGTTGCTGCCCTTATGGAGGATGCTGGAGATACGCCACTTTATCTTGAAAATGTTAAAGGAAGCGTTATACCTTGTATTACAAATATATGCTCCAGTAGAGAATTGGTTGCTTTAGCTCTTGAATGTGGGCCAAACGAAATAATTCCAAAAATATCTAATGCAATAAATAATCTCAGTGAACCTGAAATAGTTAAGTCTGGCGATTATAAACAAATCGAGGCAACGCTCGATAATCTGCCCATATTAACTCATCAGAAAACTGATGGTGGACCTTACATTGCATCAGCGATGGCTGTAGCGCATGACGACGAATACGGAAGAAATATTTCTTTTCATAGGGCCATGAAAATTGATAGTAAGCACATGGTCATGAGAATTCTTGATAGACATCTCAAAGAATATATGGACAGAGGATTGAAGGAATTTGCTTATTGTAATGGTGTCTCAGTACCTGTACTTCTTGGTTCGGCCACTTCCTTTGAAATTGAACACGATGAAATGGCTGTAGCCAATGCTTTAGCAGAATCTCCTGTGATTAAAGTGGGGGGACACATGGTCCCACAATCTGAAGTAGTCATGATATGTGAATTTACAGGAGAAGTTCATGATGAAGGCTCTTTCCTAGATTTAACGGAAACTCCCGATATAGTAAGGAAAGGACCTGTGATAGAAATAAAAAAAATATTTGTTAGAGATGATTCTATTTTCCACGCACTATTGCCAAGCGGACCTGAGCATAAAGTATTGATGGGGATGCCCCGCGAACCTACAATTTTCAATGAAGTGAATAAAATTGTAGATTGTCATGATGTTTTCATGACCCATGGAGGCGGATCATGGCTTCATGGAATTGTTGCTATAAATAAAAAAAATGAAGATGATGGACTAAAGGCCATCGATGCTGCATTTGCAGGCCACGCTTCAATGAAACATGTCTGGATTGTAGATTCTGATATAGATATTACAAATCCTCAATCCGTTGAATGGGCCATGGCAACTAGATTTCAAGGAGATAAAGGGTTAGTTGTCAAAACAGGAGTCAAAGGTTCTTCGTTAGATCCTAGCTCAAATCCTGAAACTAGGGAAACTGTAAAGGTAGGGTTTGATTGTACCATACCTCTAAATCGTGATAAGGAAGACTTCATCAAACCAGAACCTGCACTGAAAGTGAAACTGGAAGACTATCTAGATTAATGATTTTAAATTCTAAACAGAAAAATATGTTAGAAGGTGGGCAAGGACCTACAAAACAAAAAGCAATCCGATTATTAATTGATCTTGGAAAAGCTGCTAATGCAGAGAGATTGATACCTGTAGTTTCAGCCCATGTATCTGGAGTCTCGCCTCTAACTGGAGGTGAAGGATTGATTAAATTCTTAGAAGATTTGGGTAGTGGAGAATCAATTACAACTGCTGTAGAAACTACATTGAATTCAGCAGGGTGTGATAGAACAAAATTCGAAGAAATGGATATACCTGTAAAAGATTATGTTGAAAAACAACAGATTATATTGAGCGCCTATGAAAAACTAGGAATAGATTTGTCACTTTCATGCACTCCGTATGACGACTTGAAGGTCAAGGGAAATGCTTCATGGGCTGAATCAAATGCAGTTTGTTTTGCAAATACTTACACTGAATTGAGGACAAATCGTGAATCTGGACTTTCTGCAGTTGCAACCGCAATATGTGGTTTTACACCAGAATACGGACTTTTATTAGATGAAAACCGTGCTGCCAATCTAAAAATAAACGTTGAATGTAATTTATCTGAACCTGTTGATTACTCAATTCTTGGCGATTGGATTGGAAAGCAAATCAAACCAAAATGGAAATTAGAATATGGACCAATCCCCCATATTTTTGGGATAGAAAATTTAGATTTTGAATCAAGGAAAGCATTGACTGCGGCAGCTGCAAACTACGGATGTCCTCTGCTATTTGTAGATAAATTTACTAGAGAACCTAAACTAACTAAATATCAGGCTGAAATCAGCTTCAAGCAACCAGATTTAGACGAGCGGTATATTGAATTAGCTCCAAAAAAAAGAGTGGACTTAGTGACAATTGGATGTCCTCAAGCTTCATTTGAAGAGATAGAACGTACGGCTTACTATCTGGAAGAAAAGAAAGTTAGTGAAAATCGATTATGGGTTTTTACATCCTCACTAAATTTTGAAAAGGCACGAAAGAAAGGATTAGTGGGTAAAATTGAAGATGCTGGAGGACTCGTTTTAAGAGAAACCTGTCCTGAAGTGGTACATTACAACCACGATAAAGTAAAGCACATCTTAACAAATTCAATGAAAGCTGAACACTACCTTAAATCCGGTTTAAATTCAATTGATACATCTGTTGCAAACTTAGAAACTTGCATAATGCACGCCGCAAATCCTAAACTATTAGAAAATATAGAAAATAAAAAAGTTTTAAAGCCAAAAGTAGCATATGAAACCTCAAAAACTTACCAAACAGGCAACTTGGAAATGAATGGTGAAGGGTTGGAATCACAGGACTCTTGGGAGATTGAAGGTGAAGCATTGGTGACTGATGTACCAATTACCTTTTTAGGATTTGTAAATAGGGTTACAGGAGTAATTGAAGAGGAAGGTCATCCTATAAATGGAAAGTCTATGAAAGACAAAATACTCATATTTCCAAAAGGTAGTGGTTCTACAGTTGCACCTTATGTCCTACTAGGCCTATTTTACAACGGAAACGGACCAAAAGCCATAATAAACACGGATTTAGACCAACAAACAATTCCTGCATGCAGCATACTTGGAGTACCTTATGCTCATTCTTTTGAAAAAAATCCTTGCCAAGCCATTAATAACGGCGATCAAATTAAACTAAAATTAAATTCAGGCCGTGTTAATCTAGAATGTCTGAAAAGGGCATAAATGTTCTTAGACACTCTCTTTGGTTTGACCATATCTCAAATACTGTTAACGATTACTATTCTAGTCTTAATTGGATATTTTTTTATGATAAATTTCATTTATTTTTTATCTCCAAACAAAAAATGGGAGTCCTTCCCAGAAAGGTGTAAAATAAAAACCAAGTGTACTAGAGTAGCTGATTTCAATAACAGAGGGTACGGACTTAAACCAATCGAGGTAAAAGATAGTATTCATAATGTGCAGAAGAAGATTATAAGCATTATAAACTCAAAACCTCGAATGAAAATAATTAATCAAAAAGAAGGCTTCATTCATGCAATAGATGTGACACCTTTCTTTCGATTTTACGATGATGTAGCAATTAAGATATTTAGAGAGAATGATAAAACAATAATCTGGATGCAGAGTCAATCAAGATTAGGACTTCACGATTTAGGAGTTAATGAAAAAAGAATAAAGAAACTCCACAAAGAAATGTCATTGATGTAGGATTATTTCTCTCGCCATGCAGCTATACGTTTCTTTAATCTTGTAGTGATTTTTTTCTTTTCCCAATAATCTTCACATTCATTTGATAGTTCAACTATTCGAGACATAACTGAATCAGTAAATTTTCTAAAATTCTCATGGTTTTTTTCTTTGTAATCAAAATAAATAGGATCCCCAAATTTGTAATAAAATTTTCTCCATGGCCGGGGCGCTCTCTTCGAAACTGGCCAAACTCCGTCCGTTTGCCTTATGGCAACTGGAACAACTGCTGCACCAGTAAGTGCTGCAAGCCTGGCTACTCCAGTCTTTCCCTTACCCATTTTACCATCTCTAGAACGTGTACCTTCTGGAAAAATGCCAATAGCTCCACCTTCTTCTAATATCTCTATGGCACCCTTTAGTGCTTCTTTACCACCTTCTTCTCTATCGACAGGAATTACTCCCACTTGTTTGAAGACTAAACGCCTTATTGCACCTTCAAAATGTTCTTTCTTTGACATATAAGAAACCGGCCGTTTTGTTGCTGTCATGATGAATGCAGGATCTATGTGGGAAAGATGGTTTGCAGCAATGATCAAGGGCCCGTCAACAGGAATCTTATCTCTTCCTAGGTAACGAGGACGAAACATTATCCTCAAAAAAGTTCCTAAAGTCAGATTAGTTGTTCGATACGACAAAGGAGCTTTATTACTCATGATATACACAAATGAAAGCAGTTTATATTCTTGTTCTTATTAAAATACTAGAATTAAATCAAAGATTGCTCTTCAAGAACTACAGTTTGAACTTCAGGCAAACCATTGAGCGCATTTTCAACTTCAGTTGCAAACCCCTCTCTATCAATTCCTAAAATTGCGACCATTATAGCCTTAAGTCCGAAGGCAAAAGGTTTGATTTCATGCGCCCCCAAACTACCATCATCTGGTATGACTTCAGAGATCTTTGATACTATATTATCTATATCTGAGTCTGGAGATTCCGGCATAATTCGATATTTTAAGGCAACTTCACCCATAAACACCTTCTTGCAAAGGGCCTTTAATTAATATCGGTCATAAATATGCCTGAAGCAGTTCTTATATTAACAAACATTAGATAGGAATTTAATGGAAGAACCAGAACTTCGCGTAGGTGGATGGGAAAAAGAAGGCAGGAGTCGGTGGTTGAAAAGAATTTTTAGCTTACTTATGGTCTTCACTCTAGCCTTCTTACTACTTGGACCTTCTGTCATAAATTATAATCCTGCTTATATTCCCTCTAATTCGCTTTATTTAGAAAACGGAACATGGAACGGTCCTTTTGATATAAACTATTCTAAGGAATTTGCAGGCCATCTAAAAATTTCAAGTGTGACATACGAAAGTTCTGACGGAAAATCAGGTAAGTTAAAAATTATTTCAATTAGCTCGTTGGCAAATTTAGAAGATGTGGATTTTCAAAATCGTATTGTTGACAAAGTAAAAGAAGAAGCAAAGAACGAGAAATTACAAATTCAAGGTAATGGAAAAATACTAAATGATGAAGATGTTAAACTACCTCCTGGATTTAAGATATATCAATGGGAATCAAATACAATGCAAGGTAATGGCTTTTTTAAAGATACTTCGGAAACTATACTCATTAAGGCCATTGTATGGAATGAGAAAGATCAAAATATAGTTGCCAATAGTGATGTGTTAAGACAATACCAAACTGTACTCTGTATTATATTTGCAATCGACGGAAGTAGTATAACTCAAGCTACTAAATTGATAGAGGATGTGATATAGGATGTTTTGTCCAAAATGTAAGGCAATGCTTAGCCTGAATAGAGCGACTGGCCAAAGAGAGTGTAAAAGACCTAATTGCAATTATTCCGAAGATAAAGGCGAAGAAATCATAACTAAAAGAAAGCAAAAAGATAAGGAAATGGTTGTTACTGAAGGAATAGAAGGCACGTTACCTACTACAAAGATAATCTGTAGCAAATGCAAAAATAACGAAGCTACTTTTTATCTTAGGCAAACTAGGGCTGCTGATGAACCTACAACTCGCTTCTATCAATGTACTAAGTGCAAACATAGATGGAGAGAATACTAAACCAATCTACCATTTGAAGCTAATAATTTCTTTTTCAAGAAAGATAATATTTCTTCCCTAATTTCTGTAGATTTATCTACGCTCGACGAATGGCAAATTAATTCGAGGGCAGTTTTAAGAGATTCTTCATTACCTAGAACTCGTAAAAAAATCATACATAAATACATTGATTCGTCTAGTGTAGATTGGGCTGAGTAATACATAATTGAACGCGTTTCTTCAAAGCGACTGTCGCAAAGCTGTAACCCCGAAATGTCACGTGCTAAATTGACTATTTTCTTTATAGACAAACCTTCAATGTTAAGAACGGAATGAGACGTACTATCCTTATACTTTAATCTTAGAGAATCGTGTTTTTCTGGTGTAAGCTTTACAGGCTTAATATGGCATCCTAAAAAATTTGATTCAGATTCCCCCAGCCAGATTGTATGAGATCTAGATAAATCATCATCATATTGTAATACCATTGCTACTTTAGTCAACGATCGATTGAGGGGTGTAAAACTAAATGATGGTGTGAACAATTCACCTGGTTTCAAATGATCTAACCGAAAAACACCTGAGGGAGGTTCCAATAGACTAATTCCTTGACCTTCTAATTTGAGACGTAAAATAATATTATCTAATTTCTTTTTAGATTTATTTTTTATTTCTAAATTTAAAAAAACGTCATCTGAAGATGTAAACTCACTAGAAGAAAGCGAAAATACGTCCTGATTTTCTGTATAATCAATAAATGCCATATGATTATCTATCATATCGTTTATCACTCTTATTTTTGAAATGCGAATTTCTGAACTACTATTATAATTTGATAGAAAAGCTTGAGGATTTGAAATTAAATCTCCAGTTTTAAGCCACTGAAGAACCAAATTTTTGATATTAACTTCTAAAGATTTTATGTCCTTCTCTAAATTACTGTGAAGAGATTTAAGAGAGTCTATTTCGATTAAAATACCTTCTTTAGCATCTCTAATGAAATTATCTGGTTTGATTGAATCTAAATCATTATCTTTTGAATTTTCATAGTTGTTCAATTTTGTAACTAGGTTATTAGCTCTATGCAGTGACGAAGTAATGAATGAAAAATCTTGTAAATCTGTGTAGAATGAATAATAGGGATAAAGTAAGGGAAGCATTTCATCAGTTTGGGCGCCTTGCAAACCCAAAATATTCATGAAAGAAGGTAACGCATCTAGATAACCGACATGTCTTTTCTTCAAAACTGATAAACGATTATATGTTTTAGCGATTAAATCAAATGATTGCTTTACTGATTCAAAATTTCCCGATTGAAGAGACATAGATTGATCTATATCGTGTCTTAGATTATCAACGTAGCTTTCGTGTATTGATACTTTTTCAAGAAGACTTTCTGCATTATCTATTACTGATTGAATTTGGACCCTTAGGAAACCTTCATTTTGGAACCAATGAACTTTAGACTCTGAGACGATTATTACGTCACCACCATAGTTAGCGAATGTAAAATTAACAATTTTTTCCCTAGCTTGATACGACCAAGCCTGCTTGCCATTAACATCTATGACATGAAAAGCTTTGTTGGAAGATACGCCAATCATTTCACCTGACTCGATTACAGATACATTATCAAAATTCTCTCTCGATGTATACTCCCAAAGTTTATCTCCATTCCTGTCTTGACAGAATAAATTATTAGAATCTAACACAAATATTTGCTTTATGCCTTCATTTGAAAAATTCATACTATTTATTGGGTAGCTTTTTTTCCACAGCATGCTACCTGAATAAGAAAATGAAGCCATCTCTTCATCTGACAATGCAATTATACTATCTTTGGAATTATATATCTCAGAATAATCATTTACTTTTACTCTTGTTAACTCACTATTTTCGTTGATAATGTTTATTGAATTCTGGGTCAAAACTGCAATATTACTATTAGACTCAGACAAAGATATTATATCTGAATCTAAAGAAATAGTATCTTCAATCTCGCCAAATCTGTTAACTGTTTTTAAATTATTGCCAACGGAAAATATAATTTTATTTTCAGTATTTTTATTTACAAAAATACTTTCTTCATTGATTTCAGTAATTTTCCACTTGACTTCGCCCCATCTTGTGTAACATCTTAAAGAGTCTGATAAAAGAACTATAATTCTGCTAGCATCATCTGCTACGACTACTTTTTTACCGCCCGTAAGCTGAACCGTTTCAATCAATTCCCTATTACTAAAAATATTAATATTAGAATCTGTTAAAACCACTACTAAATTTCCACGATGACTTGATGAAGAGTCAATTACTGACCCCTCTACTGAATGCCTTGCAATAAGTTTGACGGGCTTCCATTGATCATTTTTAACAGACGTACTTCGCAGCATTTTTTTTATCAATCTTCCATCTAGATAGTTACCTATGTATAAGCCCAAATAAGAACTAAATGGGTGGAGCCACCGGAGGGATTTGAACCCTCGGCCTGCTGATTACAAGTCAGCCGCTCAACCGGGCTAAGCTACGGTGGCTCAAACCCCTTTCAAGCCTACTGAACAAAAGGTTTACCCAGTTATCACCAATAATTCATTGATAGGAAACTCAAAAAAGCCGAACAGTATATATACAGCCCCCTTCTCGCGAGCATTCCTGATTCTTCAGGAAGGAGATAAACGAGTGGCGAAAGGACTTTACACAGCATCTGGACAGCGCAATAAACGTCAGAAACACAGATGGAACGATAGATACTACCGTAAGAGAGCTATGAAGTTAAAAGAAAAAGCTGATCCCTTACAAGGAGCTCCACAAGCTAAGGGCATCGTAGTTGAAAAAGTGGGGGTTGAGGCAAAGCAGCCTAACTCTGGTATCAGAAAATGTGTAAGAGTTCAATTAATCAAAAATGGAAGACAAGTAACTGCTCTCGCTCCTGGTAACCTTGCAATAAGTTTCATCGATGAGCATGATGAAGTAGTTATTGAAGGAGTAGGTGGCCGAATGGGGAGATCCTACGGAGACTTGTCTGGAGTCAGATACAGAGTTGCTAAAGTTAACAACGTTTCCTTAAAAGAGATGGTCCGTGGTAGAAAAGAGAAACCAATTAGGTAAATATGTCTGAAGTGGAAGAAAATATTGTTGAGGAAGAGGTCGTTTCGGAACCTGATATGCCAATTGTACCTTTATTCGGTAAGTGGGATTTATCTGAAGTAAATATAGAAGATACGACGCTTGAAAAATATATTAATTTAGATGCTTTTCAAGTTCCACATACTGGAGGAAGACATTCTAAGAAGAGATTTGGAAGGCGGAATCTAACTGTCATTGAACGTTTCATTAATAACTTAATGAGGTCTGAAAAATACACTGGTAAAAAAGCTCAGGCTTACAACGTTATGAAAAATGCATTCGATATAATTAATTCAAAAAAGAAAGAAAACCCCGCTCAAGTTATGGTGAGAGCCTTAGAAAACTCAGCCCCTAGAGCTGCGGTTGTTTCTTTAAGATATGGAGGAATTAGGGTATATAGTGGAGTTGATGTTTCTCCGACAAGACGTGTAGATACTGCAATACGGAATATTTGTATTGGAGCTATTTCTTCTTCCAAAAAGCAGCGTTCTATTGAAAATTCACTTTCAAAGGAATTAATGCTTGCAGCCGATGCAAATCCCGACTCTTATGCAGTCGGCAAAAAAGAAGAAATTGAACGTCAAGCTGAAGCTGCACACAACTAAAGTGATTAAAAATGGGCCGTAAAGAAGACAACATAAAGCGTGCAACCGCTTTGTTCACCAAGCTAGATAACATACGCAACATTGGAACTGCTGCGCATATTGACCATGGTAAGACTACCTTATCTGATAATTTAATCTTTGGAGCTGGGATGATGTCTGAAGATTTAGCCGGCAAACAATTAATGCTTGATTTCGATGAACAAGAATCTGCCAGGGGAATAACCATAAACGCTGCAAATGCATCTATGGTTCACGAGCACAAGGGTGAAGATTACTTAATTAATTTGATCGACACGCCAGGGCATGTAGATTTTGGTGGCGACGTTACAAGAGCTATGAGAGCTTTAGATGGTGTTATAATTGTTGTTTGTGCTGTAGAAGGAATAATGCCACAAACTGAGACAGTTATTAGACAAGCCCTAAAAGAAAAAGTTAAACCTGTTTTATTCATAAACAAAGTAGATCGATTAATCGCTGAACTTCAAGTCACTCCCGATGACATGATGCAGAGATTTGGTAAGATAATTACTGAAGTAAACAAGCTTATTGCAAGGATGGTTCCTGATGAATTCAAGAAGGATTGGATGGTGGATGCACAAGCTGGGACTGTAGCTTTTGGATCTGCATACCACAATTGGGCAACATCTATTCCTTTTATGGCAAAGAAAAATGTGAACTTCAAACAAATTTATGATTTTATGGAAAATGAGCAAAGAAGAGAATTAGCTCAAGCTGCACCTCTACATGAGGTATTACTAGACATGATTGTAGAAAAATTACCCTCTGCTAATACAGCTCAAAAATATCGAATACCACATATTTGGAGAGGAGAGGCTGAGGAAGAAATTGGTCAATCGATGGTGTATGCAAAACCAGATGGTGATTCAGCATTCATGGTAACTAAAGTTGTTTTAGATCCGCACGCCGGTGAAATTGCGGTTGGAAGACTCTTCTCTGGAACAATTAAGAAAGGTGATCAAATGTATGTTGCTGGAATGCCAAGTGCAAACAGAGTACAATCCGTAGGAATGTTTGTTGGAGGTGATCGCATCGCTACAGAGACTGTAACTGCAGGTAATATTATCGCAGTTTCCGGTTTAAGGGATGCTCAGTCTGGATCGACCATTTCATCAAATAAAGAGATGACTCCATTCGAACGTATAGTTCACAATTCTGATCCCGTTGTTACCACTGCAATTGAAGCAAAACATACCAAAGATTTACCTAAGTTGGTTGAAGTTCTTCGAGCAGTTGCTAAATCTGATCCTTCTATCCAAATTGATAGTAATCTAGAAACTGGTGAACACTTAATGTCTGGAATGGGAGAATTGCACTTAGAAATTACTGAATATAGAATTAGAAATGAACACGGTGTTGAGATTACTACGTCACCTCCTATTGTTGTCTATCGTGAAACTGTTGCTATGAGTTCACCTGGAGACTTTGAGGGTAAATCCCCTAATAAACATAATCGATTTTACATCACTGTTGAACCATTAGAAGACGATGTTCGAGAAGCTATTGTAGATGGAACCATCCCCTCTGGAAATATTAAAAAGTCAAAAGAGGTCGCCCGACAATTGATTGATATGGGATGGTCAAAGGTCCACGGAAGAGGTGTACTATGTATCGAAAATGGTTGTGTATTTGTAGATGCTACAAAAGGAATTCAGAACCTATTTGAAACACGTGAGTTGCTAATTGAAGCTTTTAATGAAGTAGTCAAAAGAGGACCAAGAGCTAACGAAAAAATGATGGGGGTTAAAATTATTTTGAATGATGCCAAGCTTCATGAAGATGCTATCCACAGAGGGCCTGCCCAAACCATACCAGCTGTAAGAAATGGTATCAACGGTGCACTAGTTTCAGCTGGCGTGTCTCTATTGGAGCCAAAGCAAAATGTTTACATCAATGTCCCACAAGAATTAATGGGTTCTGTAACTGGTGAAATGTCTCAAAGAAGGGCTGAAATTGCAGGTATGGAAACTGAAGGCGATATGGCAGTAATCACTGCAAAGGCACCTGTCAAAGAAATGTTTGGATTTGCAAGTGAAATTCGTTCTGCAACTGGGGGAAGGGCTCTTTGGAGTACTGAATTTGCAGGCTATGAAGCCTTGCCAAGAGAGTTAATTGACGGAATAACTGAAGATATTAGAAAGCGTAAAGGCTTGAAAGCTGAAATGCCAAGACCTGAAAATTACGCTTAATCTTTCTTACTAATAAAAAACCATAATATATAGCAGTGCATGATGAACTGCATGGTCCAATACGAAGTTGTAAAAAAAGAAGGATTAAAAATGATTAAAGCTACACTAAATGGTGAAACATTTAGTGCTGAAGCTGGTGCTTTACATTACATGCAAGGTAATGTTCAATTAGTTGCTAAATCTGCAGGCGGAGTTGGAGGAATGTTTAAGGCTGCCTTAGGTGGGCAAAGCATAGTAAGGCCTCAATACTCCGGAACTGGTGAAGTATTTCTAGGCCCTCCGATTTTTGGAGAATACAACATCTTAGAACTCAATGGTGACGGATGGGTATTAGATGATGGTGCATATGTTTGCTCGGATCAAGGAATCAAACTAGATATCATTCGTAACAGTTTGTGGACTAGCACTTTTGGAGGAGAAAGTATGTTCCAGACAGTTGTTCGCGGACATGGAACTGTTGTCTACCAATCTGAAGGGCCTGTAGAAGAAATAATACTGGATAATGATACCTTAAGTGTTGATGGAAGTTTTGCTGTCGCAAGAACTGAATCGCTTGAATTTAGTGTTGAAAGGGCAACTAAAAGTTTCTTTGGAAGTAAGATGTCTGGAGAAGGCTTTCTTAACGTCATGAGAGGCTCTGGAAAAGTTATGCTAGCTCCAGTTCCAAACAGAGATGTAAACTTAATTAACCAAGTAAGAGGAATTGGTGGTCATATAATTTCTCGATTATCTAAATAAAGAACTTATATCTAGGAATTGTAAATAAATCCCGAATTAGCTTATTATGGAAAAAAAGATACCACTGATTAGTCCTGTACTCTTAGCTGGGTGCTTGATAATTTTAGTTGGTTTTTCCATACGTGCTTCGTATGGTGTATTTCAAATTCCAATTGCTAATGAATTTGGTTGGCCAAGAGCCGAATTTAGTCTTGCGATAGCAATACAAAATCTAGCTTGGGGATTTGGTAGCCCTTTTTTTGGAGCAATGGCCGAAAGAATGGGCGATCGAAAAGCAATTATTCTTGGAGCTATACTTTATGCACTTGGATTAATACTATCTGCCGGAGCAACGACGCCTCTAGAGCACCAAATCTACGAGATAATGGTAGGCTTTGGTATAGCTGGAACTGGCTTTGGAGTAATTCTAGCAGTTATTGGAAGGGCTAGTTCTGATGAGAATCGTCAGATGAGTCTTGCAATAGCAACTGCCTCAGGTTCAGCAGGTCAAATTATTGGACCTCCTGTCGCAATAGCACTACTTTCAAACATGACCTGGCAATCTGTTTTCCTCGTTTTTGCAGCTTCAATTTTAGCAGTTGTTCTACTACTGCCATTTATGAAAGCACCTGAAGCTGCTAGTAAAGAAGAACTAGAGGAAAGCTTAGGAGATATTCTCAAACTCGCAGCTAAGGACCCCTCATTTGCAATGATATTTGTGGGATTCTTTGCTTGTGGCTATCAATTAGCATTTATTACAGCTCATTTCCCGGCCCTAGTAACTGAAATGAGTGCGCCAATTGATTCATCTGGATGGTGCGGAGATTTAGGAATAAAAAATACCGCTGCACTAGGTGGCTTTTCTATTTCCGTAATTGGATTTGCTAACATCATTGGTACCTTAGTAGCCGGATGGGCTGGAAATAGATATGGAAAAAAATGGTTGCTATCTGGAATATATGCCGGCCGTTCTGTAGCTGCTGCTTGGTTCATTTTGACGCCCATAACTGCTGATTCAGTTCTAATATTTTCCTTTGCAATGGGATTCCTATGGCTTGCAACAATTCCACTTACTAGTGGACTGGTTGCACATATTTATGGCCTAAAATATATGGCAACACTTTATGGAATAGTATTTTTTTCTCACCAACTGGGAAGCTTTGTAGGTGTTTGGCTTGGTGGAATACTATATGATGACTATGGAACTTACACCTTTGTTTGGTGGGTTGGAATCGCTGTTGGAATTTTTTCATCAATAATTCATTTACCAATAAAAGAAGAAAACAGAATAAATGAAGATGCTAGCATAGTCTAATATCCTCTATATTTGAGGGAATCCTTTATTTACCCCCTATCCTGCCGAGACATCCATCCCAATGGAGGGAAACAAAAATGGCTGAAAAACAACATTTAAACGTAGTATTCATCGGTCACGTCGACCACGGCAAGTCTACAACAGTTGGTAGAGTTCTCTTGGAAGGCGGTGCTATTGAGCAACACTTGATTGATAAATACAGGAAAGAAGCTGAAGAACGTGGAAAAGCTGGTTTTGAATTAGCATACGTTATGGATAATCTCAAAGAAGAGAGAGAACGTGGAGTTACTATTGATGTAGCTCATAAAGAATTTAAAACTGATTCAAAGCATTTCACAATTATTGACGCACCCGGACACAGAGATTTCGTTAAGAATATGATAACTGGTACCTCTCAAGCTGACGCTGCAGTTTTAGTTGTAGCTGCTGATGACGGTATTGCAGCTCAAACAAAAGAACACTTGTGGCTTTCAAAGGTTATGGGTATTGAACAGATGATAATATCTGTAAACAAAATGGATATTACAAAACCTGCATACAGCGAAGATAGATTTAATGAAGTTGTCAAAGAAGTAAAGAGTATGCTAGGAATGGTCGGATTCGGTGATGATCAGGTAACTATCTTACCTGCATCTGGCTGGAAATCTGACAATATTAAAGATAAAGGAGACAACCTATCATGGTGGAACGGAGATACATTGCTAGGTGCATTAGATAAATTAAATCCACCTGCTGGTAATGCTAATGACAGCGTAAGGATTCCTATACAAGACGTTTACAAAATATCTGGTATCGGTGCTGTACCAGTTGGTCGTGTAGAGACCGGAACCATCAAAGCTGGAACAAAACTTATCTTTAAGCCATCTGCCCACCCCGGTGGAAAAGTAGGCGAAGTAAAATCTGTTGAGATGCACCACTCAGAAGTCCCATCCGCAGGACCTGGTGCAAACATTGGAT
>CACOJW010000010.1 GCA_902627615.1 uncultured marine group III euryarchaeote
GGTGTTGAAATTCACTTTGTTAATCAGAATATGAGATTAGACAAATCTCCTGAGTCTCAATTTACTTTTCATATTCTTGGTGCAGCAGCTCAATTTGAACGTAATCTCATTAGCCGTAGAACTAAGGAAGGAATCAGGGCTGCAAAAGCAAGAGGTGTCAAATTCGGTGTGCCTCTTAAACTAGGAAAGAAGAAGCAGGCACATTTCAAACAATTGTGGGAAGAAGGTAAAACAGTTAGAGAGCTTTCAGATTTCTTCAAGATATCACAATCTACTGTTAAAAGATATAGAAGGAGTTTAGGTTTAGAAAAGAGAGGAAGTAATACTTTAGAGCTATCTGAACGCCCAGGTTGGGTTAGTTATCTATTAAAAAATAAAAGAAATAAAATTCATACATACGGGATAGAAAAGGCTAATGAATGGGAGCAAGAAAAAGCCAACCAATTCTGGAAGAATAGAAAGCAGAAATAGATATCGATTTTAAGCCAGCTTATTTGCATTTTAAGACCTCCTTTATCGTCGACAAATGGCAGTATACAGCAAGCAATTTCAGAGACTTAAATTGGCTTTATAATTTAAATTCTGCAATGATAGGATTATGGTCACTAATGTCATATAATTCCTCATCATCAATAACTTTGCAAGAGATGCAACTTTCATAAAGTTTCTTACCTGCAAATAAGTAATCATTCTGCCAAGCAAAGTCTGAACGCTTATGACGTAGTGTTTGCACTCTCTCTTTGTTAAATTTTTCACGGCAGTCATAAAGTCCAAAGTCCTTCAAACGTTCAAAGAAAATATGATGTGAACGGCCTGGTTGTTTTTCATCAATTGCTAAATCCGCATTAAAATCTCCACCAATTAACAAAGATTCTCTGACATTCCTTTCAACAAATAGAGGTGTAAGGTCAGATAGAGAACGATGGAGTGTGGTTATGGCATAGTCATCGATTATTTTGCCATACAAACTAATTGCATTAATTTTTTGTTGATTAATCTTTACTTCAGCAGAAGCAATCGCATCAGGATGGCATTTTTTCAACTCTATTTCTTTAAGTTCGTGTTTAGAAAATACACCACATCCCCAATCTCTATTTGCAATATGATGAACAGAATATTTTTGGCTGGAATGGTTAGAGCATTCATTGAGTAAACATATATCAGGTTCTACAGATTGTATATATTCCCAACCTTCTTCTCTTTTTGGACTTTTCCAATAGTCCATATTCCAGACAAGACATTTCATAATTTAGATACCTGTATTATTTGCAATTTTCTTTAATTTGGAAATAGTAATTGTGTGTTTGTTATCTCTACTTGAGTAGTTTGAGTTTTCTTTAATTTTCTGAAAATCTCCATAGTATATTTCTTCCCAATTACCTACGGAATCTATGTGTAATACAAGCATAAGGTCTGCCTCCCCTCTGTATCCAATCATTTTTGCAGAGTGATTGGTCTTAACTTGGACAGTTTGTCCTTTGTCATTTGTAGCATCAAAACCTGCGGAACCTCTCGGAGCTTTTTCTAATTTGTAAACTTTAACTGCTAAAAATTCACCATAATCGCCTAATAAATTTCCTAATCCTGCCCAATTGTATTCTGGGGCAAGGTCTTGCAATGCTTTTTGTAATGAAAATAATGTTTGCATAATGTGTCTTATTGCTTTTACATCAACCGAATCGTCCATATCTTCCTAAGCCTGCGTTCTTTAAAAAATAAGGTATCTTCAGTGATAGGGTACAAATTGGTCTTATCCGTACTCAGTTATTAGGAATAAGTAAGGAACATTAGCACCGATATACGAACGTTTGTAGAATACTTTGTGAACGTCTGTGTATAGGTTTCTTTCTTATGTACATATATGTATGTTCTATAGTACGTATATGTATTATTTACAAACGTTTGGATCACATATGTGTATTATTATGTACGTATATGTATGTCCTCTAATATATGTTCTCTAATGTTGTATATGTTATGTACATAATGTACGAATGTTACATTAATGTTGTTTGATGCAATATGACTTAAATTATCGCGTACGTCTAGGCTTTAGTGACATACCTCAATGAGATAGAAAAAAATCTAAAACCCAGCATTGATGCAGACCTACCAATTGTAGTAGATTTATTCGCAGGAGCCGGTGGTTTGAGTTTAGGTTTTGAATCTGTTGGTTTTGAAACATTTGGATATGAAATGGATTCAACTTATTGTGACACTTATAACAAGAACTTGGAAGGCCATTGTGAAAATGTAAAATTAAGTAAGGACACAGAGATATTTGAATCTGCGGTATTAGTTGGAGGCCCTCCTTGTCAGCCTTTTAGTGAAATAGGAGGTAAAAGAGGTTTGAAAGATTCAAGAGATGGTTTTCCTATATTTATATCAGCTGTAAAAAAAATTAAACCTAAAGTATTCATATTTGAAAATGTTAAAGGTATGACTCTTGAAAGACATAAATGGTATCTAGAGGAGATACTTGAGGAACTATCAAGTTTGGAATATAATATAAATTTAGAAGTAATTAATTGCGCAGATTATGGAGTACCTCAAACGAGAAATAGAATATTTGTCGTCGGAACCAAGAAGGATTTTTCATTTCCAGTAAAAACACATACTAAGAAAAAATATGTTACAGCAGGTGAGGCTTTAGGTAAATTAGCTACAGAATTTAATGATAAATCTAAATTTCTTACAGAAGCTCAAGAGAAATATATTCTTGCATATGAAAAGAAGTCAAAAGTAAGTAGGCCTCGAGATTTACACTTAGAAATACCTGCAAGAACATTAACCTGTAGAAATATTGCAGCAGCAACCTCAGATATGCACCGCGTTATGCTTCCAGATGGCCGCAGAAGAAGAATAACGGTAAGAGAAGCTGCTAGATTACAAAGTTTTCCAGATTGGTTTGAATTTACAGGTACTGAAATGGAGCAATATTATCAAATTGGAAACGCAGTCCCTCCCTTATTTGCTAGACGTTTAGCTCAAGCCGTTAAAGAATACTTAGAAAAAAACGGTGATGATTCTACTTGGGTTCCAGTTAAGGAAAGAGTACAGACAACTTTAACAGGTATACCTGCAAATGGTAAATCAATGGAAAGTATTCTTGGAAAGAAGTTAATTGAATCCAGACACATAATGGAATGTTTGGGATTTCCTAAGAGTCGAGATGGAAAAATGGCAGGACTTACGTTTATGGCTTTTTGTAGAGTTAATCTTGATAACAATTGGGAGCAGGCTACTAGGAAAAGTTGGACATTGAGAAAAGGAATTATGGATTATATCAATGAGGATTTAGGTGTAACTTATGCCGAAAACTCAAGAGAGAGCTTTAGAAAAAATGCTATTCACCATATGGTTCAATCAGGCATATTAATCAAAAATCCGGACAATCCCAACCTTCCAACTAATAGTAGTAAGACTCATTATGCTATAACACCTGAAGCATTAGAGGTAATTCAAGCGTATGACACAGATAAGTGGGATAGGAAATTAGAAAATTTTGTAAGTAAGTCTAATTCTATAATTGAAAAGTATCAAAAAGTCCGTGAGTTTCATAGAGTTCCGGTAAAATTGCCAGATGGTGTTACAGCCACTTTATCACCGGGAAAGCATAATGAATTACAAGTCCAAGTCATAGAAGAATTCGGGCCAAGATTTTCTCCGGGAGCAGAGTTGGTTTATCTCAGTGACCAAGAGAATAAGGATTTCTTTATAGATAAGAAAAAATTAAAAGAAATAGGAATTAAATTAACTGAACACGATAAGCTGGCAGACGTTATGCTTTATGATGAAAAGAAAAATTGGTTATTCCTCATTGAAGCAGTTACTAGTGTCGGGCCGATATCAGAAAAAAGAGTTGTAGAACTCAAAGAATTATTGAAAGATAGCAACTCTTCTCCTGTTTTCGTTACTGCATTCCTAGAAAGTAAAACATTCAGAACATTTGCGACAGATATAGCTTGGGAAACAGAAGTTTGGATTTCAAATCAGCCAGACCATTTGATTCATTTCAATGGAGATAAATTTTTGGGCCCATTTGAAGGCCATTAGAGTTATTTTATCCATAAGTAAAAACATCCTACCACGCCCACAATCTCAATAAGTAATTTGTAAAAGATAGACTATCCCCTTATGACACCCTAGTATTTGGGGTATTATGTTTAAGATTCAATATAGTGATGAAAACGTTTGCCGTCAGTCGAGAATTTGGTGCAGGCGCCGGGATTTGAACCCAGGTTGAGGGGTTGGAAACCCCTAGTCATACCAGACTAGACCACGCCTGCTTAAATTTGTATCTTGAATTGTGAACCAGGTCCACATCCTTCTGGGACTTTTACATTAACTAATTGTCCTGTTGGAGCTTTAATTTGAATTTGCTGTCCAGCCACAACACCATCAGGGACAGTAATCGTCAGTAGTGTAGGTGCAGCTGGAGCTGGCGGTGTAGGGGCCTCAGGTTGCGGAGGCGGTGCAGCGGCAGGTTCAGGTACTGCAGCAGTACTAGGAGGTGCGGCGGCAGGTGGAGGTGTTACAGGAGGTGCGGCGGCAGGTGGAGGTGTTACAGGAGGTGCAGCAGGCGGCGGAGTTTGTGGAGGTGCCATAGGAGGTGCAGCCCCACCTTCCATACCGGCCCATTCGTCACTGAAATCACTTGCTTGATTATCAGACCCTCCAAAAGCACCTTTGGATTTTTGTTGAAGTCCAAAAACAGCTGCGCTTCCTAAGCCTATAATTAAAACAAGTCCAACTAATCCCATTATTGTTGATTGTGGTAAGCCCCCCTCTTCATCAAGTTGCTCGGTTTCAGGCCCTGCAGTATTGGCAGCACTATTCACTCGGAAAGTAATGGTGGTCTCATCATATTTTGTAACATCGCCGTTAGATTGAACTCTTATTTTTAATATTGCCTGATTTCCAGCAGCACTGTCCGGAGCTTTAACGCTTAGGTATATTGGTTTTTCTCCTCCTGCTTCAATTGTAATCGACTCAGGTACATCGAGCTCCCAATCGTTACCCCCCATTTCCCAATTTGCAGTAATATCAACAATATCGCTCACATCTGCAAAATTTTTCACTTTCGCATATTGAGAAATACTAACAGTTTTTCCTGAGTCTAGTGTAATTTGATCACTTTGAGGTAATACAATTTGAACGTTATAATCACCTTGAACAGTTATTTCAATTTCCATCTCAACTACTCCGATTTCATCATTGTCTCCACTAACTTTGGCTTTTACGATTATTGTAACAACATCTCCAGCGTCAGCTCCAGAGGAAATACCTATTGTAACTTTAGCAGAAGAGCTTTCTTCATAAGAATCTAATGTTCCAGTCCCATCACTCCAAGTCCAACCATCAGGTCTATTATTTTCAGTTCCTTGATACCAATCTTTTTTGACAATTTCATAATTTACGCTTTCAGACCATTTGTTTAAAATTCTAAAGTTAAAATTTACAGTTGCGCCAGGCTCACCTTCCACATTGCTCGATGTTGCAGTAAGTCCTATTCCGTAAAAAACTCTAACAAAAGTTTTCAACTCTAGCTCATCTTCTACGTCCCCATCATTACCAGATGTAGCAGTTACAGTTAAATCATCTGTATCTCCGTAGTCCACGTTATTTTCCGCTTCAATTGTCAGTATGACTACTTGGCTCGAAAATGCTTCAATAGTTACAGAATCGTCTTCAAATTCAGCGTCCCAGGAGTTTAAAGATAACGATAAACTAAAAGTGTCTTGTTTATTTCCTTCGTTGTTTATTTTAATTTCATATGTAGATTCGCTACCTATGTCAACAGAGCCTTCAGTACTGCCATCATTTGCTACTTCTAAAGATACAGCGGCTCTTTCATTAACGTTAACAGTTAAGTCGATAACTTGCTTGTTTCCCTCTGGATCGCTATTCTCTTTATCCCTACATTTTAAGCTTACACTATATTGTCCATAAACAGCATTTTCAGTAGCTCGAATGGTGACAGTTATTCCACTAGCCACAGAGTTATCCGCAACATCAACAGCAGGCAATTGAGTAGATTCAGTTGAGAGGTCATCTTGTCCATCACTGCTCCACCATGCATCTAATCCATTACTTTCCAAATCATCTGAATTTGTGATATATAATTCATATTCTCTGGGCTCATCCAAGTAATTTTCAATTGCAACTCTCAAGTCAATGGTAGTTTCAGGATCGACAGAGCCTGTACCGTCATTAGGCTCGTCAAATCTAAAGTCAAACTCAGGGTCATCTGCACTGGTATTTCCGAGTAAAAAAATAATGCTAGTGAGCAAAATCATTGCTGATAGAATTCTGAAAGCTCTCATAATACTACTAATCGAACAAGCAGACGATATTAAATATTATCTTATCTCTTGGATAAAGCCTATACATAGTATTCTAATTACAATCTGTGGAAATTACAGACAATCACTTTCATTTAGATCCAAAGGGCCGTAAAGAATTAGCTGTAAAGGATTTTTTGAATGCAGGAGGCACGAGATTAGTTTTAGTGAATAAACCTTATTTTCAATGGAAGAAACTTGAAGACTTTAAAAAACAAGTAAGTATTACTCTAAAATTAGGTCAAAAAGCTAGAGAAGTAGGCGCTAAGGTAGCTATAGTAGCATCCCCACATCCCATTGATTTAATTAAACTTTTAGACTTTATGGATAAAGAAATAGCTTCTGAGATGTATCTTGACGCTGTAGAATTTTGTACGGAACTGGTAGATGAGAAGTCCATTGTAGGTTTAGGTGAGCTAGGTAGACCGCATTTTGAGGTTGAAGATTCAATTTGGAAATTATCTAATCAAATTTTGAGAGAATCTTTACAGAGGGCTAAAGATGTTGACGCACCTGTAGTTTTGCATACAGAAACAGGAACGCCTGAAGTAATGGCAGATTTGTCTAAAATAGCTTCTAAGGTAAATTTCCCAAAAGAAAAATTAGTGAAGCATTATGGAGGTCCAGGAGCAATCGAAGAACCTCACAACCTCACCGTTTCAATAATTGCATCTACAAAAAATATAGAATATGCAGCAAATACTAAATTTGATTTTATGCTAGAGACAGATTATTTAGATGATCCCAAAAGACCTGGTGCAGTAATGGGTCCAAAAACAGTTCCGCGTAAGACATTAAGAGCTGTAGAAAACGGCATTTTATCTAATGAGCAAGTTCATAAAATACATACAGATTTGCCAAATGAAGTTTACAGTTATTTTGATTAGATCTCTACTTTTTCTTCAGATTTCAAATCCCATTCCAAATTTAGTCTCCACTGCCTACACCATGCCTCAATAACGCGCCTCTCTTGGTTTTCCCCTACAAATTCAGTTATTATGACATCCTTCCCTCTTTTTGACATTTTAAAAGCACCAGTCATCCTAGTTGAACTAAAAATTACATTACATGCACCTAAACCAAATTTTTTCTTAACATCTTCGCTGAGGTAATGTGCTAAGCGATCTCCTTGATTTAATACAAAACTACCTTGGAATAAATGGCCTTTAATGTAATCAATATCGTCCTTTACAATCCAGTAAAGTGTTTCACTTCCTTCTTTTAGAAATCCTTTAACCAATACATTATCTTTTTCTAAGCGGAGTAAAATTTTCCGTAATTCGGCCATAGGAATTTCACCTTTAAGTAGCATTCCCAGTCCTTCAGCTGAGACAATCCCAAATGATAAAATTAGCCTTTTTACTACTTGAAAGCGCGCTTCTTCAGGTTCATATACTCTATTAACAGGCAAAGTCCTATAATTTCCTCTGGCAGTTCTAACTAAATTTAGTGACTGATAAAGTCTTGCTAAAGAAAGCTTGAAAGAATCCGGATCCATCCCACTTCTTCGATACAATTCCTCACGTGGAAGTCCCTTAGAGTCAATTGCAAGAGCTAATAATCGCCTATCATCTGATTCAGGAGGAACATTTCTAGCATCACGGTAAATGATTGCATCTCTTACATTACAATACGTTGCATATCCTGGTATCATAACCCCTTGAACTAGTTCCATTTCATTGCCATAGTCTCGAGGATGAAAGAATCTACCCTGAACTCTCAGCGACAATTCATATTCAGATCTTACACCACCCATTTCACGGAAAGCTTCAGCAGCATTTCGAAATCTTCTTTCAGGATTAATGCGTTGCCTCCAAAGAAGATATCCATAAATTTCTCTTTCTTGGTATTCTTTGTTAATAACTGGACCTTTTACAAGCCAATTTCTTATTCTCTGATAACCTTTCTTTTCAAACTGTTCGATTATTTTATCGTCGAGTTCTTCAACTTTAGTACTTGAAAATGCCTTAACTCTGATGATATTACTATTGAAATTTTCCTGATAGGTTGCAAATTCATCTAACGCATCAATGAAATCAGAGATTGATGTGTTATCTTCTAAAACAATTTCTCTCACATCAAGTAATCCTGACATAGCCCATGCCTCCATGTATCCAGCAACCATACCTCCCGAAATTATGGGATTAGTCCAGGCTTCACCATAATGAGAATACATTTCACGACGAATATGGGTAAGAATAGGATCTCTCCAAGAAATAACGCGAGTCTGATTTTTTTCCTCAGTATTTTTTATATTTTCAAGTTCTTCGGTGAGGCAGTATTCAAACAATCTTGTAGCTCCAACCACGACAATTTTTGCAACTAAATCTTCTTCTTGCAATTGGTTTAGGATACTTCTTGTTATATTTAGAGGTAGACCACATTCTCTTCTTAGTTCTGCAAAAGTAAGAGGTCCAGTACTCCTTAGCTGTTCAATAATTAGATTTTTCTCAGGTTTTTCAGGAGCTGAGTATTCATTAAGAAGTCTATATCTATTATGCGTAGTCCATGGGTTTCGATGTCTGTTGTATCTATGTATCATTAATTTTTCTTCTAAGGCCCTCAATGCGCCATCAACTAAATCACTTTTAATTTCTAATTCTTTAGCAATTTCACTTTTTGAAAGAGGGGGGCTTCTTTTTAGCATGTCAACAATTAAGTTTTGAATTTTACCCTCAGGTTCTCTCCTAAAGAGGGCCTGATACATGCCTATTTTATTAGCAGGAACATACCTCAGTCTACCAGCTAAAAATCTGCCTTGTAAAATAGCATCAGAGTCTCTCCATTCCCACCATTCTTCTAAATCAGGCTTTTCCAACCTATGAAATACAGTTCTCGGTGAAGAAACATCATTATGTTGATCAAAAAGGGTTTGCAGACTTGAAAATTTCTTAAATAATTTTTGATCAATATATTCTCTTAATATTTTCTCAGAAATAACATCTATGTCTCCCATTGACTGAGCTTCTAAATATATGACATCTTCAGCTAGCAAGTATTGAGGCATATTTCTACCCAGAATGAAATTCCCTCCTTGAATAATTCCTTGCTCTTCAAGATCGTAAAGTGATTGGCTAATAATTTCTTCAGGTAATTTTAATTCTAGTGCGATCTCTTCTTTTGCTTGTGGACCACTAAAACCAAGGTGTTTAGTGATTAGCCAATCCAGTGCTTTTTCATATGAAACAGTCTTTTCGATTTTCCTCTTACGAAGTCCCTCTGTAGTTTTGGAAACTAAGTATTTTTTCTCTAGCTCTTGGGAAACTTTTTTAGATTTAATCTCTTTTGTCCCCTTTAAACCATCATATGCCTTCTTTGCGTTTTTTGATAATTTGTCATCACTGCAATATATTGCTTGATAATATGGTACAAGCTTAGGAATTACGAATAAATCATCCTTATCTTCGGTCCAAACTGACTCAACTAGCCCCTCACTTATTAAATCTTGACACAAATCCTGCATCTCTGTAGATGCCATATCTGACATTCGATAGGATGACTTTACTCTATCATTCAGCAAGTAAATTCCTCCAATTTGCTTAATAGCCTGAATTATACCTTCTCTACTTCCAATAATTGGTTTTTTCTCATTAAAATACCCTTCAATCAGTTCTTTTTCAAATCTAGGCTTTTCCCCGTCACCCTGCTCTAAAACTCTTCCTAAGACTTGAGTATGCAGTTCCCTTAAAAGAGCAGATCTGTCTTCCATCAAAACAATGTCACTAAGTCCAGACAAAATTAAGCTGTGAGATAAGGGTGAGGGCACTGGAGAATATGTTCTGTAATCAATTTTGCGATTTCCATTCTTAATTTCATCAATAATTAGTTGCGCATTTTTTAAATCAAATGCGTCATAAAGTACTTCCCTGTATGCTTCTTCAAGCATTGGAAATGTATCAATTTCATTTATTGCTTCTAAAACTTGGGAAGTACGTAATTGTTGCCTTGGTAAAGATATTTCTCTTCCTTTGTAATTTCTAAGGACCATAAAAGATCTGTTTGCACAGTGTCTAAATCGCTGTGCAAAAATTTCAGTGTTGCTAATTGCCTTTCTTAGTAATGGTTCCAATGAATTCGGCATAAGCCTATCAGCAATTCCCTCTATGGCTAGCCTATTAGGAAAAGTTAGAAGAAAAGCATCATCACTCAAAGAGATTCTAACGCTACTTCCTACTTCTTTACCTAGTTGAAATGCAAAAGCTCTCGCTAAGGCGTCATTAACTCTTCGCCCAAATGGGAAATGGAAAATAGCACCGCTTCTTCCCCTATTATCAAGATATCCTTCAACCATGAGATGCTTGTCAGAAGGTACAAATCCGCAAATTTTATTTTGTTCATCAAGGTGGGACAGTATAGTTCTTGCAGCTCCTTTATCTAATCTGAATTCATCTTCAAGCCATTCGATAATTTTGTTTTCAGGTAAATCTAATCTTTTTTCGACTTCAGCTCTAAATCGACCAACGGATTCAGACAAATCGAAAGAGCGAGGAAGCATTTCTCCAGACCAGGAAGGTACTGTTGGTTTTCTTCCTAAACCATCTTTTACTACAACAGTTGACCTCTTCGACTCAATAAATTGGTATGTTCTTCCTCCAAGAACAAAAATATCATTTTTTGAAAGATTTTCAACAAATTTTTCGGACAAATTACCTAGCTGAGCTCCTCTGCCTTCCAAGACTACAGTATAGTTTATTTCTTGAGGGATTGTTCCTATATTCATATTGTATATTTGTCTGGAGCCTCTTTTTATTCCAATTTCTTTCTCTGATTTATCATACCATATTTTAGGATAGACGCCGTGTTTCTCTAGCGAGTCGCCCCCTAGAAAATCTAGTACATCTAAAAATTCATTCTTTGATAAATTTCGGTAAGGATAAGCAGAAGTAACAAGATTATACATTTCATCACTATCCCATTTACGATCTAAAGACATTCCAATTATCGATTGGGCTAAAACATCAGTAGCTCTTTCAGGAATAGAAACTCTATCTATTTCTCCTTCATATGCAGATTTCACTAAAACTGCACATTCAATTAAATCATCAGAATCAAAAACAACAAGCCTTCCTTTAGAAACGGCCCGCAATGCATGTCCAGCCCTTCCAATTCGTTGTAACCCTTTAGCAATTGATTTTGGTGAACCAATTTGTACAACTAAGTCTACATACCCAATATCTATTCCTAATTCAAGGCTTGTTGAAGAAACAACAACATCCATTTCGCCAGCTTTTAATTTTTCTTCCACATCTAGCCTCATTTCTTTGGATAACGATCCGTGATGAGCTGCTAATTTTTCTATACCTCTTTCTTTTAATTGAACTGCTATTGATTCAGTTCCAGCCCTTGTATTTGTGAATATAAGCGTGGTTCGGTGATCCTTTACTAAATCAACTAGCAAATCATACATTTTTGAATTTATCACTTCAGTTGTATGAAGTGTTAAATTATCAACAGGGCATAACACTCTAAGATCCAAATGTTTTCTTTCCTTAACATCGACTATGTTGACAGGTCTTGGTTTTCCATTGTTATAACCTCCTAAAAATCCTGCAATGTCTTCAATCGGAGCCTGTGTTGCAGATAAACCAATTCTTACGGGCTCTTTTTCTATAATCTGAGCTAATCTTTCAACGGACAGAGAAAGATGTGTACCTCTTTTATTGTTTGCTAAATCATGTATTTCATCAAGTATGATGTATCTTGTTTTTGTAAAATGATCTCTAAATTTTTTGGATGACAATAATAAACCTAAACTCTCAGGAGTAGTGATTAAAATGTGAGGAGGCTTTCTAACCATTCTAGCCCTTTCTTTTAGTGAGGTGTCGCCAGATCTTACAGCTACCTTGATTTCCGGAGTATCTATTTCTAATTCTTTAGCGAGTTCCATCATTTCATCCAGTGGCTGTCTTAAATTTCTATCAATATCATTTGCTAAAGCTTTCAAAGGAGAAACGTATATTGCATGCACTCCATCTTTAAAATTCCCATCTTTGTGAATTTTAAGAAAATTATTAATTATGCTCAAAAAAGCGGTTAAAGTTTTCCCAGATCCGGTAGGGCTAGAAACCAATACGTTTTCTTTTTCATGTATCAGCGGAACTGCCATTGATTGTGGCGGCGTTAAATCATCAAATTTAGAATTAAACCATTTACTAATTAATGGTTCAAATCCGCTTAGAACTTCATCTTTGCTTTTTCTATTTGTTATGTACTTTACCATGTTTTTTGATAAACCATTTAACACCGATTAGCAAAGGGTGTAATAGGCTATGGGTTACATTTTATTATTTTAAATTATTTGATAAACTCTTTTTTAGCCCCCTTTAGTCACAAATATGAGCCATCGTGGCTAAGGGGTATAGCGGTGCCTTGGTAAGGCGCAGGTCGTGGGTTCGATTCCCACCGATGGCTCCATTATTCTATGTAGTAAGCGTTGTGGCCCTTAGCCCATTTTGAAATATTGGTTACTTTAACAACATCAAAATTTTGTTTCAATATTTTTTTAGTTTCAGAATATACTTCACTTTCTTTCCCTGATATCGAGTGGGATTTAATCATCAAAAATCCGTATTTTGGTTTAAAATATTTATAATTTCTCACAAATATATTTACCTGATCGGCCTGTGCAATATCTTGGTAAAGAATATCTGGATTTCCTGCATGGTTTCTATATTTTTCTGGGAAATGCGCATCTCCTAAAAAAGGAATTATATTTCTTTTTTTTTCAGCTAGTGTTACCAACTCAATCATAGATATACGTGAAATATCTATAGCAATAATTCGTCCTTCGATGCATATGTTGCTTAAGAAATTTACTGTATTTCCTTCAGCTGCACCCAAATAAAGAACTTTACTTTCCCTGGTAAAAGGCCAATTTTCTCCACTACCCAGCAAGTAAGCAGCTAATTTAGAATGGTAAGGATTCCACGTAATCCATTTTTTACCTTTTTTTAATTCTAGCTTACCTCTTTTTTTTCTAAGGTAATTTGGTAAATCCATCTAAGCAAGGCCTTGTTTTTCAGCTTCCATAGCTTCATTAATTCCAGGATCAATAACTCCAGTCCATGCCTCAGCACCGATTATATTAGTAGAGTCTATTCCTTCGACCCACAATTCAAGTCCTTCGAAGCTACTCCTGTTAGCTTGTGGAACAAGAAATTTATATTTTGCAGATTCAGTTGTGGGTAGTCCTACTGACCAGATGACATGGTTTCCCTCTCTTTTTCCAGGCCTAGGTTCAGCCTCCTTTATTTCATGTCCTGGAACTTCAGCTCTGAGTTTAAAGTTGGCAGATCTTAATCTGTAATTAATAATTTTTATTTCAATTTCAATATTTCCATCACTAAATTCGATTTCTTCCTCTATCCATACTACATCCATTATTGCAGCTACAACTTTATCAAGATTAGGAACAGGTTTTCCTACTACGCTAGAAGTTTTTTCAGCTATAGCAGGTAATACTTTTTGAACTAAATCAAACTTTTCACTAACTTTAGCTCTTTTTTTCTGCTTTTTAAGGTGTTTTGAGAGCGTTTTCGCATTATTTCTTAATGCCAATTTAATTTCTTTTTTTATTTCAGAAATATCTGCTATTGCTTCTTTAGCTTCAGAGGTAAATGGTATGTTGGTTGACGCTACATGTACTAAGATAATAGCGGGACCATTAGGAGTTCCCTTTCCTTTCTTTTGCTCCAAACCATAATTCCTCCAATTTATTCCTTGAACTGCTTTTGTTATTGCGCAACCTCCTGCCTGATAAAGAAGAGGAACTCTATTTGCGAATCTTAAAATTTGAACAGGCTGATCTTTTGGTAAATTCCCACCATAAACCATTCCAACTTCAACAAGGAAAGGAGTGCCTGCAAATACAGAAGGAGTTCTACTGATTGGAAGAGTAAAGAAATCAGGCCTATATTCTTCCAGAACTTGCTTAAGTCCTAGCTTGATTAATTTAGGCCCGATAGGAACCAAGATTCCGCTCGTCGGAGTTCTGATGGAGGTAGTTTTGAATGATTCAATCAGTGCCTTCGCCTCTAACCTGGTTATATCTTGAGGTCTGACATAAGGCGATAACTTAGCTTTAACTAGTACATCACTTATACTTTTTGTACCCATAGATGATAAGTCTTTTCGCAGGAAATGACCCATTTGGTATTCTTTGCTGTGATGTGCCATTCTCATCAATTGACCTAATTCAACTCCATGGGGATGAGGTTTAACTCCCTGACTAGGTAATTTAGGAAGATCAGGACTTCCTCTCTCAAATAGAAATACTTTTTCGTCAGGATTAATGAATATTATTTTCGCATGAGGGTTAACTATTGCAGTTGACTTTAGATATTCTAATACAGAGGGCCTAGCCTCACGATATCGCCCCTTTATTGCGAATTCAACTCTAGTTCCGTGAAATTTTTCAGGATATATCCCGTCTTCGTCAGGTATACTTTCTACATCTTTCCAAATGAAATCTTCGGTTCTCTCAACATTACCTCTATTATTTCGTGTATCTAGCTTCATTGTAATACGAGTAGCTAAATGTTCTTCAGAAATTCTCGTAGAGATAGTTGCAGATCTTCCAGTAGTTAATTGACCATACATTATGGCTGCAGAAATGCCAATGCCTTGTTGTCCTCTTGACTGCTTTCCACTGCCAAATCTTGATCCGTATAATAGCCTTCCAAATACATTAGGCACATTCTCTTCAACGATACCTGGGCCGTTGTCTTCAATTGCAATACCTAGTTCATCTTTTGCAAGAGTGCTTATCTCAATTTTTAAGTCAGGTAAGATACCAGCTTGTTCACATGCATCAAGACTATTGTCTACTCCTTCCTTAACAGCAGTAATTAGAGAATGGGTTGGATTGTCAAATCCCAAGATATGCCGATTCTGTTCAAAGAATTCGGAAACGGGTATGTCTCGCTGTTCTTTAGCGAGTTGATGCGCTTTCGTTTTCCTTTTTGCTTTTTTCTTTGGTTTTTTTTCCTCTATTTTAGCCTTGATTATCTTTTCTTCTTTTTTATTTTCTTCTAATTTAGGTTTAACTTCTGTTTTTTCCTTAACCTGTGATTCTTCAGGTTCATTATCATCAGCTTCGAAATCGAAGGTCATTTGACCCATTTTAGGCCTATAAGCACTGATAATTAAGTAAAACCCCTACTACAGGAAATTAATATTACAAAATTTTGATTTTGGAATTTGGTTTTTAATAATTTCACCATTCCAATGGGCACATCCTAAACTTATACTCTTGTATTTTAAAGCCACAAATCCTGCTTCAACATCAATTTTCTTTTTTAAATTTTCCCCCTTGCAAATTTTTACAGTTTCCGTTTTATTTAGAATTATATAATTTTTATTAATTTTTTCACCAAAAAGTTGAATAAAATTAGTAGTGGGTTTTGGCGTTTTATCTAATCTAAAAATACACAACCCTAAACTTTCAGGATTGATTCTTTTAACTTTTTCAGGCCCGATAAATATTCTATTTTTAGATCCTTCGTACCAATGATAGCGTTCTAAATTTTTCTGCCTTAGCCCGAATCTTTCGAGACAATATTTAATAATGTCATCTTTTTTCTCTTTTTCAATTAATTTCAACATTTTTCCATCCTAGCCAAGAAGAATGCGTCGGTATCATTGTGATGAGGCCACATCCTAGCACATTTCTTAACTTCTTTATTGTAATCCTCTTCTTTCCAATTAGTTACTCCATTATCTAATTTTAAGCCATTAATATTTATTTTTTTCAGATCAATATCTTCTTCATCAAGTATTTGACTAATGACATTTTCATTTTCCTCAGGCGCTAAAGTACAGGTTGAATAAATTATGGTACTGCCTTTAGGTGCCATTTCACAAGCTTTCTTTAGTAAATTCTTTTGTAATTTACTAAAACGGTCGTAATCATGTTGCCTCCACTTTCTAGCCACTGCGTTTTTTTTTCTGATTGTACCTTCTGAGCTACATGGAGCATCTACAAGATAAACGTCCGCACTTGTATTTGGAAATGAGTTAAAATCTCTCAATGTGACGGTTGTATTAGTTATTCCCAGCCGATCTAAATTTCCTCTCAGTGACTTTATTCTTCCATGCCTCGCATCATTAGCAATTATATGTCCTTCATTATTCATTATTTCAGCCATTTGAGTCGTTTTAGAACCTGGTGCTGCGCAACAGTCCAAAACAGTTTTTTGTTTAATTATATTAGACACTATTAGAGGTGGTACCATAGATGTTAATTCCTGAATGTAAATTTGACCGGAAAAATGCTGAATGCTACTTCCTAGGTTTGTTAAATCAGTTTCAAAAGCATTATCACACCATGGTATTTTTTTTATACTAGCATCATAGTTTCTCATGTCATTTAGTATTTTGTCTTTATCGCCCTTAATGGAATTTATGCGAAATGTTTGCTTTAGGGGTTTCTTTACAGCATTTGTAAATTGGTCAGAATTATCTACGAGAGAACTATACCTTTCTACTATTTTTTCTTTTATCGTTTGAGTTTTATACATGCCTACGCGCTTAAAATACGGGCAGTAGGGTTACTAATTTTGGCCATTGCGTTTCTCGTGTCAATTACTAATTTAGCGTGTTTTCCGATTAAGTCATAATCAATATTTGTATGATCAGTAGTTATCACTAACGCATCTTGCAGTTCAATATTTTTAGAAGTTAGTTCTACACTTTTTTTATCGTTTAGCTTCTTAACATAGGGATCGTGATATGATATTCGAGCACCCTTAAACTCTAGTAAATCAATTAATTTTAAAGCAGGAGATTGACGCATGTCGTCTATGTCTTTTTTGTAGGCTACTCCTAAAATCATTATTTTACTATTTCGTATGCTTTTTCCATCGTCGTTCAGTGCTTTACCAATTCTGTGCGAGATGTTCTCAGTCATTTTGCGATTAATTTCTCCAGCCAATTCAATGAATTTAGCTTCAGTATTATACTCCTTTGCTTTCCACGAAAGGTAGAAAGGATCAATAGGTATACAGTGCCCCCCCATCCCTGGGCCCGGATAGAATGGCATAAAACCAAAAGGTTTAGTTTTTGCGGCCTCTATTACTTCCCAAATATTAACTTTCATTCTTGATAATATTAATTTCATTTCATTAACCATAGCAATGTTTACTGCACGGAATATATTTTCCATTAATTTAGTTGACTCTGCAGTTTCCATAGAACTAACTTTTACGGTCTTAGAAACTATATTTTTGTAAAGCGAATTGGCAACATTCAAACATTCTTTAGTGTATCCTCCAATTACTTTTGGGATTTCAGAAACGTTAAAATCTTTATTTCCAGGGTCTTCTCTTTCAGGCGAATAGGCCAAGAAAAATTCTTTTCCAGCTTTTAATCCAGATTTTTCCAAAATAGGTTTTACTAGCTCCCTAGTTGTTCCGGGATAAGTGGTAGACTCAAGAACAATTAATTGTCCTTTCTTTATATTTTTGCTAATTAAGTTGGTGGCACTTTCTACATAGCTCATATCTGGCTGTTCATGTATATCAAGAGGAGTAGGCACACAAATAATTAAACAATCCATGGCATTGATTTTTGTAAAATCGGTTGTTGCAGACCCTCCATTATCAATGAATTCTCTCATATTCTCTTCATTAATATGTTTCATTACTTGAGATCCAGCCTTTATGTCTTCAACTCTTTTTTTATCTTTATCAAACCCTAGTACGTTGAATTTCTTTTTAGCAAATTCTAAACCTAGAGGAATTCCAACATACCCCATTCCAATAATTCCTACCTTTACAGTTTTATTCTTTAATTTTTGGCTGAATAATTTGCTTAATTTTGACATATGCTCTGTAAAATCTAGAAGGCAGGGGTATAAATTACGTTATATTTTTTCCATCCAATTAAATTCATCTTCAGAAGTTCCAAATTGTATGCCTGTTAGATAGTTGTATAGTTCGGTAGTAATGTTTCCAATGTCTCCATCGTTAAAAACATAATCTTTTCCTTCATAATTTATTAGGCCAATTGGGGCAACAATTGCTGCAGTTCCTGCACAGAAAAGTTCATCAGCAGCCAAAGCTTCACGTACACTAATTCTTCTTTCTTCAACTTCCAATCCCAATTTAGTTTCTGCTAAATGTATTACGGAGTCTCTCGTTATTCCGGGCAATATTGAACCTGTTAATTCAGGAGTTACTAGCTTGTTACCTAGTACAGCGAAAAAATTAGCCGCCCCTACCTCTTCAATATATTTTTCTTCCGCAGCATCCAGATAAATTACTTCAGCATATCCTTTTGACTTTGCTATACTGCTAGGCAGCATTCCAGGAACATAGTTTCCTATTGCTTTTACGCCTCCAGTCCCTTTCAAAGGAGCTCTGTGAAAATCTTTTGTTACAACTAATTTTATTGGCTTTAATCCTCCTTTAAAGTAAGGTCCAACAGGACTTACATACACTATAAATCTGTATTCGGCAGATGGTGCAACACCTACACCCTCTCCAGACCCGAATATTATAGGACGTACGTAAAGTGCACCTTGCTCAGTTTTTGGAATATAGTCCGTGTTGTCTTTTACAACCATTTTTACTCCATTAATGAATAGTGAACTAGGTATCTCAGGCATGGACAACCGTGTGCATCCATTTGCAGCTCTTTTAGCATTCATTTCAGGTCTAAACATTGCAATTTCACCATTGTCCCACCTATAAGCTTTCATACCTTCGAAAAGACCTTGACCATAACTTAAGACGACTGCAGCAGGGGAAAGACTCAAATTTGAAAAAGGTTTTAGCTCGCCTTTTTCCCATTCCTCTCCGAGCCTGCACTTTGCTACAAACATAGATCTTGTTTGGGTAAAACTAAATGTTAAGCTATCAAAATCTATTTCGTCCGGTTTCAACTGTTATTCTCCTTAAATATTTTTAATTTCTCGTCTAAAGCAGACATCTCACTTTCGCTCACAAAGGAGATGCAAACTCTCAATCCTTCATGCCTATTTGAGCCGGTCGATTTTAGAGTAATTGTTGAAATTCCATATTTCATTAGTTCAATCATTAAATCGTTACCATCAAAATTAGGATATGACATAGTAAGATAAAAACCATTACCTACAGTTTCATCCATGTCCTTCTCATAAACTTGCTTAAATCCATGTTTTAAGAAAATTTTACTAACTTTCTTTGCACGTTTTCCGTATTCGCTGGTAACTTTAACAAAATTGTAGTTTCCGTTTGTAGATTCTTCTAGCATTTTAGCTAGAGCATATTGTGCAGTGTGTGTGGCTCCAGAAGTAGTAACATATAGTCCACCTAACGAGAAAGCGTGTCCGAATCTTTTACGACCACAGAATTTTCCTAATTGGGTAAATTCTCTTTTATTCAAATGAGGTGAAATTATCGCTAAACCGCATCTTGGTCCAGGAAATGAAAATGCTTTTGAGGCTGAAATTAAGGTTATCCAATTTTCACCAAATTTTGCGATAGTAGGTATGAAAGGTTCTGCATTAGGTTTTGAATAATCTTTTCTAAAATCCATGCCTAAATAAGCTAGGTCCTCTATAGCTAAAATATCATTACTATCACATATTTTAGCAATACCTTCAAGTTCAGATTCAGTTAAACAAGACCAACTTGGATTGTTCGGTGAGGACCATAATAACCCACCAACATTTCCTTTAGATATTTTTTGTTTTATAGCCTTTATTAAATCTTCACCTCTATTATCGTACAATTCCAACCCTTCGCTTTTCAGTCCAAGGAATTTGGCTTGGTATCTGGTTACTGGAAAGGTTGGATCTAAGTATAGAATGGTATCTTTTCCTTCGTGCATATTGCCTGCTAAGGCTTGAGAAATATATCCGCCTTGAAGTGATCCGCAAGTAGGGATTACATGTTCAGCATTCACATCCATATCTAAAAATGCTTTGACAAATTTACTTCCAGCTACTTTCAATTCAGGAATTCCGTCAAAAGGTGGATAGATTCCCTGCAATCCTTTGTCGATTGCTTCTTTTTCAGCTTTCTTAGCAATGTCTGGAGTAGGGATATTTGGGATTCCCATTTCCATTCTTACAAAATTAATATTTCCTTTTTCGCTTATTAGAGTTGCTAAGCGATTAGTTTCACGAATAGAAAGATTATTGGAATCAAATCCGGTTTCATCGAATATTTTCTGTAAAACTTTGTTTGAAATGGGTATTTGTTCGGTCAATTATGTTGCCTCTAAACCTCGTTTAGTAGACCTCATGCTAAAAAGTTTGTACGAATTTTATAAGCACCTTCTTTAATCCTATAAGTGATTAATAATGATGCCTACTGAATTAACCGGAAATTTATTTAAGGAATTAAGAGGTCGAGCTTGCCGCATTTTATCTAAGGAAGGCTGGACTCAGTCAAACTTAGGCCAAGCACTAGGAATAAGCCAAGTGATGGCTGGAAATTATTTGCATACTTTGCCGATACAATACAATGAACCAATGGAAAGTGATCTACAAGAAGTTGCGATTTCATTAGCTGAAATTTTAAAATCTGGGGAAGCTTCCAAATGGTCTCTGAAGTTAGTGGTTGACGATCAAGATTTAACAATCAATTTTCCAGTTCAGGACATTAGAGAGAAAGCTTTAGTCAAGATAGCAGAGATGCGTAAGCGTTTAGAGACTGCAATACCGTTGCTATCACCTCAGGTGAGAGTAAATATTGCCTTAGCTTCAAATGGCGCAATTTCAAGCTCAGACATAGCTGCATTTCCAGGCCGTTTAACTCCAGTAGGTGGTAAAGCGAGACCATTATCCTCACCAAAGTTTGGGGCTTCTTCGCATTTGTCTGATTTATTACTAAACTTGCGCAAATTTAATTCTAATGTTTCGGTTATAATTAACCTGAGATGGGATTCAGTGATTTCAGAACTACTTAATGATCTTAAAATAATTTCTATAAAGGTTAACCGAGAGGAGGAAGACCTATTAGTTAATTCATTGCCTATTGAAACTGAAGCTTTAGTTGATGAAGGAGGTTATGGTTTTGAGCCATCGTTATACATTTTTGGTGATGATCAAAGGAGAGTTTGCAGAATAGTTGAAGACTTGGCTAAAGGTATGGAGGCTATGGCATGAATAATTTTTTTCTTACTAAAGTTGTAATAGTTACTCTAGTGCTCACCCCCCTATTTTCCGGTTGTCTTTCAGAGGAGTCAAGTGATAACGAATTAGTAATAGTCACTTATGATGTAAATGCATTATCTGACAGCATGATTTCCCAATTCGAGAATAATACAGGTATAGAAATTAAAATGATAAAAGTTGATGATGCAGGATCTATTCTTAGTTACTTAATACAGAATGAAGGTACAGGCACTATAGATTTAGCTATAGGTTTGGATAACACATATTTGCCAACAGCAATTGAATTAGATCTCTTAAAGGAAGTAAATGTTAACCAAACTCTCCTTTCAAGACTTAATTCTTCTAAAATGCAACCTTTAAAACCCTACGAGGGAAAGTTGGCAACTCCATTCGACATGGGTTACATTTGCCTAAATTATGATTCAAGCGTTGTAGACGGATTAAACTTTACAGTACCAACCGGTTTATGGGACCTCACTGAGCCAGAATGGAAAGGAAAAGTGGCCTTTCCGTCACCAATTACAAGTAGCCCAGGCCGAGGATTCATGTTAGCCACTCTTGATTATTTTAGTTGGCAGAGTAATGATGAAGATTTTGGTAATTGGTGGACAGCTATGAAAGAAAATGATGTAATTATCACATCAGGCTGGTCAGAAGCTTATGAGACACACTATACAGGAGGTTATGGAGAATATACAGAAGGTTATATTGGAGACGCACACATTACTGTTTCTTATTGTCACTCACCAGGGGTTGAATCTTGGTATAACGGTAACTGGACAAAATCAGCTTCATTGGACATTAGTAAGACCGCCTTCTTCCAAGTTGAGTATGCCTCAGCAATTAAGGGAGGAAATTCGGAAAATGCAGAAAAATTTATTGAGTATCTCATTTCTCCCAATGTTAATTCACAAATGCCTATTGAAAATTTAATGTATTCAGTCTTGGAAGGTGAGGACTTGCCTGAGGAGAATGGTTATAGATTTCACTCTCTCATTCCATCAGATCCAGCATTAATCTCTAATCATGATATCGGTAGAAATATGGAATTATGGCTGGAAGAATGGAATCTTGCGATGACTAAAAGTGAATAGTTTGCAAAAAATATTCGGAGCTATTGCAGTTGTTCTATACACTATAATTACTATAGCCCCCATTGTCTTTGCTTTAGATAGATTAATTTTAGTATCAGGTTTTAATCCTACATTCTGGGTACAATCTTTAGACAAAAACTATGTATCACAAGGTACTATTGGTTTTACATTTATTCAGTCCTTTTTTTCTACAATCTTAACAATTTTGATTGGATTTCCTATCGCTTGGGTATTGGGTAGACATAGTTGGCCTTTCAAGGCTTTTTTGAGGTCCATTTTAACATTACCTTTCGTTATCCCGGCTATTATTGCAGCAATGGGAGTCTTGACTATAACGGGACCATATGGATTAGATATACGAACAGAAGAATCAACATGGTGGTGGACTCTGATTTTATCTCATGCTTGGTTTAATATTGCTTTAATTATCAGGTTTTGTGAGCCAGTTCTTTCTACATTAAATCCCAATCTAGAAGAACAGTTACTTTTGTTGCCAAATGGAGTTACTTTTTATTCAAGATTAAAAAATCTGTGGATTCCTGTTTTAGCACCAGCAGTTGCTGCGGCATCTTGTATGACATTTGTTTTTTCTTTTACGTCATTTGCACTTGTTAAGTGGATTACCGTGAGAGACAAAACACTTGAAAGTACTATGGCTGAAGTCTCTTCTTCATCAGGAATTCAGGGGTATATGGAATCTTCTTCAGATATTGTTCTCGGAGCTTCTCTAATTCAATTTTTAGTATTACTGATATCACTATGGTTAATGTCAGTTTTGCAGCGTAAAAGACAAACAAAATGGCAACAAGCGAGTGAAAATTTAGTCCAGAATAAAAATACTAAGGGTTGGCTTGTTTTGGCTCCAGCAATTTTTTTCGTGCAGTTACCTCTACTTTCTGTTATTTTAGGTTCTTTAAGAGTTAGAGATGCTAGCGCGGATTCAACTTCATTTAAGTGGAGTACAGCAGGTTGGTCTGAAGCTCTCCAAGGTTCATATTCTTTCCCTCCACTATCGGAAGCTCTTTTTAATTCAATGATTTATTCATTTACGACATTAATTATTGCCTTACCTCTAGGGTATGCTCTAGCATCCACAATACATATACTAGAGGAAAAAAATTTACATTTATCTAAAATTTTAGAGATATACACAATGTTGCCTTTTGCTTTAAGTGCTGCTATGATTGGTTTAGGCGTGATGTTAGGTATAATCAAACTTAATCCGAGTGCAGCTTATGATTTTTGGTTTTTACCAGTGCTTGCACATGTTATAATTACTGTTCCTTTCGTAGTCCGAATAATTTTACCGGCATTACGTTCTTTAGATTTGAATTACGAGGAGAACGCTAAGGTTTTAGGAATGAGTAAGCTCAATCGTTTCTTAAAAATTAAATTACCTTTGATGAAGGGTTCAATATTGGTTGCTACAGTTTTTACGTTAGCAATGTCTCTAGGGGAATTTGGGGCATCTTTCATTGTTGCTCGCAATTCGGAGTGGACGACACTTCCTTTGCTAATTGACTCTTTAAGAGGTAAGCCAATGAAAGATCCATTAACAGTTCCAGCCTCAAATGCGGTTGCAACAGTTCTAATGATAATTACGATGATTCTTTTTTTAGTCGTTGAAAGCTTTAGGAATCAAAAAGATAGGGGCATGTTCTGATGCTCAATTGCCGTAACTTATCTAAAAAATTTGAAAGGAGTCTATTCGATAAACTAAGCATAAATCTTGAAAAAGGGGAAATATTAGCAATTACCGGCCCTTCTGGATGTGGTAAAACTACGCTTTTAAGGTGTATTTGTGGGCTTGAAAAATTGGATTCTGGTAGTATTTTTTTGAATGGTAAAGAAATAACAAATAGTCCTGCTGAGGTGCGTAACATAGGATTACTTTTTCAAAAGCCAGTACTCTATCCACATTTATCAGTATCCGGCAATTTATCATTAGCCTCAAGAGATAATCATGATAAGGCCTTAACTGAGGTAGGGTTATCTGGATTTGGAAATAGAGATGTACATACTTTATCAGGAGGAGAAGGACAGAGAGTAGCACTTGCAAGAGCCTTACTAGCTAATCCTCGCGTTTTGTTGTTAGATGAACCATTCAGTGCGCTTGATTCGGACTTATCTTTGAAACTGATTAATGATGTAAGAGCTTTACTGAAATCTCGAGAATGTCCTGCAATATTAGTTACTCATAATATCGAAGAGGCGGAGCTATTTTCAGATAGAATAATAAATTTATTAGATAGTATTAATTGAAAAAGGATTAATCGTGCTCAATTACAAAATTTCCCTTAAATAGTAATAAATTTCCGCTGTGACACTTAACTGTAACTTTTTCAGAATTTCCAATTTCATTGTGAATCCCTCGCCCGCTCATACTTAGTTTTTGTTCTCTTAAATTCCATTTTGCACCTTCCACGCTAACTTTAGCCTCGGGCATTCCGATTAAAGAGAATAAAGTTCCTTCTTTTCCAGAGATGGTTTCTAAATTTGTTACAACGCTAATCGTAAAATTATCATCTATCAGTTCAATATTAGGATTGAATGCTAATCCTAGCGCCCCGATTGTATGATCAATACGGCCTCCAGACCATCCTATAATTTTAATTTTTTTACAGCCTCTTTCAGTGGCGTAATCAACAGCTTTTTCCAAGTCAGTTTTTTCGGTATTTTTATTTATTACTAATCTTTTTTTCAAATCTGTTGCAGTTTTTTTAGACAATGAATCTAAATCTCCAACTATTTTGTTTGGCAAAATTTCGAACTCTAGTAGCCTGTCACCGCCTCCGTCGGCGGCGATAATAAATTTATTTTTTGATAATTCAATAACACTCTTAGTAAGAGGCCTATTGCCTACGATTAATACTTCCATTATTTACTGAATCAAACTTTCTTTATTATTATTTATGTGCTTAAGATATCGTTTACCAAAGAATTTGAATAGTTTACTTCGCAAATTATCTTTTTTAGTCTTACTTCGATAATTGATTTTATCAAATATATTCATAAAATTATTTTTAGCATGGTATTTAGTTCTTAAAGAATCATATTTTGATTTATCAAATTGATTCCAAAAATCATCATAGGTAAAGTAACATGTTGAAAAAAAGCCCTTAAACATGCCTTGTTCAAATGAAAACTTTTCAAATGCTTGATTAATTTCTTTAGATGATTTAGAAGTATTTTTTATTCCATAAATTCCTAAATCAAAAATTATATCATCATCACATAGTTCAGGTCTTCGCGTACAAAATATTTTTTTTGGATTAAAATGGTCATAAATTGGACATATCCACCTAGGATATGTGTCAGTCATTTCATCGGCAAGGTCCATGGCTTCTTTTAATTTAGATAATGGTACGCCAATGTCTGTTGCAAGTACGTATTCATCTCTGTAATAATCGCCGACTATGTGGTTAGCAGCGTGAAAATATTTTGAAATGTTGTATCTTCCGTGCCCAGGTGAAGAATCCAATATTTCTTGAGGCATTAAAGAATACATGAGGCCAGCATATAGATAATCTCTTTTTTTGTAGGGTGTGTAAAGATAATGGCCCCAAAAGGCAGCATAACTATATCTTTCTAAATAATCTAATAATCTCAAATAACATGATTCTTTTTTGTTTGAAATCTGTGCATAGATAGTCATATTGCGCTGTTTCATGATATCTTTATCTTTTATCACAGCAACTTTGTTTTGGTCAACATTTTTTATGAAATTTGCAGAAACGATAGTATAGCTATTTTTTTTATTTGCAAACGCTTCAATGAAATCGTCATTTTTATTTTTAATCATTTTAGAAAATTCCTCATAGAAATTTTCAAATGAATTATAGTGATGATAATTAACCTTAACAAATTTTTTACAGGGTATTAATTTAATTTTTACTCTAGTAATAATCCCCATAGTTCCGTAAGTTCCGGCAATTCCGTAAAATAAGTCAGAATGACTTGTTTCTGAAACATCTTTGATAAGCTCTCCGTTACCCAGAATTATATCAAAGTCAATCACATTATCGTTGAAAAAGCCATAAATGTATGAGCTTGAGCCTAAACCTAATCCGGCAAGACATCCACCGACTGTGAAATTATCACCTTCAGGTAATGCCGGAATCATTCTTTCCCTAGGAATTGTCGACCGATTAACTTTGCCAATAGTAACTGCAGATTCACAATCTATGTATTTCTCATTTAATTCAAGCACATTTGTGAGTATTCCAGTTTCAATTCTAGTCTGATTTTTCTTAAATTTCAAATCCCTATAGTTATGCCCTTTTCTATTTGTAGTAATTAGTTTAGTGTTATTTTTGATTGAGTTTGCGATTTTTTTTATCTTTAAATTATATTCACTGTAACTCATTCATCATCCTATGTTATTGATTTCCTAATAAAAATTACTATGCTAAATTTACAGTTCCGTTAAGATAAGGATTTTTTTGTTTTTCTCTTCCCAATGTAGTTTCAGGTCCATGTCCTGGATAGATGATAGTATCATCAGGCAAGGGATAGATTTTATGGATAATGGAATTAATTAGTTGCGTCGTATTTCCTCCAGGTAAATCAGTTCTTCCCAAGCCACCTCTAAAAATAACATCTCCACCAATAAGGACTTTATCGGTGTAAAAACAGAGAGAATCAGGACTGTGTCCAGGGCAATGTAGAATATCAAAGTTATAATTGCCGATTTTAACACTATCACCCTCCTCAAGATAACCGCCTTCTTTAATTTCTGAAACTGAATATCCAAAAGTAGCCGCAATAGGCCCTACTTTCCCCAACAGGTCTTTACCTAGTGGAGAAATTTCAAGGGGTAAACTTAACTTTTCAATTGCAGAGTTCGCTCCAGCTATATGATCTACGTGGCAGTGAGTTGCGATTAATCTTACAATATTCATGTCTTGCTCATTTGCTATATCTAGTATTTTTTCAATCTCATCGCCAGGGTCAAAAAATATGGACTCTTTGCTTTCTTCATCCATTACTAACGTAGCATTCATAGCTAAAGGTCCCACAGATTTTTGGAAAATTTTGAGTCCCATATTTCTAAAAAGTAATTTCTCCTTCTGGAGAAATTAATATTTGCTTTTTATCTTCTTTCAGTGAGATTTCAGGTCCAATAATGCTATCTTCTACAACGCAGCCATAGCCTTCAACACCAGATAAGATTACAGAATTTCTGATAACACATTTTTCTAGTTTGACATCAGGACCTATTACAGCATTTGGACCTATTATGCAATCGATTAATCTAACACTTTTATGTATTAGGCAACTTCCTCTGATACTTGCTCCAGGGTGCGAAGCAGTTCCATCATTACCAAGACATTTGAAGTTTGCTTCTAAATAGGATTTAGGAGTTCCAGAATCTATAAAATGGCCCTTGAAAGGAAAGCCATACAATCCGTTACCGGCTATTTTTGGATAAATGTCTCTCTCAATGGATATTTTTTGATTTGGCGGAATCATTTCCAAAATTTCTCTTTCCAACAAATATGTTCCAGCATTAATTAAGTTTGATAGTTCAGTTCCTTTTTCGGGTTTTTCTTGAAATTGCAATATTTTATTATTTTTTAATTCCACAACTCCAAATCTACTGGGGTCATCAATTTCCCAAAGAGCCAGAGTACCTTTTGCCTTTTTGTTGATGTGTTGTTCCAGCATCTCTTCTAAATTTATTGAGTTTACCACGTCTCCATTGAAAACAGCAACAGTTCCAGTTACGTGATTGATACAATTTCTCATCGCTCCACCAGTTCCTAATGGCTCTTCTTCAGGCACAATTATAATTTTTTTTCCAACATTTCTATTTTCAAAATAGTTTTTCATTTCCTCTAGTCCATAGTTTACAGCTAAAATTGCAGTATCGAAGATAGTAGGTAAGTTTCTGACCATTCTTTCAACCATAGGAATATTGGCTAAAGGGAGAAGTGGCTTTGGAATGGTATAAGTTAATGGCCTTAGTCTGGTTCCAAAACCTCCAACTAGAATTATAGCTTCCATGTTTTATCCGTCCAGGCAATGATGTATTAATGTTATACAGGCAGAACTTAGCAGGCTTTCTTTGCCTAAACAAGCTTGAGGTAAATTTTGGAGAGTTTTCATTTCATCATCCGTAGGGTCTTTGTCATCACCTAATATGAATGTTTTAGCACTACATAAGTCATCAGTTCCATTTTCATTTAAAAGAATAGGATTTGGTAACCTTTCTAAGATATCGCCTAGATCTATTCTTTCCATAGTTATTCCTGGGCTTGTTTCCATTGCTTTCTTATTGTTTTTATATTTAATTAAACCATTACGAATTAATGCGGCCGTTGATCTTTCATCAGGATTTAGATAGCGTATTTTTTGTCCACTAAAATGAACAGTTATTGGAGCATTCGGTGGTCCTTTCAACAATAACCAAACGTCAGTGTTTCTTCTTATTCCATGAGACTTCCAAAGAGATGCAGTTACACACCTTACAAGTACATCAAGTCTTCCAGCACCACCACACAAATCGTCTAATTTCCAATCAGCTTCTGTATGGGCCCGATGTCCGATAATTACGAAATTTCTTTCAGCCACAATTACTCTATTTTCCTTTTTTTATTTTACTTGATTTTTCCTCTACCATTTCAGCCTCTTGAATATTATCCTCAAATGCCCACTCCTCAATTTTACCAAAATCCTCACTTTCAGTTTGTCTCAAACTGAGCACTGCCATAATTAACGCGCAAATAGTGAATATTCCAATCCCGAGTAAAAGAGAGGGTTGATCTATAATTCCTAGGTAAATTCCTGAAACTGCCATACCTGCCAGACCTATGCCCATAATAGCCTCTCCAGCAATCAAACCTGAAGCAAACAGAATTCCAGGATTGTGCAGCCTTTCTTTCTCTTGTTCGAGTAGTTTGGTTGAGTCTTTTTTGAATAGTTCAGGCCTTGTTCTTTTGAGAGGGGCGGTAAATCGCCCGTCAACATACATTTTTATCATTCCTCCGATAAATATGGGAACGGTCATTTTTAAGCTGAGATACATTCCAACTGCTACAGCCATAATTGAGATGTTTAATCCACCTTTTTCATTAATCCACATCTGTGTTCCAATGATAAACAGACTTCCAGAGAAAAGAAATGCAGGGATTGCATCTTCGACAAATCCACCGAATAAAAATAAAAGATAGGAGAATAGTAAGATATTAACATAATTCTCCGGGTGTCTGAGAGCAATAAGGCAAAATGCAATCCCAGCACCCATAAACACCATGGACCAATCCATGCCTCCTCCCAAAATTCCATTTGTTATGCTTGCCATCAAAAAGGCCTGAGGCGCTTCCAAATCTCCATTAAGAATTTGATCAGATAATAAATTCAAGACGAGAGGTATAGCTACAGCACCAGCAGTAACACCTACAACTTGACCGATTTGTTGACGCCAGGGAGTTGCCCCTAGAATGTATCCAGTTTTCAGATCTTGTAAATTATCTCCTGAAATAGCACCTGCACAGGCTACAAAAGCCGCCACACCTATTACAGCAACTTGTAATTCTGCAGTATTTTCGCCACCGTAAACAAGACTATTCAACAAAGCGAAAGTAGTTGCAGTGAGAATAACTACAATGATTGTAACTCCTGAAAGTGGATTATTGCTGCTTCCTACAATCCCTGCCATATATCCTGCAACTGCAGCAAATAAGAATCCTGCAGTGAAAATAATAATTAAAGATAAGAATGCAGGTAAGAATAAGCCAGATATAATCCATACCATGAAAAACATAGGTATTGCCATTGCAGCACTAATTATGGCTATAGAGCGAGCAGGTAAATCTTCATTTGTTCGAATATTATTTACTTCAGAAATCTTTGTGTTCGTTGATTGAACCATTTCTTTTATGCCTTTCATTAAAGCTTCTCGCATAATTACTAGAGTGTAAAGACCTCCTACTAGCATTGTTCCAACACCAACCATCCTTCTCCTTCCATTTATGTGATTCGCATAATCGTCATAGTTGATGATTTCACCACTTACAGCAGCAATGCTGATTTGTTGTATGAATTCATTAGTAGGATTCAAAAATGTACTAGCTATAGGCATTATTACAATAGCACCTAGCAATCCACCAAAGAATACAAAACTAGCAATACTAGGGCCTACGATATATCCGACTCCTAGTAGTGCAGGTGAGAATTCAGCCCCTAAATAGAATGTTGTTTTTGATTTAGCATAGGCCACAGTTCCATTTAATTTTCCAGTTGTGGTGTAAAATCCTTGCCAGCCCTGTTCCCAAAGGCCAAAACTGACTTGTTTAACAGTATTATCAACAGTTACCATTAATGATGAACATATCTTGTAGATGGCTCCAAACGTAATTCCTGCAAATATAGGCATGACTTGGGATCCGCCTTTTTCACCGGCTACGAGTACTTCTGCACACGCAACACCCTCAGGATAAGGCAGCTTTTCTTTTACAACAAATATTCTTCTTAAGCTTATTGAAAATAAAACGCCAATTGTACCCCCGACTGATGCAATAATTAAAGTCTTAAAGTATGGAAATTCATTCCAGCCTACTTCTCCATTGCTAGTTTGGTTCATTACCAATAGCGCAGGTAGGGTGAATATTATTCCTGCAGCTAATGACTCTCCAGACGAGACAGCAGTTTGAACCCAATTGTTTTCCAAAATATTGGTGCCTTTTGAAAAATTAGCTTTTTCTAAACTTCTCAGAACGGCCATGGAGATTACAGCTGCAGGAATAGATGCGCTAACAGTCATTCCTACGTACAATCCAAGATATACATTTGCTGCAGTCAATAATATTCCTAAAACAATAGCTAATATGATTCCCTGTGTAGTTATTTCAGGTAAAATTTTACTAGCTGAAACGTACGGTTTATGTGAGTCCTTCTCTGCAACCATTGCATTTAGTTATTTTTGGCACTCTGATTAATGGTTATGCCCCTCCTTAGTTTTTAAGCGCCTACTCTCTGCCATCTTGTGACTGAAGGCCTATCATTGAGTTTTTTTCATGATTCAGGTTTTACCAGACAAGCATGTGCTAAATGCAATTGCTTCTTCTGGTCTACCGTTGAGCGTGAGCTATGCGGAGATGCACCTTGCGTTGAGTATTCATTTATTGGTAAGCCACTTTTTTCGAAAGCGATGGACCTTGATGAAGCTCGAGAATCTTTTTTGAATTTTTTTGATATGCACAATCATACACGTGTTGACAGAGCTCCAGTAGTTGCGCGCTGGCGTAATGACATTTATCTTTCGATAGCATCAATAGCTGTTTTTCAACCTCACGTAACTAGCGGCTCCTCCAAACCTCCGGAAAATCCTCTAGCTATATCACAGCCTTGTATTCGTCTAAATGATTTGGAATCCGTGGGAAGAAGTGGCAGGCATTTAACAACTTTTGAAATGATGGCTCACCACGCTTTCAACACAGAAGATGAAAAAATATATTGGCAAAATCGGACTGTCGAGCTTTGCCATGAATTTTATACTAGTTTAGGGCTAAAAGGCTCAAAAATAACATACAAAGAAAATCCTTGGGTAGGTGGTGGAAATGGAGGGGAGGCTCTTGAGGTTTTAGCAGGAGGTCTTGAATTAGCAACTTTAGTTTTTATGGACTTAGAAGAAGATCCTGAAGGAGATATTGAGCTTAAAGGAATAAAATTCAAAAGAATGCCAAGATCAATTGTAGACACAGGTTATGGTTTGGAAAGGTTAGTTTGGGCCTCTCAGGGTACACCAACAATTTATGAATCTGTTTTCCCAGAAGCTGTCTCTTTGTTAACAAAAAAAGCAGGTTTAGAAGAAAAATTAAACAATTCAGGTTCGCTTATTTCCGAAAATGCAAAGCTTTGTGGAGTTTTATCAGTAGATTATGGTTCAGATCTGACAGAACTGAGGGAACTAGTTTTAGAGCGTCTTAATTCATTAGGACACAAGTTAACGTTATCTGAATTCACATCTACCATTGAACCGTTAGAAAAATTATTTGCGATAGTTGATCACTCACGTGCTTTAGCATTCATGTTTGGAGATGGAATAGTCCCTAGCAATGTTAAAGCAGGTTATTTAGCACGCATGGTTTTGAGACGAACAATTTTACTATTGAAGGATTTGGGCGTTCCTGATATGCTACCCGAAATGGTTGAATATCATATAGATAATTTTGCCACAACCTACCCTGAATTGGAATCTAACAAATCACATATTTTAGATATGGTAAATTTGGAAGTTGAGCGCTTCAAGTTAACTCTTGAGCGTGGCCGTAGGGCAGTAAAACGAGCCATTGAGTCAGGAGGGATAAATCAAGACAGATTATTAGAATTATATGATTCTCAAGGTTTGCCACCTTCAGTAGTAAGTGATTTTGCAAGTGAGCAAGGTTACCAAGTTGAAGTTCCAGACGGCTTTTTAGCAATGGTAGCAGATAGACATCAGGGAGATGTAAAATTTAGTAAAAAAACCACATTCTTAATTGACGTAGAGTCAACAAGATTAGATTTCTATGAAGATATGGAAAAGCGTTCTTTTACGTCAAAGGTTCTTTTTTCTGAGGATGGCAAGGTGGTTTTAGAAAACACTCTTTTCTATCCTGAGAGTGGTGGTCAATTGAGTGACATTGGCACTATAAAATGGGAAGATAAAGAGACTAAAGTAGTAGATGTTAAGAAAATAGGTGATGTTGTTGTTCATCATGTAAAGGGTACAATTCCTGCAGTTGGCACAATTATTTCAGGAGAGCTGGATGATTTTCATCGAACTAATTTAAGTAGACACCACACAGCAACTCACTTGATAGGGGCAGCAGCTAGAAAAATTTTAGGTTCTCACGTCTGGCAAGCAGGAGCTTCAAAATACGAAGATAGGGCTAGGTTAGATATTACGCATCATAGAAGATTAACAAGAGACGTTATTGAACTTATAGAATCAGAGGTTAATGCCTTAATTTTAGCCAATCATCCGATTACTACTAAATTTTATGCTAGAGAAGAAGCCGATAAAAAATATGGAAATACATTGTATCAAGGCGGCGCTCCCAAATATAAAGAAGTAAGAGTAGTAGAAATTCCTAATATTGATGCCCAAGCTTGTGCAGGAACTCATGTAACATCAACCCTGAAAGTAGAAGCAGTTAAGGTTTTGAGGACAGAGCGGGTACAGGATGGTGTGGAACGTATAGAATTTTCAGCAGGTCCGTCAGCAGTTGAAGCTTCTCAGAAGGAAAGAGCATTGCTGGAAAAGACGGCAGATTATTTGGGAGTTCCCATAGATCAAGCACCGAATGCGGCTCAAAAATTTGTAAAGGAATGGAAGGAATTACGAAATAAAGTTTCTTCTTTGGAGAAAGAATTAGCCTCTTTTAAATCTTCCAGTTTGGAGTCTGAAAATATTGGTAAAATTAATTTTTATTCAGATAACATGGGTGAGGCAAATTTCGGAGAGGTTCAAAAGTTGGTACGTACTATTACTTCAGAATCGAATAATATTATAGCAATAGGTAGTTGTAAAGGAGATAAAGCTACGGTAATTCTAGCTAGTTCTCCAGGTTTAGATTTTAATTGCGGTTCTACATTGAAAGAAGTTCTCGCATCTGTTGGCAGTAGTGGAGGAGGGAAGGAAACTTATGCCCAGGGCGCTTGTTCAACTTCAGACATAGATGCAGTTTTATCAAAAATTAAAAATTTTATTTCTTAATTATCTAGTCTCAACCATTATGCAGGCATTAATCAGGTATTCTATCCCATCTGCATTCTTCAACCAAGTTTCTAGTTCATTACTTTCAGAGCCTGGCTGAAACCATAAATGTTTGACTCCTAATTTTGAAATATTTTGAGCTATTTTCATTGCGATAGGTGGGGGTACTACAAAATTAGCGATATCGGGCAATTTAGGCATTTCCTCAATTGAATTGTATGCTTTATCTCCTTCAATAGTTTTTTCTTTTGGGTTGATTGGAGTTACGTTGTATCCCTTATCTTTCAAATCACAGTATATTTTGTTCCCATATTTTTGTTTATCATTTGATGCGCCAATAAGGGCAATAGTTGCGTTTTCATCTTTTAATTTTTCTAAAACCATTGTTTGAGGCACAAAAGGTTCAGTTTTTAACCTTTCATATATTATTCCGAAACTATCATTTTTTTAATCGTAACATGCCTTAAAAATCCGGGGGACTATAGTCCCCCGTAATTTTAGCACTTTGTAAAAAGATATTTATTCTACCTTTTAGGCGTGTAGTTTAATGGATTTAGTAGTGGTTGAATCCGGTGCAAAAGCCAAAACAATTCAGAAATATCTGGGTAAGAATGTCCTGGTTAGAGCTTCTAATGGCCACATTCAAGATTTACCGACAAAGGGTAAAGATGGTAGCAAAGCTCTTTGGAGCCATAAAAAAGGAAACTTGCCAGATCCTCCTTGGAATTGGACTGCACGAGCTGAAAAAAACGTAAAGCGAATTATCTCAGACAGCCGTAGAAAAAAAGTGGATAGAGTATTAATTGCAACAGATCCAGATAGAGAGGGTGAGTTTATCGCATGGAGACTTGCCGAGCTTCTTTCAGATTTTGGAGAAGTTCAGAGAATTACATTTAATGAAATAACTAAAAGTGCAATAAGGGACGCTTTGGAATCAGCAGGAACTGTGGACATGAATCTTGTTGACGCAGCAAAAGTTAGAAGATTCATGGATCGGTTGATAGGATATCGTACTTCACGATTCTCAAGATCTTGGAGTTTAAGTTCGATGGGTCGTGTTCAGACTCCAACCTTAGCATTTGTAGTAGATAGAGAAAAGAAAATTCAGAATTTTGTATCGACACCTTATTGGGCTGTACAGGCGTTTGCTTCGGGTGTAGATTTTAGAATAAGATTTCATGATAGAGATGATCCTCTAGTTTGGAAAGATGAGAAGGGTAAAATTGATATTCATCGTACGAATGATTCTAAATTAGCAGACAAAGCTTTTGAAGCTTTAAAATTAGAATCTAAATTAACTCCAAAAAAAGTTTCAGTGAAAAATTACAAAAGGCGTCCTAAACCTCCTTTTACGACCGACACTTTACTTCAAGCTACGGGAAGCAAATACAGCTGGAGGCCAAGTAACACGATGAGAGTCGCTCAAGGCCTTTATGAAGCTGGGCACATAACATACATGAGAACCGATTCAACTAGAACTAGCGCATCCTCTAGGGAGACTGCAAAAGAATTTATCGTTTCAAAATGGGGTTCAGCATTTGTTGGAAAAGGTGCTCTTGGAGGCAAGCCTTCATCAGGAGTACAAGATGCTCACGAGGCAATTAGGCCTACGAATCCACTCTCAGAGTTGCCAAATGGTTTAGATGATTCTCAAGTTCGTTTATACAAATTAATATGGTCCAGATTTATTGCTAGCCAAATGGTGGATTCAGAATGGGCAAGTATGAAAATTGAGGGCAAATTAGAAACATTTGAGAAAGTATTAGATGGTGACACAAAGTGGAGAGTCTTAGCAGGTTGGGAATCGGCTTTTGAGGCAATAGACAAAAAGCCTCCGCTTTCTCCCCCCACTCCTGAAATAGTAGAGGGTAATGCTATATCTTTGGATAGTAAAGATGAAAATCCTCGATTAATTGAAGACAAAACAAAACCTCCTGCAAGATACACTCAGCATGGACTTGTAGCACTCATGAAATCAGAAGGAATAGGTAGACCTTCGACTTATGCAACAACAATAAAAAAATTACTTGATCGCAAATATTGTAGTGATAATAAAGGCAGGCTTAAACCTACAGAGCAAGGGATAATGCTTTGCGATGAGGTCGTTCCATATTATAATTCAAACGAAAAAAGTTTGAGTCTGTTTTCATCTAACTTTACAGCTGAAATGGAAACTGATTTAGATCAAATAGAAACAGGTCAACACAGTGGAGCAGAGGTGTGGGAAGATTTTGTTGATTCATTTAGAGAGCTTCATGAATCTGCAGTCGCAAAGAAAAAAGAAAAACCTACAAAGAGGCAATTAGATTATTATTTTAGGTTGGCAGATTTAGTTTCAGAAGAAGAATTAGTAAGGATAATAGGCGATGATGATCCCAGAGAAATGGATGGAAAAAGGATGGGGGAAGTTATCGATGATTTAAGAACCGCTACGGAAGATATGCCTATGCCAGCATCTCCAAAGCAAATATCTTATGCAAAGAGCTTAGCAGAGTCTTTGGAAATGGATGAATCAGCAGCCTGTGAATTAGTAGGTCTTTCAAATTTCAGCGAGCTTACTGGTGGCAAATCTGGAACAGCAAGTGAATTAATAGGTAATTTGAAAGGTAAAGTGGATAGTACTCCAAGACCACCTAGTCCCAAACAATTAAATTTCATTAAAAATTTAGCCAAAAAGGCTGAATTAGATGAAGAAGGGGCTTGTAAGATGGTCGGTATCAGTTCTTATTCTGAATTATCAGGAGGCCGCCTGGGGACGGCTAGCAAGTTAATAGAATCATTACGTAAAAAGCCTAAAAAATGAAAACATTTTCACATAAATTTTTGAAGGGTGATGAATTAGAGGATAGGCAATATCAATCTAATATTTCTAAAGCTTGCTTAGATCAATCTACTCTTGTAATTCTTCCCACCGGCATGGGAAAAACAGTTATTGCTTTACGTGTTATTCTAGAAAGATTAGACGCAGGTCAGATTCTTTTGATGGCTCCAACAAGGCCATTAGCAGAGCAACATTATGAATTTTTCAGCAAATTTTTGGATGCTGAAATAAATTTTTTTACCGGAGCTATCTCTCCAGAAGTACGTGAGCCTTTGTGGAAATCTGCAAACGTTATTGTTGCAACTCCCCAAGTAGTTTCTAAAGATATTGAAAATGGCAGAACTAGCCTTGATAATTTCTCATTAGTTATCTTTGATGAGGCACATCGAGCAGCAGGAAATTATGCTTATGTACCTATAGGTCATCACTATCAAAAAGTTGCTAAGCATCATTTATCAGTAGGGATGACTGCATCTCCAGGAAGTTCGAAATCAGAAATAATACGTCTTTGCAGAGATTTAGGAATTTCCTCGGTAGAAAACAGAGATGAGAGTGATCCAGATGTTGTAGCTTACATTCAACCGATTAAGACCAGATGGGTTAAGGTTGGAATGCCCGCATCAGTCAAACACATTGCAAATCAACTTAGGAGTTTGCAGGATTACTTATGCGGTAAACTGTACAAGCAAGGATTTCTAGACAGACCTCGTAAAGTATCTACAACAATGTTGCTCAAGGCAGGTAAGAACTTGCAGGCCAAATATATGCAAACTAAGCCTAACACCCCTCCTCAAATCTTCAATCTAATGACAACTCAGGCAATGGCTATGAAGGTAGCACATTCGATATTAACAGTAGAGACACAAGGTATAACGCAATTCATTGATTATACCTCAAGAATTGAAAAAGATGCAAATACTAAAAAGAAAGGAAGTCGGGCTAATAAATGGCTGTATTCAAATCCCGATTGGAAGATTGCAGTAAAGATAGCTAAATCAAATACAACAGATAATCCAAAGTTAGAAAATTTGATTGAGCTAATAGATTTACAGATTCAAAGTGGAGCAAGTAAATTCATTGTTTTTGCAGAGATTAGGCATACTGCATCGTTAATAGTTGAGGAATTATCTAAATTGCCTAAAGCTAAACCAGTAAGATTCGTAGGTCAGGGCTCAAGGGAAGGAGATAAAGGCATGACACAGAAGCAACAAAAAGAAATCCTTAATCGTTTTAGAGAAGGTGAATTTAATATCTTAGTTGCAACATCTGTAGGGGAAGAAGGCTTAGATATTCCTTCCACAGACATAGTAATATTTTACGAGCCAGTTTCATCTGCAATACGTCTAATTCAAAGAAGGGGAAGAACTGGAAGGAATAGGCCCGGTGAAGTTTTTATATTCGTTACCAAAGAGAGTAGAGATGAAGCTGCTCTTTGGAGCAGTAGAGGGAAAGAGCAAAAGATGCATGATTTATTTTCAGCAGGAAGTATGCAGATAGACTTACCCACTTCTGAGGAACTACAAATGCCTGAAAATAGTGTGAAATTAGAAAACGGTTCGGTGCAAACTCGTTTTCAAACAGATTAGAACTAATATTATACAGACCTCTGTTAATGGTCATTTATGCGTAGAAATCCAACAATACCGTTGAAAGAAGAAGTTAAGTATGGACACGGTTTTTTCAGGGGTGAAAAATGCCCCTTGAGTGGAGAGGATGGTGTGTTAGTAATGTCCCCAAGACACTTGGATCAATTTGGAAGAATAATGGCAGGAGTACTGCGCCATTTCCCAGATCGTTTTGAGCTTGAGATGGACAAACAGGGTTGGGTTGAGGCTTCCGATTTCGTTGAAGCTATTAAGTCCCAAAGACGTCATTTCCATTATTTAGAAACTCGTCATTTGCAAGCAGTTGTTGAAACGGACCCTAAAGGGCGTTATCAACTTGAGAATGGTAGGCTGAGAGCTACATATGCACACACATTAGATCTTGAGCTAGACTTACCAACTGATAAAAATCCAGAGCATCTATATTTTGCATGTTCTAAAGAAGATTCAGAGGAATATTTAGAACACGGTCTTTATCCTGGAGATAGGAATATGGTTCATTTATCTAGCACAAGATTAAATGCTCTAGAAGCTGGCCGCCATATAATCGGTAAGCCAATCGTACTTTTGGTGGATGTAAAAGCTGCAGAAGAAGGTGGCAACGAAATAATGAAGGCAGGCACAACAGTATATCTTTCAAAAGAGATATCTGGTAAATACCTCAAGCAACTCCCAGATAGTACTTGATTTTAGTTTACAGAGGCATTAAGCAATAGAATGGAAAGAAGGCAAATATCTAGAGTTTTAATTAGTGTTAGCGATAAAGCAAATTTAGCAAATCTAGCAAAGAATCTTAGCAACTTAGGTATCGAAATAATATCTACTGGTGGTACATCTAAATCAATCAAAAATGAAAAGGTAGATGTAGTTCCAGTTGAGAACGTAACAAATTTTCCAGAAATGATGGGCGGCCGTGTAAAGACGTTACACCCTTTAATTTTTGGAGGCATTCTCGCACGAGATTCAGATACTGAAGAGGTTGAAAAGCATAGTATAGGCTTGATAGATATGGTAGTTTGTAATTTGTATCCTTTCAAAGACGCAGTTTCCAAGGGGGTAGATTTACAATCCTTAATTGAGGAAATAGATATAGGAGGTCCCAGTTTACTTAGAGCATCAGCTAAAAACCATAATAGAGTTGCAGTGGTTTCAGATCCAGAAGATTATGGTTGGATTATTGATGAAATTAAGAAGGGAGGATTAAATTTAGAGCAAAGACAAGAATTGGCTCTTAAAGCATATAGGCATACTGCAGAATATGATACAGCAATTCAAGGAGAATTAGCAGTTAGATTTGGAGAAGAAGGATTGCCTTCTTCACTTCACATATCCGGTATTGGAAGCCCTCCTCTAAGATATGGAGAAAATCCACACCAAGGTGCTATTTTCTATTCAGATTTTTCTCCTTTTTCTCCTTCAGTTTCTGATTCTAAATTATTACAAGGAAAGCAATTAAGCTACAATAATTTATTAGATTTTGATGCAGCTTTATCGATAGTTACGGAGTTCGATGAGCTAACTGCAGTAGTCGTGAAACATAACAATCCTTGCGGGGCTGCAAGTGCAGACACTTTGGAAGAAGCATATGAATTAGCAATTAATACAGACCCTCAAAGCTCATTTGGAGGTATAATCTCATTTAATGGAGAAGTAGATGGGGAATTAGCAAAGAGTATAGTTTCTTCCTTCAAAGAAGGAGTTATTGCGCCTTCATATACAGACGATGCGATTGAGGTATTATTAACTAAACCAAATCTCCGTGTTTTAGAGACTGGACCGCTAGATAATTATCACCGTAATCCAAGTTTAAAATCTTTAGATAAAGGGTGGCTTGTGCAAGAAAGTGATGAGGCAATGATTGATATTTCAGATTGCAAGATCGTGACAAAAACTAAACCTTCGGATAGTGAATTAGAAAGTTTACATTTTGCCTGGAAGATAGTTAAACATGTTAAAAGTAATGCTATTGTTTTTGTTAAGGATAAAAGAACAGTAGGCATTGGTGCTGGACAAATGTCTAGAATAGATTCAGTAAAAATAGCTAATTTCAAATCAATTCCTAATGCAAAGGGCTGTGTAATGGCTTCTGATGCTTTTTTTCCATTCAGAGATGGGGTAGATGAAGCGATTGAAGCAGGAATTAGTGCAATTATTCAACCAGGAGGTTCTATGCGAGATCAAGAAGTAATTGATGCGGCAAATGAGCATGGCGTATCTATGGTTTTAACAGGAATGAGGCATTTCAAACACTAATGGAAGAGCTCTGGATATTTTGTGAAATTTGTAATGAAGAGTGTCCTCATGAAGTTTTGAAAAGTAGAACTTCAACAAGAAAGGGCTTCAGTTTTCAAGGAGTTGTTAAATGCCTTGAATGTGATACTACTAGCCCAACAGAAATAAAAGAATCACGACCTATTGAATTGAGATTACGCATATCAAATGACAATGAAACACAGAAAGGAATTTTACATGTAGACAGAGGTATTCCAATAAAAGTAGGAGAAACACGTCCCCATCCAGAGGGGATGATACTGGTAACAGGACTTGAGATAGAAAGTAAAAGACCTAATGAGGCTTATTCAGATGATAATCCGATAGTTTGGGCTAAAAGAGCCACACATGCAAAAGTACGTTTTGCAATACACGATGGCGAATCTACAATATCAATTAAGCAAGAATTTGAATCTACAGCCGAATTCAGAATAGGGATGAAGATTCGTATTGAAGGCGAAGTTGCTATAATTAAAAATATAAATTTACATGGTGGCAAATCTGTAAAAACGGCCTACGCCATCGAAATATCAAGAGTGACTTGTGTATATGGGAGAAAAGGAAGAAGATAATACAGTTTTACCTCAGGTAGACGAAGAGGAGGTGGTGGAATATGCTCCAGTTGATAAATCTAAGAAGCCATTTATTTCACAGACTGAAATCTTGTCAATCTTGCTGTCTAAAGAAACATTATATCATGTTTTGGTTTTATTTCTGGTATTGGTTTTATTCGGAATTTTAAGCTTTACCAAATCAGATATTGCTCTTCAAATTATTATATCATTAGGTTATGGAGTTTCTTTAGGTTATTTCGTTACTGCTAATTTGAATAGATTTGAGGGATTTAATAAATTATCAAGGACCAAGGATGTATCAAGTGTAATTATACCTCTTCTAATTTCATTATTCTTTTCTATTTTTATTTGGTTAGGACTGCATCATAGCATATATGAGCGAAATGTTGAGAGATTCCTTAGTTTTGGTCTTATATTTATCTTCTTAATTTGGCAATTTGCACAAGCCTGGTGGATGCGTATCCCCTTCCGTGAAATTGCGTTAAGGCGCATGAGTAAATCACCTACTGAAGGTTCATCAAAAATAGGCCTTTTGGCCAATATTTTAGCACCCTTCTCATGGGCTATTTTTGGATATATTGTATTTACTTTTGTAGCAAATAATGTCCCCAAATTTTCAGATAATTTTGATAATTCATTTGCCTTTTTCTGGTTTTTGATGATCTTTATATTAGGTGGCGTTAGTTTCTATCTCCTTAAGCAAATGCATAGGGATTTTTGGTATAATCCACA
>CACOJW010000011.1 GCA_902627615.1 uncultured marine group III euryarchaeote
AACTTGACACCTGCAGAAGATGTGGCTCTGTTTTGCTAGACACGGGGGAAATCTTTCTTCATCTACCCTCAAAATACGTTTCGGCATTTGATAAAGCAATAGAAGCTTCAGTTATTAATAAAGAAAAATCAGGATATAATTCTCCAAAAACTGGAAAGGAAATGTACAATCTGACAAAATTTCCAACACAATCGAGTCAGTTTTTTGTTGATGATGAACGAAACATTTTGGCCACAGAGAAGGGAATAAATGAACTAAAGCAAAATAGTAGTTTCCGTTTAGATTGGGCTGAAACGTCAGCATCAGCTACAAGGTATGTCAAAGCACTACCAAATTTAATCCTCTCATCAAGTATTACATTCGGTGCACTATACGGATTGGTTGCCCTTGCTCTAATTACAGTTTCGCTTGTATTTGAAGCTGATCAAAGTACTTCAGCAGAAGATGGTTTATTTGTTGGTGGAAGCTTACTAGTCATCTCTTTTATAATTACTTTATTTGGATTTTTACTTGGACCATTTATCATGGACCTGCAATTACGCTGGTTATTCACAATAGAATGGTTAGAGCCAAATCAACTACCAAAGGCACTTGAAGTTTATTTAGAAAAGACATCTACTGAACAAAACATCAATATTCCATACATGGGAGTTATCAATGACATGGCTCCTAACGCATTCACATACGGTCACACGCCAAACAATGCACGTATAGTCATAACCAAAGGATTGTTCGAACTCCTATATGAAGACGAACTTAATAGTGTAGTAGGACATGAAATTGGCCATGCAGTACATTGGGATATTTTACTAATGAGTTTTGCGCAAATGGTCCCCATTTTCTTCTATTATATTTATAGAGCCTGTATTGAAGCTGCTCAAAAAGCTGGTAAAGCAGGCGAGAACGGAGCTAAGGCAGCCCCACCTTTGGTTATAGTGGCCATCGGTGCATATGTTGTATATTTTGTAGCTCAATATCTTGTTCTTTACTTCAGTAGAGTTAGAGAATACTATGCGGATCGATTTGGAGCTGAAAGTGTTGGCAGTGCGGCTGCGTTGTCTGGAGCACTTGTAAAGATTGCATACGGTCTAGCGGGAAGAAGAGATGCTGAAAGTAGAAATGAGGATGAAAATAAATCTACTATTAATTCAATTGGTGCACTGGGTATATCCAATGCAGAAAGTGGACAAATGTTGGCAGTTACAACGGGCAACAATACTGATTACGAATGGGATGGGAAGACCCAATATGAGATTAATAAGAATAGCATAATGGGTGCTATGAAATGGGATCTTTGGAACCCATGGGCCACGTTCTATGAGTTAAACTCAACACACCCTTTAACTGCGAAAAGATTACTACATTTAAGTAGACAATCTGAAGAATTTGGTGAAGAACCATACGTCACATTTAACTTATCTAAGCCTGAATCATACTGGGATGAATTTATCCATGATATAGTAATGATTCTTTTCCCTTGGCTATTGGTAATTGGTTTCTTCATAGTTCCTACATATGATAATCCAATAATACCTCCAGAACACTGGCTCTCAACAGTTATTTTAATTTTTGGTCTTGGTTACCTTTACAAATTATACTTCAGATACCCTACCTCGATTTATCCTAAAATGTCCGTAGAAACCTTACTTCATCAGGTAAAGGTATCTGACATAAGACCTATACCTTGTACAGTCAAAGGCACAGTTCGAGGGAAAGGAATACCTGGATACATATTTTCTGATGATTTAGTCTTGCAAGACGACACAGGAATTATATTCCTGGACCATAGGCAACCTCTTGCTCTTTGGGAATGGATATGGGGATGGTTGAGAGGTAATGAGATGGTAGGCAAAGAAATTACTGTTCAAGGTTGGTACAGAAGATCACCAATGCCTTACATCGAAATAAATAATTTTACCGTCGAAGGAAAAAATAGACGATCATACCTGTGGATTTTTAGATATTTAACCGGTATTGTAATCACATTAGTAGGAATACTTATGTTGACTGGAGCAATCTAACTATAAAGCCAAAGAGAGTGAGCCCACAATACCGGAATTATTGCCTAAGGCAGGTTCTAAAATCAGATTTGAGATGTTGCCTAAAGGTGTGTATCCCTTCCATATATCCTCAACATTAAGCCTAATCAATTCAAATAAATGCTTCTGATTCATGACACCTCCTCCTAATACAATCTTATCAGGTGAATGATTAGAGATTATATTTACAATTCCAAAAGATAACAATTGTGCTTCTTTCTTCCACGCTTCATGATTAATAGAAAGCTCACTAGCCTCAACACCCCATCTAGCCTGAATTGCCGGACCGCTTGCCAAACCTTCAAAACAATTTCCATGTATTCTACAAACACCTCTAAAATTGTCTACATTAGGAATTAACATGTGTCCTATTTCCAAGTGAAAATTACCTATATGAGGTTCCCCTTTTACCAAAACTCCTGCACCAATACCGGTGCCAACTGTTACGTAAACAAAAGTTTCGGAAGACTGTCCTGCTCCATAATGATATTCCCCTAATGCCGCTGCATTAACATCTGTATCAATAGCAATCTCCTCATTAATTTTAGAAAATTCTTTAACTAAATTAGTCCCCTTCCAATTCTTTTTGCTCTCGGTAATCAACAATCCATAATCTGCTGAAGCTGAATTAAGAACTAATGGTCCAAAAGAGCCTACACCCAGCTTACTAATATTGAAATTACTAAAAAAAGACACTATTTCTGGTATTGTACTATAAGGATCTTTAGTAGGTATTATTCTTTTTTCAATTATGTCCAAAGGATTATTTGCAACTGCGAGAACGCACTTAGTTCCACCTAACTCTATACCGCCAATCATAACTTTACTCTCTTTTTCTTAGGACCGCCTTTTTTGTAACGGCTGAAATACTTCTTTGCCTTCCTATCTCCCTTTGTAACTCTCTTTTTTCTAGGACTCTCAGTATCTCTTGCCATAATGCTCTAAAATAAGAACAATATAAATGGTGCGGGGGGAGGGATTTGAACCCACGTACCACTAAGGACTGGGACCTAAACCCAGCGCAATTGGCCTGGCTATGCGACCCCCGCTACAGATACCTCTGGGCCAGACAATTAATAATAGAATTGGTGATACTATTATAACGCCTATTTACAATTAAAACTGAGAATGCCAGTAATAACCTGTACTAACTTATCAAAAAAATACGATGGAGTTTTAGCCCTTAACTCGGTGGACATTCAGATTGAAAGTGGTGAATTTTTTGGATTACTAGGCCCTAACGGAGCCGGAAAAACTACATTCTTAAAAATATTGACAGGCCAAATTCAAGCAACAAGGGGTGAGGCTTCAATTTTTGGAATGAAAATCAGTGAAAATGTTTTAGATGTTAAAAAGAAAATAGCTATCGTACCCGAGCAGGAATCGCCACCTAGCTTTCTCACACCAAGAGAAGTATTGGAAATGGTTACATCTATAAGGAAAACTGAAGAGCCAAAAATTGATTATTGGATTGAATTTTTTGAGCTGGAAGCAATGGAAGGGAGAGTTTGCAGAAATTTATCCAGAGGTCAGAAACAAAAAGTGATGCTGGCTGCTGCCTTCATTTCTGAAGTTAAATTAATGTTTCTTGACGAACCGTTCATAAATTTAGATCCTATTGTTCAAACCAAAGTTAGGGATTGGTTAGCTGAATACGTAAGAAAAGGAGGGACTGTCTTCCTTAACACACACTTATTAGAAAATGCTCAAAGGCTTTGTGACAGAGCTGCAATAATTCACAATGGAGAAATACAATCTTTAATAAAAATAAATGATCTAGAAGAACAAGATATTAGTCTAGAAGAACTTTTCCACGAAATAATACTATGAATCAATTAATTCTTTGGAGAATGCTGCAAGAAGAAATCCGCCTTAATACTAGTTTTGCAAGCGGAAAGGGATTCTATTCATTTCCGGTATTAGTAGCCATTAGTGGAATCCTTGCCGTTACTTTTAGCGATGAAATGATTTCTGACATGGGTTATTTCGAGTATCTCGAAGTTTTGCATATTGGACTCATGTTCTACGGTGTATTTGCAGGTTCATTAGCTTTTTTTGGTAATGAGTTCCTGGAGAGAATTTTCGGATATCTTGGACTAATAATCGGCCTTCCAACTACGCAACCAATAACACAAAGGAAGATGACATTACTATATTTTATTAAGGAATTTATTTTCTACTCACTCTTCACTTTAATTCCTGCCTTCTTAGGAGGCTTAGTTGGAGCTTATCTTATGGAAATAAGCATACTAAATCTCACGAAATTCGGGATTTCTTTAATGTTTTCCTTCATAATGGGACTAGCTTTTGCTTACCTTATTTCTAGTTTTTACAGAATCTCATGGAAATTAAGTGTATTTGGAGGTTTAACCACCGTAGCAATATATACTATAGCACTGAGAAACACATCTGTTACATATTCACTTGAATGGTATTTCAGTGGAGAAATAGAATATCTTGCTTATTCATCAATTACTACAATACTATTGGCTACTTCCGCAACTTTACTGGTTACCGACCATTATGAACAAGGGGCTGTTAGAACTATAGGATATAAGGACCGATTGAAAGAATACATCAATAGCTTTTCATGGGCATCAAAGTTATCTAAGCCTACGATAATTTCTAAAGAAAGAATTGATCTTCAAAGAAGTAAGACTGGAACAAAAATGTTTTTTTCATTTGCGTTCCCTTTAGGCATTTTAACTTTCATGAATTGGTTTATAGATAAGGGATTGCCAATTCAAGTAGATTTTAACACTATTTTTTATGGTGTTATGGTTGGTTTTTTTGGGACTATGATTTACTCATGGTTGAACACAATAGATAGCCCTACTTTCTACTCTACATTACCCGTTACAGTCTCTGATGTTATCAGAGCTAGACTCGTTTTATTCTTTACAATAACTTGGTGGATACCGTTGCTGTTTTTGACATTAATAGCATACATGAGTTCAGAAATCAATCTTCTCCCTATTGGTGTAATTGTTATGATAACTGTTGGTATGTATATTGTAAATTATACTGCATGGTCTACTGGATTAAGAACAAATTCAGCACTCTTTGATGCAATTGTTTTTCTAAAATTTTTTGTAATATCTGTTCCTCCAATGATTGCCATGACTATTTTGAGTTTGGCAATAAGCTACAGCATTTCTACGGTCTTGATTGCTCTCTCTATTATTTGCGGTGTTCTCGCGCTATGTAGCATCTTCTTTTACAATAGAATTGAAGTTAAATGGAAAAGTGAAACATTCGATTAAGAATAAATAGAAGCTGTGGATTGAAAATCTATGGCAAAAAAAGAGGCTAAAAAGGAAAAACCTGAACCCAAGAAAGGAAAAAAACCTAGAAGACGCTTCAGAGTCAATAAAAAATTGAATGGGAAAATAGGTACTATCTTTATTGGTAGTGAGGATCCATTCCTCTACTTTCCAGATATGATGTCTTATCTCGAAAGAGAGGAAATAGAAGAAGTAAAACTAAAAGCTCGTGGTAAATCAATATCCAATGCCGTAAATGTTTCAGAGCAATTTAAAAATCGATTTAAAGAAATAAAGACTGAAGTGAAGGATGTAAAAATAGGAACTGAAGATGTCCCAAAGAAAGACAAAAAAGGAACCTTCAGAATGTCTTTTATCGAAATCACGCTTACAGGAACTAAATTAGAAGAATAAACTATTTTTTAGAAATCATATTACGTCTTTCTGAGGAAGGAATCACTTCAAGCAAACCGCCTTCAAAGGTTTGATTATAACCTTCGGGATTGATGTTTGAGAGCAAAATCGCTAAAGCCGATACTTCTGAGTGGGGCTGATTACCTACTGCTACATTGTAATCTGAATGCTCAAAAACCCACGGAGGAACCTTCTCAGCTCCAACAATTATTAACAAGGGTTCCTTAGATTTAATTATAGTTCCCAATCTTTTACCAAAAGGTACTCCAAACATTGTTAAATGTAATATTAGACCTTCCCAGCTTTGAACAAATGCTTTAGGGTTACTAACAGTTTCTATAACAAAATTACCACCAAATTTTTCACTTACATCCGAAACTGTTTCAACTATCCTACTATCTGACCTATTAATATGAATCTTAGTAGCGCCAAACGCTCGTGCAGTCAATGCAACATGGGTCGTTATTCTTTTGTCTCGCTCTGGACGATGACCTAAACGTAGAACTTCACATTCTGGCATAGATAATTATTCTTCTGAAATAAGTTCATCATCTGATGAATCTTCTTCAATTCGTTCATTAATTATCTCAAACACTATGCGCCCAACAAAACCTATCAAAAGTCCTATGGCGATATACCAAACACCTTGCGTATAATCAGGTTCCTCAGAACCTGATAAACCAGTTCTAACGACTATATCTGACATTATATCTATCATGCCTGCTGTTATGGCCCCCAAGCTAGCCACGGTAAATACGAATCTAATAATGTTTATATTGAAAACTCCATCTCTAACATAACCATCTATAGTTCTAGATAATTCTACACTTACTATTGCAGACAAAAGATAAGGAAGAACGCCGTTCCAGCTCAAAAAAGCTAAAACCATCGCTGCAACTCCTAGTTCCTTGGCCAAATCCATCTGTTCGACGCCTTGTGCTACGCCTACTACGAATAGTAAAATAGCAATTAACCAAACATATGAATACAAAGAAACCCTTTCACCCGTTGTCAGAAGTTCATTATAGAAATTTCTAAACTCATCTTCCCAACCAGCAACTTTAACCAAAAAATAGCCGCTTAAGATAACCCAAATAAGTCCTGAAGCAATTTCAGATAATCCTAAAATTCCTGCTAACCCCCAAACAAAAACAATAAGTGCTATAGGTAAGATGAATTGTCTCTGGACTTTAGGATCTTCCATTTTGTGAACAATTGTGTAAAGTGTGTCTTCGATGGGGCGTGATTGCTGCACAACGACCATTCTTGTTGAGTCTATGCGGAGTCTGGACCTGATAATAGGTTCTAACTCCCTGTCCTCAGCCCCATCGCTAACAAGAATAGCTTTTGTAGATTTCGTTTTGGCAATAACTTGATCCAATGTGTTAGCAATTTTCATATCTGATTTTGTACCTACCCTTACATCTCCGCAAATTGTTACAATTTCAACATCCTCTCCACCATCTAGCAATTGATCGTAAGTACGAATAGCTGATAACATGGTATTAGTGTCACTCTCTTCAGGATCTGCTAAGCCTAGCTCCAATGCGGCTTTAACATTAGCTTCTCTCCCAATTACTGGACTCCGTATTCCGGTCTTACGCCCCAAATCGTTATCCCTATCAATTGCAATTACTAGCAACCCCATTAACCTTCAGACACATATCTGGTATATAATCGTTACTTTCGCAATATTCTTTAAATATTAGCTTTTATCACAGAATTCCCGATAAGGTGACACATGGCTGAGTTCAAAACTGTAATTGCAGATCCAAAAAATAAAACAACATACCAAAAAGTACTGTCTGAAGACAAATCGAATGCTCTCGTAGGTAAACACGTTGGAGAGGAAATTGATGGTATTTTTGTTGAATTACCAGGATACAAATTGAAAATTACCGGAGGCTCCGATAAATCTGGCGTTCCAATGAGAGGGGATGTCTCTGGCAACCAAAGACGAAAAATCTTGATGCGAGATTCTGTCGGATTTAATCCTGTAAAAGCTGGACAAAGAAGAAGAAAATTGATTCGAGGAAGAACGTTGAGCGGAGATGTCTCACAAATAAATCTTAAAGTTATTGATTACGGACCAAAATCTATTGAGGAGCTACTAAAACCAGAGGAGGCTTAAACTTGACGGCTTCACCTCAACCCGAAATTAACATCGGAATGGTGGGGCACGTTGATCATGGTAAAACTACGCTCACCCAGGCGTTGACGAGTAAGTGGACCGACCAGCATAGTGAGGAAATGAAGAGAGGTATATCCATAAAGTTGGGATATGCTGATGCAGATTTTTATAAAGTTAAATTAAAAGACGGAACCACACATTATACTTCACAACCTGATAAAAAAGAATTTAAGAATGGAAAAATGAGCCATCTAAGAACTGTAAGCTTCGTAGATGCTCCAGGACATGAAACTCTTATGGCAGTCATGCTTAGCGGAGCTGCGATTATGGATGCAGCTATTCTCATAATAGCCGCAAACGAAGAGTGCCCGCAACCACAAACTAGAGAACATCTTTCAGCTTTAGAAATAATGGGATTCGAAAAATTTATTGTTGTGCAAAGTAAAATAGACGTTTGCTCTAAAGAAAGAGCCCTCGAATCTTACAAAGAAATCAAATCATTTCTAAAAGGTTCACTTTTGGAACATTCACCAATTATACCTGTATCAGCACACCATAGCAGAAATATAGATTTATTAATAGAAGCAATAGAAGAACTTTTCCCAACGCCAGTCAAAGATCTTAAGAATGATTTTAAGATGAATATTGCTCGCTCGTTTGACATAAACCGACCTGGGACTATTCCAAAAAACATCAAAGGAGGCGTATTGGGGGGAACTATAAGCATAGGTGAAATTAAAATAGGCGAAGAAATAGAAATTAAACCAGGTAGAACAACGAAAAAGGGACTCGAGCCAATAAAAACTACAGTTAGTAGTCTACATAGTGGAGTAGCCAGAGAATCGCTGGGTCCTGGAGGGCTAGTGGCTATAGGTACTAGTCTTGACCCTGCAATGACAAAATCTGACTCACTATTAGGTAACGTTATAGGAAAACCTGGTACTCTTCCTCCTGTATGGGAAAAATTCAGTATCGAAGCAAATTTACTGGAGCGTGTTGTAGGTACAAAAAACATTCAAGATATGAGTGAACTAAAAACAAAAGAACCACTCATGATTACTGTGGGAACTAGAACTACCGTTGGTATTCCAATAACCGTAAGAGAAAATATTGTTGACATTAATCTGACAATACCAGTTTGTGCTCCTGTAGGCCAACGTATTGCTTTGAGCAGAAGAGTCGACGGTAAATGGCATTTAATTGGATACGGTATCATCAAAGAATGAAAACCGTCTTACCAGATACCAACATAATCTTATGGACGTTTAGCGGAGGGCCCGATTTTAGAGAGGCCATCAACGAGGCAATGCCAGGTTCAGATATTGCAATACCCAATTGTGTCTTACAAGAATTAAGAAAATTGAATACTAAAAATGCGGAAGCTGCTTTGCAAATTTGCAACACACTTCCAACAAAAGATATTGGAGAAGGATATGCAGATAATAGGCTCATCGAAGCCGCAAAAAAAGGTTTTACAATCGCTACAAATGATAAAGACATTCTAACAAAATTGAAACTTCTCAAAATTAATGCCCTTAAGATAAGAGAGAAAACTAAACTAGTTTCGACTGAAGGAATCTAAAATGAAGCGTCTAAAAGTACCAAACATAGAAGAAATTAAATTGACTGAGAAACAAATAGTCAGAAGAAAACAAATACTAAAAGATGAAGTAAAGCAGATAAAAATAAAATCAAGTGAAGATATTGCTAAATTAATAGGCTCATTTGCCGACATGAGCTTTGAATCTCGTAACATAGGAAATGCTGCTAAACTATATCAAAAGAAATTGGAACAAGATACTTCAATTATTTGGTCTCTATCTGGAAGTATATTTAGTGCAGGTCTGAGACAAATAGTTATAGATTCAATAAGGAAAGGCTATGTTGATGCTTTGGTTTGTACAGGTGCATTATTTGAACAGGACATGGTAGAAGCTTTAGGCCATAAGCATTACAAATGTAATCCAAACCAAAATGATTCTGAACTTCAAGAACTTTTCATAGACCGAATTTATGATCATGTATTAGACGAAATGGCTCTAAGGCAAGTAGATGAGACTTTCAAACGAATCGCTGCAGGCATTCCTGTAGGGAACTATTCAAGTCGCTTTTTTATGAATGAATGTGGAAGATGGTTATCTAAAGTTGAAGGTACGGAAGATAGTGTAATGCAGGCTGCATTTGAAAATGACATGCCTATATTCATTCCTGCGATAAATGATTGCTCTATAGGAATAGGGATTGCGTTAGAACAAAATCAAGGAGGAGGTATTACAATCGATTCAATAAAAGATTTAAGAGAACTTGCTGTCTTGAAGAGTAAGAGTGGTGATACTGGAATTATTATTATCGGAGGGGGAGTTCCAAAGAATTACTCTCAGGACTCTGTAGTAATGGCCGAAATGTTAGGATTTGAAGTTGAAAAACACTCTTTTGGAATACAAATAAGTACTGCGGATTTAAGAGACGGCGGCCTTTCTGGTTCTACCCTGAAAGAAGCCATTTCGTGGGGTAAAAATAGCCAAAATCTTGATGAAGTCATGGTCTGGGGTGAAGCCACAGTATTTTTCCCCCTATTAATGTCTTATATTTTCCATAAAATGAGAAACCAAAAGAGGGCAAAGAGAAAATTAAATAATGTGTTTACATCCTAATATATAAATACAGTTAATTCATAAGAAGAAAAGGGAGTGAAAAAAAATGAAAAAAGGATACAGGCAGCAGTTGCCAGATAGAGACCCACAAGAAACTGAAGAATGGATTGATTCTATAGATTCAATTATTAAAATTAAAGGCGAGGAGAGGGCTAGATATCTACTACAAACATTGATCAGGGAAGCAAGAGATAGAAACATCGCAATCCCTTTGATGACTAACAGTCCTTACGTAAATACTATACCTCCTGAATCTGAACCTGAATATCCTGGAAATGAAGTAATAGAGAAAAAAATTAGGCGTATAATTAGGTGGAATGCTGCGATGATGGTATCAAAAGCTAACAAGAATTTTGCTGGTTTGGGTGGCCACATCTCAACTTACGCCTCTGCAGCTAGTTTATACGAAGTAGGATTCCATCACTTTTTCAAGGGAAAGAACAATGGCATTGGTGATTTTATCTACTACCAAGGGCATGCTTCTCCAGGAATATACTCAAGAGCTTTTTTAGAAGGAAGGTTAAATCAGGAAAACCTTGACCATTTTAGAAGGGAAGCTTTTGCGGATGGTCTTTCCAGTTATCCTCATCCTAGATTGATGCCTGAATTTTGGGAATTTCCAACAGTTTCCATGGGATTAGGTCCGACCAACGCAATATATCACGCTAGATTTCTTCGCTACCTTCACGAAAGAGGAATTGCTGATACTACAAATAGTAGGGTATGGGCATTCTTAGGAGATGGCGAATGTGATGAGCCTGAAACACTACATGCATTACATTTAGCCCACAGAGAAAAATTGGATAACCTTACATTTGTCATAAACTGTAATCTCCAAAGATTGGATGGCCCAGTCAGGGGAAATGGAAAGATAATTCAGGAATTAGAAGCAATATTTAGAGGATCAGGATGGAATGTTCTCAAAGTTTTATGGGGAAGAGATTGGGATAGACTACTTCAAAATGATGAAATGGGGCATTTGTTACGTAAAATGGAAACAACAGTCGATGGGGATTATCAGACACTGGCGGCATCTACTGGAGATTACATAAGAGAGAATTTCTTTGGACCTGAGCCGGAATTACAAAAGCTAGTTGAGCATTTAGATAATAAAGCACTTACAAAACTAAGGAGAGGTGGACACGATTCTACAAAAATATATTCAGCCTATAAAGAAGCTACAGAGCACAAGGGACAACCATCCGTAGTTTTAGCAAAAACAATCAAGGGATGGGCCTTAGGAAAAGGATTTGAGGCTAGAAATATGACACATCAGAAAAAATCACTTGAAAAATCTGATTGGGAATACTTTAGAGATTTGCTTGAAATTCCTTTTACAGATTCCGAGTTAGAAGATATGCCATATTACAAACCGTCTTCCAATAGTGAAGAAATACTATATCTAAAAGAACGCAGAGAAAAATTAGGCGGTTATTTGCCATCAAGAAAAGCAACCTACAGTGGATTTCAGATGCCTAAAAAGGAAGTTTTCTCAGAATTTGACAAAGGGACACCAGACGACCAGGAAGTTTCAACAACTATGGCTTTTGTAAGATTATTACGCAACTTAATGAAGGATGATAAGATTGGCAATTTAGTTGTGCCTATTGTTCCTGATGAAGCGAGAACTTTTGGTATGGAAGCTTTGTTTACTGAGTTTAAAATATACAATGCTCAGGGTCAAATTTATACGCCTGTTGATTCCCAGCTCCTATTGAGCTACAAAGAATCTGAAAGTGGTCAAATATTAGAAGAAGGAATTTCTGAGGCTGGCGCGATGAGTAGCTTTACTGCAGCTGGAACTGCTTACTCTACCGTCGGTAAACCTACCATACCATTTTACATTTATTACTCCATGTTTGGATTCCAAAGGGTTGGAGATCAAATATGGTGTGCGGCAGACTCAAGAGCGAAGGGATTCCTCTTAGGGGCCACTGCTGGTAGGACTACACTAAATGGGGAGGGGCTACAACACCAAGATGGACACAGTCTCCTAGCTTCGACAACCGTACCAAATTGTATTTCGTATGATGCCGCATTTGCATATGAAATTGGAATAATTGTCAACGAGGGCTTAAGAAGAATGTATGAGAATAATGAAGACATATTTTATTACTTGACACTCTACAACGAAAATTATTCGATGCCTTCTATTCCTAAAAATAGTGAGGAAGGTATAATCAAAGGAATATACAAGTTTAAATCTGTAACTAAACCTCAAGTTAGATTAATAGGTAGTGGATCTATAATGCAGCAAGTTTTAGAAGCTGAAAAAATATTGTCAAATTTAGGAATAAAATCAGAAATATGGAGTGCAACAAGTTTTGGAGGACTTCGCAGAGATGCTATGGAATGCGAAAGATGGAACCTTTTGAATCCTTCTAAAAAACAAAAAGTACCTTACATAACTAAAGTCATGGAAAACAACGATCTAATCTCTATAGCTGCAACAGATCACATGAAAGCAATCCCAGATATGATAAAAGGCTGGATTCCTGGAAAATATGTATCCTTAGGAACTGATGGTTTTGGAAGAAGTGACACAAGAGAAAATCTTAGAAAATACTTTGAAATGGATTCACATTACATCGCAGCAGCTGCAATAAGTACATTACAGACTGAAGGAAAAATGACTAAAGCAAAAGCTGAAAAGGCTCTAAATACTCTAGAAATTAATTCTGAAGCTTCAGATCCTTCTTATAATTAAAACTACATCATCCCAGGAGGCATACCGCCCATGCCATCACTTCCATCTGGCTCTGGACCTTCGGGTTGCTTTGAAGCAATGACATCATCTATTCTCAATATCATTGTTGCAACATCTGTAGCGCTACTCAATGCTTGAGTCTTTACTCTAAGCGGCTCTACTACATTTCTAGATTTCATATTCACTACTTTACCACTATAAGCATCTAAACCTGCGTGAGGATTACGCCCTTTTTGAGTATGAGATTTTCTAAGCCCCATTAAAGTATCTATTACGTCTAAGCCCGCGTTTTCAGCCAATGTACTTGGTACTACTTCTATTGCTTGTGCAAAAGACTCTATTGCCATCTGCTCTCTACCTCCAACACGGGGTGCGAATTTTCTCAATTTAAGTGCTAATTCTATTTCTGCCGCTCCTCCCCCAGTAACAATTTTCCCGTCTCTAACAACCAAAGAAACGACGCCGATTGCATCATCTAAATTTCTATCTATTTCATCGATAACATGCTCGCTACCTCCTCTAACCAAAATAGAAACTGCCTTAGGATTTTTGCACTCGGTTACAAAAGTCATATCATCATCACCTATCTTACGAACTTCAACTAAACCTGCAAAACCAATATCATCTTTGCCTATGGCATCTAAATTCGAAACTACGCGACCTCCTGTAGCTTTTGCTAAAGCTTCTATATCTGATTTCTTAGCTCGACGTATTGCCATAATGCCATTCTTAGCAAGGTAGTGTTGAGCCAAATCATCTATACCCTTTTGACAAATCAAAACGTTAGCTTTAGTCTTGTTAATCTTATCAACCATTTTCTTGATAGTAGCTTCTTCCTGGTCCAGGAATGCCTGTATTTGTGAAGGATCATTAATCTGTATTTTTGATTCAATTTCTGTCTTCTTTATTTCTAAAGAAGTATCGATCAACGCAACTTTAGCCTTGGAAACTTCTCGAGGCATACCACTGTGAACTGGCTCTTTATCTAGGATAATTCCAGACACTAATTCTGTATCTGCGATAGAACCTCCTTGCTTCTTTTGAATCTTAATATCGTCTCTATCAACTTCAGATTTACTACCTCGGCCTTTTGCAACTAATTTAACAGATTTAACAGTCAAATCAGCTAAAAAATCTGCATTTGCTTCTGAAGACTTTCCGGTCATAGAAGTTATAGCAATTGATTTCAAAGTAGATACATCGCTACTTTTGACAGGCCTAGATATTTTATCTAATAACTTTAATGATTCTACTGAAGCTCTTCTATATCCATTAGAAATTGCTGTAGGGTGTACTCCTTTTTCCATCAATTCTTCAGCATTCTTGAGAAGCTCACCTGCTAAAATTACTGCAGTTGTAGTTCCATCACCACACTCAGAATCTTGAGTCTTAGCGACTTCTACAACCATCTTTGCGGCTGGATGCTCTACTTCTATTTCTTTCAATATAGTTACGCCATCATTAGTTATTACAACATCACCCATAGAGTCTACAAGCATTTTGTCCATCCCCTTTGGACCTAAAGTAGATCTTACAGCCTCTGCAATAGCTTTAGCTGCAGCTATATTATTCTGAGTTGCCTTACGGCCACTGTCTCTTTTGGTTCCTTCTTTTAAAATAACCACTGGTGCATTACCTGGAATCATAGTATCAAATTAATATTAACGGAGTAGTTATATAAAAATAATTACAAAAAAACTAATTTATGGATAAAAAAGCTAAAGAAAGCAAAACAGTTGCCGAAATTGAACAAAAATTAACGCCATTATTCCCTAGAAATCCTCTATTTTCTAAAGTAGCCCCTAGTAAAGAGTCAATTATGCTACCAAAAAAACCAAAAAATGCTGAAATATATAGAAAATCTACTTCAAAAGAAGAGTGAAACGCATGATTTTCTTCAACCATTAAAACAAAAGCACTAAATGACAGCATTGACATAGAAACTGCTGAAAGTAATGAGGCGGTAGTCCCTTCTAATGAGATTCCACCATCTGTGCCAGGTTCAACCTTTTTTGAAGGATTCGTGATTAACACTGGTTCTGGCGCTAAAACTCCAATTTCACTAGCCATGGTATCTGCAGTAGCAGCTCCAATAGATGTCGTGAAAGCAACAAGAGCCTGTTCAGGAGATAATAAATTAAGGCTATAACATACTGCAACAATAGCAGGAACTATACCATTTGAAATAACATTAGAACCGCCTCTAGTACCTTCATCACTCTCTTCAACACCGAGAGCTTTCTTGTAAACTATTGCAAACTTTGTAGCTAAAAATGAGGAGCCTACAAAGATAAGCATTAGGAGAAGCCAAGTCCAATGACCTAGAGCCCCTGTAATGAAGCAAATCAAAAAGGCTAAAGCAGACCCTCCTTGGTCGAGAACTTTTTTGAAAAAAGCAATTCCTGATATTATTAAACTCGTAATTGAAATAAATAAAATTGTTATGGGATCTGGCAGTATCAAGAAACAACCCTCACAGCCTCTTCAAAATGAGACTGAAATTCATTTTTAATCTCTGATAATCTGGAATCGTTTTTCGCTTCAACAAACATACGAATTACTGGTTGCGTATTTGAAGGTCTAAGAAGAACCCATCCACCATCCAACCATATTTTTACACCATCAATTGTTTCTACTTTATATCCCATTTCTAAAAAAGTTTTTTCAAGTTGATTATTAACCTCAAACTTCACCGAATCAGGACATTTAAATTTCAACTCTTCATAAGGGTAAGAAGGAATCTCATTTGAATAATCGTTTAATGTCTTTCCAGAATTTGAAACAAATTCTGCTAACTTAAGACTGAAAATTAAAGGGTCGTCGAATATGAACTCTGTTAACCCTGGTGCAAAAAAGTGAGCTGAAATTTCCATAGCAATTGCTGCATTGTGCTTCTTCAATTCCTCACAAACAAAGACATCGCCAACCCTAATCCAGATTAATTCACCGCCAATTTTGGGAATTTCATCTTCTAATATCATTGAACAAGGTACACCTGCCAGGACTTTGTTAGCGCCTGGTTTAATCAAGCTTCGTGAAGTAATTATACCTATTTTTTCAGCTGACACTGCCTTTGCTTTGTTATCTATGAAAACGCATCTATCTGCATCACCATCAAAAGCAATTCCCATGTCATATTCACCTTTTCCCATTATGGAAATTAAATCACCCAAATTTTTAGGAGCCGGTTCTGAGGGTCTATTAGGGAAATTACCATCTGGCTCATTATTGATGCTAAAAGTTTCCGCCCCCATTTTTTGAAATAATTTATCTAGTATAACACAACCTACTCCGTTACCAGGGTCTAAGGCTACTTTAATTCCATTAAGATTCCCTACCTTCTCAGACACAAATTCAACATAAGTATTTAGAATGCTGGCTGTGGAAAGATGCTCAACTTTTCCCGTTGTGTTCGCTTCAGTCAACTCTTCCTCAAAAAATATTTTCTTAACATCGATATTTCCCCCGGTATATCCAGTACCATCTGGATGACGAAATCTAATGCCATTATACTCTGCAGGATTATGGCTTGCTGTGATGTAAACTCCAGCAATATATGGTGTAGAACTAGAACTTGCCTTCCACGTAGTAAAATTTGCTACCGGTATGGGTACCATTCCTATTACATCTACGTCAAAACCGGCCTTAGAGATACCGATCGAGACTGCTTCCTGTAATTCGGGAGAACTTACACGTGCATCGCAACCGATAGAAACTTTACCTTCGCTATGATTCCTACGTAAATAATTGCCAAAAGCTAAACCTACCCTTTCTCCGATTTCTGCATCAAGTTCTTCACCATAAACTCCGCGAATGTCGTAAGCTCGAAATATATCTTGAGAAGCAGTCATTGCAATGTCATTTAGACCTGTTTAAAAGAAATACTCTTATTACTCTCTTACTAAATAGATAATTATGGCATTAACCGAATCAACTATGGTAGAACTAGGAAGTTCAGCCCACGATTTTAGCTTACCAGACACTAAAGGCAATAATGTTAGCCTTAGTGATTTCAAATCTAATTCATTGGTTGTCATCTTCACTTGCAATCACTGCCCATACGCTAAGGCAGTCGAAGATAGGCTTATTGATCTAGGAAATAAGTATCGTGGAAAGACTGATTTTGTCTTAATTAGCTCTAATGAAATTGAAAATTATCCAGATGATGCACCAGATAAAATGGCTAAAAGACATTCTGAGAAAAATTACCCATTCCCATACTTATTTGATGAAACACAAGAAGTGGCAAAAGCATACAGTGCCGTTTGCACTCCTGACATTTTCCTTTATGATAATCATAGAAAATTAAGATACAGGGGAAGATTAGATGATAATTGGAAGGAACCCGAAAAGGTCACTCGAGCAGAATTAAAGATGGCGATCGAGTCTGTTTTGAGCGGTAATGAAATAGATTTTGAACAAGTGCCTTCAATGGGATGTAACATTAAGTGGAAATAAGACTCAGGCTTCCTCATCCGGCTTGAGCAATATGAAAAGCGCAATAGCAAGTAAAAAAAAGGCTAAAGACAAGGCAAACTTAAGGCCTAATAGCCTATAAATCACAATAATGTTGAAAATATGAAGCATTATACCTACAGGATGGAGAATTATCTCTCGTTCGGAGTTGAACCCAAACAGTAAGATTTGAGACTCCTTTGCACGTTTACCACTTGCCACACTCCCCTGACGCCTTTGTTTAATTTAATACTGTGGTTGTTTTGTTCTTTGGTGGGTCTACTATAGATCCTATAACTGCGCCCTAAGATTCTTTCTTTTCATCTTTTTCGTCATCATCATAAAAATATGACTGGACTCTTTCCAATTCTTTCTCTGCCCTTTTATTCAGATTTATGGCAAGTTTTGCTAATAAAATTACCAGAATTGTAACAGCTATTGCACTGATATACATTCCTTGAAGAGTACCGTCGTCAGTATTTGGCAATAAGTAATCTACTGTCGCAACAATCGTGTCTTTCCAAACAAGAGCTACTACTAAACCAAAAGCAGTCATAACGGAGGACATCACTATTTGTCTTACATTCAGATTTTCTACATTTTCCTTGAAATCAGCCATCTTCTTCCTCCGGAGTATTCATTTCCTTCAAATTAAGACTATATACTGAAAAAACGTAAATGTCTGGATTAATCTTTAGCCTTTCCATACAAGGATTACACATAGGATGGATAAAACCCTGATTCTCATCATGTTTGTGCCTTAAGTCTGCTTCATAACAATGTGAAACTAAGTATTCAGCTTCCGCAGGCTGGTTCAATTTAGTGGGTGTCAAACCATGCACATCAACACACATTCTACAATACATTACATACTCCTAATCAATTTACTAAAGATGTCCTCTTATAACTATGCTAATTAATTTTATATAATACTACCAGGTCGAAAAATTATGGCAAAAGAAAAAAAAAGCCAAGGTTTTCAGTCCGCTGCAGGATTAATCCGTTACTTTGATGCTGAAGATAGTAATGCAATTCAAATGACAAGATGGCTTGTAATTCTTTCTTGCATTTTAGCCATAATGGTAGTAGAAATTACTTCCGCTCTTGGTCGAGAAACTGGGCTCTATGTTTTAGTCATTGGTTTAATCATAATTTTACTAAATGAAATAAGATTAAGACGTGCAGATTCGGTTTAATTTTATTAATCTAGACCTTGTTTACATCTGATGAAACTTTGTGACTTCTGTGGATTTTACGTTGGACCTGAAGACATAAAGTGTAGAAGTTGTTCAAATCCTATACCTGGCAGACAAGTATTTGAGGAAATCGATTATAAACCTAGTAAAATTGAATCGAAGCCAAATAGTGCTCATGAAAAAATAATCTATCAAAAACCAAAAGGAAAACTCTACAATTTCATAAGAAAAGCTGTAATACTATTAATACTAACTGGAATCGTAATAGCTCCACAAACCCAAACTTTAGTCAAAGATAGCTTGAATTATTGGGATGAAATGAATAAACCGTATTACAACATTCCTGAAAGCATTGAACTCACTATGATAAGAAATTTTACGATATACTTACAAGATGAAGGATACTCAGATTATAGCTTAGTTATTAGCAAACCAGAAGATAGACCTACTTGGCCGCAGCAAGGCGAGACTAGTTGGCAAAGCATAACTGATTTCAAGACAAACCCTGATTATAATGAGAATGAAGCTGGAAGAATGGAATGGGCAAACAGAATAGAAGGACAAGACCGTGACTATATTGAAATTGAATACAAAGTAAAAATAAATACATTAAGGCCAGACCTTGCACCCGAAGATTCAGGAACTGTTGAAGACATACCTGAAGGTTATGATATTTATCTGCAAGATGAATGGCTTATAGAACCAAGTTCCTCAGATATTTCAAACCTATCAAATCAATTATCAAACGGAACTGAAGGAAATGTAATCAAAATACTTCAGAATATCTACAACTACATCACTTACAACTATACCTACAAACAATCATCAATACCAAAAAGTTGTGATGAAACAATGGAAAACATGTTTGGTGATTGCGATGACTTTTCTATTCTTTTTGCTTCAATTGCAAGAGCTGCAGGAATACCTACATGGTTAGAACTCGGAAGAATACCTGCATTTATCGATAATAGGGCTGGCTGTGATCTGAGGGATTGGGGTGGACATGCTTGGGTAAATACAGTTGTACCTCTGAAAGAAGGAGGATTTGCAGTCGTAAACATAGACCTTGCTAACTCTTATTTCATGTGGATGCCAGCATACAGAATTTCAGATTGGGTAGATGATGGAAATGGAGACAACTTATATTCATATTATTATTTATTCGCCAGCAAAGGTACTGCTAAAGCAAAATACTTAGAAAATTCTTATGTCTCTAATTGTGAGATTATAGGAAACCTGAAATTAGAACAATTATGAATATATCTGCTTTTGAAACTAATCAATTAGATGAGCTAATGGAATTTCTAGATGACAATTTAAATGAAAATTATGAAAAAAATGTTTTTCTAAACATAAGGAAAAGGTGGCCTGAAGGGTTTCTCATTGTAGAAAACAAAGGCGAAATAGTTGGTGCTTGTTGTGGTGCTATTCTTCCTAACGAGAAATTAAGAGTCCTGATTTTAGTGCTTCAAAGAGATTATCAAAGGCAAGGAATAGGAAAAGATTTAATGAATCGAATGATTAAATCTAGCAAAATATTTGGAGTAAAAAAGATAACATTAGAAGTTCGAAAAGATTCTGAAGCAATCCAATTTTATAGAAAATTAGGGCTGTCCTCTGTTGATCTACTACCTTGCTACTACCAAGACGGATGTGATGGAATCGTAATGGAAAAGCATCTTTAGAAATAGTGTTATCGACTGAGAAACACAGAAAGCTTTTTATAGTGGCCTAAATCCCACGAAACCTCGAAAGGGGGTTATGGTAAATGAAATCTGAAGACGAAAAAGAAAAAGTTGACGAAGTTACTAGCTGTCCTGATTGTAAAGGCACGCACTTGAAAAGAGACTATGATCATGCCGAAATAGTTTGTGCAGATTGTGGGCTTGTTTTAGAAGACAACATTGTCGATACCGGACCCGAATGGAGGGCTTTTGACATGCAACAGGAAAATGCACTTGCAAGAGCGGGACCTCCAATGTCTACTACGTTACCAGACAAAGGCTTGTCAACAGAAATTTCCCCTACCAATAGAGATTACTACGGGAGATCAATATCCAACAGAAATCAATCTATGTTGTTTAGAATGAGAAAGTGGCAGAGAAGAGCTAGAGCTTCTAAATCTGCAGAAAGAAACATGGCAGTAGCAATGCGCGAAATGCAAGCTGTGGCTACTAACTTAAAATTACCAAGAAGAATACAGGAGACTGCTGCTTTCATTTATCGTAGAGCCATACAAGAACAATCATTGAGTGGAAGAGCCATAGAGATGGTAGCTTGTGCAGCATTGTATGCAGCATGCAGGCAAGAAGGTGTTCCAAGGACTCTTACAGAAATAAGCAGGCACAGTAGGTATTCCAGAAAAGAAATTTCTCGAACATATCAAGTCATGGTTAAAGCATTGAAAATGCACTCTATGCCACCTTTACCAGAAGATTACCTACCAAGAATTTGTTCAAAATTAGAACTATCGCCAAAAGTTGAAGGAGCTGCAAGAGATCTTCTAAGAGCTGCTCAAGATGTACCCTTAACAAATTCAGTACCTATTTCTTTAGCTGCGGCTGCAGTTTACATAGCATCCATTGTCAATAATGAAAGAAGGAAGCAAAAAGATGTCGCTAGAGCTGCAGATTTGACGGAAGTTACGATAAGAAGCCGTTACAAAGAAATGGCTCAATTCTTGAATATCGATATCCATATCTAAAGCGCTCTTTAATCGGGTAATGCCCTATGATCGATGAGCAGATATACAGAAGATTTAACCACACAGTAGCCGCTTGCTTTGTAGTCTATTTCTTATTCCCCCAAGAAATATTTGGTATAGAACGAAGTATATTCATTATTTTATTTTGGTTATTGGTAGTGACAATCGAAATTTTAAGATTTCAAAAAGGAATAAAAATTATTGGATTAAGAGACTATGAGAAAAATAGGATAGCTGGATTTGTTTGGTTTGCTAGTGGGTCATGCCTGCTTTTAGGCCTATACGAACTGGATTTAGTACCACAAAACTTTGTAATTGGTACGATTATCATGGCTGCATATACAGACCCATTAATTGGAGAATCTGCCAAGAATTGGGGAGATATTATAGGTATTTTATCTGGACTAGCTTGTAGCTTTGCCATATATCAAATAATAATAGGTGGATTTTTTTACCCAATAATAGGAAGTATCGTAGCTGTAGCTGCTGAAAAACCTAAAATAAAGTGGTTTGACGACGACTTTGCAATGCAATTATTCCCAATTTTAGCAATGAGTATTCTATACGCTTATGGAATTGGACCTGATTTAATCGATGAGGGAATACTAATCAAGGGAGATGCATGAAAATAACTAAAATATACATAGGCATTCTCTACATTGTAACAATTGTCTGCTCACTGCTCTTCATAATTGAAGAGCACTATAATATAGCCATATTATTAATTCTTGGTAATGCTATACCAGGATATCCTTTAGCAAAATCACTACTGGAGAAAAATGGAAATTAATTATAATCGGAGATGGACGCAAATTAAAGAAAATCTTAGCGGAAAAGATGCTTTTGTTTGCTCACTACCGGGAAACACAAGATATCTTGCAAATTCGGAATCTCCGCCGGGATGCCCTCCTGGATCGACAATGAACTTTGTTATTATCCCTGCAAAAGGGGAACCGATCGGCATTACTTCTTCCTTAGAAGAACATCGCTGCCGCAAGGAAGCCTCTGTAGATGATATCAGGCTATGGACAAACTATCCAGAAATTAAATCTCATGGAAAAACTGCCAAGGAGGTACTCAAAAATACTATTGAAGAAAAAAACATAGATAGCATTTATTCCGATACAAAGCTTTCACTTGGAAGAGGAATTAAAGTAAAGCAAAGCGACTTTGTAAATGAGATGAGAGGAATAAAAAGTCCAGACGAGTTAGAACGAATAAACAAGGCAATAAAGCAATCAGATAAGGGCCAGGAATTTGCCAGAAGTTTAGTTGAATCAGGGGAAGGCCTTACAGAAAGAGAAGTTAGAGTTGAAATAGATTATTTTATGGGAAGAAATTCAGTTCAAGAAAACTCATTTAGCACGATAATAGCGTCTGGTCCAAACGCCGCTCATTCACATCATTCAAATACGAACAGGAAATTGGAGAAAGGTGATCCAGTAATATGCGATTTTGGGGTGTTCTGGGATGGCTATTGCTCAGACATAACGCGAACTTATTTTGTTGGAGGTGAAGGGTCTGATGAAATGGAAAAAGTATATCAAATAGTCTTAGAAGCAAATAAGAAATCAATTGAAGCCTTGAAAATTGGAAAAACTGGACATGATGTTGATAAAGCTGGAAGGAAATTTATCAGTGAAAAGGGCTATGGCCGTAATTTTGTGCATGGCACTGGTCACGGCTTTGGTTTAGAAATACACGAATTCCCATCAATAACTTACAAATCAAAGGTAATAGTAAAGAATTCTATGGCTGTAACAATTGAGCCAGGAATATATCTACCTGGCAAAGGTGGTGTAAGAATAGAAGATGACGTATTAGTCACTCAAAGAAAACCTAATATTTTAACCAAGGCTAAAAAGGAACTATACTAAGATGATGGAAGCTGAACTGGTTGTCAATCGCTTAATGGAAAAAAAACCTAAGACTAGACAAGAAGTGCAACTCATCAAATTAGAGGTAGCAAAAGAAGAAAAATTCGACATGGTACCTCCAAATAATCAACTTTTGGCCAAAATAGACCCTAAAAAGGAACCCGAATTAGCTAAATTATTACGAGTAAAACCAATGCGGACTAGTGCCGGAGTCACACCCATTGCAATAATGACATCACCTGCACCATGTCCCCATGGAACATGCACTTATTGTCCTGGAGGGCCTAAAAATGAGAGTCCCCAATCATATACTGGTCACGAACCAGCTGCTAGAAGAGGTAAAAGACATAATTATAACTCAAAGAGTCAGGTAAATGCAAGATTGGAGCAATACATACGCAATGGTCATCCTACTGACAAAATTGAAATAATCATAATGGGTGGTACATTTACTGCTAGAAGGCCTGATTATCAAGATGAATTTTTGACGGGAGCATTTGAAACTCTTAACGGTAAAAAATTACCACTTGAGGAAGCCCTTCTCCATAATGGAGATGCAAAACATAAATGTGTCGCCTTAACTATGGAAACAAGACCTACAGAATGCAATCCTTGGGCTGTATTTCACATGAGGAAACAAGGAGCTACAAGAGTAGAAATTGGAGTCCAGTGTCTAGATGATGATGTCCATGATAAACTCGCCCGAGATCAAACTGTGGATGATGTTGCAAAAGCAACAAGATTGCTTAAAGAAGCAGGATTGAAAGTCGTATATCACATGATGCCCGGTTTACCTGGAATGAATCCCGAAACTGATCTTAGAGATTTCAAGCGTTTATTCGAAGAAGAAGATTTTCAACCTGACATGTTAAAATTATATCCTACATTGCTAGTAAAAGGTTCGGCATTAGCTGAAGATCCTGGTGATTTTGTACCGTATGATACTGAAACGGCTGCTAAAGTTATAGCCGACTTAAAAGAAATAGTTCCACCATATGTCAGAATACAACGAATTCAAAGAGACATACCTAAGCCTCAAATAATTGCAGGAGTTATGAATTCAAACCTCCGACAATATGCTAGACGTGAATTGAAAAAAAGAGGCAAAAAATGTAGTTGTATTAATTGCCGAGAACTCTGGAGAGCTGAAATTGACCCCTCGACAGCAGAATTAAAAGAAATAAAATACAAAGCAAGTGGTGGTAAAGAGTTCTTTATTTCATATGAATCGGGTACAAAACTATTGGCTTATCTAAGGTTAAGGTTAGATGACAATGCAACTGTAAGAGAACTAAAAGTAACTGGCCAAGCTGCAAACATAGGAACTACAAGTACTGGAGTACAACACATGGGATTAGGAAGTAAATTGATGAAGATCGCCGAGAAAAAGGCACGAAATTATCATAAAATTAGGGTCACTCATGGTGCTGGAACAAGAATTTATTATGAAAAATTAGGATATAGTTTAGAAGACTACTACATGGTTAAGCATTTATCTTAATAATATGAATGATTTAGAATGGCGTAATAAAATAGAAGAACTAGAAAAAATCAAAGTAACTGATGTTTCTAAGAATAAAATATATAATGCATTGAAAAAATCTCTTTTTAGTATACTACCCAACGAAGGCTTTGGAATTTTGTTGTCAGGAGGAGTTGATTCCTCATTAATTGCGAAAATTTGTAAGGATGAAAATCTAAATTTCAAATGCTTCTGTGTCGGAATGGAGGGGTCAGAAGACATCAATGCTGCAAAAAACACTGCTCAGATATTAAACTTAGAACTAATTAGCAGAATTTTTAATCTTAACGAGTTCGAAAATTTACTAATAAAGGTTATTGAAATTATGCCACGACCTGAAATAAGAAATGATAATTACATTGAATACATGGTGAAACTTTTAGTTTCGTGCGTAATGTTTGCTGGACTAAGGTTAGGTAAAGAAACAAATTTTGTCAGTGGAATTGGCGCTGAAGAGCTATTTGCTGGCTATAATAGGCATAAAAAAGCTCTAGACATTGGAGGGAAATGGAGAGGAAACACAATAAAAAATCTCAGAGAAGAAAGTTGGGAAGGGATAAAGAGATTTCATAATCTTGTTATTTCAAGAGATAAAATAATATCAAATAATCTCGGAAAAAAGATACTAAACCCGTATATGTCTGATGAGATGATAGTCTTAGCTATGAACTTACCGAATGAAGACAAAATAGATACAAATGATAATAAGAAAATTCTTCGTAGGATTGCATTGGATATAGGTGTCCCAAAATTGGCTGCTGAACGTAAGAAAAAAGGGGCCCAATATGGAAGTGGATTTGATAAAGCAATACTAAAATTAGCTAAAAAAAATGGATTTAAACACAAAAAGAGATATGTTGAAAGTTTACTAAATAATCTAAAATCTTAATTGTGAATATTTTATAAGTAAGTATCTTCCTGATGAAATATGATAGGAAAATCAGCGCCAGACTTTACATTGAAGAATACCGAAAAATCGGATGTATCTCTAAGTGATTATAAAGGAAAAACTGTCATTTTAGCATTCTACCCTGGAGCTTTCACAGGGGTTTGTGATAATGAAATGTGTGCTTTTCAGGATAATTTTAGCAAATTAGGTAATTCGAATGCTGCTGTAATAGGTATAAGTGTTGATTCACCATGGGCTAATGCTGAATTTGCCAAGAAATATAACCTTGAATTCGAATTGCTGTCAGATATTGATAGAGAAGTTGTAAATGCATATGATGCTAAATTTGTTGGCCTTGGCGGAATTGAAGGTTACGTAAGTGCTAACAGAGTTGTAATTGTTATTGATAATGAAGGTATTATCAAACACCGATGGGTCGCTGAAAACCCTGGTGTTGAGCCTGATTATGACGCAATAATTAAACTTGCAGAGTCTATAAACTAATCAGAACAAGCTTAGACTGTCTGAATTAGCCATCCTATCTAATGTCTCGGTGACCAGTGAATCAGGTCCAAGAACTTCCTTAGCTTGAAGGAACATACATCTGATTTCATTTCTTTCAAGACCCTCTAAGGAAGGCATAATATTAGATCTGATAACTCTATCTAGAGCTAATTCTGGACCATACTTCTTAATTGAATTAAACATAGTAACCATTGAATCTATAACAAGAGCAGGCCCTATTTTACGGAAAGTCCTCACTCCAAGTGCTGTTTCATCACCACGCTTTGGTGGCTCACCCGGTGCTAAAAATTTAACTAATTTTTCATGGCACTTATACATATTACCGTCGTCATCGTAAAAGTCAAATTTACGACTTGGAAAATGACGGCACTTATCTCCAAATTTCCAAAGGTCATCACCTTCAGGTCTTTCCGGCACTAAACCTAATTTCTTCAACTTGAAATAAACAAATACCGGCATTCTGTTATATTCGTCCTCTGGTATTGGAAGGCCTATTTCTACAAATGCAAAACGCCTCATCAATGCAAAACCCACATTGAAAAGTGTATTTTTATCCTGTGTATTCATGGTTCCAATAATTCTGAACTCAGGAGGCATCATGAAAGGTGCACCACCGGTCTCTTTGTGAGTCAATAGTGGTTGCTTGTCCCTATATTCGAAAACAGTAAACAACTTACCAAAAGCCTCATCGATATTAGCTCTATTAAACTCATCAATAACCAAGTAGTGAGGTTTGCCCCTTTCAACAATTGATTTTTCACAAAGCTTAGCCGCTTCAGCAACATAACCATCTTTGAAATAATAGCCTCCTGAATCGTCAGGCGAAATACCTCCTATAACATCGAAATTGGACCATTCTGCATTAGCAGTCACAATCGTATAATTTGGCGCTTTACTGCCATTTGGCTGCTCAATTTCTCCACATAATTTTGTCAGCAATATATTAGATAATGCCGTCTTACCAGTACCTGGTTCCCCAAACAACATGATGTTCTTTCCAGATGTTAAGTGCGTTATAACTTCATCAACAGTTTCTGGAGTTGTCGAGTAAGCTTCTGCAATTTCATTAAAATCTACGTCATAATCTACTTGTATTGCAGGCCTAATCTTTACAGAATGATCTACATCATCCATCATTGTCTTTTCAACCAATTGCTGATCGGGAGTATGTTCAGTAGTATGTTTCAATTCAATTTGAAATTCTTCACCATATTCTTGCATCAAAAATTCCATTGCTGAATCTACAGACCATTCAGGCATTGCTTTCTGCTGACCATCCACTGTTGGAGCAAAAGGATCCTCACGATTTGGCATTGCCCTATCTGTTGCCAAAGACATTTCTCTTAGTTTCTGTGAACCAAATTTATACACTAACCAAAATCCAACTGCAGTCACTAAAGCTGACAAAAGAAGATTGAAGTTAGCATCACCATCCATCTCATCTATTTCAACACCGCCTAGAGCAATTGGTAAAATGAATGTTGCAAACAAAGAAAGAATTCCTACTGCAAAAATAACAAAATAAGCAACACCTATTGAACCTTGCTCACCTCTCCTTTTGTTGTAAAAGGAATAGAGGCCTACTGAGGATATACCTAAAGCCATGACAGTAAGAGTCAAATCATTTTGGTCCAGACCAAATCCTGAACCTTCAGTAGTTAGCATATTGTAGGCAAAAATCAAATATTGAAGAACTAAACCTGAAATAATCATAGTCATATATTTTGCTTCATCAAGATCGTTAATTCTTGTACTAGATATCAACCAATTTCCAATACCTATGAAAAGGAAAGTAGCAGCTAAAAGCATTATTGTGCTATCTTGGCCAGCGCTAAAATCAACAAAAGTAACATTAATGTCTTTATGAGGGGTATCTAAGAGTTGGCAAGCCCCTCTGTCATCTTCTTCCTTGTTAGCAAGATCTATAAGGAACATATCTAGTTCTGAAACATAGTTATCATCATATTTTCCATCACCATCTGTATCTGTAAATGATTCAGGCTTGTTGTATTTTGAATCACCATTACCATCTTCCCATTCTTCCCCCTCACCTTGATCCCAAATTCCGTTTAAAGTCCCATTCTCATCGGGCAAGTCTGTCCAATCTAACCTGCCATTACTTTCGGAACCATCCTCATCTGGAGCAATTTCTCCTTCGGAAGTATAGTTGCCATCTCCATCTATATCTAATGCCTTTACACCATCGAGACCAAAATCGTCGAAATCATCCCATACATCCCGTATACCATTATTCTCACCTTCGTCATTAGTACCAACAATTCCATCGAATCCGTAATCATTTAGTGGTTCGAATGGTATTGGTTTGTTGCCGTAGGGATTTTCACAAACGGCATACGGTCCCTGAGCGTAATTTAAGAAAACAGAAGAAAGTAAAAGTGCTATAACTATTACAAAGAAATAAAAATTCAAAGTCACAGGCTCATCCAAAGGCCTATCAAGAGAAATACGCGCAAAAAGAACTGAAGTTGCTACTATCAGACATACCGTCGCAGCAAAGCCTAAAGTAAGAGGTATTGCAAATATTAATTGATCAAGTAATCCTCCATAAACCACAAACAATAGTATTTGGCTAAACGCAAAAATTATCAAAGGTAATGTTAATGACGTATTTGGTATAGAATAATAAAGATAAAAAGCGATAACCAGAAACAACCCATTTAAGGCAAACAGTGCAAACCCACTTCCAAAAGTAATGTTAACGGGACAACCATATCTTTCCTCGTCATCAATATATCCACTTCGATTAGTATCTGTTATGTAATAATCACTAGTAGTAGTAAATGACTCTCCTAGTTCTTCATTGAAAACCGACTTCTTCTCCTCTTCTTTATATTCAATATATCTCTGCTTGTCCCACATTTCACAATTGAACGGCTCACCACTAAATGGGTCTGACGTAGGTGTGGCTTCAGGATCATAAGGCGGGCCATTTTGTGCGTAAATAGGCTCTCCATCACTATTAACATCGAGTCCTCTTGGGACAGTCATAGCAGTTACTCCTAAAACACTAAAAAAGATTAATATTGCAATAAAAAGAGCTAAAAGAGGTCCTACATAGGTTAATTTATTATCTACTTTGAAAAATTTGTCAAAGGTAGATGTAAATTTTTCTGTAACTTTGCCAAAGTCACCAATAAAAGACAGGTACTTGCTAAAATCAAATTTATTTGACGATCTAGAGTCGGCCGGCATTTCAGCCCCTGCCAAAGCTTCCTCAATTTCTTTTTCCTCATCAGTTAATTCTTCAGTTTTGATTTCTTCTTCTTTAGATTCTTCTATTTTCTCGTCAACAGAAGACAACTCTGATGCCGGAGGATCAGACACATTTTCTGAAGTGTCAGGCTCCGAAATTTCTAAGTCTGATCCACAAATAGCGCATGCTAATTCTGCATCATCCTCCTCTTCGTATTGACAGACCGGACAGACCTTCATTAATTGTTGACAGAATGATGGGTTAAAATGTTAACTGAAAAAAAAGATAAAGGTAAACTAATAGGTTTGAGAGGAAAAAAAAACAAACTTTAAATAGAACCTCGGACAAAATCCTATCCCCATGAAAGAAGAACTACAACAAATTCAAGCAGTAGCAATAGTAACGTTTTTGTGCGTTCTTATTTCCATTCACAGTACTGGTGAATATGGCGAATGGTTTGAAATAAGTGGGACAAAACAAGATATAATTAATCCTGGCAGTCCTGAGAACGGTACTGAAATAAAGACTTTTGAGTATAGTTACCATTCTGGTTTTTACACGCAATACGAAGACGGGCAAACTGATAAACAAAATTATGATAGTGCTAATTGTGGTTCATGTACCGAAAAATCCAGTTTGCTAACAAATGTGACAAGATTGGCATATGGAACTGCTGTATTGGCATTGGGCGTTGCATATATGGCCAGAGATTCGATTAATCATTTACATAAAAAAAATCTAAGGAAATCTCTTACTAATTTAAAATATTCAGCAATACTTGTTCTAATTTTAGGTCTTGCAACTGGTTCGATGTTTTACATGGGCTGGACTGAAGCACTTGTTAGAGACGAAGCAACAATTAATAGCGAATTAGGAGAACAACAAGTTCTAGGATGCATTGGGCAGCCTGGATTTCTGACATTTTACGGAGGTGATGCTTGTTTGGAATACGTCAGTTCATCTGAACAGGGGCAAGCAGATTTATTGAGTTCAAGAGTAAATCCGATTGAATGGGGACCTGGTATAGGCTTTTTTGTCGTTATATTAGGCTCCTTAATTACTGGAGGAGGTACTTTGTACATTCTGGGTAGCATTGATGAAGAATGGCAAGCTATCCTAAAAAGACAGGATCTTATTGATAGGCAACAAAAGATACAGGATGGAGAAGTTGAAAAGAATAAAGAATTATTAAATGAATTTGATGAAACTGAACAAAAATTAAAGGATGCTGAAAGAAGAATTGAGGAAGTGAGAAATGCTGCTGAAGAAATCGATTATCAAGGTATTGAAGATCTTGACCAAGAGTTAGATAGGCTCACAGCACTAAATCAAAGTGTTGAAACCCTCAACAATTCTTTGGACAGTAAGTTGAAAACTGCTAGAATAGCTACTTCTGAAGTTGAGAAAAGAGCTCGAATGGCTGAGAAAGAATTAAACGATGATCTAGCTGCAAAAACAAATTTGGAGAAAGAAATTGAAGATTTAAGAGGGAAACACGAGAATGATATGAGGCTCAGCGACAGAATGACTCGAGAGATCAGTTCGCTTAGAAAAATGAGTGAAGAGGCTGATGAAAGAGCATTAAAAGCTGAGAAGAAACTTAAATTAGAAAAACCAGACACTATTAACGCATTAGAATCTTATGACTCTGTGAAAGCTTCGTACGATAAAACTGTTGAAGAAAAGAATAATCTTGAGAAAGAAATAATGGAATACGAACAACAAACTTTGGAAGCGAATGAAAGAGAAAAAGCTGCAGATTCTGAGCGCAAGGAAGCTGCACAGAGAAGAAAAGACTTAGACAGAGAGGTGAAACTTATGGAGAAAAATAAAAAGAGAATAAATGACAAATTTACTACACTAACTACAGGATTAGAGAAAGCGAAAAAAGATTTGGCAAGAGCTCGCGAGAAAGCTGCTGTAACTCTAAGTGAGCTTGATTTAGAAAGAGAAACCATTGTTGAATTACAACAAGAAAGTGAAAAATATCGGTCAAAAGAGGGTGAAATCGTTGAACTTACCGATTCCTTAAAAGAATTACAAGAGCAAGTCGGAGATCAGAAAGCAACTAACAGTGGAATAGAAAAAGACTTAAAGGAAGAAACAGACCGTAAAAAGAAAACTGAAACCGAATTGCGTGCTCTCGAAAAAGCATCTGAGCAAGTAAGCAAAGTAATGGAAAGTCTGAAAAAACAATTTGATACTGCTAAGGAAGAATTGAATATCGCAATGGATGAACGAAATAAAGCTGAAAGGTTATTGCAAAATGAAAGAAGCGAAAACGAAAAATTAAAAGAAGACTTAGAATTTTTACAAGGTGCTACCATAGGGAGTGAAGAGGAAACTGAACGAAAAATAAAGGCGATGGAGATAGAAACACCTAAAGCCAAAGAAGAAACTAGAGAAATGAAAGAAGAAGCAGATAAATTATCTGAACAAAATGATGACTTAGAAAAGAAAATCAAAGAAGCCAGACTAGGATCTATCGAGCAAGCCGTATCTGAAACTCAAAAACCAATTGAATCTGATGCTGAAAACAACGTGGCTACAATTGGTTCAAGCTTAATAGTCAAAAATTTAGCAAAAGAAACTGAACATAATTTCCAGTTAGTAAATCCTGATGAAGCTGATCCAAAAACTGGTAAATTACCTTTAACTAACCCCATAGCAAAAGCATTAGAGGGAACTAAAGAGGGCGATGAAGTTAGTGTCGGACCGAACACTTTCAAAATTCTAAAATTAAATTAATTTCATCAAATCTATTTAAAAGGCTTGCCAAAAGTCATTAAAATATAGCCACCGCTTATAGACTGTAATGTCCTTAAAACTTCCTAAAACCAGTAAGGAAATGCAAGATTGGAAATGGGGAGACTATGAACCCTTTTTTGAGCATTTATTAAATCAAAGAATAACGTCTGATAATATTGAAGTTTGGATGAAATATTGGTCTGATTTCAGTGAATTAATCGGAGAAGTAGGAACTGATGTCTATGTTTCAACAACTGTTGATACAACTGATAAACAGGCAAAGAAAAGGTTCAATACTTTCTTAGAAGATATTAGCGAAAATGCAAGTGCTAGAAATCAAAAACTAAAGAAAAAATTGCTCAAATCAGGATTAACTCCAGAAAATTTCGATATTCCTTTAAGAGCCATTAAGAGTGAAGTTGAATTATATTGTAAGGAAAATTTACCTCTACAAACTAAAGACAGCAAATTATCAAAGGATTACGATGCAATAATTGGCTCCCAGACTGTTGAATGGGATGGTGAGGAAATTACTATTACACAATTGTCCCCTGTTCTTCTTGAAACTGACCGTAAAAGAAGGGAAAAAGCATGGAGACTCGCCGCTGAAAGGCGATTGAGAGATAGAGAAAAAATAAATGAGATATGGCAAAATATATTGGAGATAAGAATAAGAATTGCTGAAAATGCTAATTTTGATAACTATAGGTCATGGAGATGGGAATACCTAAAGAGATTTGATTATACACCGAAAGATTGCTTAAAATTTCATTCAGCTATAGAAAAGGTAATCATGCCATATGTTAACAAACTAATTAAAAAAAGAAAGGAACTTTTAGGACTTGACTCTTTGAAACCATGGGATTTAAATGTGGATCCACTTAACAGAGAGCCACTAACTCCTTTTGAAAACGCCACTGAATTAGAGGAAAAATGTCATCACATATTTAGAGCTGTTGATGAAGAACTAGGAAATCAATTCAATATAATGAGAGAGCATAAGTTATTGGACTTGGCAAACAGAAAAGGAAAAGCCCCCGGAGGATATTGTACTGAATATTACCACCAAAGGTTACCATTTATTTTCATGAACGCCGTAGGAACACATAGCGATGTACAAACAATGTTGCATGAAGGAGGCCATGCGTTTCATGTATTCGAATCTAACCAATTACCTTACGCATCTCAGAGAGAAGTAGGAATGGAATTTGCTGAAGTAGCATCTATGGCTATGGAACTACTCGCAGCACCCTATATTTCTAATGATTATGGTGGTTTCTACAATTCTCAGGATGCAAATAGAGCGAGAATTGAACACCTCGAGAAATCAATAATGTTTTGGCCTTACATGGCTGTTGTAGATGCCTTCCAACACTGGGCATATACAAATCCAAAAGAAGCAATGAATCCTGGAAACTGTGACAAGGAATGGACGGACTTATGGAAAAGATTTCAGACTTATGATGATTTAGATTCAGAGGAATTTTCAGATGTCATTGCTACGGGATGGCACAATAAATTGCACATCTATCACGTGCCTTTCTACTATGTTGAATACGGTATGGCTCAATTAGGAGCAGTCCAAGTTTGGGGTAATGCACTAAAAAATCAAAAAGAAGCTGTTGGAAAATATAGAAACGCCCTTTCCATGGGTGGAAACGCAACATTACCTGAACTTTTTGAAGCTGCAGGTGCTAAATTTGCATTTGATGAAGATATGCTAAATTATGCTGTAAATTTGATAGATGGACAGATCAAGGAATTATCATGACCGGAAATTCAGGTGAAAACTCAGTTACCACACAACATAGCTGTTCGACGTGTAGCACTGCAATAGATAAAGAAATACAAATCGAACATAAAAATACTGAATCGGATGTAATATTGAGTGAAAAACCTGTACAAGATGAATTTGCTTCAAATTCTATCTGTTTTGGTTGTGGCCCCTCAAATAACGAAGGTTTACAACTCAAATCCTATCGCTCAAGGGGAGGCCTTGTAGCTGAATTTCAATGTGAAGAAAAACATCAGGCATTTCCAGGAGTTATAAACGGAGGAATTATTGGATCGTTGATAGACTGTCACGGTAATTGGACTGCAGCTATTGCAATTATGGATAATAACGGCTGGGAAAGACCGCAGTGTACGGTAACCGCACAATACGAAGTCAAATTAAAACGACCAACACCTTTTGGAAAAAGATTAAAGATGAATAGTAGAGTTTTAGCTTTACAAAAAGACCGTGCTGAAGTCATTATCGAGCTAAAGGCTGAAGGAAAAACTTGTGCCACTGGTAGAGGTTTGTTTGTTGCAGTTAAAGAGGGACATCCTGCATATCATCGTTGGGAATAATGGAGAATAGTGACATATGGGAAAGGGCAATAATCGAGCATAACTCAGAAGAATATCTCGAAGCTCACGAACTTTTTGAAGACCTTTGGCTAGAACTCGATGAGCGTAATGAAAAAGATACCGTACAAACCTTAGCCCAGGCAGACGCTCTTGCAGTCCACATTCAAACAGGTAATGTAAAAGCCGCACAAAGACTAATGAGACAGCTTCCGGAACTATTCCAAACGTTTCCTGATATTTACAGAAATACAAATCTTAAGGAGATGAAAATTTGGATTGGTGAAATGATTTCTGCGATTCCTCCATTTGGAGAATTCAATTTAAAAACTAAAGAAAAACCTCCAAAATTAGTTCATAGCAGATAATAAGGCACCATAAAATTCTGAATTTTTATTGCAAGCTTCTTGCATTGGTTCTATCAATGCAAAAAGTGCTGAAGCCGTTCCATTCTTTAAATCCAAAGGATGCAATTTACCTGAAAGATAAGATTTTTCTAGTTCTAAATAAGAAGTAAATTCTAAATTTCCTCCAAATTTATCGGGCCTTTTGATTATAATTTCTCCTGTAGCTGGTTCGAGCAAATGCTGCCAAATGTCAAGAACAGGATTACCTTCCCTTTCCAAAGGACAGTAAGCCTTAGACAGCTTTTTTGCTAACTGCTTCTTGGTATCATGAACCAACAAAGTACCGCTAGGATCTGATTTTGACATTTTAGCATCAGTATCCATTCTACCGGGGCCTGACAAAGAACCTAAAAGGGGAGTGTGTAATGCAACGGGCTTTCTAAAATTTAATTTATCAGCCGCATCTCTAGCAAGCATATGTGCGTGACGCTGATCCATGCCTCCTAAAGCCAAATCTGCATCTAATGCATAAATGTCTGTAGCCTGCATTGCAGGATAGAAAAATTTAGACATATCTTTATCTCCATCAGATTCATCTCTTCCCATTATGGAAAGAGCTCTTCTCATTCTCTTTAAACTACTGACCTTAGAAACTCGAAGAACCATTTCCCAATATCCTTCCTGCTTAACCAAATCACTAGCTGTTCTAAATTTAACACCAGGGCTAAAAGTTGAAAACATCTGTCTTTGATAATCAACACCCGCTCTCAAATTATCCCAACTCCCTCCGAGCTTGTCATTAATGTAGCCGTGCCAATCAGCTAAAAGTATTGTTACTTCAAAACCTGCCTCAACTAACTCTCTGCACTTTAGCATCGGAACTAACGAACCTGCATGTAACAGACCTGATGGCTCAAAGCCAATATATGCCTTAGGATTATCTTTTAAAGATAATAATGCATCCAATTCATCTTCCTTAACGCATTCAGCTACGCCTCTTAATACTAGAGACTTCCGATCTTCCATATTTGTGATGAAACAGGCCATTAATTAACTTCTTTGGTTTCAAAATAACCTACCATAAAATTATTTAAACGACACTAGATAGGATATCGGAGCCAATAATGTCAGAATCTAACCCCGATGTGTTGAAAGCTGTACGACTTCTTGTAGGAGATATCGTTAACAAAGAAAGGTATGTTATGCTACCTGCAGAACCTGGTGAAGGAGATCCTGTACTAGGAAAATTCCGTACTGTGAGTGATGCTAAACGCTTCGCTAATAGAAGTGACATTACAGATTTCTCTCTCTGGACACGATTAAAAGTTGTCGGAGGAGGAGACGGAAGTAAATCTTTGAATGAAGATTTCAGTGATTCTGACGATGACGACTTAGATGACGATCTGGGTGATCTCTTAGATGATGATTCTGATCTTCCAGATTTAGAAGAAGATGCAGACCTTGATGAACTCTTATGAGTGATTCAATAGAAATTCTTGAAATTGGGGAACACGATCTAAAAGGTGCAGTCTTAATCAGTGGCTTTCCAAGCGTAGGATTAGTAGGGACGATAGTGGCTAATTTCTTGATAAACGAATTAAAATTGGAGCAAATCGGAGTAATAGACAGTAAATATTTTCCTGCTATATCTGTTGTAAAAGAAGGTATACCTCATAATCCTATGAGACTTTATGCTGGCGAACAAGTGTGTAACGACGGGACATGCAACCAAGTAGCTGTTTGTGTAAGTGAGTTTACGCCACCTGCTGAAATAACTAAAGAGTTAGTAAGTACAATAATGGACTGGTCTGAGAAAAAAGGTTGCACTAAGATTATCTCTGCAGAAGGATTCAACTCTGGCCCTAAAGAAAAAGGCGAAGAGAATATAATATACGGAATTAGCTCAACAGAAGCTTCACGGCTGTGGATTGAAGATGCAAAGGTTGAGCCATTTACTTACGGTACAGTTGGAGGAATGACTGGAGCTATTTTGAACGATGGAAAAATTAGAGAAATGAACGTTTTAGGCCTTCTAGCTGAAGTTAATGAAGATGCACCAGATGCAAGAGCTGCAGCTAATGTGATAAAAGCAATCGACGAACTATTACTTGCCATTGAATTAGATACCGAACCTCTGTTGAAGGAAGCTGAAAGCCTTGAAAAAGAAGTTCAAGTGGTTAGAGAGCAGGCGCCCCCTGAAGTTTCCTCTTCAGTCCCAAGGTATATTGGATAAGCTTATACCCCCGTTTAGTACAGCACAATTGTGAGTCAGATAGTAACTAAGGCAATTGAAGACGCTATCAAATCAGTATCTGATGAACTAGAAAAAAAAGGATTTCCAAAGTTACCTATAGATAAAAATCCCCCAATGGGAGATTTTGCAATTATTTGTTTCCCGGCTGCAAAAACACTAAAAAAGAGCCCCGATCAAATTTCAAAAGAAATCAGTCTCGAAATACAGAAAAATAAATTAGTAAAACGTGCCATAAATGTAAAAGGATACTGCAATATTGATATCAACTGGAATACTATAGCAAATAGTGTCATAGAAGAATTAAAAAATTCAAAGTATGGAAGTACTAATGTTAAATCTGAAAAAATACTGATCGAACACACGTCTGCTAACCCTACCGGACCTTTCCACATGGGTAGGGCAAGAAATCCAATAATAGGTGACAGTCTGGCACGGTTACTTAGCTATTATGGCCATAATGTAGATACAGAGTATTACGTTAATGATACTGGGCGACAAGCGGCAACGCTAGCCTATGGAATTTCGAACTACGAGTCTAAGGGAAAAAATAAGATTGATCATAGGCTAGTGGAATCCTACAGAAAAGCGTCTAATGAGCTAAAAACCAACCCTGATGTTAAAGAAAAAATTTACAGAAAAATGGAACTTATAGAAAGTGGAGATAAATCTGCTTTAAACGATGTTAAAAATTCCGCTAAAAAAATGTTAAGAGGAATGAAAGAATCTCTTAAAGAGCTTGAAGCGGAAGCTCTTAACTATTATCACGAATCTGACTTAATTGCTACTGGAAAAGTTGAAACTGTTATTAAAAAACTGAAAGAAAGTGAACTTTGTCAAGAAGAAAAAGGGGCATATTATTTAGATTTAAAAGAAAAGAAAATTGCTGGAAGGAACCAGAAATTTTTCTTCACACGAGAAAATGGTCTCAGCCTATATACTACAAGAGATATCGCATACCACATTGAAAAATTTAAAAATTATGATAGAGCGATAAATATACTAGGAGAAGATCACAGATTACAAAGTAGATTACTTGAAATTGCTTTAGAGGAATTAAATTCTAAAATTCCCGAAGCTGTCTTCTATTCATTCGTTAACTTGCCTGGAGGAAAAATGTCGACCAGGGCCGGACGCGTAGTTTATTTAGATGATGTAATGAAAGATATTGTAGAATTGGCGAGTAAAAAACTTTCGAGCAGTGAACTTGATGAATCAAGAAAAAAAGAATTAGCAAAGCAAATTGGAATTGGAGCTCTAAGATACAACATATTAAAAGTACAAGCCGAAAAAGGATTTACCTTCAATATTGACGAAGCCTTGAATTTACAGGGTGATTCGGCACCTTTCTCAATGTACTCACATGCAAGAGCCTCAGCAATTTTGAGAAATTACGGTGAAAGTATACCTGAACTGACTTCAATAACATTTTTACAAGAAACTGAAATTAAATTATTAAGAACGCTAACGAAATGGCCTTACATTATTGAAAAATCCGTAACTGATCTCTCAGTACATAATATTCCAAACTATATTCATTCACTCTCATCTGATTTCAATCAATTCTATAGAGATTGTCCTGTAATAAATAGTGATAATTCAGAGTTTAGAATTAATTTAGTTTTTTGCTCAAAGAAAATATTATGTGAAGGACTTTCAATATTGGGAGTTAAAGCTCCTGAAAGAATGTAAAATGGTGGTGAGGGAGAGATTCGAACTCCCGTGGTCACGATCTGCAGTCGTGTGCATAGCCGGGCTCTGCCACCTCACCGATGTAAAGGTAACTCTAAAGTCGTATTAATTATTGATTGCTAGAACGAAACAGAGTTCTTGCTACATCTGTAGAAGACATTTTTCTCTTCATATCTTGGAGAAGATGTTGATAATGATTGATTTGTTCATCGATTCTTTCCAATTCAGAAATATCTGCTTCACCTTTTTCTAATCGCTCCTTGACCTTAACCTTACGACTTTCCCAGCGTTCCAACTCTTTCAAAGCCTCTAATATTTTATCTTCTATCTCTTCCATACTTACATGAATCTTATTGTTTCTAAATTATGTGGTACCCTAGCATCTAACCTAACTTTACGTCTTATATCGTTTGCGAACTGTTCGCACTTCTGTGAATCTCCATGATTCAATAAAACTATTTTGGGCCTGGGTCGTATTGTTCTTAAATATCTCATTAACTGCCTTTTATCGCTGTGTCCCGAAAAACCTTCGCAAGTTTCAAGATTCATATTAACCTTAACTGGCACCATTCCTCCTTTATCTCTATCATGAAGGTGGATTTCATCGGCACCTTGCTGTAGCCTTTGACCAGTAGTTCCTGAAGCTTGATATCCTACAAAAACCATAGTGTTATTAGATTCTGGGGCCCAATGCCGCAGATACTCCATTACTGGACCTCCATTAACCATGCCGGAAGTAGCTAAAACTATTGCTGGCTCATCCATACCACAAATCTCCTGCCTCATATCAACACTTTCTACCTTCTTAAATATTTCAGATCTGAAAGGATTATCTTGATTCTGATAAATCTTATTGCGTAAATTATTATTAAGATATTCAGGATATGCAGAGTGTAAGGCTGTAGCCTCCCATATCATACCATCAAGATAAACGGGAGTATCCTTCAATTTACCTTCTGAATAAGCTTTTTCCAAAACTAACATTACTTCTTGGGAACGTCCGACGGCAAAAACGGGAATCAGAATTTTACCCCTTTTTTCTACCGTGCGATTAATAATCTCAGTTAAATTCCTAGTACCCTCATCTCTTGCTGGTTGAAAATCATTATATCCCCCGTAAGTTGATTCCATAATTAATCCTTCTAGTCTAGGGAAATGATTAACAGCTCTATCGAAAAGCCAAGTATTCTCAAATTTAATATCACCTGAAAAAACTAAGTTATAGACTCCATCACCAACATGAAAATGCGCAGCTGCTGAACCGAGAATATGACCTGAATTATGAAATGTTAATTTCAGATCTGGAGAAACATCGGTAGTTTCTCCGTAATTTAGAGTAATCGTATTTCTAATCGCCTGACGTATATGCTCTGTATTGTAAGGGACTCTTTTCCCCTCTGCATTTTGAATTTTAATGAAGTCATTTTGCAAGAGAGATGATAATTCCCTGGTAGGCGCAGTGCAATAAATAGGTCCATCGTAACCATAGACAAATAACATTGGAAGAAGCGCTGAGTGATCTAAGTGTGCATGTGTTAGAACAACTGCATCTATCCCTTCCAAAGGAGTTGCTTCTGGCGAACTCAAAAAAGGACTTGGCTCTTTATCATTACCTGGATTAAAACCACAATCTACCAAAACTTTACTGTCTTTGGTCATTAATAAATGACATGATCTCCCTACTTCCCTGTACCCTCCAAGTGCTGTAACCCTAACATGTTGTTCACCGTCAATTGTGTCTCTGAACACTTTTTTACCTACTTTTGTCAAAAACTTTTTACGACCTTCAGCTATTTTCTCATCTAGCATATAGTTACGTATTTCTTTTAGGGTTCTAGATTCCATAGGGGCTGCTCTAACAACTATGGGATTCCACCCAATCTCACGTCTAACACTATTCAAAACAACACCGTGTTTTCCGATTGCTCTTCCAGGATTAGCCGCCTCAATAATAACATCACCGTTTACTTCATCAAATCTAATCTCTTTGACTTCGGCATCTTCTGGCAATATTTCATTTAATTTTTGTTTAGCAGCTATAATTGGCTTTCTGACGCTAGGGTCTGCCTTGATTATAATTCTTTTTCGAACTTTTTGAGCAAGTTTTCTGATTAAATCATTATTTTCTGAAAAAATTTCAACATTA
>CACOJW010000012.1 GCA_902627615.1 uncultured marine group III euryarchaeote
AATCCATAATCGCCTTCTTCTTCTATATGCAGAGTTGCAAAGGCCATATGGTGGTCGTCATCGTGGTGGCCATCTCCCATTTCCATCATCATTTCGAGTTCTGAAGCGTCAATATATCCATCACTGTTTGCGTCAGCCATATTGAACATGATTTCCAACCTTTCTGCGTCGTGCTCATCCTCATCACCGTGGTCATGGTCATCGTGCTCATCTTCATCTCCATGGTCATCGTGATCATCGCCCATAGTTTCCATAAAAATGCCGAATTCACTTATTGACAGTGTCCCATCCTCATCGTCATCAAAGGCCGAGATCATTATTTGGAACCTTGCTGATTCTAAATCATCCTCAAAATGTTCTACTTCCTCGATAAAATTCCCAAGCTCATCTATGCTCAAGAGTGTGTCGCCATCAATATCCGATTGTGTGAAAATCTGCATCAACGAATCTGCAGCGTATTCTTCCATTGCTTCTTCAATAGGATCATGACGTTCACATTCCCAAGAAGAATTCTCAAGTTCTGTACATTCTTCTTCATCATAACCATCAGTTTCAGTAATATTTCCTTCTGAGTCTAGCCAATCACTCATCCAGCACTCGTAATGACCATCGTTAGGGTCAGTAGAAACCATACAATAGTCATAGATTTTTGACTCATGTTCATCGCCGTGGTCGTGACCATCATCTCCATGGTCCTCTTCATCCCCATGATCTTCTTCGTCTCCGTGATCGTGGTCATCATGTTCAGAATCATCGCTCGTCCAGGCATGCCAGAATTCATCCCAAGAAATGTGTGAATCATTATCAGAATCAAATGAATCTAATATTTCTTGTGGAGTCGGAGGATTGTCATCTTCATCGTCGTGGTCATGGCCATCGTGGTTATCCTCATCTCCATGGTCATCGTGATCATCGCCGTGGTCATCGTGTCCATGGTGGTGGTGAGCGTGTCCACCTTCCTTCTTGATAATAACCATATTAAAATTAGATAAATCTCCATATTCAAATTCTAAAAGATATGCGCCTTCTTCAAGGTGAAACATAGATACTACAGTGTCTGAAGGACAGCCTGCAGGATTTTGAATAATTTCCTCTGCCATTACGTGATTGTGACTCTCGTGATCGTCATGGTCTCCGTGATCGTCATGATCTCCATGGTCACCATGGTCTTCTTCATCTCCGTGATCGTGGTTATCATGGTCTTCTTCATCCATTTCAGGATACGAAACTTGATGTGTCACATGCTCAGCATGAATTATCACATCTGAAACCTCAGCACCGTGATCTGCAAGTGTAACTGATTCATATGGCCCTTCATTCAACTTTTCGCAAAGCTCACTAAGTAGCATAGTATCACGATCTAGAGTTTCTTCACCTGAAGGCATTGCATGAGTTTGTACTGCGAGTGGAGCGTCACTTCCTAAACTTGAAATTGCCGAATCTACCCAAGGCTCAAGGTTTAATCCATGGTAGAAAAATAAGTCTACTTCCTGTAGTCTAATTAGATCGGAAGCAGAAGGTTCATAGTCGTGAACCGGAACGTTAGAAGGACTGATAATCTCTACTGAAATTCTGTCTCCTCCAACAGCCCTAGCAAGCTCTGCAACATGATAAGTTGAAACCATGACATTACCCAGAACTGAATCGTCAAGTGCTGGACTTGTAGCTGCCGTCTCGTCTTCAGATTCTATACAACCTACGAAGCTTGAGAGAACCATAACTACTGAGAAAACAAGGGCTAAATTTTTAGAGTTCATCTAACAACACCCTAATGTACAATTGCATTCAATCTCGGGTCCGTGGCTATGATCGTGCTCACACTCTGGATACAAAGAATCGATAGCCCCTTCCTTAAGTGACCATCTCAAAAGATCTGATATTAATTGGGAACGGCTAATTCCATCTATATTTGCTTTCCAGCCATCTAGTTGTTGCACTAGAGAAACTGGAAGATCGGCTGACACTTTTGTCAAAGCATACCTCGAACGTCTAGACATAACTCGTTTACTAAAAGATATTATAAAAAGATTATGATTGTATTATTATTGTATTATTGCTAGGCATAAAATAATAAAGCATCGCCCAATAAATAAAAACTTATGAATGAAAATCTTATGCAAATCGTAGCCGGTCTTGTCGTCGTAAATCTAATTGCCTGGGGCGGCTTTATGGCTATGGAAGATGAAGATTCGCCAATATACATAACTGAATACATCACAGAAACCATAACTGAATATGTAAATGAAACAATATATTTACAAGAAAAAGTTGAAATTGCTAATGTAACTGTTCACATCGATTACAATGGAGCTGAGGCTAATGCAACGGCGAATACTAACATAACTACCGTAAGTTATAACGTCACTGTAATTGGGGACAATTCTGCATTCAATGCAACTTTGGAAGCTGCAAAAGGAAACTTTCAAGTTACTTTTAGCTGGCACCCCTCATTTGGTGTATTCATAGAATCAGTAGATGGAATTCCAGGAAGCCCTTGCTATTGGGAACTACTCTATAATAATGAAACATCAATGCTGGGAGCTTCAAGCTTACTTCTTTCTGAAAACGATTCAATTACTTGGAAATATAACACCGATTGGTGTTAATCTGTAGCAAAAATCATATCATCGCTCCTAAAAGCTTTGAATTCTAGTGCATTACCGCACGGATCTAAGAAAAACATTGTAGCCTGCTCACCAGGTTCTCCTTTGAATCTAATGTGTGGCTCAATTATGAATTCTATCCCTAACTTGACTAAATTATCTGCTAGCTGATTCCATTGTCCCATCTCCAAAATTACTCCAAAATGACTAGAAGGGACATCGTCTCCATCCACTGCATTGGTTGCTACTTGATCTAATTCATCTACCAGATGTGCAACAACTTGATGGCCATACATATCAAAATCAATCCATCTGTCTGAGCTTCTGCCTTCGTTACAACCCAAAGTGTTTGTATAAAACTCTCGAGTTTTGTCTAAATTATCTACTTGAAATGCAAGATGAAATGGGCGCATAAGCAATTATTAGAAATCCCTTTTTACATATTATCTTAAGTAGAATAGTACAAAATATAGATTAATGGACGAAAACATCCTTCTTTTCGCGATTGTCGTTTATGGCTTGTTCATTATCTTTGGAACCAAATGGGTTTTTGAATTTATGATGGCACGCAATATGAAAGAAAATGTGGCAATCTATTACAATAGAAAAATATTGCATATGTTTTGTGGAGGACTAATAGGCGCTATGGCTCCTTCCATACTCGACGAACCGATTTATGCACTTTACATTGGAATCGTATTTACTATAATTACATACATACCTTACTATACAGGACATTTACTTTACTGGGTTCAAACTAACGATAATAAAAATGATGTTAATTTCTGCTTAATGGCTGGCGTTTCAGTATATATTCTTTGGGAAGTGCTTGGAGATCCTTACCTAGCAATCATGCCCTTACTCTTCATGGCTTTTGGAGACGGAGTAACCGGAATTGCAAGAAATATAAAATTTGGATACAGAACAAAAAATCCAATTGGAAATGTTTTCATGGCAATTGTTTGTATTCCCATGGGATATTATTTGGGTAGCTTATCTGAACCTGCTTTACCAATATGGGGTGTAATTGCCGCAATTGTTGCCACTTTTGTTGAAAGATACGAATTCGGGCCAATAGATGACAACATATTGATTACAGTTAGTGCAACTCTTGTTCTCTTTATTGGAGACGCAATCGGACCCTTCTAAGCTGAATATTCTGTAATCATCGCCAAGTAAACATTAAACAAAATTAAAGTTAATGAAATGATAAGTACAATATTTTTAGGCAACAAGAATTTGAGACTACTACTCAAAGAAATCGAATATTTTTGATTTAATAATTCTCGTTCAAAAAGAACTGAAGATATTAAAAATAAAAAAATAGAAAATAGCGTAAACATTTGAAAAAGGGGAAATAGCATAAATCCTCTAGGAATTCCGAAAAAAAAGTCAAGAACTGAAAAAATAACCGATAAAATAATTAAAAAATTAAAAAATACCATAAATGAAGAGGATACAAAAGACGTCAACAAAATCTCTTTCCCTTCTATTTTCTCATTTGCGCTTGATTTTAATCCATATTTTATGAATGAAAAGTTTACTGCAGTAAAAAGAAAAAGAAATAGTCCCAGTGAGGGAAGAGAACGTAAATAATAATCATTCATTGGTTTTTTCCAAGGGTCTGCCTCGCCAGTTATAAGCATTTTATGAAGTGCATTGGCTCCAATTTGTGTAACATCCAAAGATGTAAAAGTTAAAACGTAATCTTGCTCTGGATTAACAATTACTCTTTGGCCATGAAGTCCTGAGGCAATGTAGTAGCCATCATAGATCCACCAAAGATAACCATAACCATCCGATGGTTTAGTCGTATAAATGAATTTGATATCAGAGTCTAAATGATTAATAGTTGATTGATTAACCCAACCTTCAGACATAACGCGAGTATCGTTCCAAATACCTCCTTGAACGTATAATTGTCCCAGTTTAGCCATTTCTCTAGGAGTCAAATATAATCCAAAACCTCCAAAGGCCAAATTTGAATCATCCTTGATCCAATATACATTACTAATTTGCAAAGGTTCAAAGAGATTCTTATTTGCAAATTCTATAATGGACATTTTTGATTGAATTTCAATTATTCTAATTAATATAGATGGCGCATGTGAATCATAAATCCAAACAGATCCTGGCTCATGTTTTACGGGACTGTTTAGTACAAATTCTGCTCGTGACCCCTCAACTGTCGGTGCAAGTGCCGGATCTTCACCATAATCAAAACCTGAAGTCATTGTAAGAATGTGATGAATCGTTACTTTTTGCTTATACTCGGAATTATAATCGAAAGTAACATTTGGAAAATAATCCAATATAGGATCATCTACGCTACCAATTAATCCTTTATCAATTGCTATTCCAACTAATGCCGAAGTAAAACTCTTTGTCACTGAATATGTATTGAATACTGTATTGTAGCTAAAATCATCATAATATTTTTCGTAAACGAGCGTCCCATTTTTGACTAAAATTACACTAGTAGCAGGATAATCCCGACTTTCTAGTTCAGAAAACATAGCATCAAATTCTGATTGCCTATGATATTCAGAGTCTAAATCAACATTCCATCCATCATTCTCTAAACTATATTCTTTGTTCCCATTATGCTCGTAATAGTCAAATAATTTATCAAAATTAATGTTTTGATAGATGGTCATGGAAAAAAGCAAGATAACAACAAATGTTATAAATTTTCGACTACGATTGAGTTCTTGCATAGGTCACGAATCCATTTCTGCTTACTGGATTAAAAAAGTTATGAATATTAACCTGGCAACTTATGAGGTTTCGCTAGATTAGATTCCATCAACTTTAATTCATCTATTCCGCTAATAAGAATTTTAGAGTCTGGGGTAAGTTCTTCATCTGATATTTTATCCTCATAATCCATTTTGGAAAGAATATGTTTCATACAATTAATTCGTGCTTTTTTCTTATTATCTGAACGAACTATAGTCCAAGGAGACAATGTTGTATTAGTCTCCAATAACATTTGAAATTTACGCATCGTATATTCACCCCATAAATCTTGAGCCTGCATATCTACTGGAGACAATTTGTATTGTTTCAAGGGATCTTTTGATCTCTTTTCAAAACGTTTCAATTGCATTTTCTTAGAAACTGAGAAATATAATTTTATCAAAGTTATGCCTTCCTTTACTAATATTCGTTCAAAAATTGGCGCATATTTTAGGAATTTTTTGTGTTGCTCATCTGTACAAAATCCCATAACAGGTTCAACCATTGCTCTATTGTACCAACTTCTATCAAAAAGAACCATCTCTCCGGCTGAAGGTAAATGATCTGTGTATCTTTGGAAATACCATTGTGTACGTTCTGTATCGCTTGGTTTTTCTAGAGCTACTACCCTTGCACCTCGAGGATTTAAGTGCTCTCGGATTCTCTTTATTGTTCCCCCTTTTCCTGCTGCATCACGGCCTTCGAATAGCATAACTATCCTCTGTCCTGTTTTCTTTACATGATTTTGCAATTTAAGAAGTTCAATCTGCAATTTTAACTTTTCTTCTTCGTAAGCTATTGTGGACTTAGGAATCCAAATTTGAACCTTCTTATCTGAACCTTTAGCATCCTTGTTTTTCAAGGCTTCACCTTCTGATAATTTAACTTTTTTAGTTGCTGTCACAAATCACTCTCACTATACGATTCATATAAAATTTATTATTTAGAAAATTTACTCATGAAATCCCAAGCAACCAGAGTGACTTTTTTCATTAAATTTCAAATGACGGAGAGTATTCACCATGACAAGCTTTTGAATTCATTTCAGCTCTATGATAGAAAACTGCGTATGTTGATTCTAAGTTATCATTATTTCCATTCCAAGCATGTAATGCTGATTGTTGTAAAGCTCTACCATAAGAAAAACTCAATGCCCACGGATGGTCTCCCATTTCATTCATAGCATTCAAGTGTTCTGTAGCTTCTGTTTCAGATTGGCCTCCGGATAGGAATACTATGCCTGGAACTTCTGCAGGTACTGAAGCTGTCAAACATTTGACTGTCAACTCTGCTACAGCTTCCATGTCTCCTTGAACTGGACAATCTTTACCCGAAACAACCATATTTGGTTTTAGTAAAATTCCTGGCAGATAAACGCCTTCATTTTCTAATTCTGCAAAAACAGTCTTAAGGGTTTTCTCAGAAACTTCATAACATCTTTCAATCGTATGATCTCCGTCCATCAAAACTTCAGGCTCGACAATTGGCACTAGTTCTGCGTCTTGGCAAGCCCGCGCATATTTGGCAAGAGCTGATGCATTAGCCTTGATACACTCCTCTGTAGGAATGTCTTCTCCAATCGTTATAACTGCCCTCCATTTAGCAAATCTTGCTCCTAATTTATAGAAATCTAAACATCTCTCATAAAGACCATCCAGCCCTTTTGTTAACTTTTCAGAAGGGGAACCGTCCATAGGGTGTGCCCCCTTATCAACTTTTATTCCTGGATAAACTCCTTTTGATTCTAAAATTTTAGAAAGTCTTACACCTTCACTAGATTCTTGCTCTAACGTTTCTTCAAAAAGAATTACTCCAGATATGAATTCTTCCATACCTTCTGTATCAAAGAGAGCTTGACGAAAGTCTCTACGATTTTCTTCTGTATTTTCTTGACCTATTAATTCCAACCTTTTTCCCATTGTTGGCGTGCTTTCATCAGCTGCTAAAATTCCTTTACCTGACGAGACAATATCGCTAGCTACTTTAGCTAAACTTTCTTTGTTCATGTTACTTACTAAACTGCCTGATAAAATGATTTAGGGTTTACTTTTGACCAATTGCAATTAACATATCCTGGAACCAAGGCTGGCCTGTATCAAACTCTTTGCCTCCTTTAATTAATTGTAAATCAATTAATCCTAAATCGCCATTACTATTCTCATCAAGACCTACTAAACCACTTTCACCATCTAGAGCAAATTCAGCTGCCATAAATGCTGATTTCTTAATTAAATCTAAATCTCTTTTACCTGGTTTTGATGAGCGTGCGAAATATCCGCTTTTTTGAATCAATGTTTTATCTGCACCTAAAGCTTCTGAGAATTGTTTAGCAAACCATTGTCCAGGGTTTATATCATCTAAACGGACATGACCAAACGCGTCTCTAGGAACTTCTTGCCCTCGTGATTCAATTTCTCGAACTATTGTTTCCATGCCTGCACCTTCGCTCAAAAAGATATTAACGCAATCGTTTTCATCCATACATTTACGAAGCCTTACAGATTCTTTTTGAAAATCAACATCAATTTCAGGAATATAAACTGCATGAACTGCCCATCTTTCTTTCGACATATTTAACTCTGGCAGAAAATTCATACTTTTCAAAGATTTCATATATTCGTATGCTGTTCCAGCTGTTAACCAACCACAATGTCGGCCCATCACTTCATGGATTATTAATTGACGACGGCTGGTCGTATTTTCATTGACAATATTTTGAAAAAATCTAGCCCCTTGCTCGGCTGCTGTCCAAGCCCCTAGAGTTTGCTTAACTGGAATTACGTCATTGTCTACTGTCTTAGGCAATCCTACTACTGTTAATTTTTTGCCTGTTTTATGTAAATGCTTTGCTAAAGTGGCTGCCATTGTGTTAGTATCGTCACCTCCAATTGTATGCAAAATATCAATTTTATCATTTTCTAATTGATTAGCAGCGACTTCTAGTGGATCTTCTCCCTCTGAGACATAACCTTTCTTGACACAATCATCAACATTTGTAAGTTTAACGCGACTATTGCCTATAGGTGTACCTCCAAATTCGTAAAGTACTGAGATATTTTCTTTAACTTCTTTCGAAAACTTTATGCTTTTACCTAGTAATAATCCTCTGTAACCATGCAAGTATCCTATAATTTCTGAATCTGGAGAAATATCATTGTATTTTTCAATTAGTCCTCCAATAGATGCTGATAAGCATGGGGCAATGCCTCCACTAGTCAATATGGCCACTCTTGGCATGACATGCGAAAGCGGTGGGATGTTAAAAATTGCCGTATATTTTTTTCAATAAGTCCTTTATATACTAATCCCTATGAAACCAATAGTAATAATGAGTATATAACCTAAAATTAGCCCTATATCTCTTCCCTACTCCCCTATAGAGGACGATTTTGCCTATTTTGAGCATAGAATTTATATAAACTACTTAACTGGCCACAAGCTCCAGTAATCATCTGTTCACGGTTAGAGGACACAAGGGCCTGTAGCTCAGCTAGGTAGAGCGTCCGGCTTTTAACCGGACGGCCAAGGGTTCGAATCCCTTCAGGCCCGCCAGGTGTTATATTGGGAAAGGAAGCACTATGAAAACCGGGAAAAGAGGGGCAAAAGCCAGCGTTTGTCTCACTTTTGAAGGAGAAAAAAAATGAATGACAACATCTTATGGCTAAACAAACTTGTACCCAAGCACGTGTTGCTTGATGATTCTGAGGTTGAAGAAAAACTAGAACCTTTGAATGTTAAGAGAGAGCAATTACCTCGTATTTTACTCAAAGATCCTGCTTTGAAAGCTTTGGATAAAGAAGCAAACCCTGGAGATGTTATAGAAATTCACAGAGTAAGTGAAAGCGCTGGTTCCAATTTAGCATACAGAGTGGTGGTGGAAGAATGAATAATAATCGTCAGCTAATCAAAGCTTTTTTCAAAAGTAGAAGTATTTCTGGACCTAGTGCAGCACTCGTAAATCACCAATTGGGTTCATTTAATGATTTTTTACCTCATGATAAAAATGCATCACCCTGGATGCAAAGAGTTGTAGACAATATCTCTGTAGGTGCTGATGAATCACTCAGAGGGGCCATTCGTTTAGAATTGGGAGATTTAGACGTTGTTGTAAATATGGGTAAAATAAGAATTGGAAGACCTATGGTGTACGAAGCCAACGGATCGCAAACTGAATCTATTCCCATGATGGCCAGATTGCGTAATATGACCTACGCCGCACCAATTTACCTTAATTTTACAGTGATTGAAGAGGGTATCGAAATCGAAGAAGTTGAAGAAGAAATCGGTAATATGCCTGTTATGGTAAAATCTATTTTGTGTAATTTACATAGAAATCATTTAACCGGAGAAAATTCCAGTGATGCTGAATACAAAAATGGTCTGAAAGCAAAATCCGAAGACCCAGAAGACCCTGGCGGTTATTTCATTGTTAATGGTACGGAAAGAGTTCTCGTTTGTTTAGAAGATTTAGCTCCTAACAGAGTTATGGTAGAAAGTGAAGAAAGATATCAAAGACAAACTGAATTAGCTAAAGTTTTCTCACAGAGAGAAGGGTTTAGAGCTCTAACTGTTGTTGAAAAGAAAAAAGACGGTATTCTTTCTGTTTCTATACCTGTTGCATCAGGCCAAGTTCCACTAGCTATCTTGATGATGGCTTTAGGTATGGAATCGGCTGATGAAATTATGAGTAATGTAAATCCGGAAAATCGTGCTGAAATGCAAAATTTAATTTTAGCAAATATTGAGGAAGTTCATAACACTGAAGGAATTTACACTACCCAAGAAGCTCTTGAATACTTAGAACGTCGTTTTGCTGCAGGTCAGTCAAAAGAATACAGAAGAAAAAGAATCAATTACATTCTTGATAATACTCTCTTGCCTCATCTAAGCACTAACTTTGAAGCCAGAGGAAAGAAAGCTGTTTTCTTAGGCCGTATGGCTAGAGAAGTTTTAGAATTAAATCGTGGTGAGAGAAAACCTGATGATAAAGACCACTATGCAAATAAAAGATTAAAATTAGCAGGAAATCTAATGGAAGAATTGTTCCGATCTGGGCTCCAAGCCTTACTAAATGATATGAAATATCAAATGGAGCGTTCATACTCAAAAAGAAAAGAAAATAGAGTACACCATGCAGTAAGAAGAGATGTGTTGACAAACAAAATAATGCACGCCATGGCTACTGGTAATTGGACGGGAGGAAGAGCTGGTGTGTCGCAATTATTGGATAGAACCTGTAACATGTCTACTCTTTCACATCTTAGGAGAGTTATATCTCCACTTACTCGCTCCCAACCTCACTTCGAAGCTCGTGATTTACACCCCACTCAATTTGGAAGATTATGCCCTAATGAAACTCCTGAAGGTCAGAATTGTGGTTTGGTTAAAAATTTAGCTCTTATGGTTGATGTTTCTGAAAATGTACCAAATGATTTGGTAATAGAGAGTTTAGAAGGTTTAGATATACAGGATATCGAAAAAGCTGATTCTGAAGATGGAAAAGTTTACTTTAACGGAGACTTAATTGGTTCTCACAAAGCTCCGCTAGATTTAAGTGCTGAAATAAGACAGCGCAGAAAAAAGAATTTAATTAGCGATGTAGTCAATGTTAGATACGATGAATCTCTAAATGATGTTATCATTAATAGTGACCCTGGAAGAATTAGAAGACCTCTTATTGTTGTCAATAGAAATAATAAATTAGCTCTGAAAGATAAAGACGTAGAAAATCTTGTAGAAGGTAAATACGAATGGGGAGATTTAATTGTTAAAGGAGTCATTGAGTATATTGACGCAGAAGAAGAAGAGAATTGTTTAATCGCATTAAATGAAGATGACTTGAAAGTAAACAAAAAAACTCACAAGTATACTCATATGGAAGTCGACCCTATGGTTATTTTGGGAGTAGCTACGTCTAACGTTCCTTTCCCTGAACATAACTCAGCTCCAAGATGTACAATGGGTGCTGGTATGTCAAAACAATCTCTAGGTATGGGACAGGCAAATTACCGTATTAGACCCGATACTCGGGGACACTTGTTACACTATGCACAAAGGCCTATGCTTCAAACTGAAGCAATGAAGTATAATACTTTGAGAAAAAGACCTGCGGGTCAGAATATGGTTGTAGCTGTTATGTCTTACCATGGATACAATATGGAAGATGCTTTGATTTTTAACAGAGGGTCTATTGATCGGGGTATCGGCAGATCTACTTTCGTAAGAACCTATATGTCCGAGGAAAGAAGATATCCTGGAGGTCAAGAAGACAGATTCGTTATTCCAGGCCCTGAAGTAAGGGGTGCACGTTCTGAAGAAGCGTATTTCTATCTTGAAGAAGACGGGCTAATTTATCCTGAAATTGATTTACATGGTAAAGAAGTATTAATTGGTAAAACAAGTCCTCCTCGTTTCTTAGCTGAACCAACCGATTTCTTAAGCCCTCAAAAAGTTAGAGAATCTTCATTGACAGTGAGGCACGGTGAGAAAGGAGTTGTAGACTCAGTTATGCTGTCCGAAACTGAAAATGGTTCAAGAATTGCAAGAATTAGAGTTAGAGACCAGCGAGTGCCTGAAATGGGGGACAAATTTGCAAGTCGGCACGGACAAAAAGGAGTTATTGGTCACATGGTTCCTCCTGAAGGTATGCCATTTACAGAACAAGGAATTACTCCTGATTTGATAATTAATCCTCACGCAATTCCTTCACGTATGACTGTCGCTCACGTTTTAGAGATGATCGGTGGTAAAGTAGGAAGTATGGATGGAAGGCCAGTTGATGGAAGTGCCTTCTCTGGTGAAAAAGAAGCAGATTTAAGAAAGAGTTTATCTGAATACGGATTTAAGCATAGTGGAAGAGAAGTATTGTACGATGGTCAAACTGGCCGCCGTATTGATGCAGAAATATTTATTGGAGTTATTTATTATCAAAAATTACACCACATGGTTTCTGGAAAGATGCACGCCAGATCACGCGGACCTGTACAATTACTAACAAGGCAACCTACAGAAGGTAGAGCAAGAATGGGAGGATTAAGATTTGGAGAAATGGAGAGAGATTGTCTGATTGCTCACGGTGCCTCTATGGTTATCAAAGACAGGTTATTAGATGAAAGTGATAAGACTGTTCAATATGTTGATAGTAAGACTGGGCACATCGGATATCTTGACAGAAGAGGTGTTTTAACTTCTCCAATGGGAGATAATACTTCTATCTATCCTGTTTCCATGTCCTACGCTTTCAAATTATTATTGGAGGAGTTAAAATCTCTTGGTATTGCTGCTAGACTTCGCTTGGAGGATTTATCATGAGAGAAATGATCCCAAAAAGAATTGGCAAAATAGATTTTGCACTTATGGGCCCAAAAGAATTCCGTAAATTGTCTTCTACAAAAGTAATAACTGCCGATACGTATGATGATGACGGATTTCCAATCCCTATGGGATTAATGGACTTGCATATGGGAGTTATTGAACCAGGTCTAAGATGTAAAACAAGTGGCCGTAAGATGGATGAAGATCCTGGGCACTTTGGTCATATTGATCTTGCAATGCCAGTAATTCATTCTGGATATTCAAAAACTGTTAAAGATGTCTTGAATGCAACGCATCCTAGCTCAGGGCGCATTATGTTGACTCAAGATCGAATAGATCATTATAATAAACAAATTCAAGCTTTAATCGATTCTGACGCTGGGACTACAGTTTCTATTGGAGGAATTTCAAGAAGGGCTGTAAGAGAGGCTGCAAAATCAAAAACCTGTCCACATTGCGGTGAGGAAAAAATCAAAGTCACTCTGGATAAGCCAACTACTTTCCGTGAAGAGGGTAGAAAATTAACACCTAAAGAAGTCCGATCACGTCTTGAAAAAATCCCTGATTCTGATTTATTATGTCTTGGATTTAACCCAAAGATTACCCGGCCCGAATACATGGTGCTAACTGTTTTACCAGTTCCACCTGTTCCAATGAGGCCTTCCATAACTCTAGAATCTGGAGAAAGATCTGAAGACGATTTGACACACAAATTAGTTGATGTATTGAGAATCAACCAGCGCTTAAGAGAAAATCGTGATGCCGGAGCACCGCAATTAATTGTAGAAGATCTTTGGGAATTATTGCAATATCACATTACTACTTACTTTGATAATCAAACTGCAGGTATACCTACTGCAAGACATCGTTCGGGAAGGCCTTTGAAAACTATTGTTCAGAGACTAAAAGGTAAAGAAGGACGATTCCGTTCTAACTTATCTGGTAAGCGCGTAAATTTCTCTGCTAGGACAGTAATTACTCCTGATCCTTATTTAAGTATTAATCAAGTGGGAGTACCTGAACTTGCAGCCCGCGAATTGACAGTCCCAGTTAGAATTAACATTCATAATTTATCATTTATGAGAGAATTAATTAAAGAAAATTTTGTACCTTCCAACCCTGACAAATACATTCCTGGAATAAACTATATGATTCGCCCCGACGGAAGAAGAGTGAAATTGACAGACGAAAATTGGGAATTTAATCATGATAGACTTGAACCTGGCTTCATTGTTGAAAGACACTTAATGGACGGAGATGTTGTACTATTCAACAGACAGCCCAGTTTACATCGTATGTCCATGATGGCTCATGAAGTACGTATTATGAAAGGTAAGACTTTCAGGATTAACTTGTGCGTATGCCCTCCTTATAATGCAGATTTCGACGGTGATGAAATGAATCTGCATGTTGTTCAGTCTGAAGAAGCAAGAGCTGAGGCAAGAATTTTAATGCGCGTCCAAGAGCATATTCGTTCTCCAAGGTTTGGAGGTGCAGTTATTGGTGCAATTCATGACCACATAACTGGAATGTTCTTGCTAACCCACGGTGAAGCAAGTTATGATATTGATCAAACTGTAAGAATTCTTTCTCGTGTTGAAAATAAAAAAGACTTGCCAAAACCTGATTATCCTAAAGCAAAAGGCGGACCTCGTTGGTCTGGAAGACAGATTTTCTCTGTCCTATTGCCTGACGATATGAACTTGAAATACAATGCTTCTGTTTATTTTGCAGACCGAACTCCTAAAGAAAATGAAGAATTGGATATGGTTGTAGAAATTGTAAATGGAAATATGATAAGAGGACCTGTTGATGGGAATTCCATTTCTGCTTTCAAGGGAAGAATCTTAGAAGAAATATCAAGACTGAAAGGTGCCGACGCTGCAAGAGATTTTATTGATAAAGTAACAAGGCTTGCTGTCGGAGCTTTGATGGAAACTGGATGTACTACTGGAATAGATGATGCTGACGTTCCTGAAGATGCTTTGGAGCAAATTGTCGATGCTCAGAAAAAAGCTGTAAAGAAAGTTGACAAACTAGTTTCAGATTATAACAAAGGAAAATTAAAACCAAGACCTGGAAGAAGTGTAGAAGAAACTTTAGAGGTAGAGATCATGTCATTACTCGGTAAAGTACGTGATACTTCTGGAGAAATAGCCGGATGGCATTTAGGTATGGATAATTTTGCTGTTATCATGGCTCGCTCTGGAGCAAGAGGAAGTATGCTGAATTTATCACAGATGGCTGGATCTATTGGTCAACAAGCTGTTCGTGGCGAAAGAATCTCTCGTGGATACGAAAAACGAACTTTATCTCACTTTAACAAAGGAGATTTAGGTGCAGATGCTAAAGGATTCGTTCGTTCTTCTTACAAAAGAGGGCTAAATCCTACTGAATATTTCTTCCACTCAATGGGAGGTCGTGAAGGACTAGTGGACACTGCTGTTAGAACATCCAGATCGGGATACATGCAGCGCCGTTTGGTTAACGCTTTAGAAGATTTGAGAGTGAAATACGATGATACTGTTCGAAATACTGCAAACACAGTTGTGCAGTTCAAATATGGTGAAGATTCAATCGATCCTACAAGAAGTAAATTCGGAGATGCTGTAGACATAGATGCATTAATTGAAGAAGTTACTTCAGGAGGCAAATAATATGGCTAGATTAGACACGATCAGAGCATTAGAGAAACGCGGACTTTCTCCTGAATTAGCAGAAAAAACTGTAGATCTAGGTTACTTATTAGGTACATTGAAAAAAGCATCACTGAAAGAATTAAGAAAGAATTTTTATTACAAAGAAATTCTACAATTAATTGATGTTTCAAAAAATAATTCCATAGACAGAGAAGAAATTGTTACAAAAGCTCTAGAAGAAGGAGATATTAATGAAGGACCAATTTCTGCAGATCAAGCACTTAGAAGAGTTGAAAAGAAACTCGGAGTTATTTGGTCTTTACCTGAAGGATACACTATAGATGGGCTGACTTCTCATATTTCTAAGAAAGGCCAAGTTCTTTTGGGGGTTGCTTTCCCAATTAATTCAAAGCAATTTCGTTACCCTTTCAACGGGTATGTGTACTTAAAAACTAGAGGGATTTGCTACCAATCGGTTATAACAGAAGTACTTTCTTTCGATAGACCTAGTGTACCTGAAGAAGAAAAATTACTACTTCCTGCACATACCGATGAGCCGTATGTTACTTTCTTACGAATTGAAAGACTCATTCAATTGCCACGTACTATAAGACTTGAAGAATTCCGAAAAATGGATGGTACTCAAGTAAAATCTGCAAGAAATTATACTCAAGTGGAGGATGCCCTAGATCTTGATAGGGAAAGATTAAGATTTGAAGAGGAGCGTATGTTTGCTGTTGAATTGTACAAAGGAATGGGATTAAGTGAAAAAGTATCTCTTGGGCTGTACACCCACGGTATTTTCTTAGCATCCCAAGTAGTAACTGCAACAGATAATGAACTACGAAACGCAGGTGTTCCTGCTGCGAAAATGGCCAAATTCAGAGAAGCTGCCGCTGAAGCTGCTGCTGCTGAATTGCAAGAAGCGGCTCCTGCAAAACGTTCAACTACTAAAACTAAAAAAGCAAAAAAGGAAGAGGCTGTAACTAAGAAAGCCAATAAATTCCGTAGAGCTGCTCTTAAAGCTACAAGTAACTTACCTGAAGCTTATGCCGAAGAAATTGCTAGAAAAGCCGAAACTCAAAAATTAAAGAAAGACGGTCTTCAAAAATTAATTGATGAATATACAAAATTAGACAATAAGGAAATAGAAATTCGAAAGATAATTGAAAAGAAAGGTACGCTTCTACCACAAGGACTATCGCGTGAAATAGCTGAGAAAAGTATTGCCCATAAATTAAAAGATAAGCAAATTGATAAAATTATTGACGGGGCCATATTACAATTCCAACAAAATAAGGTAGATGCAACTGAAGCTGTTGGAGTTATTGCTGCACAGTCAATTGGAGAACCTGGAACTCAGATGACTATGCGTACTTTCCACTACGCAGGTGTAGCTGAAATGAACGTTACACTTGGTCTCCCTCGACTAATTGAGATTGTAGATGCAAGAAGAATTCCAAAAACGCCTATAATGGAGGTTTATCTAGAACCTGAAATATCTGGTAGCGAAAAGAAAGCTCTTGAAATTGCAAGTCGTATAGAGGCTAAATCTGTATCACAACTTGCTGATATAAACACAGATATTACAAACCTCAGGGTTTTAATTGAACCTAATAAAAAGATTTTAAAGCAAAGAGGGCTTACAATGGAGGAACTTGCTGGAAGAATCAAAAAAAGAGGACGCTTAAAATCTAAAATTACCATTGAAGGCGGAGTTATTATATTAGAAGAAGATGAAGTTTCTTTCAAGAAATTGTATATTATCGAAGATAAAGTTAGCCATTTAATGGTAGATGGAATAGGAAATATCCAAAGAGCTATTGTAAGAAAAGAAAATGATGAATACGTAATTTTTACTGAAGGCTCCGATTTGAAGGCTATTTTAGCAGAAGAAGGTGTTGATCCTACAAGGACAACTACTAATTCTTTACACGAAGTCGCGGAAGTTCTAGGAATTGAAGCTGCAAGAATAGCTATTGCAACTGAATTACACAAAACTTTGTCAGAACAAGGTCTTTCTGTAGATCACAGGCATAATATGTTAGTATCTGATGTTATGACAAATACAGGATCTATTCAAGCTATTGGAAGGCATGGTATTTCAGGAGCTAAAGTATCTGTTTTAGCACGTGCTGCTTTCGAAATTACTTCAACACACTTGTTGCAAGCTGGATTAACTGGTGAATCAGATGTTTTGACTGGTGTTGCTGAGAACATTATTGTTGGACAACCTGTTCACTTGGGTACTGGTGCCGTAAGTGCAGTTTACAAACCGAAGAAAAAAGTCAAAGGGAGAAAATAGATGGATATTAACAAAGCTTTGAGATTGGCGATAGATACTGGAAAAGTTCATGTTGGTGTTAAGCAATCTCATAAGGCTGCTGATTCTGAAGCTGCAAAATTAATAATTGTAGCTTCAAATTGTCCTAAGGAATCTGCAGAAAAATTGAAAGAAAGTAGATCACCTGTGCACAGTTTCTCAGGAAATAATGCTGCGCTAGGTGCCGCATGTGGTAAACCATTCCCTATTTCTGCTGTTGCAATTCTTGATGGTGGAAAATCTGATATTCTTAGCCTAAAAGCTGATTAAGTAACCCCGAAAGTTTAAGGCCTCTTTCTAAACTAGGGATTCATGGATTTTCCAATTGATATCAGTAATTACGTAAATTTGAAATTGAGTGGGAAAGAGAATCTTTCTGAAAACGAGCTCGAGCTTTTATCCAAAAATATTGAATTAGTTCGTGATGCTGTAATTGCTACAACTGCTTTTGCCAGAGCAAAAGGTCTTGGTGGACATACTGGCGGACCATATGACATCGTGCCAGAAACATTGATTATCGATTCATTAAGAGATGGTGGCGCCAAGATACATGATGAATTTTTTGATGAGGCTGGACACCGTTCAGCTCTACAATACGTGAGAGGTGTTGTGAGGGGCAAAATGGATTCAGAAAAATTGCTCCATTATCGTGAATACGGATCTGGATTGGCTGGACATCCCGAACCCGAATTGTTAGACTGTATTGATTTTTCTACAGGAAGGCTTGGGCACGCCGCCGGACATGTAAATGGGGTAGCTTTTGCAAATCCTGATTCTGCAATAATCATGTATGGATCTGATGGAGCTCAGATGGAGGGAAATAATGCTGAAGCTGCTAGGTTGGCGGTAGCGAATAATCTAAATGTAAAATGGATTATTGATGATAATAATGTTACTATTGCAGGACATCCTGAAAATTACATGGCTGGTTTCGATGTAGGAAATACTTTGGAAGGCCAAGGATTCAAAGTTTTTACTTGCGATGGAGAAAATTATACTGAACTTTACGATTGTATTACTAAATCTTTAGAAATTAATGGACCTGTGGCTGTAATCTGCAAAAGAGCGATGGGGCCTGGAATACCTGATTTAGAAGGTGAATGTCAATTACATGATGTAATTCCATTTGATGTTGGAATTAAGTATCTTAAGGAAAGAAATCAAACTAAAACTGTCGAAATGCTTGAAGAAATTGCTTCGGCTCAGCAAAATAAAACTGCATTTGAATTCAAAGGAAGTGCTGACATGGATGCATGCAGAAAACAATTTGGAAAATCAATTACCTCTATTCTAAGTGGTATGTCTGAGGATGAACGCAAGAAAGTTCATGCCTTTGATTCTGACTTAGAAGGATCTGTGGGGCTAACTTCAGTAAAAAATGACTTTCCTGAATGTTTTACAAGTGCTGGAATTCATGAAAGAGGAAATTATCTTGCAGCTGCAGGATTTGGTTCCAAAGAAGGCAATCTTGGGATATTCGCAACTTTCTCAGCGTTTATGGAGATGGTGATTTCTGAGATAACTATGTCTCGATTAAATGAAGCAAATGTACTTGCTCATTTCTCACATGCAGGGGTTGATCACATGTCTGATAATACTTGTCATTTTGGATTAAACAACTTTTTTGCAGATAATTATGTCGAAGAAGGCAGCCCAACTGGACTGTATTTTCCTGCTGATGTAAACCAAATGGATTCTGTTGTGAAAAGAATATTTCACGACCATGGATTGCGCTTTATCTTCTCTAATCGTTCCAAAACACCTTTGATTTTAGACTCAGATGGCGAGTCTTTCTATGGCAAGGGCTATGAATTTACGCCCGGTGTCGATGAAATAATTCGTGAAGGTGATGCAGGATGGATTATCTCGTATGGAGATATGTTGCACCGATGTTTACATGTAGTTGAAGAATATCGAGAAAAGGGAGTCAATATTGGATTGATAAACAAACCAACTCTAAATTCTGTTGATGAAGACATCATGGCTAAAATTGGAAAATCTCCATTTGTTCTAGTTATTGAGAGTTTGAATTCAAGAACGGGGTTGGGAGTGCGATTTGGTACCTGGTTACTGGAACGTGGCTTAGCTCCAAATTATGATTACATGGGAACTACTAGGCCAGGTAATTGTGGCCAAGAAGAGCAAATTCTTCACCAAGGCCTTGGTGTAGATAATATCAAGGAAAAATTATCTAATTTATTGTAAATAATATGGCAATGGGAATACCTGCACGGATTTTCGCAACTCTGCTACGATTTTCTCCTGGACGTATGCGAAATTGGATGTGGAAATGGTGGTATCAACGATTAGCGAAAGCGCACAAAAGAGGCGATTTTCGCTTTATGAATTATGGTTACAAAGACAATAAAGAATTGAAATTATCAAAGGAAGATGAACCAAATCGACTTTTTATTCAATTATACAATATGAACATTCGTGATGTGGATTTGAATGGAAAAGAAATTGTAGAAGTTGGTTGCGGACGAGGTGGTGGAGCTTCTTGGATTGCTAAAACATATAATCCAAAGAGCTTGATTGCATTTGATTTTTCCAAAGATGCAGTTGGATTAGCCAATAATTGGTATGCTTCTCAAGCTAATCTTTCTTTCGAAGTTGGCAATGCTGAGGATCTTCCACTAGATGATAATTCTAAAGATATAATTTATAACGTGGAATCATCACATTGTTATGGAAATGTTGAAGCGTTTGTGAAAGAAGTTTATCGTTCACTTAGAAGTGGAGGTAATTTCTGCTGGACTGATTTTAGAGATAAAGAAACTATGGAAAAATTACATGATATTTTTCTGGATGCAGGATTTGAAATTGTGTCAAAAAAGGACGTTACCAAAGAAGTTTTAGATGCTTTAGACGATATTAATGATAGTAAAGTTAAAGGAATTAGTGAAAGTGTACCAATGGGAATGAGAAAAAGTTTCGAGACTTTTGCTGGAGTTCAAGGAACTCCTGTTTATGAGGCATTTAAGGCCGGCAATTTGCATTACCACAGATATTTGATGGTTAAATCTGAATAATCTATCTATTTCTTATACTACGCAAGCAATCTAATACTATGCACAAGGCGTATTTGTTGGTAATTTGTTTGTTAGCTGCCTCATTTACAGGATGTCTTGGTTCAGATGATTTATCAGACGATAATAAATGTTATATTCATAGTTCATTTGATTCTAATGAAAACTGGCCATATGATTGGGAAGAATATTGCTCTGATGATTGAGGAAAATCAAGCTTAAACGATTTATAACAGTTGAAACGTAAGTCAAACATGAGAGGCCTTACTTGCTTAATCACAGGAGCTACTGACGGAATAGGCAAAGAAGCCGCTATCGAACTAGCTAAGAAAGGATGTAATCTGATTCTCATTGGAAGAAACAAAGAGAAAGGGGAGAAAGTTGTAGAGCAGATAAGAAAAGTTGCTGATAGCTATGTCGATATTGACTATTTTACGGCAGATCTTATGTTGATGAAAGAAGTCTCTAGAGTTGCTGATGAAGTATCCAGAAGATATCCTAAAATTGATATCTTGTTAAACAATGTTGGAGCGTATTTTGCTTTCAGAGATGTAACTGAAGAAGGATTTGAGAGAACTTTTGCTTTGAACCATCTGGGCTATTTCTTGATGACGAAAAAACTGCTTCCTCTCGTCGAAAAAAGTGATTACAAAAGAATTGTAAATGTTTCATCAAGTGCCCATTATGGTATTGATTTTGAATTTGATAATATTAATGGTGAAAAGAAGTATAGTGGTTTTGATACTTACAAAAAATCTAAACTTGCTAATGTCATGTTCACCTATGAATTAGCAAAAAGAATAGAAGGGACGGGCATAACAGCAAATTGCTTGCATCCTGGATTTGTAGCCACAAACTTTGGAAAAAATAATAATTTTCTCTGGAGGAATTTCATTAGAGTTGCAATGTGGCTAACTGCAATTAACGTTAGCGAAGGGGCAAAAACTAGTATTCACTTAGCTTGTTCGGAGGAAGTAAAAGATATTACTGGAAAATTCTTTGCTAATTGTCAAATAAAGAAAGGATCAAGTAAAGCTAAAAACGAAGAACATAACCGGAAATTATGGGATATTTCAGAAGATTTTGTTAAAAAATTTGCGTAGGCCCTAGTTGCTAAATTTTATAACTCTACTTTCCCAAAGTGCAACGTGGAAATTGTAGACCGGTCCATTCATCTCGATCTTGGTAATGTTAGATATTCGATTACTGGGGAGTCTTCTAATTTGGTTGTTCTGATGCACGGATTGACAACCTCAAAAGATATTTTTGATGAGTTAACGGAAAAATTAGTAAATGAAGGATTCCAAGTATTAGCGTTCGATTTTTATGGTCGAGGTCAATCGGATCACATCCAACCTGTAGAGTCTGAGCTCATTTATGCTGAGCAAGCTGTTGAACTAATTGAAAACTTTATTCCTTATGGCAAAAAAAGAAAAATACATATTTTAGGGTACTCAGCTGGTGGAGCTATTGCTTCAAGAGTTGCAGCTATAATGGGCTCATATGCTTCTTCTTTAACTTTGATTGCATCATCAGGAATACCAAGTATTCCAAAATCTGAAATTCTAATTAAAACATTAGAAAAAATCTACAGAAACGATGAAATTAATGAAGAAATGACTGATGAAGTAAAAAGATTAATGTTTGAAGAAATTGAGCTGGTAAAAAGCGAAAGTATGAGAAATAGACTTCTAGAGATAATGAATGATAACGGTTTTCTAAGTCACGATACAATACAAACTATCAGAGCGCACATTAATGCTACCGGAGGATACACTGGTGAACATTCGATAAATGAAGTCTTTGAAGAAATTAACGAGCAAAAAATTCCCACACTAATTATGACGGGGCTAGCCGACAATTGGATTGACCCCAAATGTGGAAGGGAAATTAAAAAATTAATAGAATATGCACAATTATTGGAATATGAAGGTGTGTCTCATTGGGCCTTTTTAGAAAAACCAGATATGTATTTTAAAGATATTAAAAAATTCTTGGACACTACGGAGTAACTTTTAAAATAGTAACACTAAAATCATAATTATGGATACAAAAGCTTTGATTGCTATATTGCTAGTTGCTGGGTTTGTAGGAAGTTTTTCCGTAAATGAATATTTGATTAGTGATGATAGTGAAAATGTGTTTTCAGGAGATACTTCTAGTGCAACTGATGAACAAATCGAAGTCGGAAATGAGGCTCCTGACTTTACCTTGACAGATACTACTGGAAATCAATTTAATCTTTCTGACTATGAAGGTGAAAAAGTATTGGTTCTTGAATTTATGAACACAAGATGTGGAACTTGTAAAAATTTTGAAAAAAACTCATTGAAAAGTTACTGTAATAATTCGATGCCTGAAGATGTAGAAGTTATTTCAGTGACCCAAACAAGCAACGTCGATGAAGATGAATTATCTGAAAGAAGCGATGAAATGGGTTGGAGATTTATGAAAGGTAGTAGCGAAATGACAGATGCCTTTGACGCAAATAGAAGTCCTACTGTAGTAATAATCGATAAAGAGGGAATGATTACTTTTACAAATAGCGGATCTATGTCTGAATCTGAATTAGAAGAAAATATCAATAACGCTCTGGCATAATTACTAAATCTGCATTATCAACATTAGTGAAACGTAGCCTGTAAACATTAGAAATGGAGTATCCCAGGTATGTGGTGAGTAGGCTTCGGTTAAAGTCATAACTAATGGAACAACTAGCATAGATAGAACAAATTGTGTTGCAGTAAAATAATCAAAATGCATTGCTACGACAATAAAACCTGTAATCAGAACACAGGCACTTCCTTCTAGCGTTCTTACATATTCTTTGTTTGTGAATAGCGCTTTAGTTGCGTACTCATTTTTTCCAAATCTAACCCCAACCGGTTCAGCCAAACCATCACCTATTGCATTTATTAGAATAGGAATTACAACTAATGATTCTAGACCCCATTGGCCAAATAACCAAACCATAGGCAACATTACTGCAAACCCTGCAGCAAATTGCGTCCAAAGCCAAATTAAAGTATGAGGTCTATCTTCAGGTCTATCGAATCCTTCGTACATCAATTGAAGTGGAGGTATTACTGATCGAATTGGTTCATAAAAACCTAACAATGATACTGTAGTTATTATCGCACTTATTGCAAGATATATGAAATCTGTAAATGTTTCTGAATTAAATTGTTGATCGATGAAAACTGGTAAGAAAAATATTGCAAAATGGTTTATTTTTCTAGTGTAATTAACTTTAACATCAAAATATCTTACCATTGCACCAGTAGATAGCATTACGGCAGATAGTGCGAATCCCTTTGCAATTGTAGACTGAATCTCAGGAGTAAATTCCATGATATGGGTGGTGGACCGGGCGAGATTTGAACTCGCGCCCTCCTCCATGCCAAGGAGGCGATCTTCCAGACTGATCTACCGGCCCGCTATTTTGTCATTTTAATGGGGCTTTAATAGAATTATAGTTTAGATTTCCCATTTTTTAACGATTCCTAAGCATATTGCTAAGGTCGGTCCTATTCCTATTGCGAACATTACAGTTCCTAAACCAAATGTTCCTCCTAAAAAAGTACCTATACCTAATACTAAAAGTTCAATTCCTGCTCGGACCCTTGCAATTGGCCAGCCCGTTCCTTTTTGAATACCTGTCATCCACCCATCTCGAGGACCTGGGCCTAAGTTTGCTGTAAGGTAAAATGCACTGCCTATTGCTACAAAAATAACGCCTATAAAGGCTTGAATTATTTGTGGAAAAAGAGAAGTTTGCTCAGGAACAAAAGGGGCCATTACATCTATCGACATAGAAATTAAAATAATATTTGAAATTGTACCAATACCTGGAACTTCTCGAAGAGGTATCCAAAACAAAAGAACCAAAACGCCTACAATAAATGTAGACAAGCCAATTGTAAAACTTGTTTGTTCAGAAATACCTTGAGCAAGGACTGTCCATGGGCTTACTCCTATTCCTGCTGCAACCAAGATTGCTTCGCCCGTTCCAAAAATCCATAGCCCCAAAAATAAAATAAATAAAGTAAAAAATCTCGGTTTAAAATTTAGAGGTCTATCTGAACTCCAAATTGTTTTGGGTACTTTATGGGCTGGCCGAAATAGCTGCAGTAAACCCTGTTTGCTCAATTATCTTAACCACTTCTTCAGCACTAATTTGGCCGTTTGTAACGACTGTACCTTCATTATTTTCGTGAGATATTTCTGCAGACTCAACATTTAGATTTAATTCAAGAACATTCTTCACTCTACCTGAACATCCTCCGCAAGTCATCCCTCCAATTTCAATTTTTAATGTTTCAGTCATAATATTCCAAAGCAAGTATGATTAAGAAATCATGCCCTGTGCGGTTTCCAAGATCTTAGTGTTAAGGAATTAAAGACAACACTAACACTAGATAGTGCCATTGCTCCAGCTGCAAATGCTGGAGGTAAAAGCCATCCTGTAGATGTAATCAATGCACCCATTGCCAAAGGAATTCCTACTAAATTATATACAAAAGCCCATCCCAAATTTCCTCTAATCTTACTCATTGTTGCTTTACCTAATTCTAATGTAGAAACTACATCTAACAAATCATCACGGAGGAGAACAATATCGGCTGCTTCAAGAGCTATATCACTACCTGCACCCATTGCTATTCCTACATCTGCTATGGCCAATGCAGCGGCGTCATTAACACCGTCACCAATCATTGCTACTGTTGCCCCTTCTTTCTGTAATTTTTTAACAAAAGCTGCTTTTTCATCGGGCTTAGAATCTGCCTCAAATCTCGTGATTCCTACTTCTTTTGAGATAGTTGAAGCTGTTTCAACCCTATCTCCTGTTAACATTATTACTTCAAGTCCTAAATTCTTTGCTTTTGAAATTGCCAAATTTGTCGTATCTCTTAATTCATCTTTCATTTCAATATAACCAATTAATGCTTTGCCTTTGGACACGAAAACGACCGTCGTTCCGTTCTTTAGAACCTCTGTTAACTCTTGAATTGTATCTGATAGGATTATATCCTTACTTTCCATTAGTGCTTGATTACCTACCGCATACTCCTGGCCATCTAGATACCCTTGCAATCCCATCCCTCCTATATTTTCTACCTTATCAAAACTCATAAGTTCTTTACTAACTTTCGAATGTGCTTCAGAAATGGCTTCGGCAATAGGGTGCGTAGATCCAGTCTCAAGAGATGCTGCAATCATTAATGGATTATCTGATGCAGATTTTATTGTCTTAACATTCGTCACAGACGGTTTACCTACTGTGAGCGTACCTGTTTTATCTAAAACTAGTGTATTTGTCGTATAAGATTTCTGTAAAGCATCTATCCCTTTGATTAAGAGCCCATATTGTGCGCCAACGCCTGTGCCAACCATAAGTGCTGTTGGTGTGGCTAAACCTAAAGCACAAGGACATGCAATTACCAAAGTTGATACTAAAACCATAATTGCAAGTTCTGTTGAATTATAATCGCCGTAACCTTCAGAAAAAAACATCCAGCCCAATGAAGCTAAAACTGCACAAATAACTACTATAGGAACAAAAACTGCTGAAATCCTGTCAACTAACTTTTGAATTGGAGCTTTACCCATTTGAGCCTCGTCCACAAGGGCAATAACATTCGCTAAGATTGTATCATCATGATGTTTTGTCGATTTTACATGTAGTGCCGAATCCAAAACTATTGTTCCTCCCATAACTGATTCGTTTTCTTTAATTGATAAGGGATTTGATTCTCCTGTCATCATCGATGTATCAATCAATGCTGAACCTTTTACAACTATGCCATCTAAGGGTACTGTTTGCCCAACCTTAACTAACATTTCAGTCCCCTCTACTATTTCTTCAATTGGCATCTCAGAAACTGAACCGTCCACGTTTACGACTAAGCCAGTTTTAGGTTTCAAATCCATCAGTGAAAATACTGCGTCTGTAGCTCTTAACTTAGCTTTAGCTTCTAGCCAATTACCTAACAAAATAAAAGAAATTATGAAAGCTGCACCATCGAAATAAACATGTGGTGTAGATGAAAAAATGGAAGGTAAAAATTCTAAAAATGGTGCAAAAACTACTAGAGAAGACCATAACATAGCTGTCGTAGTTCCTATATGGACTAAAACATCCATGTTTGCTCTTCCTGATAGAAGCGATTTCCAAGCCCCTATGTGAAACTGTCTTCCTGCAAAAATATACACTATTGATGATAAAATAAATGCTATGAAGAGTCGTAAATCAATATCTGAAATTTGGCCGATATTTCCTACGAACATTGTTAACAAAAATGTAGGGACAGTTAGAATTAACGATGCAATTACTTGTGTACCCATTTTGTTTGTATGGTCTATCGATTCTTGTCTATATTTTCTAGGATCAATATACTCTTCTGAGCCGAAACCGCCATTTCTAATAGCTTTTTTGACCGCATCTAAATCTTGATTAGCGCCCTCTGACCATCTTATTGTAGCTTTCTCAAGAGGGAGATTAACTCTTACAGATTCTATGTCCTCTATTTTACTAACAATAGACTCGACTGAAGCAACGCAGGATGCACAAGTCATTCCTGTTACCCGTATTGTCAAGTCTTCCATACTTCATTTTAGACAGGAATTGAAATAAAGGTTTGTTTGTGGAGGTTTGTTGTTTGAAATCAATAAGCGTGATGGACTTGCAAGACTTGGTAAAGTTAAAACTCAACATGGGATCTTAGATACGCCGACATTATTGCCAGTAGTTAATCCAAAAATACTAACTCTTTCTATGGATGAATTGAAAGAATGCGGCGCTCAAGGACTCATTACAAACAGCTACATTATCTACAAGAATATAGAACTGAAAGAGGTGGCTGAGGAAAAAGGAGTTCACGGATTATTAAATTGGGATGGTCCCGTTATGACTGATAGTGGAACATTTCAATCGCATGTTTATGGTGAAATAGATATGCAACCCGATGAAATTTTGAACTTTCAAAAGAAAATCGGTGTTGATATTGGAACTGTTCTAGATGTCTTTTGTGAACCTGAAACTCGCTTTGAAGAAGCTAAAAAAGAACTAGAAGAAACCCAGAAAAGAATTGAAGAATCTGATAAAAATAAAGATTCTATTTTACTTGCTGCACCTATACAGGGTGGCAGACATCTAGATCTCAGGCTAAAAGCAGCTCAAATGGCCTCTAAAACGGGAGCGGATATTTTTCCAATTGGAGGTGTGGTTCCTTTAATGGAGAGAAATAATTTTGAAAAATTAGCTGAAGTAATCATTGCTTCAAAAAAAGGTCTTGATATTTCAAGACCAGTTCATCTATTTGGTTGCGGGCACCCTATGCTTTTTGCTTTAGCCTCTTTCTTAGGCTGTGATTTATTTGATAGTGCTAGTTATGCTAAATTTGCATCTCGAGATAGTTTAATGTTTACATGGGGTACAAAAAATTTAGATGAAATAGAAGAAATGCCTAGTGAATTCTCTGCTGCACCGGGCCTCACTGTTAGCGAATTAAAAGAGATGAAAAAAGAAGATCGTCAGAAGATTATTGCTAAACATAATTTGATAGTATCTTTCGCCGAAATCCGCAGAGTCAAACAGGCAATACATGATGGCTTACTATGGGAATTAGTAGAAAACCGACTTAGGTATTCTCCTGCTCTTATGAAAGTATTTGATATTTTAAAAAGAGAAATAAATTGGATTGGAGAATTTGAACCTGCATATAGATATAAAACCCCAATAAAGACAGGTGCTGAATCTAACTGGAGACCTCTCTTTTCTAAACTCACAAACTCATTCAAATCCGGAGACATGGTGCACCCTTATTTTGGAAAAGTTCCTAATCATCTATCTGAAACTTACCCCTTTCATCCAGGATTGCTACAAGATGATATTGAAGGCTGGAAAATGCAAGAATGGAACATAGATCGCGTTAAAACTATTCTAGACTATCAATTTGGTAAGGGAATTGGAAAGATATTTACAGACGGAGAAACCGAATTAGTAATAAGTAGGAAAACAAAAAGATTAAGAAATTTGCTCTTGGATGGCCAGCATGTAGCTTCACTTTCCCATAGAAGAGGAATGTTCATACTTCAAAAACGAGGTGCCGAGCTCCTCCATGAAAACTCAAGTAATTCTAAGTATCGAGTTATTGTAAATTCTGAAACTGCTGAATTTAATCGAAAAGGAAAAAGCGTCTTTTGTAAATTTATCGAACATATAGATACAGAATTAAAATGTTTAGATGAGTGTATTGTAGTTAATCCTAAAGACGAACTGCTTGCTTTTGGAAAACTAATGATTGGCCCCAAAGAAATCGAACTTGGACAGCAAGGAATGGCTGTAAAAGTTCGCAGTGGAATTGAAACCTCTTAGAATCGTAAGTTCTTTAATCAAACTCCTATCTGTTATATTATGCACAGCAAAGCTTTAGCTTCAGGAATCATGGTGTTTTTACTTTTGAGTACTGGCTTTGCTAATTTAGCTGCCGAAGAAGAAACTCTAATTTCTGAGACTAACTGGTGGGATAATTACTCTAGAGATAAAGATCGCGATGGAATTTCTGACGTACTAGTTTGGAAATTAGCTCAAGGAGACCGATTCTTTAATCCTGGAGAAGCTAGAGTTTTCGTAAGATATGATCATCATCCCACTGATTCAGATGTTGAAAGACTAGAAAATGCTGGGATTGAAGTCACATATCGTGCCAAATACATAGATTTGCTCGCCACTACAATGCCAAGAAATTTGATTTCAGAGATTTCTACATGGGAAGGCATCGTAATGCTAGATGATATCGGTAAGGCTGAACCTCACATGGCCACTGCAGTACCTACAATGGGCGTCGATAACGTCTGGAATGATTATGGAATCTATGGTGAAGGTATTTCTATTGCTATTGTCGATACGGGCGTAAACAATGCACATGTTGGACTAGATGATTTTGATGATAATGGATTTACAAATGATTTGAAAGTTGCTGCTTACTATGACGCAGGTCAAGATGCAATAATTTGCTCTGAAAACGGACTTTCAGGTACTCTACCTTGTTTCGCCGGTCAATCTATCGATAGTGGAACCCACGGGAGTCATGTTGCAGGAATAGCTGCCGGTACTGGTGATGGTGAAACTGCAGATGATGGAACGCCGCATATTGGTGTGGCTCCGAAAGCTCATTTAGTAAATGTTCTCTCATGTTGTGATGGAGATATTGAAGATATTATTAGAGGAATGGAATGGACTATTGAGTACCAAAACCTAGTTCAGCCAAATATCCGCGTGCTAACTTCAAGTCTTGGAGAGCAACAAATTGAATTTCATATCGATAATGATGGTTCTTCAGCTTGGAGTCAAATAGCGGACGCTGCTGTTGAATCAGGTCTTGTAGTTACATTAAGTGCTGGAAATGAATTCGGATCAGCCACTATTGCTGGTTGCAATACTATTGATTCGCCAGGTGATGCAAGATTGCCGATAACTGTTGCTTCTCTTGATCAAGACCTCAGTCTTGCAATTTACAGCTCTAGAGGTTACACCTCTGATGGAAGAGTAAAACCTGATGTTGCGGCCATTGGCAGCTCTATTTGGGCCCCAGATGCTACAAACAATGTAGGGTATACTCCTAAAAGTGGAACGAGTATGGCCACGCCCTTAATGGCAGGAATAGTTGCTCTTACTTTAGAGGCAAATCCTGACTTAACTCCTGCAGAAGTTAAAGAAACTCTAGTTGCAGGATATGCAATTGAAAGAGAAATCTTGAATGATGATCCTGATGCTGCATCTAATAATTGTTCAACTTTAGAAACTAGACCTGATAATGAATACGGATACGGGCAAGCTGATCCATTAGTATTCGTTGAAGTTGCAGGTAAAATCGATCCTGAAGTTTCTGTGAATTGGAGTTTAACTTACGAAATGGAAGAAATTAATGGGACTATGTTTCCCGTCAAGCCTAAACTATACAATAATGATGTACTTGAGGGAACTGCAGTTACTATGAACAAGCCTACCTCAGGTGGTGGCGTTCAAATTAAATTCGGAGCGAGTGATTGGTATACTGCAACAGATACTTCTTCACAAAAAAATTGGGCTACATGGGAGCTTAAAGTACCGGAGGACCTGGAGCTGGAGAACAATCAAACTATGACGCTATCGGCTAGATTAGTTCTAGAAGGTGGCGAATCAATGTCTGCAGTTAATAGTTTTTCAGTTGTTTACTTAGACGAACCTCGACCTGCTAGTTTACTTGTTGAAGGATTAACAGACTTGGGTGGAATGATATTCTTGCCAATCGTATTATTGGCTGCTGTAGCTATGGGATATATTTTCACGCAACCAAGAAGATCTAAAAGTAATTTAGAAGTTGAAGAATCTGGCGGAGACGAATTTGTATGGGATGAGAATATTGAAGTTGAAGCGCAGACCAACTTAATGACTACTATGTTTGCAGGAATGAGTGCAAAAGCATGGACGCTGTGTGCTCTCTACACTGCTCAAGGTATTCCGTCTGGATTCATTTCCTATACATTAATCGCTTACTTGGCTCAACAAGGATTTTCTGCTGCTGAAATCGGCAACATGTTGTTCTGGGTTTATTTGCCATGGGTTTTCAAGTTCCTTTGGGGCCCATTCGTTGATAATTATCATTATTTGCCAATGGGCCGTCGTAGACCGTGGATTTTAGGAGCTCAGGCAGGAATGGTAATTACTGTTGTCATTATTGCACTAGTACCTGGTATTGAAGCTAAAATTGGACTACTAACTCTTCTATTATTCTTTCACAACTGTTTCGCGTCATTACAAGATGTTGCTGTTGATGGGCTAGCAGTAGATGTGTTAAGCCCTGAAGAATTTGGTAAAATAAATGGTTTCATGTTTGGAGCTAAACGTTTTGGCACTATGGTCGGAGGGGCTGGTATTGGATATTTCATCGGATCTTTAGGAATTGCTGGCGGACTATTCCTAACAGTTCCAATGCTTCTACTGATTATGTGTCTTCCTGCTTTTATTAGAGAAAGGCCCGGAGAGAAATTATTCCCTTGGTCTGAAGGAAAGGCAGTCATAAAATCTGCTGAAGGACCAAAACCAACTAAGACTGCTAAGAAAACTATACCTGTCGAATCCAAACCAACTAATTGGGATATGGGCACTCATACTACAAAATCTTTGAGCGTTGATGGTGGGCTTTTAGTTGCTCTTTACTTGTTCTTATTACTTACCGTTGGAGATTTCGCAGGTAATCTTGCTTGTCTCTTTCTGACTCTGGGTTCTGGTGCAGCTTACTTTATTCTCTTAAGAGGGAATACAGTGGGACAACAAGCATTCGATTTAGCTCCTGAAAAAAGTGATATTGTCAAGGCTCTTTCTCTAAGAGCTCCATTAATTGGAATGTTATTGGCCATGCTTACATATTTCTGGGAATTCCTAATCCCTGTCTTGAATGTTCTTTTCATCCAGCAATTAGGTTGGACTGATGCAGAATACATTGCAGTGACTGGTGGGTGGGCTGTAACTGCCGGAATTGCAGGTACTATCATTGGAGGATTAATTGCTGATAAATTTGGAGCCAGGCGTGTTGCTAGTTTATTTGCTATCTTAACTGGATTATCAATATTTACTATTGCATTAGCTGAAGATTTATGGGAAAATAGAGGCGTAATGACTTGGCTTATCGTAATTTATCCTTTCTTTGGAGCTGCAATGGGAATTTCTCTAATTTCATTATTTATGAACGTTACATGGCCAAAAGTAGGTGCTACACAATTTACTCTTTACATGGCATTACTTAATTTTGGTGCATTATTTGGACTTAAGATGGCAGGATATTTTGAAGAAAATTTCACATATACTACAACTATCATGATTGGTGGAACATGTCAGCTGCTGATTGCATTTGTTTTACCATTTATTGATCCCGGCCAAACTAGAAGGGAATTGGGTAACGAATTTTAGGCGATAACCCTTAAGAACAGCTCTTTCTGGAAGGCCACCTTGATAACAAGGTAGGTTTGATAGAAAATGAGCAATAATATCTATGTTGGAAACTTGCCATGGGCTTACAGAGACGACAAATTGAAAGAACTGTTTGAAGAGCATGGAGAAGTTACGTCTGCAAAAGTGATTGTAGACCGCATGAGCGGCAGAAGCCGTGGATTTGGATTTGTCGAAATGGCAAGCGAAGACGAGGCTGCAGCAGCCATCGAAGCCCTAAATGGCTACGATGCTGAGGGCCGTGAATTAAAGGTGAACGAGGCCAAACCTCGAGATGGTTGAATTAATAGAAGGCGACGAAAATTTTATTCTGATTTCACTGTTGGTCACAGTGTGTATGCAAATGAGCTTCTTTGCTATAGCGTATACGCTGCAAATTGACAAAGTAACTGATTTTGCAGGTACTTCTAATTTCTTAGTTTTAGCTATATTTACACTATGGCTAAGCGAAGATCTTTCTTTTCCTAAAATCTTAGGATCTCTTATGGTCATTGTATGGTCGCTAAGGCTTGGAATATACTTAACCTACAGGATTATGGTCTGGGGTGAAGACAATCGCTTTGATGAACTTAGAACTAAATTCTGGAGTTTTCTAGGATTTTGGATTTACCAAATTTTATGGGTCTTTCTAACTTCACTGCCTGTAATTTATTTCAATAGTTTAGAATCGCCGCCTGAGATAACCGGTTTGGCTGCTATAGGTTTAGCTATGTTTGTTACTGGATTTATCATTGAAGCTTGGGCAGATTATACTAAATTTAATCATAAACTGCATGGTGAAAAATGGTGCACCGATGGGCTTTGGAAATATAGTCGACATCCAAATTATTTCGGAAATATTCTTCTGTGGTTCGGTATTTTTATTTTCTGTTTTGCCTATGATGTTCCTCTCTGGACAATAATAGGTCCTCTATGGACTACATTCTTACTAGTGTTCGTTAGCGGATTGCCTTTCTTAGAGGCTTCCGCGGATAAGAAATACGGAACAGACGAAGGCTATCTAAAATACAAAAATGAAACTTCTATCCTAATTCCCTGGTTCAAATAAAGCTCCGAAGCATTCTTTTAGCAGATTTTAGAATGCAAAACAGAATCAATGATAATTGAACAAATACCCATAGGGCCAATGGCCAATTTTGGTTATATTCTCGGCTGTGAAGAAACGAGAATTGCTGCACTGATTGATCCTGCTTTTGAGCCTGAAAAATTAATTGCAAGGGCAAGGAAACTTGATTTAGATGTTGAATGGATTTTGAATACTCACGGCCATTTTGATCACATAAACGGAAATGAGGTTGCCGTTGAAATGACTGGAGCGAAAATTATAGCATACCATGGGGCCACATTTCATGCTGATCAGAAGGTGGATCATGGGGACAGAATAAAAATTGGAAATTTACATATTGATATTTTGTTTACTCCTGGTCATTGTCCTGATGAAATTTGCTTTTTTGTAAACAGTCAAGTAATTTTTACTGGTGATGTCTTGTTTGTAGGAGAATGTGGTCGAACTGATTTACCAGGAAGCAACGTAGAAGACATGTACATTTCACTATTCCAAACTTTAGCATCTATTCCTGATGATGTGGACATGTTTCCAGGGCATGACTATGGAAGTAGTCCCATGTCTACAATGGGGTTTGAACGCGCAAACAATTATGTTCTAAAGCCCCGTTCCCTAAGTGAATTTGTTTCTTTTATGGAGGAACCATAAATATGCAGGATTTTTTACCAGGTTTAATTGTTGGAGCTATTATTCTTCAAGTTACAATAATTGCCCCTTCCATGTTCAGAACATTAGATTTAGAAAATTTTGGTAAAGCAATAAGGGCAATATGGCCAAAATTTTTTGCAATGATTGCAATACTTGGTGCCTTATCAACTGCTGTTGTATATTTGCACAACGACAATTCATTTTACGCACTTATTATTTCAGTTACTACTACCGTTTTAGCTACTATTTGTTACGCCATCATTCCGGCTACAAACAGAGCTACTGATGAAGGTGATCAAAAAACTTTCAACATATTGCATAGAATTAGCGTAGGTTTTACGATTACCATACTCATCTTAAATATAGCATTTCCTTTTTTGTCCTAATATGTCTGAAGAAGATTCGCTCTGTGAAGAGTGTAGTAAGAAATCATGGGATATACAATCACTTGGAAAGAAACTTTGTAACGATTGTTACGGTATTACTTATCGCCAAGCGCACGAAAGTTGGTAGATGTTAATTTAATACTAAAGAATTATATCTTCCAGAATTAATGTTAACATGAGCTGCAAACATACAACAACTTGTTATCTGTTGTTACTGCTTCAACTGACCATTCCTTTTCTTGACATCTTTCGCAGACATTTGATGCTGTCATAATTTTTTTTATTTCATGGGTATATAAATATTAATTTATAGTGGGTAACCAAAAACATCTAAATTGAGCTTAATGCACCTCGCTAATGCACTGAATGCTATAAATATCTCATTTTTAAATGTCAAATAATGTACAAATATTTTACTATTTTTGCAATGTTAATTTTAGCTGCTTTTGCGGGAATTAATAGTGATTTATTTGCTGAAAATTCTAGTGATGAAGAAGTCTCCGATGCAGTCATAGAGAATGAAGACGAAGATGAAGACGAAGATGAAGACGAGGATGAAGACGAAGATGAAGACGAAGATGAAGACGAGGATGAAGACGAGGATGACTTTCCAGTCTTACCATAAATTTTCATTCTACGACGAGTCGTCGAAAAAAGTTCTGGCGCCAGGGGAGAGATTTGAACTCCCGAGGGATTACTCCCAGTGGTTTTCGAGACCACCGCAATACCGGGCTATGCGACCCTGGCTACTATCCTGTCCAGATAAGTTGGCTCTTAATATTCACGGTAAGTATTATTCCTCCTTTGTAATCAGCCTAATATGGAATGGCAAGTAACTATTGATGATAACATTCAAAGTGTAGATTTACCAGAAGGCGCCACAGCATCTAACCTTGTAGAATATTTGAAGTTACATCCAGATAGTTTGCTAGTCGTGACAGATGAAGAAAAAATGATCCCCATTCCTCTAATTTCAAAATTGCCTGATAAACCAATAAGAATTATCCTAGTTGCATCTGGCGGATAACATAGAATATTATTTATTAGCAGGGATTATCGCACCGAAGTAAAGAGCAATGCCTAGAAAAAAAAATGAAAAGAAAGAAGCCAAAAAAAGCAACGCTTCTAAGAATGCTAAACGAGCAAAAAATACTCCTAAAAAAGAAACTGCTAAAACAAAAACTAAGCAAACCACATTAAAGGAAGAAACTAAGGGTCGTTTGGTAGTATCTCAGCATGAAAAAGATGAAATTGATGCCGTAATAGACACATTTTGGCTTTTAATTGATAATCTGAGGAAAGCTCCACGCCATCTTATGGCTATCGGATTTATTATTTTACTAATTGGCTCTACTTTTTCAGGATGGGCTCAAGAAGTAGTAGGGCAAGAAAAAGCCGGACTATGGTATGCCATCACCGAGGATGAAGATGATCTAATCATCGATCCAAGTGGCGACTTCCCGGACTTTTCAGCTGGCGATGAAATACGTGTGGGGGGTTCTATTACTGACATTCACTATTTTGGTTCCGTAGAAGATTACCGGGCAAATGATACGTTTTATGCGCCGTATCCTGTTCCTGGCGAAGGGCTTGAGAAATCGATGGCTCCTGGAGATAAATTCAACGTAATTAATGAAGCAAATATCAGTACCTTATTTGCTACCACAGGATATGGGACCCAAAATGAGGCCTCCTCTATAAACTACGCCAATGGAGAGACTATAGATTCAGATTCGTTACCCATAAAAAAAGAATATAAGAATACTAATCTCGGTTCTGCCCTTTTCACAAATTTAGAATTTAAAGATGTGATTTTTTCAAATGTGATATTTGATGATACATTTTTCATTAGTTGTTCATTTGAAAGAGTTGCTTTCTATAATGTTGAAATAAATCGTGCTATATTTTCAAATAATACATTTGATACTGTTGTTTTTAACAACGTTACTATTTCTGATAGCAGAATTGAAAATGCAGAATTTGAAACTTTATGGGTCAAAAAAACTCGATTTAACAACACTGACTTTGATAGGGCAAATATTGTAGGTTCTAAATGGTCATATTCATCTTTAGAAAATGGGACTTTTTTGAGAAGTAACCTTGATGTCGTAATTTTTAGATCGCTTTATGTCGAAAATTTCGTAATGATTTTATCTGATATTAAGAATAACATTGACGCCCCCTTAACATCGAATTTTGATTTTACAAAAATTAAAATCGGAGAAAGTGAAATTCGGGTCGCAGGAGATATTGAATCTCAATATGCTATCGGTGCGCAAGTTTATTTTGGCGGTACAAAAGTTAAGAACGGAGGAGAAGGGGCCGGTACTGCTGGAAAAATAGGTGGATGGCTAGAGGGAAGTGTTCAAGGAGAAGGATTTAGGACGTCTGGACAAGGGAATATCTCCTATGATTTAGAACATGAATACTTATCTGTAGAGGCTAAAAACATTAAACTAACTTTTTGGTGGAATTTTCTGTTTGACGCAATAGCCTTTTTAGGATTTGGAGTATTAATTTATGCAGTTGGTGGACAAGATACTATTCTTGGATTACTACGATTCTTTTCTCCATTCATTATGACTGGAGCGTTCTTTGCATTTATGTTCTTGACGATGAGTCAGAGAGACTTCTTAATTTTGAGTCAATTGATGCTTGTTTATTTCGTACCTCCGTTTGGTAAAGGAACTGTTATTCCTGGTGGTATTGCCGTTGGAATTAATCCATGGTCTTTAGCTGTAGCAACAGCCTTCGTCGATGTTGCTGTTGGTGTTTTCTTAACTTGGAATTTTGATTTAGCAAAAAAGATACCTTTCATTGGAAGTGGAATCACAAGAGTACAACGTAAAGGTCAAGACATGTTGAAGTCTTTACCTTGGCTAGAAAGGGCGTCTTTCGTTGGTATTGTTGTATTTGTTATGTTTCCCTTCCAAGGTTCAGGAGCTGTTGGTGGAACTATACTCGGAAGAGCAATTGGTCTGTCTCCTAACAAAAACTTGGCTGCTGTAACAATTGGGGCTGTTAGTGGATCATTTTTACTTTCCGCATCTATTGTATACGGATTAGGAGTTATTGCAATCTTGGCTCCAATTCAGGTTGCGGTAGCTGTTCTATTCTTAGGATTCTTAGTTGCTATTGTGTTTATGTACCAACACTGGGACGATATTTCTATGGATGAAGTAACGCAAACTTTAGGGTTACACAAAGAGGGAATTATCGGAGCTCCATTAACTGCTGCTGGAGGGCTCGTTGGATCTGCTGGAGGAACTGTTCTAAAAGTAGCAGGAGATACTGGAAAAACAGTTGTAACTGCTGCAGATAGCACTGGAAAAATGATTACAAAGACAACTGGTGACCTTGTTGGGGGTTTTTTAGGCTCCCTCACTGAAGACAGATATGATTTTGCTGACCCAAATCAACCGCTTGAACTCGAATCGGGAGTTTTAGTTTCAATGCCTGAAGACGGTGCAAGAAACACTGTTGTTGTTACTGGTGGTGCAGGATTTATTGGATCTCATCTAGTTGATAGGCTGGTAAAACGTGACGAACATGTTGTTGTTCTCGATAATTTTTCATCTGGCCAACTAGAATTTTTATATGATTCTGTAGAAGAGATTACTGTTATTGATATTGATTTGTTAAAAGATGATTTTGAAAAATATTTACAAGGTGCAAAAATTGTTTACCATTTAGCTGCAAACCCCGAAGTTCAATTAGGAATTACTAAACCGGAAGTTATGCAAGAGCAAAATGTTGATGTAACTGAAAGAGTTTTAGAAGCAATGAAAAACGTTGGATGTGATAGAATTGTTTTCACATCTACATCTACTGTTTATGGCGATGCAAAGAAAATACCAACTCCCGAAACGGCTGAATTAAAGCCAATTTCTGCCTACGGTTCTAGTAAATTAGATGCTGAGAAACTAATTGAAAAATATTGTAAAGAGCATGATTTCATGGGCGTTTCCTATAGATTTGCAAACTGTGTCGGACCAAGGAGTAATCATGGAGTGACATATGATTTTGTTAACAAATTAAAAGACAATCCAAAGGAATTAGAAATTTTAGGGGATGGAAAACAACACAAGTCATACTTCCACGTTGAAGATTGTATTTCTGGAATGCTGGCAAAAGCTCCTGCTGAATTATGTGAAAAAGGGGAATTTGTAGCATTAAATGTTGGATCAAAAGATGCAATTAGTGTTGTAACTTTAGCTAATGAAGTTTGTAAAGCTCTAAAATTAAAAGATGTTGAATACAAATTTACTGGTGGTATCGATGGTGGAAGAGGCTGGAAAGGGGACGTAAAGAAAATGAGATTGGATATCAAACAATTGAAATCTCACGGTTGGGATCCTCAGTATACTAGCAGAAAGGCCATTAACGAAACTGCAAAATGGCTTGACGAAAATTATTAAGTTGGACTCTCGAAGGCCAAATTAGCTCCTGTAGTGTAGTCCGGCCCATCATTTCGGCTTCTCGAGCCGAGCACCCGGGTTCAAATCCCGGCGGGAGCACCAAATTTAATTCAATAAAATATGCTATATTTCTGTTTTAAATACAGTTACTAAAGGTAAAATTAGGCCTTCTTGGTATTATCTTCGTTCATAATCACAATATGAGGTTCCCATGAATCCTCTGAATCTATCTCTGCAAAGGTTGCTAGGATTATCCTATCTCCTGGATTGGCCCTATGGGCTGCCGCACCGTTTACGCAAATTATTCCCTTTTCATCACCCTCATATTCCATTATGTATGTTGTTAATCTAGTTCCTTGAGTTATGTTCCACAGATGTACTTGCTCATACATCGTAAACTTACCTAATTTGATTAATTCTGGACTCAAGGCTACTGAACCTTCATAATCCCTTAGAGCATGAGTTACAGTTGCATTATGCAACTTCGATTTCAATACCGTTATACTATGAGACACAGATGTTTACTTAGACGGCGCTAAATATTGATAATCTTAAATCCTAAAATTTATCTGAAAAAATTATTTCTGTAACAAAGTAACATAAAAGCATTTAAACGGTTCTTAGTTTAAAAAACTAAATCTAGTACCATGTCCAAAATTAATTTAAGAGAGAAACGCGGACTCACTAATGGTAATGGATTAACTAACGGTAACGGACTCACTAATGGTAATGGGCTTACTAATGGTAATGGATTAACTAATGGTAATGGGCTTACTAACGGTAATGGACTTACTAATGGTAATGGATTAACTAATGGTAATGGACTTACTAATGGTAACGGATTAACTAATGGCAACGGACTTACTAATGCTCTCTGCAGGAGTTGTAACATAATTGTTTTTAGTTCCGCTAGGATTCATAGTTTTACGTGCAGAGTCGGTTGGAATAGCCTCTCCAGATAACAATTGTCCTTTGACACTCAAATAGAAGAAAGCGTTATTATCATAACTCAACCCAGAATACTCATGTAAATCAATGTTTAAATTCTCAGGGTTTTCTTCATCTACAATCTTATCAATTTCATTCCAATCACCGAAATATCCGTCGATTGTAATAGGACTCCTCGATTCATGAAAACCATTGGCTTCATTAATTCGATTTCTGATTATATCATTAACATCAATTTTATTCAAGTCACTATCTAGAGCAAAATCTAGTATGTCAGCATTCCCTTCTACATCAGAAGCTTGCCATATTGCAGAGATAACATCACCATCGTTAACTCCAAGATCAAATAAGGGAATTTGTGTCTCTACAAATTGACCATATCGTGCAGCGTTTATAGTAGATAAAGCGTTAAAACCATTCCAATCCGTATTTTCTCGGTTATCATTGAAAACATACAGCGTTGAGAAAAATATAGCCTGGTTGAAGCCATAAATTTCAATTAAATTTTCGGCCCCAATTCCTGGAACAAAGTAACCAGTATCGACGTTATTATCTGTATCTACAAAAATTCGTAATGTATCAGCTTTACTTGAGATAAACAGAGGTTCCTTGGTTTGAGTATAAAGTGAGAGATATATAGAATCAAGATTCATTGAGATTTCTATAATATCTATATTTGAATTTTTAGTTTGAACAGAATCTGTTTCTGTAATTTTTTCAATATCATTCCAGTCACTAATGTTTCCATCGATTTTTATTTGGCTTTGATCACTACTTTCAGAAATTAGAAGTATAGATGCACCTGCGAAGAGTAGTATGAAAACAGATGCAATTGCAGCAGTTGCATTTCTCT
>CACOJW010000013.1 GCA_902627615.1 uncultured marine group III euryarchaeote
ATCAGCGCAGTTGATAATCAGCCTCAATTTGAGCTGGTATATCATTTTTCAGTGATGGAAGGTTCAATTTTTATCAAAGATAGTTCTAAGGCAGTGATGATTGAAATCCATGTCTTTCTAGACAGAGATACCCCTACGATTGATTCAGTATCCAATCTGTGGTTTGGTGCTAACTGGCATGAAAGAGAAGCTTACGATTTAATGGGCATTTATTTTATTGGCCATCCCGATTTACGGAGAGTTCTTCTACCCGAAGGTTTTGCAGGCCATCCTTTGAGGAAAGACTACGTGTATGAGATACACGAGGAGGAGTGGTAATGGCTGAAATGTGGATTAGTATGGGTCCGCAACACCCTATGACTCACGGTCTCTGGACTTTGAAAGTGAAAGTAGATGGTGAGACTATTGTTGATGCTGATCCTGAATTGGGATACCTCCACCGTTCTGTAGAAAAGATGGGTGAAAGGCGTAAGTATTTTATGAATACAACACTGACAGACAGGTTATGTTACGCAAGTTCTACAACTTGGACTCATTGTTACGCTCTTTCAGTTGAAGAATTAATGGGTGTGGAGGTTCCTCAAAGAGCACAATACATTAGGACGATAATGTTAGAATTACAGCGTTTAGCCTCACACTTAATGTGGGCTGGAGCATACATGCCTGATTTAGGTCATATTACTGGTGCGTTGTATTTTTGGAGGGATAGGGAATTGTTTCTAAATCTTTTAGAACTACCTAGTGGAAGTCGGTTATTGTATAATTATATTAGAATCGGTGGAGTTAAGAGAGACTTGCCAGACGGTTTTGAAGAGAAAACGGAAAGAATTTTGAAATTATTTGAGCAACGTTTGGATGAGTATGCAGACTTGTTTGAGAATTCAAAGATTTTTAGGATGCGTACAGAGGATGTTGGTAATTTCACAGCATCCCAAGCAATGAATTTGGGTATTACAGGTCCTAATCTTAGGGGGTGTGGCACCAAACATGATTTGCGTAAGCATGATACTTACGAGATATATGAAGAGATTGACTGGGAAATCCAAACAAGAGAAGCTGGGCCAGGTTACAGTGACTGCTTCAGCAGATATATGGTAAGAATTGATGAAATGCGTGAATCTGTTCATATCATTCGTGAATGTTTCAAAAATATGCCATCAGGACCTACTATGGCTTCCAAAGTTCCAATACGTGCTTCAGGGGAAGCATTTAGACGCACTGAAGACTCAAGAGGCGAAGCTTTGATGTATTTGGTGGGAGATGGAAGTGATAGGCCCTATCGTTGGAAAATTAAAAGTCCCATGTTTACTACTATCTCTGCGTGCCCTCATTATCTGAAAGGATACAAAGTTGCAGACATTCCATCAATCATGGGAAGTATCGATATTTGCATAGGAGAAACAGATAAGTGAGTTTGTTCAGTTTTTGTCGGTGGATGGCAGAATGGACGGCAAACTACATGTTGATTCCTGTTTTTAATTTCCAGAGAAATTTGTTCCCTCCTTTTAGCCACCCTGCAGGCACAATTGCCGATTGGCTGGGAACGGATGGCGGTCTCGATACTTTAGCTTGGACTTTTGCAGTTAATATCGCGTTTGCAATTGGTATGACTAATCTCATACTGGTAATTCACCTTGAGAGGAAGATTGCTGCTAGAATACAAGATAGAAGAGGACCAATGCTTTCTTTTAGATCATTTAGAGAATTAGGCGAAGATCTTGCCGGTGAAGCACCTAGTTGGAGATTTAAAGATAATTATTCAGGAATAGGTATTTTGCAAAACATGGCTGATGGAATCAAGGCGATTACCAAGGAGTTAATAGTTCCATCTAAAGCGGATAAATTTTTATTTACGATGGGTCCTATTATTTTCATTTCATCTTCCGTATTTTTGTTGGTTCTGTTTCCATTATCTGACAGATTTGCAGCATCGTCAGCCCCAGCAGGTCTAATGGTAATAATGGCCGCTTTTTCCATCGCCCCTATAGGTGTCTTAACTTCAGGATGGGCTTCTAACAACAAGTATTCAATGATTGGGGGTATGAGGTCCGCAGCTCAGCTCATGTCCTATGAAATTCCTCTACTGTTAAGTATGGCAGGAGTTTTTCTTTTAGCAGGGTCATTTGATCCGGTCACTATTGTCGAACAGCAGCAGGAGAGTACCTGGTTGTTTGGCTTACCAATGTGGAATTTTATTCCTCAATTTTTAGGTTTCATAGTTTTCATGATTTGTATTCTTGCAGAAGTGGAGAGAGTTCCATTCGATCTTCCCGAGGCAGAGGCTGAATTAGTTGAAGGATGGACTACCGAATATAGTGGAATTAGGTATATGCTTTTTTTAGCTGCAGAATACATTAGAGGCTTTGCAGGTGCAGCAGTTTGTACAATTCTCTTCTTAGGTGGCTGGGCAGGTCCTTGGCCAATCCCTCCCGAAATTTGGTTCTTGAGTAAAGTATATCTAATTTTAATTTTTTGGATCTTCATAAGATGGACAGTTCCTAGAATTCGCACAGATCAAATTCTAGAGCTTGGGTGGAAAAAATTGTTACCTTTATCTTTAATAAATATATTGATTGTTATTTTCATGGTTGAAATTTATCCTTATTTTTCAGATGTAGTGAATCTTCCGGAGGTGTTCTAAGATGAGTAGTGATAGAGATATTGGAATTATGGATATTATTGTTAATCCAATGAAAGTTACGTTAAAACAATTCTTCAAATCCACTTTTGGAAAGCCAACAACAGTTATGTATCCTCTTGAAAAGAGAGATCCACCTCCTACGTATAGAGGAATGAATGCAGTCATTTGGGATTTATGTATCGGTTGTGGTATTTGTGGAGAGGTCTGCCCTAATAAATGTCTGAAAATGAAGCCTACTGAGCTGTCAGATGAAGAGCAAGATAGGGCATGGTATGGATCACATGTGGCTAAGAGAAAGAATAAGGCTGAGAGACCGGCAATTAACTTTGGGCACTGCATGTTTTGTGGATTTTGTGAAGATTATTGTCCAACCGGTGCAATGACAATGACTGACTTTTATGAGTTGGCAGATACTACTCGTGAAGGTTTAATTTATCCTGCAAGATCTATGAAAGTAGATTTACCTGAACTTCCACAATTGCCACTTACAAATTACATGATGGAGTCGCCCATATTGAACTCTGAGACTTGTATAGGTTGCAGTAAGTGTGTTGATAATTGTCCTACAAATTGTATAATAATGGATGAAGGGGTAATTAACAAAGAATTGAAAAACGGTACAGTCCGTAATGTAGAGAATCCATACTTTGATTACACAATTTGTATTGGCTGTTCTACGTGTGTTAAAGTTTGTCCTGCAGATTGCTTGCATATGGAGCCTATCAGTAATTCTAGCTCCAGCGGTCTAACTGAAGAAGGAGAAGTTACAGAAGCGTGATACTGTGGCTTTAGATTTACTTTTTTTTTGGATATTGGCAGGATTAATACTGGCTGCAGCTTGGGCAGTAGTTAATGGTAACGATATAGTTCATTCAGTGGTTTGGTTATCCACAGTATTTCTTCTCACAGCAGGAATATTCATTCTGGCGGAGGCTGAATTTTTAGCAGTTATTCAGGTTTTAGTTTATGTGGGAGCAATTTCAGTAGTCATTATTTTTGGAATTATGCTGACTAAAAGGACCTTGAAAGGAGGTGAAGATGTCTAACAGGACTACAATCTGGTTTCGTGATGCCTTAGTCATAACATTTTCAATCTATATAGTTTTTTCTATTTCTGCAGCATCTTGGGACAATCTTAAGGTCGTTGATTCGCCACCAGACAGTTGCAAAACAGGATGTCCTCCTTTACTTAATTTTCCTGAAGAAGGCTATTTTCATTATACTAATTCTATTACTTTTGATTGGGATCCAGTCTCTGTAAATTACAGAGTAAGTGTTACAGACGACGACACTGGTGAATTGGTATTCGATGGTAATTATACTAATAGTAATACAGCAACCACTGGTCGTTTATCAACGGGAACGTATCTTGTAAGGGTATATTATACCGGAATATCGGGTTCTACTTTCGATACTTATCCGATTCTAAAATCTGAATTAGTTGATATTGTTAAAGAGTCAGGGGAAAAACTGGCGATCATATGGTCTGAAGTAACAGTATCCTATACTATCGAGATTAAATTGCACTCTGAGTCTGAGGGTAATCTCAATTTAGCCATAATTCATGAAAAAAGTAAATTAGAGAATACTGAGTATACCTATTCAGATTTTACAAATGGAAGAACTTATTCTTGGTCCGTTTATGCTCAAGACTCTAAAGGATATGATTCTTTAGCATCACCACTTAGGGAGCTAAATATTGACACTACAAAGTTTTTAGCATTTGAGGTATTTAATAACTGGGAAGTTCCTTTCTTGCTTTTAGGCGTTATGATGGTTATTGCTTTGCAAGCAGGAGTTTTCTTGGCCAGGGAGGAAAGAGATGATTGATCCTATTAACTACTTGATTTTTTCTTCAGTTTTGTTAATGATTGGGGCCTATGGCGTTATCAAAAATAAAAATGCGATAGTCGTTTTGATGTCTGTAGAAATAATGCTCACTGCAGCAAATATAAATTTTATAGGTTTTTCAAGCTATTATCATGATTTGTCAGGTCAAGTAGTAGCTTTGTTTGTGACTGCAATTGCTGCAGCAGAGGTTGCTATTGGCTTAGCGATATTGTTGAGTTTATTTGAACAGAGAGACACAATAGAGTTAGATTTATTGAATAGGTTGAGGTGGTAAACTGTCCGAATCAGTTCCTGACCATAAAAGCCACAATTTTATTACACAGGAACTTTTTCATGGTTTTGCCTTGCATATAATAATTGCAATTTTAACTCTTTTCTTCTTTACAGAGGGTTTTTCGAAATCTTTTGTAGATGTTGCGTGGATGATACCAGTATTTCCTGTAGTGGCTTTCTTGTTCATTCTATTTTTTGGACACTACGACCCTAGGAAAGGAGGTTCAATCGCACTTGCAGGTGTCGGTCTTTCTTCAACATTTTCACTGTCTGTAGCCTATGAAGTACTCATTACAGATTCGTTACACGGTGGATATGCGGAATCAACAAGAGTTTGGTTTAGTGGACAAACATATGCATTTGAGTTTGGAACGTACATTGACTCACTTGGTGCTCTTTTACTCCTTGTAGTAGGTTTAGTTTCTTTTTTAGTTATTGTATTTTCTACTAGTTACATGCACGATGAAGGCGATAGGCAGGTGAGATATTTCGCTGAAATCACATTATTCGTTGCAGTTATGCTTGGTTTGCTAATAGCTAATTCATTCCTCTTGATGTTTATTTTTTGGGAATTAGTAGGTGTTTGTTCTTACTTGCTTATTGGCTTTTGGTATGAGAAGCCATCTGCAGCTTCAGCTGCAAAGAAAGCCTTTCTAGTGACTAGAGTAGGGGATGTCTTTCTTTTGCTAGGTCTTGTAATCCTTTTCAATACATTCGGAACTCTTCGTTATTCAGAACTATTTTCAGATCCAGCCTTACTAACTGAGCATTCCGAAGAAGTCAAATGGGCAACTTTGTGCATATTTGGTGGTGCGGTTGGTAAATCTGCCCAATTTCCCTTACACTTTTGGCTACCTGATGCTATGGAAGGACCAACTACAGTTTCCGCATTAATACATTCGTCGACTATGGTTAAGGCAGGGGTATTTCTCGTTGCACGTAGTTATCCTTTGATTGTTCATAGTCCAGATACTGCAGTTTACATTGCAGTAACCGGCACTATTACTGCGTTTGTCGCAGCGAGCATGGCCATGGTTATGAATGATATTAAAAGAGTCTTGGCATATTCTACTATTTCGCAATTAGGCTACATGTTTTTGGGCTTGGGAACTGGAGCGTGGACTGTTTGGCACGCCACCATTGAGGGGACAGAAGTACACGCTCAGGGTTACATGGCTGGTTTGTTCCACCTGATGAATCATGCATTCTTCAAAGCTTTGCTTTTCCTTGGATCTGGAGCAGTTATTCATGCAGTTCATACACAAGATATGAGAGAAATGGGAGGACTACGAAAATCAATGCCTATTACGTCTACTACAATGGGCTTAGGTGTACTCTCAATTTCTGGTTTTCCTCTTTTATCAGGTTTCTGGTCTAAAGACGAAATTTTGGAAGCAGTACATCATAACGGAGAATATGATTCAACATTTAGTCTTCTTTGGTGGATGGCACTTCTTACTGCAGCCATGACTGCTTTCTACATGACTAGAATGTGGTTTATGACTTTCAGCGGTCCAGAGGTAAGGTATTTAGAAACCATGACTCAATCTGAAGACCATTCTGACACTGGTAATTGGATACTTAAGAAAGAAAAAATTGAAGTTCACGCTCACGAAGCACCATATGTTATGACAGTACCTTTGATGATTCTTGGCACTCTCGCAGTATTTTCTGGTTTATCATTAGTTTTAGGAGATGGATTTGGTGCTCGAGTATACTATGGCTCTCATCATGGTGATGGAGGTATGATACAATGGGGAATCATTAACCACATATTGCTTTCACCATTGACTCACTTGTCTGTTGCAGTAGGTATGTCTGGTATGTTTTTGGGTGTCTTATTTTATAGAAGGGGAGAAGATGGTAAATCTGCTTTCTCAGCAGATTTTATAGTTGAAAATCCAATAACTAGACCCATACATACTTTCCTAATTAATAGACTTTACATGTCCAAATTTTTTAATTGGTTTGGTATGAGGACTTGGGATACTTTTGCAAAGGCTTGCGACTGGTTTGATTTAAATGTCATAGACGGAATAGTTAATGGCATAGCAAATCTATCTCAATTATTCAGCGGTAGAGTAAGAAAGATAAATTCAGGATTTACAGGTCACTATGCTTCTTTAACAGTTGGTGGTTTAGGAGCCATAGTACTTCTTACTAGAATAATTATGCCAGTTATGGGGTGGTCTCTGTGAGATTTCCTGTATTTTTGCTATTGGCAATTTTTCTGCTTCCGATGGCATCAGCAGAAGATCATACAGTTTTAGTCTCTCAATCACCAGATGGGATGAGTTATTATTTTGAGCCTATCATTCTTGAAATTGCCGTTGGTGACAATGTTACTTTTGTGTGGGGTAATGGTTCACATAATGTAGCTCAGGTAGCAAGTTCAGATTCTGGTATCTATGAATCAGGTTTCCGTTCAGGATCTCCTCAAGTTGGAGGTAATTGGTCACTACCTGTAGAGTATGCCTCTCAGGATGGAACTTTGTATTATGTTTGTGAACCTCATATTATGATGGAGATGAGAGGCACTATTGTTGTAGGCACAGGTAAGCTTCCAGTTCCAGAAATATCAATGGAATTTGGAGACTTTCCTTGGCTTTCATATCTTTTAGTATTTCCAATTATTGGTTCACTTTGGACCTTTGGTTTTAGGGATAGCCCCAACGCTCCAAGAATTATCGCTCTTTTTACAACACTTTTTACTCTTTTACTTTCAATTGTAGTATTTTTCAAAGCAGGTAAAGAGTCAGGGTTCTCCTTGATGGAGGAATATGAGTGGGCACCTTCGTTTGGTATTTCATTGCTGTTAGGTGTAGATGGTTTAAGCTCTCCCATGGTCCTTCTAACAGGAATCATTGGGCCGTTGACTGTTATTTTTGCATGGGATGAAAGAGAAAAACCTGCGCTCTTCTTTAGTCTTCTTTTAGTAATGCAGACTGCACTTTTCGGTGTTTTCATAACCTTGGATTATTTTGTGTTTTACGTGTTTTGGGAAGTTGTTTTGATTCCTATGTTTTTCCTGATAGCTATATGGGGCGGCGAAAACAGGCGTTATGCTTCTATTAAATTTTTCATTTATACATTTACAGCTTCAGTAATTATGCTAGTGGGTTTCATGGCACTTTATTTCGAAACCGGTGCAGAAACCTTTTCCATGATTGAAATTGCTAAACAAAATGGTGAATTCTCACGAGATTTCCAGATTTGGATTTTTGCAGCATTGTTTATAGGTTTTGCAGTTAAAGTCCCTTCAGTTCCTTGGCACACTTGGTTACCAGATGCCCATGTTCAGGCACCTACTGCAGGATCGATTTTATTGGCAGGCGTTATGTTGAAAATGGGTCTTTATGGGCTTATACGTGCAGCTTTGCCAGTGGTACCTCTCGGTGCAGAGTATTTCGTTCCCTTAATGGTAGTTTTGGCAATTATCTCCATTTTATATGGTGCAGCTTTGAGTCTTGGTCAAACTGACCTGAAGAAATTAGTGGCCTACTCTAGTGTTTCCCATATGGGAGTAGCGCTTTTGGGTGTTGCTACTATGACTGAATTAGGTCTTGCTGGAGCTGTTTTCATGATGTTTGCTCACGGTATCTTGAGCCCTGCAATGTTTATGGTGGCAGGTGTTCTTTATCATCAAGTAGGTACTAGAGATATTCCTAAACTTGGAGGTTTAGCGACTCATCAGCCAAATACTGCAGGTGTTTTTGTAGTAATTTTTATGGGCAGTTTAGGTCTACCGGGCATGGCAGTTTTTGTTGCCGAACTTTCAGTTTTCATAGCTTTTTTTGAATCTCACGGGTACTGGCTACTTCTTCCTATTTCCGGGATGGTACTGACTGCCGGTTACCATCTTTGGGCGTTGCAAAGGGCTATTTTTGGACCAGATAGTAAACAAATTGATGTTGAGCACGTTCATGAGGCTACCTGGTATGAAATGTATCCTATGTTTTCGTTGGTTTTGGTAGCTACTTTATTCGGAATCTTTCCTCATTACATAATGGACCCAATAACAGTTGCCTGTTATGATATTTTGAATTTTATGGGGGTTCTATAATGGATAGTTCTGTATTATTTTTGCCCGAACTATTGCTGATAGCAAGTATAATGGCTATACCTGGATTGTACATATTTACAGAAAATAGAAATTCGTACTCTATCTGTTCAAACCTATCTTTGAGCGGCGCATTGATTTTCTTAGTTGTTTCTTGGTATTATCCTGATACAATATCCATGAATCGTGATGTTTCAGTTTATATTTTTTATGACCATTTTAAAGTTGATGATTTTTCTCAATTGTTCAAGATTGTTTTTGTTCTTACCGCTTTAATCGTTTCTTTGGTTAGCACTTCTTATTTTGAAGAAAATGAGCCTCATCAACCCGAATATTTCACACTTCTTTTGTCTAGTACTTTAGGTATGATGGTTACTGCCTCAGCCAACGACTTCCTTACAATTTTTATTGGGATTGAATTATCTGCTTTTAGTAGTTATGCAATGGTTGCTTTCCGTAAGAAAGATGATCAATCTACTGAAGCGGGGGCAAAATATTTATTGATTGGCGCTTTTTCTTCGGCTTTATCTCTTTATGGTATATCTTTATTGTATGCAATTACAGGTTCACTTACGTTTGATGGTGTTGAGGCTTTTATTGATGGTTTAAACAGTGGCGTAATAGAGGGAGATTTTACGGAGGTAATTTTCATTGCTTCTCTATTCATAATGGCTGGTTTAGGTTTTAAAATAGCAGTAGTTCCATTTCATGCTTGGGCGCCAGATGTTTATCAGGGCGCTCCGACACCAGTTACAGCACTACTAGCAGCCGGAAGCAAAGCCATGGGTTTTGTTGCAGTTTTTAGAGTATTCGTATTTGTTTTAGAGGCTGCTTCGGAAGAGTGGAAATTAGTTTTAGGAATTATTGCTTTGGCTTCGATGACTACAGGTAATTTAGCGGCTATTTCACAAAATGATGTAGGACGTATGCTTGCATATTCTTCTATTGCTCAAGCAGGTTATATTATGATTGCAATTCCAGCACTCAGTTCTGAAGCAATGTCAGGAGCGATAGCTCATACATTGGTTCACGCTTTCATGAAAGGAGGAGCTTTCGTTGTTGTAGGTTGTGTGGGCGCAGTAGGGTTAGGATACAACCTAGATTCTTACAAGGGATTGGCTCAGAGATCGCAACTTCTTGCACTTTCTATGACAGTTTGTTTACTTTCGCTAGTTGGTATACCTCCTTTTGCAGGGTTTATCAGCAAATTTTTCTTATTTTATGGGACTCTAAAAGTGGGTCTCGCAGGAGAAAATTGGCTAATAATTTTAGTTTTGGTTGGTGTTTTGAATTCGGCACTATCCCTCTATTATTATTTGAAGATAATGAGGTACATGTATCTTTACGATCCCGAAAGCTCAGAAGATATTGTTTTCCCTAATACAGTTAGATATATTTCGTTTGGTATTCTTTTGCTTCTAGCAGTTATTTTTCCACTGTATTGGGAATCTCTCTTCGAGCTCTGTAGGGAGGCTTCAGCAGCTTTGATTGCATGATTAATAAGGAAAGTGAAGAATATATTCAATTTGAAAAACTGTGGGAAGGAATTACACCTAAGGGTGTTAATGTTAGTAAAAAGAATTCTTTTAGATCTCGAATGAAAAATTCTTGCAATCAAGAGGGGCTTGAATTTAGTAAAATCAATTCATTTTTAGTTTATTCAGGTAAAAGTAAAACTCTTGATTCAGACACTATAATGAAAGGTGATGTAAAAATCACATCACCTCCTAGAAGGCATTTAAGAAAATTTTAACTTTTATCTGCAGAGATTAATTCATTTGCAAAAGCGACAGGAACCTGCTGAAGTAGTCGTTTTTCCATGTTGTTAGGTACGTCTTCAATAAACTTTAGAGCCATATCTTGCCAAGGTTTGATCAAATTTTCAAAAACTTTTTGCGCGTGCTCAACTTGAACCGTTTTCAATAATTCATCTGTATTTCCATTAAGCATGTAATCATGAATTATTTCCTTGTATTGTGGATACTTACTAAGTTTTGTTAATGGAAGCGTAGGTATTTTAAGTGCTAAATCTCCAACAGGTGTTTTTGTAATTAGGGAATTCACTACATCTAAATAGTCATCTGTTATCTGATAAATAATGCCTACACACTCACCGTACTTGTACATGTTGGGCGCCAACTCAGTTCTTGGCGATACTAAGGCTCCGAGTTCAGCTGCAGTACTGTAGAGTGCTGCTGTTTTCCTTTTGATACGGTGTAGGTAGACTGATTCACTATAATTCTCTTTATCTGTAAAATCAGCTATAGCACCTTCTGACAAATCTCTAACACAAGAGGCTAAAGATTTCCCGATTTCGACTGAAATAGCGCCGTGTAAAGATCCTGTTGCAACCATCAAATCAGCAGCCAAAACTGCTGTTCTTGGCCCTAATTCGTTCCAGAGAGAAGGTGCTGCTCTCCTGAACTTATCGCCATCTATCCAATCATCATGAATTAGTGCCCCGCTGTGCATTAATTCTAAAGCCATACCACACTCAAAGGCAAGGTGTGTATCTCCTCCTAGTGAGTCAGAAACTAACCTGCAAAGTACAGGTCTTAGCTTTTTTCCGCCGTTAAGCCCTTTTTCAATTAAGGGAGCTATTTCTGGAGGCTCTTTTGCAATTTCCCTCTTGATGTGATCTTCAAATTCATTTTTAACAACAGTGTAATATTCTGTTAGTTCATCAGACAACATCAATCCATTTTGAACTTTCGTGTAATCGTTCATTACAAGTACTCCAGACCAAAAATCATTAGAATGCCAGTTACAGAATGTATACCTATAGTTCCCCAGTTGGCTACTGCAAGTTCTCTTGCGTTGTATGAGGTTATAACGAGATATGAAAAATATAAGGCAAAAGGTAAGGCTAGCATAGAAAGTAGCGCACTTTCAGGTATTATATTGTATACATTTAATATGTAAATTGAGCTAAAAGCAGAGATCATAAGTAAAAGGTATCCCCAGCTTGCCCTTTCTAGGCCGAGAACTACTACTAGATGATGTTTTCCAGCTATTTCATCGGATGCTCTATCTGGGAATTGGTTAATCCAGAGAATAGCAGTGGTCAATATGCCTAGTGGTATGCCAAATAGAAAAGCATCCCAATTATGTATGCCAGTCATGGCAAATACAGTTCCCATAGTCATTAAAGGACCATAATTCAATCCAATCAGTAATTCACCAATTCCCTTTCTTGCTACTAATCTGAGAGGGTAACCAGTGTAGAAATATGCGGAAAAAGCTCCAGCCAGTCCGTAGTAAAATAGTTCGAATTTATTATCTCCTAATGTTGCCATAATCGCTATTCCCATAATTCCGGATAAGGCTAAAAATGAAGTGGCTAAACGGAAAAGTTGTTTCTCAGAAATAAGTCCTAATTCAATTGCACGACTTCCGCCAGATAATTGAAGGAAATAATCATTGTTAATTTGATCAGTTCCACTTGTCCAATCAAAATAATCGTTGTATGTATTAGCCGCTAAATGAAGGAATGACCCTCCAAGAAAAATAAAAATAAACGTACTCCAACTCCAGTCCATACCGGTGATTTCTTGATTAATACCCCAAACTAAACTTGCTATAATTGGAATCCAAGTTGCGCTTAAGAAAGGTAATCTCGTTATAGCTACGATAGATATGAATCTTGTTAAAAGCGAAGTTTCAGGCATTGTTTCCTCCGGTGAAACATTAACGAGCTCTTTAGTTCGTCCACAGTAGCCTACATGTTTTCCTTTGATGATTGTTGCGGTAACTTTGAATTGAGCTGCAAATTTGCTCCCATCTTTTCTTATGAAAGTAGTTTTTGTGCTGTGTCCCTCTTTGTTGTTCCGAGCTTCTTTAAGCCAATTAGCAACATGGCCCAAAACGACCATTCCCGGGGAAAAAAGTGAAACTCTCTTCTTCCCTATAACTTCATCTGCGGAGTAGCCAAAGAGTTTTTCAGCGTTTTTATTAAATGTTTCAATTCTACCCTCAAGGTCACACGTTATGACACTGACAATCTTGTCTGCTTCAGATAGCTCACTCATATTACATTCAATCTACAGAAACTTCTATTTAAAAGAGTGACTAATAATGCCTAAAATTTTATTTTTTTCAAAGGCTTCAAATAATCAGATTCTCCCTCTTTCAAAGAGTCTATCGCAGCTTTCGCTCCAGTTAGTGTAGTTATGAACGGAATACCTAGTTCGACAGCCAACCTTCGCATTTGAGCTCCGTCAGTAGCAGCCCGCCTTCCAGTGGGTAAATTAATAATTAAATCTACATTCCCTCTTCTCATAACCGATAAGATATCAGGTTGTCTTTTATCTGATATTCTCCAAATAACTTTACTTTTTACTCCATTTTTTCGCAAATGGGCAGCAGTTCCTTTTGTAGCTATTATATTAAATCCAAGATCAATAAGTTCTTTGGCTACATTTCCAAATTCTAGCTTTAACTTGTTTGAGATTGACAAAAATACAGTTCCTTTGGTAGGTAATTTCTTGTTCCCTCCTTTCATTGCCTTGAGATATGCAGTACCAAAATTAGGTCCATGCCCCATTGCTTCCCCAGTAGATTTCATTTCTGGACCAAGTACTGTGTCTAATCCAGTTATTTTAAGCCACGAGAACGTTGGTACTTTTACAGACGCGCCAGTCATAGGAATAATATCTGGTAAATTTTTTATTTTTTCCCCTAACATTAGATTAACTGCGATTCTAGCTAATGGATATCCAGTAGATTTGCTTACATATGGGAGTGTTCTACTAGCTCTTGGGTTAGCTTCTAATAAATAAATTTTTCCGTCTTTAATTGCAAGCTGGAGGTTCGCGGCTCCAACTACATTTAGAGCTTTTGCAACTTTCTTTGATATAGATATTATCATTTTTTCAGTTTTCTTATCTAAGGACTGTGGGGGCATGACGCAGGCACTATCACCTGAATGTACTCCGGCCATTTCAATTTGTTCCATTATAGCGCCTATTACCACTTTATTTCCATCTGAGATTAAATCGACATCTAATTCTACTGCACCTTCAAGAAACTTATCAACTAGCACTGGTTTGTCAGGTGTAGCATGCGTTTCAAGCTTCAAGTATCGTTGCAATTGAGCTTTGTTATGAACAATTTCCATTCCACGGCCCCCTAATACAAATGAGGGCCTTACTAGAACAGGATAACCTATTTTTTCAGCATATTTCACAACTTCATCAGAACTCTCTGCTGCCGCCCATTCAGGCATATTTATTCCAGCTTTTTCCATCACAGCTCCACATTTCCCTCTGTCTTCTGCAAGTTCCATATTTTTTACTTTAGTTCCTAGAATTTTCGTTTTTAATTTTTCTTTTTTGATGTATTCTTCAATATGGATTGCCAAATTTACTGCAGTTTGGCCCCCTAGCTGGAGTACAATGCCGTATGGCTTTTCTAAATCTAAAATTTCGAATATAGCCTCACGATCAAGTGGCTCAAAGTATAATCTATCCGATGCATCAAAATCAGTAGATACAGTTTCAGGGTTATTATTGACAACTACTGCCTCATATCCTGCGTTTCTTGCAGCTTGAACTCCATGTACTGTCGAATAGTCAAATTCAATACCTTGTCCAATTCTTATAGGTCCTGATCCAAGAATAACTATACTCTTTCCAGTTTCAACTTTGGTTTTTTGATCTGCGTAAGTTGAATAGAAGTAAGGGGTTTTAGCTTCGAATTCTCCTGCACATGTATCAACCATTAAGAAGCTTGAAATGATACCGATTTTCTTCCTTTGATTTCTTATCTTATCTTGTTTTATCCCTGTTAAATGGCATATGTGTTTGTCCCCAAAACCGAAGGTTTTCGCCTTAGCCAATACTTCGTTAGGGATTGTTTTGTCATATCGCTCCAATTCTATTTCTATTTTAACCAACTCAGCTATTCTTTCAACAAAGAAACCATGGAAATCCGTAATTTCGCATACTTTTTGTATAGTTTTTCTTGAGGCTTTACCATTTTTCAAATATGTCCAAATAGCTATCAATCTTCTGTCGTTGGGTATTTTGAGACTCTTTTCTAGTCTCGTTTTACTCCAATTGAGGCATTCAGGATAACCCTTTCCTTGTCCAACAGATCTCCAGGCTTTCATTAGAGATTCTTCAAATGTTCTACCTATGGACATCGTTTCTCCGGTAGATTTCATCTGTGTTCCTAATTCTCTATCTGCAAGTTTGAATTTGTCAAAGGGCCATCTTGGGATTTTGGTCACAACATAATCTATTGAGGGTTCAAAGGCTGCGCTTGTATTTCCGGTAACTCTATTAGATAATTCATGTAGCCTGTGGCCTAAACAAAGCATGGCTGCAATTCTTGCAATTGGAACTCCTGTTGCTTTTGATGCTAGTGCAGAGGATCTTGAAACGCGAGGATTTACCTCAATTAGTATGTAATCCTGAGTTTTGGAATTATAAGCGAATTGTACGTTGCACCCACCTATTATTCCTAAACTTTTAACTACCTTTAATGCAGAAGTTCTCAGTTTCTGATACGCTCTTTCAGGTAATGTTAGAGAAGGCGCAACAACTATTGATTCGCCAGTGTGGACGCCCATTGGATCTAGATTTTCCATTGAACAAACAATAATTGCGTTGTCATCTCTATCTCTTAGAACTTCAAATTCAAATTCTAACCAACCAAGAATTGATTCCTCTACTAGTAATTGTTTAACGGGCGATAGCGCTAATCCTCTACCTGCTATCATTTCAAGTTCTTCTTTATCGTATGCAATGCCTCCACCGGTGCCTCCTAAAGTGAATGCAGGTCTCACAACAACAGGGTAGTTTAATTTTTCAGCTAATTTCAATGAATCCTCGATGGTATTTGCAATCCCACTCTTGGCAACAGGCTCACCAATTTCTACCATCCTCTTACGGAATAGGTCTCTGTCTTCTGCCATTTCTATTGATTTTAATGAAGTTCCCAATAGTTTAACTCCGTGCTTTTGCAGTACACCTTTTTCATCTAGTCCAACTGTGAGGTTCAGACCAGTTTGACCGCCCATGCCTGGGATTATGGCATCTGGTTTCTCTTTTTCAATTATCTTTTCTACAGATTCTACAGTTAGAGGTTCTATGTAGACAATGTCTGCAGTATCTGGATCAGTCTGTATGGTTGCAGGATTAGAATTAACCAGCACTACTGTATGTCCAGCTTCCCGAAGTGCCGAGCAACATTGTGATCCTGAATAATCAAATTCAGCCGCTTGGCCAATAATTATTGGACCTGCTCCGGGTACTAAAATTTTCATTTTATCCATTAATCATCTCTCCAACTTTTTCAAACAAAACATTCGCATCCATAGGTCCAGGTGCCGCTTCGGGGTGAAATTGTACAGACCAGCAATTTCTGCTACTAATTCCTTCACAAGTACCATCATTTAAATTAACAAATGTTTCTTTAACTTTTTTAGGTAGTTTGTGAAGCGCAAAACCATGATTTTGTGAGGTTATGTAGACGGTTTCAGTTTTGACATGCTTAACTGGCTGATTTCCTCCTCTATGCCCGTATTTTAGTTTGTAAGTTTCACCGCCTAGCGCAAGCCCTAGAATCTGGTGACCTAAACAAATGCCAATAGTAGGATATTTTTTGATTAAAGTTTGGATTGTTTCAACAACTTCTTTCATATCAGGATGATCGGGATCGCCAGGTCCATTACTCATAAAAATTAAATCAGGTTTTGTCTTCATCACCTGTTCTACATTGTAATTCCATGGTACTACAGTTACCCTATTTTTTTCAGCTAAATTGGTAACAATAGACTGCTTTACCCCCCAGTCAAATAAGGTTACATTTGGGCCTTTCTTGCCTCTTTTGTAAGATTTCTTTGTAGATACTTGCGCTACAAGATTTGATTCTGAAGGCCATTTCATCTCTTTTGCTTTCTTTATGCCCTCCTCGGGTGCTAGTTTTCCATCAGTACACATTACGGCTCTGAGAGTTCCGGATTCTCTTGTAATAATTGTTAGTTCTCTTGTATCAATTCCTTCTAAGCCAGGTATCTTTTCCTTTTTTAGCCACTCATCAAAGTCCATTTCACCCTGGTGGGGATTTCTACACCACTCTTTGACAATGCAGGCTTTAGTTTGAATCCTGTCTGATTCGTAATTTTCTTCATTACAACCATAATTTCCAATCTGTGGAAATGTAAACATTAGGATTTGACCCGCGTAGCTAGGGTCTGTAAGAGCTTCTTGATAGCCCGTCATTGATGTGTTGAAAACGAGCTCTCCCTCTACCGTTTTTGGATAACCAAATGAGTCACCAAAAAAAACAGAACCGTTCTCTAGTGCAATCCATCCCTGCATCTAGGCAAAGTCATACCAAAGGGGGCTTAAAACAGAGATGGTTAGAGGTTCTCGAGGAACTCTTTTTCTGTGAAGTGTAATTTAGAAGGAACTACAATACTGTGCGGCTCTTTCCCGAGGTTTTTGTTTGCTAAATATTTTAATTTTCCGTACCACAATTTTTGGTCTTCCCGGCCCACTCTCGCGGCCGCTGCAACCATCGTATCTTTTGGTATTCCAGCTTCAATCATTTGTTCAGCCGCTTGTGAGGCAGACATGTATATTGCTTCACTCTCAGGATTATCTGCTTTAATGTCTAATAATACTAAAGAGTGATAATTGTTTTCCATATTGTTCATTATTTTATCAACAGGACTTAGTGGTTTGTAGTTTCCTTCGGGTAGCACTAGAGTAGCCACAGGCCCAAAATTATAGTGTTGTAAACCTAGAACACCAGCAACTGCAGTTAACACCGAGGAATTGTGAATAATCTGATATTCTATTTTATTTTTTTTGCATTCGAGAATTAGGCTTACATGAGTCGTAGCCGATAAAGCATCGCCAACTACTAACAATGATACATTTGTCTCTTTTGATAATTCAATTAGTTCCTTTGGCTCTTCAACTAAGGTTCTTGAAAGATGTATCGGTTTTTTTTGAGATTTCATTTCGACCCATTCTAATGTTTCATGATGTATTGGTGAGGTATATGTTTCATAAAATATATGCTCAGATAGGCTCAGAGCAATTACTCCATCCATTGTAATTGAATTTGGTCCTCCGAGTCCCAGTCCAATAATTGTTAACATGATAGTCTTATTTGCGCCTCTCTTAATTAGTTGCTATGGCGGTGTTTCAAACTTTATTGGAGATTCAAACATCTCCAAAATCATTTATTGATATCACTAAGCAAGTGCAAGATTACTTGAAATCTACGGAAGTCAAGAACGGAATTTGTAATTTATTTATTAAACACACAAGTGCAAGTTTAGTTATTCAGGAGAATTATGATCCTTCTGTAAGGGAAGATTTTGAGACTATTTTTTCTAAATTAGTACCTGAAAATTTTCCTTATGTTCATAATATGGAAGGTAAGGATGATATGCCAGCACATATTCGATCAGCACTGACGAGTACTTCGGAAAGTATTCCTGTTGTTGGCGGTAAGCTTTCATTAGGTACTTGGCAAGGGATTTATGTTTGGGAACATAGAGACCAAACACATAATAGGAAGGTAATGTTTAGTGTGATTGGTGAATGAGTGGAGTTCAATCAATATAAGGCAAATGCAATGAAAAAATTGGATGAAGCTAAATCTGAAGGTTTAGTTGATGAAGGCGTAATTGAAGTTCTTAGTGCTTTCAATTCACATCCAGACATCTTCACTACATCTAGCTGTGCAGGTAGATTGCAATTAATTGTTCTTCCAGATATAGGCCGCAAAGATTCAGTTGAATTAAGGAAGACATGGCATAGGCCTGTTGAGTTTGAAGAAGTCAAGGAAGCACTCGATAGTCTGAAAATTCCTGCTAATTCCATTGTTATTCTTCAGGGTCAATCGCCTATTTTCCATGTAGCTTGCAGGACTATGGAATTAGCTCAAAAATTCAGAGGAATAGTTCATAGTCAGGGATGGAAATATTCTTCACTAATTACAGGTAATGAAGATAAATGGGTTGTAGAAATTCTTTCAGCAAACAGAATTGATAATCTTCTTTATCGTGATGGGGTTATTGATAAACCTAGTGATGAACGATTAAAATTTATCATTGAAGAATCAAATAAGATTCTTATTAAAGCTCAAGCCAGATTGGAAGCTTTAGAATATATACCATCTGGTTTATAGATAAATATGAAGGCACTCTACTTTGAAGAGCACGGGGAAAGAGAGGTATTGCAGTATGGAGATTTACCAGATTTAGAAAATAAAAAAAATCATGTTTTAATCAAAGTAGAAGCTTGTGCTTTGAATCACCTAGATGTATGGATTCGTAAAGGATGGCCCGGTCTTAATCTAGAAATGCCCCATATTGGTGGTAGCGATGTTTCAGGTACTGTTGTAAAAGGTAGTGGACAATGGAATGAAGGAGACAAAGTTGTTATTAATCCTGGTGTCACTACGAAACAAGATTCTTGGACAGAGCAAGGCTTGGATAGTATGAGTCCAGGGTATCGTATTCTTGGAGAACATATTAGTGGTGGATGTGCAGAATATGTTTGTGTACCTGTAGAGAACGTCCATAAGCGTCCAGATGGTCTGACAGCTAGTCAAGCTGCAGCACCTCTTCTAGCAGGTTTAACGGCCTATAGAATGCTTGTAATCAGAGCAGGAATACAGGAAGGAGATACTGTGTTGGTAATGGGGTCTGGAGGGGGCGTTAATTCACTATCTATTCAGATCGCTAAACATTTCGGGGCAGAGGTTCACGTTGTAGCAGGTGGATCTGAAAAGAAATCTAAAGCAGAAGAGTTAGGTGCCTCATTTGTAGTTGATTACAAGGCTAATGAAAATTGGCACAAAGAACTATTTCCAGTTATTGGCAGGAAAGGCTATGATATTGTAGTAGATAATGTAGGTAAACCTACTTGGGCACGTTCCATACAATTATCTGGCATTGGTGGAAGAATAGTAACTGTAGGTAATACTAAAGGTCCAATTGCAGAAACAGATATCAGGTATGTTTTCTCTAAACAATTATCTATTCTTGGATCTACAATGGGTTCTCATTCTGATTTCGCAGAGTTATTGAAATTGTTGAATTCAGGAGCTATAAAACCAGTAATTGATTGTGAAATTCCTTTATCAGATGGTGGAAAGGGCCATCAAATTTTAGAAGAAGGAACTATGTTTGGTAAGGTTGTAATTGTTCCAGATTAGGTAAAATTTTCAATCTTTTCAATTAATGAGGGCAAACGCACAGGTTTAGTTTCAAATTCGTCAAAACCTCCTTCCAAGGCCTTTTGCCTGTGTTCAGCCATTGCATTTGCCGTTAAGGCGATAATAGGTATACTATTTGTATCTGAATTTTCTTTGATTTCTTTAGTAGCCTCAAGGCCAGTTTTTACCGGAAGACCCATATCCATTAGAATTACATCAGGCTTTTCACTTTGGGCCATGTCAATTGCTTCTTGGCCGTCCATTGCAAAAATAACCTCATATCCCTTTTTCATTAGTCTTCTACTTAACATATCTTTGTTCATTTCATCATCTTCAACAAGCAAAATTGTGGTCATTATTATTCCTCTTTAACCTCTACTGGTATAGTTATTGAAAAAGTTGTTCCTTTGCCTTCTTCACTTTCTACTTCCATTTTTCCCCCCATTATTTCAGTCATTTTCTTACTTATTGGAAGCCCTAATCCTGTCCCTCCATAGTCTTTTGTGGTAGAAGCTTCAGCTTGGGTAAACTCATCAAATACTTTTTCCAATTGTTTCCCATTCATACCAATGCCAGTATCTGTAACTGCAAATTTTATGTTTTCTTGAAAATTGCTAATAGATAATGTAACTGTTCCCTCTTTTGTGAATTTTGCAGCATTACTTAACATATTAAATAGAATTTGCCTAAGTTTAGTCTGATCATTTTTTAATTTTTTAACTGAAACATTATTTTCTAAAACAAATTTATTATTATTCTTTTCAACTAAAGGTTTAGCTGTAGCCTCAATTTGAGACAAATGTTTTTCAATCTCAAACTCTTCTATGTGTAGGTCCATTTTTCCAGCTTCAATCTTTGAAAGATCTAGTATATCATTTATGAGTGTAAGCAGGTGCTCACCAGATGACTGTATTTTAGCAAGGTCTGCAGCATAAGTTTCTAGTTCATCATCTTCCGCTTCTTCAATCAACATTTCACTGTATCCAAGTATTGCGTTCAATGGGGTTCTTAATTCATGACTCATATTAGCTAAAAAATCTGATTTAGCTTTGGTTGCATTTTGAGCTTGTTCTCTCAGGATTTTCAATTCTTCTGTTTTTACGTAATCAATTCGGTCCCTATATTCATTGGAACGTTTTACAAAGACTCCATAAATAAATGGCATAATCAAAAGATATGGAATTTGTGATCCAATGATAATTTCCATTTCCAAAAGGTAGATCAAGAAGCCACTAACTGTAGTTGTAACAATAAAAAAACTGTTGATGAAATTGACGGGATATATTGTAAAAAATAACAAGGTGAGTAGGGGCAAGACAGCTTCACCAGGGCCTAGTACTGCATCCTGATTCATATAGTAATGATAGGCTCCATTAGTCATTAGCAAAGGGATTGCAGCTGTAAAATAAGCTTCATAGTATTTATTTCTTAATTCCTCTAAGAAGAGTAAAGCATAAACGCTAATCGAACATAAAATATGAACAATAACGTACAGTGGTTGTATTCCTAACTGATTTACATCATCCAATATTATTGGTAAGAATATCAAGTGTCCTAGAAGCATAAGATTTCTGATGTAAGTACTATTTTTTTCTAATTTAGATTTCTTAAATTGTTCTTCCAATTTCCCATCATTGAAGGTGCATGTTAATCGGTTAATTTGCTCTTCCAAGTCAGTCATTGCCGTGCAAACTCCTCATATATTTAAGAATATAACCTAAAATAGTCAGCTTACATAGACTATTATGGAAGGATTTGATGATGATGAATGGGCAGAGATGCAAGATTTGTATATCAATCATACTTCTAAAGAGTTGAAAAAAATTAGTGAAAATTTAAATTTGGAGTCCATTGATTTCATTCGTACTTTTGGTCATAATATCAAAGGGAGCGGAGGTATGTACGGATTTGATGAAGTTACTCAAATCGGTTTGCAAATAGAAATTGCGGCAAAAGCAAAAGATTTAGATACTATATTATCAAATCTTGAAGATTTAGAAAGCTTCTTGCAGTCTAAAAGGTAGTTAAGCATCAATTTCTAATAATAAAGTTTTATTCATAAATTATGTCAAATGAAGATTTGCCAAATATTATTGCAGTGGATGATGATTTTGCAGTGCGTATGGCAATGGATTTTATGTTCAAGAAATGGCCTGAATATAATTTAATTTTAGCAGAGGATGCAAAAGATGCTTTAGTAAAGTTAGAAGAAAGGGATTACATGATGATGTTCAGCGACATAAATATGCCTGAAGTTTCAGGATTGGAATTGTTGGAGATTGTTAAAGGAAAGTATCCCGAGCTACCTGTTTTCATGTTAACGTCTGAAACTGATATCCAGAATTCTATTACAGCTTTTAGACATGGAGCAATGGATTATCTTTTGAAACCACCAACTGTTGGTAGTATCAAAGGAGCTATAGATAAGACAGTAGAATACCTTGAGGAAAAGGCTGAAAAAGAAAAAATTGATATGACTGATTTCAAACAAATGGTTGAGAATTTTTCACCAGAAGAGATGGGTCTAACTAAGTCAGGTTCTAAGAATACTGAATTTACAAAATTAGTAAATGTTCTTCAAGAAAAATTGATACACCCTGGTAAAGTGGGCCGAGTTCATAACCTCTTTTTACTTTCTAAATCAGGTATTGTTATCAGCAATTTGTCAGCTAATGAGGTGGAAGAGACTGATGCAGATATTCTAGGAGGTATGTTTACGGCTGTAAAGAATTTCATGGAAGATGCCTTCAGTGCTCGAAGTGACTCGTCGTTAAACGACATACAATTTGGTAATTTTCATATAACCTTTGCTTCAGGAGCATATTCAGAATTGGCCGTTGTTTATACGGGAATAATTAATCAAGCATCTGAAGAAGCAATTGCAGATACTCTAATTGCTTTTGAGTTAGAAAATATGCAAATTCTAGAAAAATGGGACGGAGATCTTTCTAAACTAGAAACTGCCTCCGAATACTTGGAAAAATTATTTACAGATATTGATAAAGAGAAGAATTAGTAATTATATATTGCTTAGTTTCAATTCTTTACTCAATATCAATCGTGCTGCTAGTTGTACTATCTCTGCCTTTTTGCTGATAATCCATTTTAATTTCGACGCTAGTTTTCCCTGAAACTATTAATTTCATTTTTAGAACAGATTGAATCTCGCTGTATGAGTTAAGGTCTCCTAATGTAAAAGAATTTTCAGAAAAAGAATATGCGACATCAGGTTCTATTCCACCTAATCTTAAAACCGAATCGTTGAATTGAGGTCTTATTTTACATCCAGATATTAGATCAGCTGAATAATTACTCACATTCAACGTCAATTTGATGTTATCACCTTCCATTTCGTATGATGTAGTCACAATAATTTCTTTTTCGTTGAAGTAATTATCAACCATTTCCCTTGTTACACCAGTAGTTTCGGTGATTATAGGCTCTAGCTGAGGTTTAACGTTCTTTATAGTTTCAGAACTTCCGTTCCAAGAACCTATTGTTGGATTCTCTTGCTCTACACCTCTTACGGCTTTTGCCATTTTACTTTTGAAAAAATTATCAGTTTCACCATATATTACCGCAGCTAAATATGAGTTCCTTCCTCTTTGCAAAATGATTTTATTATTTCCATATCCAATATCTCCTAGATCTCCTTCAGTGTTGAATGAGTCTTGCACGAAATCGTTAATTGCTGTTAACATTCCACTCATTATTTCACTGTCAGTTTTTACTTCAACTGCACTTAAATTTCTGATTAGTCGCCCGTCTTTGTAAATTAAGTATAATTCTTCTACTTTGTATTTAGCCACAGGTTTCGACTCTATGAGTGTTTCATTTACAGAATCGTCTTCTCTTGTTCTATACATTAGCACACCTCCAATTAGCAGGAACAGCAAACTGATCCCAATTGCACCAGGTAAAATTTCTTTCATGCCAAATTGGCTGTTATCTGAACTTGAAGAGGTACTGTATAATTTAACTACATCTTCCATATTCATAGATCTATTGTCTGAATAGCTGACGTGGCCAAATTGATCCTCTATCATTATCCTGTAATGGTATTCTTTGTCAAGTTGTGGATTAAGAATTTCGTACTCGTAGTAACCCGAATCACAGGGTGTAATTATTTCTTGGTTAAACCAACCCTTGCTTATGTTAGTTGTACTTTGAACCTTACATGTTTTTGCATCGTTGGGAATATTGTATCCCATAATAATATGTGTTGTATTAGTAGGACTTATTGTTAAACTATTAGCTTTACTTGGATTGCCTGTGTATACCTCAAAGATAGCATGTACGCCTGAATATTCTACTTTAATATTCCTTATGCCTATTAGGTCTTCAGTTGGTACAAATCCACCATTTCTGGTTCCAAGCAATATAGTCTTGTTATCTGTGTCCAGGTAATAATCATTGTTTCCCATTCCAACTACAGTTTCACTTCGTGCAAGCACTGTTTCAAAACTACCATCTAGGTCATCGTCTACGTACACATTAAAACCGTATTGATATTTCAAGAGTGGGATATATGTTAATTTTAATTCTTGGCCATATTGACCATTAGCACTAAAATATTCGGTTGAGTTAAGAGGGTTCTCAATGTTGCCTGCTAAATCGGTGCTTTCTGCATAAATGTAGTACCTTGTTCTATCTAGGAGCCCAGATAGTTGTATAGTTTCTTCATTGGTATCATGTGGGTGGGTATACCAATTAAAGTAAGGATTTTTGTAATCTATAGATTCCAATGCTATGAAAAGTTTGAAATCTAAGTTAAAATTTTCTCTGACAAACTCGATTTCAAGAGTGTCGTCTCCCCATTCCTCTGGTATATTACTGAAAGCCAATTGATCACTGTTAGGATCAAAATTTATAATGAAGTCAAAATAATTTTTAATCTCATAATTTCCAGCTTGGTCTATAGAAATAACTTTGAATGCATAGTGGCCAATACTGGCCATAGTATATGTCTTAGAATCTTTGTCAAAATAATTTTCCTCTTCTACAGCCATCCAAACAACCGATTCGGGATCCAAATAATCTGTAGTGAAGTTTGTGTAAAATACTTGTATGTTATATCTAAATATATCATTGTCTGAGCTTTCCCAGTCTAACAATACTTCTTCGTTACTTGTAAAATAATAATTTGATCCTATACCTTTGAAATAACTTTGAGGTCTAGTAGTATCTATTCTAAGTTCGTAATCGTATCCATTCTTCCTTTCAACATTGCCATATATGTCTCTTGATACAGATTTGAATCTATATTTGTATCCATCGGTTCCTTCGAAGTCCACAATAGATTGGTTGTAGGTTCCTATATATTCCCATTCGGCAAAATTTATTCCATCATTAACTAGTACATAAAGATCATAATTTAATAAGTCATTTTTTAGACTAAGTTTCTCAAAATTCAGGTACATTTCTTTATTGTTCAAGAGTGTAGAATTACCATATACTCTTGTTTCAGGAGGCGTTGTGTCTAAATAAGCAGTAAGAGTTGAGTTTTCCACTATACTAAACTCAAAGGTGTTAGAGATTCCATTATGGCTATATGTGAAATAATATGGATTAAAATCAGTTAAAAGTCCTGAATTATCTACTTTCTTGACTTGCATCAAATAGTAGGAAGAATAGCCGTTGTCCCCAGTATATCCAGTTCTAGGTTGCAACTCTCTATTGTCAATGAATTGGAAGTAATGCTGTGGTGCTTCAATACCTTCGTTTGTCTCGATTTTAACATTAAAATAATATTTTTCATACATTATAGCTTCAATGCAATCCATACTATCATAGTTATCTATAGCGTATTGGCTATCAATCATTTCAATGCATAAATTACCATCATTCATCTCAATATTTTCAATATTTAATGAAGAATTAAAAATAAAAATTCCTTTTTCGAAAGTATTAATGATTAGTCCATTTATGGTTATTTCAGTTTCTTTAATATTCAAAGCCTCGGTTGTATAGTTTATGTAGTTTGAAATAATATCAAGTTTTGCATCACTTGCTCTTATGCCATAGTAAGAGAAGTTAAGTTCATTTAGGTACATCGCAGTTATTTCGCTTTCTTCTAAATTTATGTTTGTATAATAATTAGTGATATAATTATCGTTTAGTTCTATATCACTGCTATCAGATATGTTTAGTCCGATGTCTCCTACTTTGACAAATGATACCTTTAAGCAATCTGAATCAATGCAATATCCCTTGAATGTATTACTATTTACAACCAGACTTGACTTAGTGCTTGTCAAGCCTTCAAGGGTGTTGTTTACTATGTTGTCGATTATTAGTATCCCTTGGCTTTCCTCAATGTTAATACCCTGCTTTGGATTTTGAATAATATTGCTCTCAATATTTACAGAACGAGTGTTTACCAGCGCTATTCCCGTATCTTTTCTGAAACATATATCGCAAAGCATAGAGGAATTTAGATTGATAATATTATTTCTTATCAAAAGATTTGAATACAGTGTCGTCCCTTTGCCATTTATTGCAATTCCATTTAAAATATTAGAAAAGTTATTATTTTGTATAGTCCAAGATTCACCGCCACTTAATTGTTGGTTGCTTGGACCAGTGTCTCTTAGCCATATGCCATCTATAACATCGGTTATGTGGTTGCCATAGATTTGAACATTTGATGGTATTTCGGAGTATGAATTGAAACCAAACGCTCCAATTCCTCTGAAAGCGCGTTGTTCTGGTTCGTCTATGTACCATCCCCCTTCTATAACATTTTCATATATGTTAATACTAGAAGACTGGGAGCCTGCTCCACTGCCTATCTGTATTCCACTTATACCAGTGAGATTAGTTATGTAATTATTATGGATGTTTATATTCTCAATCATTTTAAGATCTCCGCTTGCTGCCAGGATGCAATAGTTGGTACAGTCTCGAATAATATTTTGATATATTTCTACGTTTATCCCAGCTATTCCCAAAGCATAAGAATTTGCCGATAAATTAGATACGGTAATTGTATTATTGAAAATTTTATGGTCAGTAATATTATAACTATTTATGGCAGTTCTTGCATTAGTAAATGTGTTATTAAATATAGTTAGATTATGACTATCATAACTTGAAATTGCAGTACTTGTTCCAGTAGCTAAATAATTATTGTACACTGCATTGTTATAAGCAATCTGAGGACCTTTGTAATTTTCATTCCACCAATTAATATCACATTGGTAATCAGGGTTGTTACATCCTAAGTTAATGGAACCGTAGTCTCCTAAAAGAGTATTATTTTTAATTACGCCATTATCTCCGTAGTAGTAAATATATAAAGAATCTGAAGGATTATTTGTATTATTTTCAAAAATTAAATTATCGCCATACAGTCTAATCCAACCATTACTTGAGAAGGTATTATTTTTAACTAAAGGATTACTTCCCCAGTTATATATAATAGGTCTTATCAACTCTGAGTTTTCGATGTTAATTGTATTTTCAAAATCTCGATTATTATTTATGTACCATGACGTCCAACTACTATTAAGACCCTTAATAATTGAGCGGTCGTCAGGAGTTGAAGGATTATTATCTGAATCCTTAATTATTAATTTACTATTTTCAGCTAGATAAAAACCTCTAACGTTACCTGCAGCGTAAGTTGTAAAATTAAAAGAGACATTACTCGAGATTATTTCTAATTTTTTATTTACAGTTATATTGCTACCGGTTGTTTCTCCAAGAAAAATTATGCCTGAGTTTATCCACTCAGTATTGCCACTGATGTCTACGTGTCCCGTTATGTTGGTTTGTACATTTTCCAATTTCAATGTAGCTCCAGTGTCAACAGTCAAGTCCTTAAAATTTATTTCTTCATCCCACATATGTGTATCTTCGGTAATAGTCCAATCATCTCCATCTGATACAGAGCAACTACCGTTACATCCAGCTTCCGCATTTATTGCTGTAAAGCATAATGTTAGCAAGCATGCTAAAACTACACAATTCCTAATTAACATATTATATGCACTGCATAATTAGGCTAACCTAATTAAATTTTATCCATTTGCACTTATTCAATATCAACAATTGATGTAACATCACTGGTGCGGCCTTTTTGTTCATAATTCATTTTTATTTCAATTGAGGTTTTCATTGTTGCCTTGATACTCATTTTCATAAGGAATTGTACTTCATTATATGGATTAATTTCTCCTACGACAAAATTTCCTTCAGTAAATGAATAGAGAATATCTGGCTCTATACCGCTAAGGCTAAGAACTGTGTCGTTATATTGCGGACTAATTTTACAGTTTGAAATAGAATCTGAAGAATAATTACTCATGTTTACAAAAACTTTCAAAATGTTCCCTTCCTTTTCGTACGAAGACGTCATAACTATTTCCTTTTCAGTGAAATAATTGTCTACCATCTCTCTTGTTACTAACCCAGTGTCATCAATTATTGGATTTAAATTTTCTTTCACTTGAATTATGCTTGTAGAATCTCCATCCCAAGCGTTAATTGATGGGTTGAGATTCTCTATTTGAGCAACTGATCTGAATAATTTTCCTTTGAAAATATTATCAGTTTCACCATATATTACTGCTGCAAGATACGAGTGATTGCCTCTTTGCAATATAATCTTGTTATTCCCATAGTCTATAGACCCTAAATCCCCTTCTGTATTAAATGAGTCTTGTACGAAATCGTTAATTGCAGTCAACATTCCACTCATAATTTCACTGTCGGTTTTTACTTCAACTGCACTAAGATTTTGGATTAGGCGTCCGTCTTTGTAAATCAGATATAGCTCTTCAACCTTATATTGTGCTACAGGTTTAGATTCTATAACAGATACGTTTTCATCTAATTCTTCATTCTTGGAGCGGTAAAGTAACACACCACCAAATAAAAGAAAAATAAGACTAATTCCGATTGCAGCAGGCAATATTTCTCTCATGCCGAATTGATTATTTTGCTGAGTTCCAGATGAACTAAATAATTTTACAACGTCTTCCATGTTAACAGATCTATTGTCAGAGAAACTTGCGTGTCCAAACTCATCCTCAATCATCACTCTAAAATAGTATTCTTTATCAATTTGAGGATTTTCTAGAGCGTATTCATGATAGCCTTTGTCACAGGGACTTAGTATTTCCTGATTAAACCAGCCCTTACTCAAATTAGTACTCATCTGAACTTTACAGGCACTAGAAAATTTTGGAACATTATATCCAAACACTATATGTGATGTATTTGTTGGAACTATATTGAGATTGTCAGCTTCTTCGGGGCTTCCGGTATAAACTTCAAAGATAGCGTGCACACCAGAGTAGGTGATTTTTATATTGTTTATTTTTTCTAAATCTTCAGTAGGCACAAAACCGCCTTTTCTTGTACCCAAGTTAACTGTCTTGTTGTCAACATCTAAGAAGTATTCGAAGTTGCTCATCCCTTCTAATTTATCACCTCTTGTCAATAATGTCTCATATGTACCATCCAAATCATTATCAATAGAGATAATGAACGGATATTGATTTCTTAGCAATGGGATGTAATTCAGCTCTAAAATTTGGTCATACTGACCATTTGCACTGAAATACTCTGTGGTATTTAGAGGGTTTTCAATGTTACCGGCTAAGTCTACACTTTCAGCGTAGAGGTAATATCTAGTTTTATCAAGTAGACTAGTGAGTTGTATATTTTCATTTTCATTATCGTGAGGATGAGCATACCAATTGAAATAAGGGTTCTCGTAATCTACTGACTCCAGAGCTATGTAAAGTTTAAAATCTAAATTGAAATTAGCTTTTTCAAACTCGATTTGCAACTCACTTTCTCCCCACTTTTGAGGGACATCAGTAAAAGCCAGCTTATCGCTTGAAGGGTCAAAATTAATTACAAAATCATAATTATTTTTTATTTCTAAATTATTTGCATTATCAGTAGCCACAATTTTGAATGCATAGTGCCCCACTGAATCCATACTATAAGTGATAAATGTATTTTCCATATAATCCGTATCTGATAATTTCAACCAGACTACAGATTCAGGATCGAGATAATCTGTTGTGAAATTAGTGTAGTATATTTCTAAATTATACATTTTTATGTCTGAATCAAAACTATTCCAGTCAAGTAAAACTTCAGAGTTACTGGTAAAGTAATAATTTGAACCAATTCCTGTAAAGTAACTTGTGGCCCCTTCTACATCAATTCCTAATTCATAGTCAAACGTAGTCTTAGTTTCTATGTTTCCAAATATATCTCTGGAAATTGACTTAAATCTATACTTATTTCCATTTATCCCTTCATATTTTACAATAGACTCATTGTAAGTTCCTACAAGCTCCCATTCAGTAAACTGGATGCCGTCGTTTATGTGGACATACAAGTCATAATTCAGCAAATCATTTTTTTCACTTATTTTTTGAAAATTAAGGTATATAGTTTCTTCATTTAGTAATGAGTTGTTAGCCCATACGGTGGTTATTGGAGCAATAGTGTCTAGATATGCATAAATTGTTGAGTTGGATTCAATGTCTTTAATAATATTTGAAGTAATACTATTATGAATATAGGAAAAAGTGTAAGGATTGAAATTGATGCTTAAACCTGAGTTATCAATTTTGCGAACATTAACTATCGTGTAATCAGATTCCCCATTGCTATTTGTATAATCTGTTTTAATCTCTGGCTGAATATTATTTTTGTAGGTAAAGGAGTGTTGAGGAGATACAATACCCTCATTTGTTTGTATAATTATTTTGAACGTAAATTTTTCATATACGTAAGCTTCAACACAATCCAAGTTGTCAAAGGAATCAATAGTGTAGTAACTGTCCGTTAAATCAATACAGATTTCACCACCAAAAATATTAGAGCTTTCAATGTCAAATGTAGTATTAGATGAAATAATTCCTGTGTTAAAATTCTTGGCCATTATATTTCTCATGGCGATTATTGAGTCTTTAGATTCAATAGAGTAGTAACTATTTGTTATATTATTACCTTGAAGATTTAGATGAGTAGAGTGCACATGTATTCCTTTTTGAGAAAAATTTAACACATTACCGTAAAAGCTTTGCGAGTCACTTAAATCCGAATTTTTTAGCGCAACATTGGTATAAAAGAGATCTATAACATTTTTAGAAATTATACTATTTTTAACATCAATTATCTCTAAGCCTTTGTTCCCGACTTTGACAAAGGAAATTTTTTGACAATCTTCAGATTTGCAATTTGCTCTGATAAAATTATTACTTACTAAATAAATTCCTTGATCTATCTTGATTCCATTAAACTCGGTGGTGATATTGTTGCGATTAATAATTAAATCTTCGCACTCGAGTGTATTAATTCCAAAATTTTTGGCTAGAATATAATTATTTCTAACTATTAATTTTTCCGCAGATATAATATCTATCCCTGTGTCATTTACTTCAATAATGTTATTACTTATCACAGAATTGATGTACAAATTGGATTTTCCGCTAAATTCAATTCCAACAGAAGAATTTGTTATTTCGTTGTCAATTATTTGACTATCTTCTCCACCATACATAATTTGTTCAAAATTACCGGTATTACTAAGATAAATTCCAAAATTATTATTTCCCAGAGTATTATTACTTATGATGAATCCGTTAGGCATTTTTGTATGTTCGTTCCAGCCAGCAACAAGTATTCCAGAATCTGATTCGATTACTATATTTTCGCTTATTATAATTCCCTCAGTTTGTCTATCACCGGAACCAATTGCAATGCCATATGTTGCATTAATTACTGTATTATTTGTAATTATAACGTTTGAGTGTTCCGTAGTCGTGCCTGTAGAATCATAATACCATGCTTCATTTGTGATTATTATTCCTACAGTACCACAATTGGCTATCTCATTATCTCTGATAGTAAGATTAGAACCGGTAAGATAAACACCAGATCCAAATGCATCAGTTATAGTGTTATTGTAAAAAAGTGTATTATTACTATTCCAATTTTGAATTCCAGCTTGAACTTTCTGAATAAGATTTCCATAGACTGTAGTGTTTGAATAGTTTAATAATTCTATAGCTTTTTGGCCACTCATATTGAAGAATTCATTGTATCTTATTACAGTGCTATTTCCCCCATCCACAAAAACTCCACTAACTCCATTACTAAAATAGTTGTATTGTATTAAACCGTTATTTCCGTAATAGTCTAAATTCCACTTTTGACTATTATATTCCCTTCCTAAACCATTATTGTGAGTATTATTTTCATAAATAAGGTTATCTCCCCTGTACCTTATCCAGCCGCACTCAATGAAAGAGTTATTACTGATTAGGACGTTATCACCATAACTTTCTCCCAAAAGATATTTGAAAACTGAATTTTTAAATGTAATTTGTCCGGTGTCTTTTGCCGACACATATTCTATAGCAGTCATCCACCATTGACTGAAATTCCAATTATATGGTTCAATCACTGAAGCGTCTTCTGTTGTTTCAGGATTATTATCTCCGTCACTGACTAACAAGTTCGCTTGTCCTGTCAAAAAGAATCCACTTACACTTGGACCTAAGACATATTCCTCTCCTGTTGTGTTTATTCGAACATGTGAACTAATGATCTCGAGTTTCTTTTCTACGGTTATGTTTTGTTCTTTTTTAGTTTTGAGATGTTTTACATCTGAATTCAACCATACAGTGTCTCCATACAGGTTTGCATGACCTGTTATTATAATGTCAACATTTTCAAGTTTTAATTCAAATTGTGAATTTACTATTAAATCATCTATTTCTATAGTTTCATCCCACATATGAGTATCTTGGGTTATTTCCCAGTCATCGCCATCTGTAACTGAGCAACTGCCATTACATCCACCTTCAACTTCAGTTATTATGAAAAATAATGCTGTAATGCACACTAAAAAAAGATATTTTCCGACTCTCATATAATTGTTAGTTACAGATTAGGATAACCTTATTAAATTTTACTTAAAGAAGCCACTACATGGCTTGTGCTTGGGCCATAAAATTTAATTCTGTTAAATTTGTTTACTTTGAATCCGTTATTTTCCATGAGTTGTGAAAAATTTATTGGCACCCCATTCCAATCACTTCTTTTCTTAAATCCTAACCAATTATTTCGGTATACCTCATGAAATATAATAGTACCATCTATCTTTAAACAATTACTGGCATTTTCTAAAAAGTCTATCGTGTTACCAATATATCCAAGATGTATAACGTCTGCTTTTATATCGATATTACGACAATCGTCATTTATTATCTCAATATTATCTATTTGATTTGCCTCAACATTTATTTTTAAATATTTTATTGAATTGGGATTTTTATCAATAGCAATGACCTTGCTGTTTGGATAGCCTCTAGCCATTTGTATTGAAAAATAACCAATACCTGCAAAATAGTCTATTATTATGTCGTGCTTGTTAAATGTATAAAAGTCCGTTACCTCCTTTGGTCCAGATAAAGCTGATCTCCAACCAGTGTTTCCAGGAGACCACATGATCTCAGCAAGATCAAGTTTGTATTTTATTCCATATTCAGATATTTCAGTTACAGTTTCGTTGCCATAAAGGAGTTTAACATTTTCCGGTTTTCTTAGTTCTCCGACTATTTTGTTTTTTTGAATAATTGTTTTCACGTTTAATTCTTCAGCATATATCTGTGCTATTTCTTTGTGATATGTTTCTTCTATGCTTGAAAAATCCATAACTGCAATATCACCTAACTTCTTCCATTTGCGAGGGAGCTTAGCATGATGTGCAGTGTTAATTTTTTCTGAAATTTTATCAAAAGGCTTCATTCTTCAGATAACTTTCTAAGTACTGCTATTTCAGGTTTCCACATTTCGGGACCGCCGGGTGTTTCAAGATAACCTGCCAAGTGTTCTAATCTCTTTTCTTGCATGAAACTTTTGAATGTTTCTTTACCTAACTTACCCATGCCTATGTTATCGTGTCTATCTACTCTAGAACCAAGATCACTTTTTGAGTCATTCAAGTGAAGTGCGACCAGGTAATCCATTCCTATTGTGTCTCCAAAATCATCCCAGATCTCATTAAATTTATTCTTCCAATCATACCCAGAGGCCCAGGCATGCTGGGTATCAATACACACGCCAACTCTTTCCTTTTTGTCAATATGATCTATTATGTGCCTTATTTCTTCAAATTTGATGCCTACATTTGTTCCTTGTCCTGCTGCATTTTCTATTACTAATTTAGATTTGTACCCTTTTGTTTCTTCTAATGTTTTATTCATATGACTCGCAATTCTCTCCAGTGCATCATATCGAGTTTTCTTATCGTCTCTCATTAATTTCTTTGGATGTGTGTGTGATCCCGGATGAAAATTGAGATATTCAACACCTAAAGCTTCGCATCTATGATATTCTTCAAGGAAAGCCACTTGAGCTCTCTTACCCTTAGCCTCATCAGGACTTCCCATATTGATAAGATAAGAATCATGAATCATCAAAGGTCCTAAATTAGTTTTTGAAAGAGGTTCTTTGAATGCCCTAATTTCTTCTTCGGTAAGGGGCTTTGCAATCCATTGCCTTTGGTTTTTACTAAACATTTGAAAGGTATCAGCTTCTATTTCCAAAGCCCAAGGTATTGCATTTTCTAATCCTCCAGCTACGCTCACGTGAGCACCTAATCTCATAACAAGCGAGTGAAGACTACCTTAATAATAACTATTCGATGTGGAAATGTGAAATTCTCGATTGTTGCTAATCCCAAGCATGGCAAAGTCAAAAAAGTATTGACGGAAGTTATTGGTTTTGTCGAACATTTTGACCTTGAAGAGGAAACTGCTAAAATAATAAACCTTAAAGGAAATCCAATTGATCAGCTGAAAGGCGATATTATAATTTCTTTGGGTGGAGATGGAACGTTGTTATATATTTTGAATAAGTTGAATAAACCTGTTTTTAGCATAAATTGCGGAGGAGTTGGTTTCCTAACAGAAATTGAACATTCTGATAATTTATTTAATGCAATAAAAAGACTAAAAAATAAGAATTATGAGGTTCAAAAATTAGATCGCCTTGACGCTTTCCTTAACGATTTGCATGTAGGCACTGCGCTAAATGAAATTGTTTTGCATTCATCAAGAGTAGCTAAGATACAAGGTTTTGAGATTGAAATTGATGGTTCAATAGCAGACAGCTTTAGAGGTGATGGAGTAATTATTGCAACACCAACTGGATCAACAAGCTATGCTATGTCTGTTGGTGCTCCAATAGTGTATCCCACGATGCAATCACACATAATAGTGCCAATGGCTGCCTATCGCATAGGTGCAAGACCGTTAGTAGTTCCCTCAAAATATCACATTAAGGCGAAAATCACAGGCTATCCTGAAGCTGTTATGGTTATTGACGGACGTGATGAAATAATGATTAAGAAAGACGATAATTTAGAATTTAGGAAGTCTAAAGAATCTGTTGAGTTAATAAGATTTAAAGATAACTTTTTTGACAAAGTTAAAGATAAGTTGAGGGTACAGTAATTGAAGAAGAAACGGACAAGATTAAGAGGAACTAAAACTGCTGCAAAGTCTGAACAAAAGAAATTGATGTCTAGAATCAAAGAGCTGAAAAAAAATCCTGAAATATTGATACCTAAAACCCCCTCAGGTAGTCAGGCAGAGAAAATATATTCTAATGTTTTGAAAGAGATGATTTTGGCTAAAGAACAATATGAAAATCCGCCCAGCTTTTTTTCTAGTTTAATGGGAAATAAAGTGAAAGATCCACTAGCCAAGGCATATGGTTCAACTCTTACTGTTTTGGACTCAGGCGCCCCAGTTATGGCCATAGCTAGATTTCCACATGGTGAGGTTAACTATGTTATGAGGGGGCGAGGAATATCAAAAGAAAAATTAATTGGTATTCAAAATTACCATAACAGGCTATGGGTACGTTTTGCTCATCTTGATTATGTGAAAAAATACAAGTTTTTTATGTACGTACTGGATAAAGGAATAATTTGTTCAGGAACATCTCCGAAATACCCCAAAATTCTGTGGGACGAAGCTTGCAATTCTTTAAAAATTAGGAAGGGAGATGAAGATAAGCACGGAATAATAATATATTGCAAATCTTTAGGAGAAGTGGCTATACTTCCTGTTAAAAAAGTTTCTAAATCAAAGGATAATAGTTACAGCCATTTTCTTAGGAATCAGGTCGCTTTCGAGCAAGATATTGATTTTGAAATTTCAGTTAGGACATACCTTTCAAAGATCATCTCTGAAATTCCAGACAATCTTTTTTCAGACTATTTGAAAGGTGTTTCCTCAGATTCTGATTTATGGAATAAAATTATTGAGTATCAAAAAGATGAGGTAAAATTACTAGATAAGCAATACTTCATTATGGCAAATAATTTAGTTTCAAAGGATGAAGTTATATCTAAAATTAGTACCAATAAAATAGATCAAGCCATTATCGAGGATATACTTAAGGAATATAAGGACAGTATAGTTTTAGAAAATTTCACTCTTTCTGCTTTTACAAAATACACTTGGAATGACGCAGGTAGAGAAATAGTGAATCGAATAGATCCAACTAAAGTCGATGGATATAATGGTGAAAATTCTCTAGAAATTTTAAGAGAATTATATAACAAAATTGTCAGGGAAAGTTTGACGAGTGATTATCCACGTTTTAAATCATTGAGTGAGCCTCTTAACTTAATAGATAATGTTGTAAGAATGCTAAAATCTGGTGAAAAGGAAATGGCGATTAAATCTATTGAAAGTCTTTCATCAAACAATAATATGACAAAATCAATTTCATGGGCTGCCTTGATGTGTCTTAGCGCTACGTCTAGTCGTGCATGGAAATATAGCAAAGAGGAACAGGCCCTTGGAAAATCCCTTGAAGCTTTAGTACGAAAATTAATAGACAGTTCTCCATCTGAATATTTAGAAGTTTTAGAAGATATTTCTACTAGTATAGGTCTTGGTAATAAATTGGAAATTATTTAAAGAGGCATAAAGTCCGAAATAATAGGGTCCGTGGTCTAGTTGGTTATGACGTCGCCTTGACATGGCGGAGATCCCCGGTTCGAATCCGGGCGGACCCACCATAATTATGGTGTCATTCGGGTTCTATCTCTTGGGAATAGAACACACTCTCGAACATTCTTAGCACCTGCAAAAATCATTGATAACCTATCTAATCCTAGACCCCATCCTGCATGAGGTGGCATACCATACCTAAATGGATCCAAATAATGGTTAAAGCCATCAGGATCTAAACCTTGTTCCTTCAATCTTTCTTTCAACATGTTCACATCATGAACTCTTTGTCCGCCTGACGTCATTTCCACCTCATTGTACATAAAGTCGAAACCTCTACTGTATTTTGGGTCATCATCAGGAAGAATATAGAACGGTTTGAGTGATAAAGGCCATTTTGTTATGAAATAAAAACCATTCATTTGATTAGCTATTTCCCTAGTGGCTTCCATAGACAAATCTTCACCCCATTCAGCTTTTCCGTTTGACATCTCTACAGCTTCATCATATGTTATCCTTGGTAAAGGTAATTCTAGCTCAATGGGTTCTATTCCAAGTATTTCTATAGCTTCAGTCTCCTTAGCGACAGCTCTTGCTGCGCTATCAACTAATCTTTCCATTACGCCCATTACTACATCGTCATCAGCAAATGACATTTCTATATCAATTGAGATAAACTCATTCAAATGTCTAGGTGTATTGTGCTCTTCAGCCCTAAATGCAGGACCTATTTCGTAAACCCTCTCTAAGCCACCACCCATTAACATTTGCTTGTACAGTTGGGGTGATTGGGCCAGATATGCCGTTTTATCAAAATATTTCATTTCAAATAAAGAGGTTCCACCCTCAGTTGCTGAAGCTATTATTTTAGGAGTTTGGACTTCAAGAAATTTTTCTCTTCTCAAATGTTTATGTACCGCGCCTGATACTGCTGCGCGAATTTGGAAATTAGCTGCTATTTCCCCTTTTCTAAGATCAAGATATCTAGCATTTAATCGTGTTTCAATTTCACTATCAATCTTGTCTATAACTCCTAAAGGAAGAGGGGCTTCGGCCTCGTTCAATATTTCTAAATTATCTGGTAACATTTCGACACCTCCTGGTGCCTCTTTGTTTTCTTTAACAATACCTCTTACCAATACTATAGATTCTCTATTGATGCTAGTCCACTTCTTGTAGTTGTCAGCTTCCAACTTTTTCTTTAGCAATGTTAATTGAATGACACCCGTGATATCTCTTAGTTGAAGAAAAGCAATACCTCCTAAATTTCTTGTATCTTGTAGCCACCCACAAAGGGTTTGTTCAGAGCCAAAATCTGATTCTTCTATTTCTCCGCATTTTCGTGTGTAAAACATGGTTCTAACTTATTGGATATCTTAGTATTGCAGCCAGCCCTCCAAAAGCTTTCTGTAAAGAGACGCCTTCTTCACTTTCTGTTGAGACGATAGTTACTTCAGCTTTACTGTTTTCAGCTAATTCACCGAGTTGTTTGACGGTTCCTTCCTCTACATTGGCCATTTTTTCTAGCCCTTCCGATATTAACAATTGATCGACTGCACCCATGCCAAGGGCCATTTCAATCTGTTTTTTGCCATATGCTGCTAGGGTACTTTTTGGAGATAGAACTTCTTTCATGAATCTATCCATCAACTTTTTCTCCTTTACAAGCCTCATTTCAGATAACCTCCCTGAACCTCTTGTTACTAATTCTCTTAATCCAGTTTCATCAGTATAACCAGTATCAAAAGAATCTATAACAATTTTTTGCAGTTCATGGTTCAGATATTCCCTTTTAATGAAGTAATCTTTTGTTGCACCTGGTCCACCAACTAGGATACCTTCTACATTATTACCAAGAAAGCATTCAGTTGCTGAGTGTGCTACTTTCTTGTACCATTCATGTGCAGCTTCTTCAATCAAACGCTCAAATCTTTGTTTGGACTGGCCTCCTTTGCCATGCTTTGAAGGTACTTGTGAATACATGTGTTTCAAAGTATTGATTGTAGCACCCCTCAAGAGTCCTAATGCGGCTTCAGATCTATCTATTACAATTAAGCCGAATTGGACCTTTGTTTCCCCTAGCCCCTCAAGAGGTTCGGTGAAAAAACTGGAGTCACAGCGATAAAGGAAAGTGGGTAAAGGTTCAGGAGGTACAACTACTTCTTGCACCATAGTTGTTTGATTTCCTCCTTTGGAAACATGGCCTACAAAAAACACTACACCATTTTCAGGAGCTTCCTTGAACATTTTTAACCTGGATGTAATAGATTCAATAGCTGCGCTTACATTTTTCCTTGTTGATTTAGATTTAATATTTGCGGACTGTGAAGCTTCATTCCTGAGGTAGGATTGTACATCATATATTTTCCTGTCGGGAGGAATGTATAGACTTACGAGTTCTGTAGCATGCCCCTTGTAATCCTTAAGTCTTTCAAGGGATTGCTTGAATTCATATTTTTTTAATGATTCAGAACTCATTACATTTGGTAGTACAGGACCTTTTTATGCTATTGGTCCCAAAAAAGTGTTACGTTAGACATTCGAAATCAATTTAGCGCTAGGCAGCCAACCCTTATTTCTTAGGAGGTGATCCATCCGCAGGTTCCCCTACGGATACCTTGTTACGACTTAACCCTCCTCGCTGAATTCAGATTCGAGCGTGTCAGAAGACAAACCCTCGTCCAGACCCAACTAAGGTGGTTTGACGGGCGGTGTGTGCAAGGAGCAGGGGCATATTCACCGCGGGATGTTGACCCGCGATTACTACGTATTCCAGCTTCATGAGGGCGAATTGCAGCCCTCAATCCGAATTACGAGCAGGTTTCGGGGTTACCTTCACCTTTCGGTGTCGAAGCCCATTGTCCTGCCCTTTGTAGCGCGCGTGTAGCCCGGGAGATTCGGGGCATACTGACCTACCGTTGCCCCCTCCTTCCTCCGCTTTAACAGCGGCGGTACCACCATAGTGCTCTCCTTCCGGAGAAGAAGATAGCAAATGGTGACGGAGGTCTCGTTCGTTATCTGACTTAACAGAACGCCTTACGGTACGAACTGACGGCGGCCATGCACCACCTCTCGGAAAATCAGGCAAAGTCATCAGCTTGGCCTTCATGTAACCGTCGCCCCCGGTGAGTTTTCCGGCGTTGAATCCAATTAAACCGCACGCTCCACACGTTGCAGTGCTCCCCCGCCAATTCCTTTAAGTTTCAGTCTTGCGACCGTACTCCCCAGGCGGCTGACTTAATACCTTCGCGCCAGCACTGGACACCCTCGTAGGATCTCCAACACCAAGTCAGCAGCGTTTACGCCCTGGACTACCGGGGTATCTAATCC
>CACOJW010000014.1 GCA_902627615.1 uncultured marine group III euryarchaeote
GACGGAATGGAAGCCACAGCCCTTAATGGCGATGTCCTTACGTTTACAATAGGTGATACAGTTTCTGTTAATGATGCAACTGTTATAATCGCTGATGTTCCGGTTAGTAATGGAGTTATACATGTCATCGACAAAGTCCTAAATCCAGTTGTGGAAGAAGAACCTGTGCAAGAAGATCCAGAGCCTACATGTGATCACATTATAGGCCTTGACTCTACAGGATATGCCTACGACCCGATTGAACTATCTATCAAGACCGGTGAGACAGTTTGTTGGCAGTGGACAGATGCAATGGACTCTCATAATGTTGCCGAAATAGCCAACGAGGGGGATCAAACAAGGAAGGAAGGAGGAGTTTACAGTGGAGAAATAGCAACTACTGTAGATTTCAGACATACTTTTGAGGAAGACACAACATTCTACTACATTTGCGAACCTCATGTTGGTATGAATATGGTGGGAAAAGTTGTCGTTGGTGATGGAGGGGCTGCTCAAGAACCGTCAGTAGTAGATACATATGCAGACGATGAAAGCAGTACACCAAGCGTGGGAATTTTGGTCGGCGTGCTCGCAGTGATTGCTGTTGCACTAGTCGCCCGAAGACTATAGCTGGGGCGTTACACCAAAGCGAAAGAGGAGTAGGTGGGGGCCTACTCCTCCAACGCAAACAGTTTTAGGTTTCCGATTGCGAAATTATATATAGATATTTCGGGAAGCCTAAATCATGAACCTAAGCAGACTAGCTACGCTAGCAGTATTTTTCATGATGGTCATGAGTGCTTTCGTTACAGTTCCAACTTACAATGTTGGCGCAGACGATCATGAGGGCAGCGATGACGATAATGGAGACGAACACGATCACGAAGATGACGGTGGAGATGAACACCACCATGAACATCCTGAGGGTCCATATTGTTACGATATGGATAATCATGAGATGGTATCGGACATTTCTCCAGAAGATTGTAGAGAAATGGGGTACATGTGGGTTGAAGACGATGATCACCATGCTGATAATGATCGTGGTGAACCGAACCCAGATCATTATCATGCAGTTATGACAATGAATTCTATAGACAATTTCACTATAGAAATTCAAGGCGAGTTTTTAGCTGAGCGAGCTGATGAAATGCGCTCTGAGTTAGCAGACATGTGTATGATGTGGACAGGTTCAGAAAGCGGCGTTATCACTAACGAATGTTTTGAAATGTGGCTTGAAATGATTGAAGAATCGGGCGATGATCGTCAAGATGATGACGAAATACCGTCCCCTCAAGACTTGCTGAACATGGCAGATGCAGATGGCGATTCGTTATTAACTTTTGACGAGTTTTGGAATGTTTTCAGTGGAGTGGCCCAAGACGATTCACACAACGACGATTACAACCATCATGACGAGTCCGACGAGCATCACCACCATGGTGATGACGATTACCACCATGATCACGATGATGGTAGCGATGATCATGAGCATACAGAAAGCGATAGACATCACAGCCATGAAGATAATTCAGATAATCCAGATTTTTTCATGGGAATTTTTGATGAGGCTGATATGGATAACGATGGACATCTTGATATGATGGAATTGGAAATTTTTATTGAAGCACTAGTCAATCAAGAATCTGACGGGCACCACGGTGATGAGTTCAGATGTCCACCAGATATGGATGACGAAACGTGTGATAATCTAACAGAAGCATGCGAAGGTAATTTTGGCAATTTAGCCTGCATGAGAATCATGCTAGTTTACTGTTGGGATAACGACTCTGAAATGTGTACTGATTTCAATAACGATATGCAAGATGATGATGAAGATGATGGTCCAAATTTCATTATGGGATATTTTGCCTATGATGAAGGTTTGATAGATTCCACTACATTCATGGATGAATATATCGTCCCAATGTCTGAAGAGATATCAGAAGATTGGGACATGACTGGAAGTGATGGTCACCCTGCAGTGTTCGAAGTAAATACCTTTAATGCAGCAACAAGTGAAGAACAACTAACATTTGTACCACACTATTTAGATCGCGATCCAAATCCTGATTTCATTTGCGGGAATGGAGATAATATTCCATTTAATTGGGTTAATGACGATTATGCAGATTGTGCTGATGGTGCAGATGAGCAATGGTATGATGCTAACACACCAGATGATTATTCAGACGACTGTCAAAAATGGGAAGAAGGTGATGATTGTGAGGGTGAACCAGTAAATTGGTTTGATTGTCACGATGATACAGAAATTTGGATTTATCGTGTAAATGATGGTTATTCAGATTGTCAGGATGGTGAAGATGAATACACTTCTTCTTATTGGAATGCGAATATTTATCTGTTTGAAGGAGACTATTCCGACGGCAATCTATCGGGTGCGGAAATATATGCTTCAATGGATTCGTATTGCGACTGGGCTGATGAAAATGAAACAGAAATTTCTTGCGATGAGGAACTAAGGGCAGATTTGGTTGGGGGAGAGACATATACTCTGGTAACCTATTCTCAATGTGAATCTGAATGGGATGAAGAAACAGAAGATTATGAATACGACTGTACCAACTTAGGATCCTACAGTAGTGGCGATTATTCCCACAATGTTACAGATTCACTAGGTTACGTGTATTGGTTCAATGGAACATTAAATGAATCCAGCCTGGTCACAGAATCTATGCCTTACAATATGTATGACGATAATGATATGAGCGAAATACAATATGACAACTTCTACAAATATCATGTATTGGGTTCGTATGCCAATTACTTTGAATTTGGGCAGGACAATACTGTAGAGATTTCTTTTGGAGCATGGCAATGCTACGGTGATGACGATGAGGACTGTTACCCAACTTGGCATCAAGGATTTTACATATACAGAGATTCATTCAATCCAGATAATACTATGGAAAATTTAGTAGGTTCTTTGCAATCAAATTACTATGACGAGGAAGCTGAATGCCCTCTTAGCTGGAATGAAACAAATTGTGAAAAATCAGGCGGTAGTATTGTCGTAGGTGAATTTGATTTAGAAGCTGGTAAGTATTATTTTGTTCCGGTATCGGATGAGATGTCTAATTTATCGTATCAGTTTACGGTTGCTTATCCAAACTCCTCAACAGTTTACTTCAGTCACGCTGACAGTGAAGAATATCCAATATATATGGTAGATAATAAATCCGAATATGAATATGACGATGGAGAATGGACTAAGACTATATTCGAAGGAAATGCAGATAGAACTCATTTCCCAGACGCTGCATCTTCTGATTTTATGGATGAAGGCGATTGTTACGATGAGGAAACCGGTGAAGAAATTGATTGTGATGAAGTCTTTGCGATGTTTGCAATCATGTTTGGAATTGCGGAAAATGGGACTCTCTATCAGTCAGGTGATTTAACTGCAGACAATGCTGCAAGTAATTCAGCTGAACTAATCAATGTGATGATTGAGATGGGAATGTTTGACGAAATGCACGATGACTATGATGACCATGGCGATCATATGTCACTAGATTCCTTTGATGTTTCAAGCTGGGATAGCGTAAATGATCTTGAGCAAATTGTGAATTGGTATAATGATCAATACTATCATCATGACAGTCATACAGATATGACCGTTGATGATTTCCTAGCGATGTGTGAGGGTATCTCTGATGAGGTTAATGAAGAAGTTGCACAATGTGTATTGGATAAAGCATTGAGCATGATAAATTATGAAGATCACGGCGACCATGACGAACACGACCACGGAGATCACGATGATATGGGTCCAATGGTTTGTTATCACTTCGATGAGCACGTATTAACAGAAGATGATAATGCAGAAGATTGCATATCTAAAGGTTTCATGTGGGTACCATGTAGTTCAGGCCCTCCAGGAACTTGTGATGGTTTGGGAGGAGATGATGATGATAACCCTCCACTTCTAGATGGAATAGTTGGAGTAGGTGGAGAAGATGTTGAATCTGTATTCATGTCCACAAACGTAGTTGGTTCTGTGAGTGAAAACCAAGGTTTACCAATTTACACAGGAGGTTCTTTCTTCTTAACTTTTGAAGGCGCTGATGATTCATTAGATGTTCACGAAGCGTATATTCCCGTAGGCGAGGACGGAAATCTTTGGCACGTAGAAATGGTGCTTCTCGAAGATTATGAAGTCATCTCTTGTGATTTATGTGAAGATTTAGAAATCGAAGCTAATGGTGCTAAGTTCAATAGTAATGAACCAGTTACAGTTAGATTTGGCAAAGTAGCTGAACCGCTTCCAGATTGTGATGTAGTAGTTACCCTTTCAGCAGATGGGTATGCCTTTGAACCTGCTGAAGTTTCAATTAATGTAGGTGAAACTGTATGTTGGCAATGGAAGGATTCAACAGATGTTCACAACGTTGTTTCAGTAATTGACTTTGAAGATTATGCATCATCAGGTGGATTTAGTAGTGGTGAACCATCTAATACAGTAGATTTCAGACATACTTTCACTGAAGATAATGCAACTTACTATTATGCATGTGAACCACATGCAACCATGGGAATGGTTGGTAAAGTTACAGTAGGTGAAGGTGCTACAGAAGATCCAGTCGAAGACATACTAGATGAATCAGAAGTTCCTAGTGTTGGTTTTGTAGTTGGCTCTCTTGTTTTAGTTGGTGCGGCAGGTCTACGTCGCAGAATACACTAAGCATAAATATCTGAGTAATACCCCTCTGCTATGATAGAGGGGATTCCAGTAGTCAGAATGTATACTGACGAGAGTGGTCACACCAGATTTGCAAAGATGCAGATTCCGGTAGAAAGTAAGACAGGTCTTGGATCTGTAGGGCTATTTTCATCATTATTTGTTAATCAAAATATTGACGACAATTCAGGAGACTTGAAGACCCAGTTTGCACTTACACCAGTGCCTGATAACTTAGAGGGTGAAGGTCCTAAACTTGCACACACAGCTCCGAGGAAGCAACTAGTATTGACATTAAGCGGATGCTTAGAGTTCAAAAGCTGTGACGTTGACGCAGAAGATGAAGAACATAAAGTAGTTATCCGTCGCGGAGATATTTTACTTGCAGAAGATTTAGAAGGTGCAGGTCATGTTTGGAAATTTATAGAGGCTCAGAATGGGCATCTTTATCCTTGGATTAGGTGTTATATTCATCTCGGTGAGGAGTATAATCATTTTGTTTCTCAGCTAGTGCCAAAAGTTAAGCATTAGATACTTAACTTTAAAAAAGGTTCAATAAAATTTGACTATGGTCCGTAAAGGTTCACCTATGAGGCGCTGGCAACTTAGTATGCTAGCTTTCCTTGCTTTTTTTCTTATAGTACTTTCTGGATTTTCACCAGACTTAGGTCGAGAAATGAGCCAGAGGGAAGAATTTTCTTATCCTGATAGCGATGTGTGGAAAGCTTCAGACAGAGCAGAGGGGGAAATGCCAGAAGAGTATTGGCTCGTCTTTCAAATTGTGATGGGTAATTCTGAAGAATCTGAAGATCATAATACCTTGAAAATGGATGTTTTTAGAGAAACAACCAAGCGCAATGATATTCTCAGGGCAGATGAAGATACCAGCCAATATTTTGATACCAAATTTAATTGGCAAATTCAAAAAGATGAGTTGTCTACCTTATGGGGAATAGCAGATACGGTCCGTGCAATAATGAACAATGAGACTCCAGTTACAGCTTTGATAAATTATACGGGTCCTTCTTTTGAAAATGCTACAGAGAATGATTTGACGTTCGTTCTCAATGCCATTTTCAATTTACCTGCAGATGATGGTTCATATCCTTATAGGCAAATAGTTTCTCCAGACTTATGTGTAATCGAGTCTGATGGATGTGTTAAACCTAGAGATGAAAATGGTAACGGCATTCAATACATTGCGATTCCAGGTTCTGAATGGAAGTCTAAGGGATTTTCAATGGTTGGAGAGGCAAATTCTACAAGATTGTATAATGATTATCCTAGACAGAGAGGAGATTATGAGCACTTTGAGTATTGGGAACAAAAAGTCGATTCATATTACTTAGATCCTTTAGAATCAGACGAGGATGTCGATTTCTATTCATATTTAGCTTTTGGCTTGGAATTAGATAATCAGATTAATTCTACAACCCCTCTTATTGGCTTATCATTTGTCTTAATGGTAGCACTTCTCTCTTTCTATTTTAGAAACGGATGGGATGTTTTGTTCAGCGGTTTAGGTTTAGGTTTGCTAATGGTATGTATGACTGCTAATTCGTTTTGGTTGGGCTTTCCACAAACACAACTCGCAGCTATGTTACCTATTCTCATGCTGGCACTTGGGGTTGATTTTGTTATTCACAGTTTAACTCGTTGGCGTAGGTTAACATTGGAACACCCAATCTACGAGCATTATCCTCAAGAAGCAAGTTTCGAAGGTGCTCTAGGTGCTATCAGAACGTTGTTTCCAGCCTTAGGTGTTGCAACTTTAACCACAGTAGTTGCTTTTGGTACTGCTACTCTTAGTGAAATTCCCGATCTTTACGAATGGGGAATTTTAGGTCCTCTCGGCATCATTCAAGCATATTTGATTATGGGAGTTTTTGTTCCAATGGTCAGAAGCTATTTCCCACCTTCAGGAAAACTATTGGTAGAGGAGAAAACAAGTATTTTTTCACGTATTGGTCAATTTTTCAGCGTCAAACAACTATCTTCGGTGATGGCTAACCGTTCAATGCCAATGCTTGTTGTTTTCCTACTAATCAGCATAGCGTTATCTCCTATGGTTTTAGGCGATCCCGAATCAAGATTTGATGTTAAAGATTATGCAGATAATGAATCACGTTTTATCAGAACAGTAAGCTTAGGGCAAGCCACTTTTACTGAAAATGGAGAACCAGGTTATTTTTTGATTGAAGGAGAAAATTTAGCTACTTATGAAATTCTAGTAGAAATTGATGACATGGAAACAGATGTGGCAACTTACAGTCCTAGTGCTACTTGGCTTGGTAGCCTTCCATACGTAGTTAGAACCCAGACTCTTCTAGCTTTAAATGTTCCAAACACAGGTTATATTCCTAAGACAGTAGATCCAATTACAGGATTCCCAACGTCTGATGATGAAATATACAAAGTTCTTAGCGATGTTTACACAAATGGGACTGTTAATCTTGAAGGTAGTTTCTACATATCTCCTTCAGCAGCTAGGGAATTGTATCTTCTTGAAGACGGTAAAATGGTAATGGCTAGATCTTGGTTCCAAGTAGAAAGGCCTGACGATATCTACGGTTCAATGATGGATCTAAAAGAAGATTTAGATACTTCAGCAACGGATTTAGGTTCAGTTGAAGGAGTCTCAGTACAAGTAGCTGGATTAAGTTATGAACGGTACGTCTACATGCTTGAAATAACTGATAGTTTTCAAGAAAGTTTAGTTGTAGCAATAATACTTGCATTTCTTATAGTTCTTTTAGTACTTAGAGATGTAAGATTAAGTTTGATTACAATTCTTCCTGTAATTGCCATTACCTTATGGCTAAGAGGTGGAATGGTTTTGTCAGATACTCCAATTAATCTAGTGACAGTTCAAATTTCTAGCTTAGCAATAGGTTTGGGTGTTGACTACGCCATTCACATGGTTCAGAGGGTTCGCGAAGCTAGATTTGAAAATCCAGGCGGGACTCAAGAAGAATGGATAGAAGAGAGTCTCGATGAAACAGGAAATAATGTGGCCATGTCTGCGTTTACAGATTTCATAGGATTCATGGTACTAACCTTATCGATTATGCCTTTGTTTGTAACATTTGGTCTAATTATGGCGGTAATGATTTTCCTATCTTTTGTAGCGGCAGTAATTATGCTTCCAGCTTTGCTCTATCAATTTGGTAACTTAGAAAATAAATCTAATTATTAGAATCCACTTCTTTTGAATTTTTTATCTAATTCAGAAGGCGTGATTGTCATTACAGTAGGCCTACCATGAACACAAGCGTAAGGATTTGGAATTGATTCCATTTCCCTTATTACAAATTCCATTTGTGCCATTGTCAGCTTATCGCCAGCCCGTAAGGCAGAATGGCATGCTACAGTATACATCATGTACGTGTGTTTCTCTTCAGCAGATTTCATTGAGCCGCTCTCTACAATATCATCTATAGCATCTCTTATTCGTTCAGGTTCAGATCCAGCCAATAGAGCGGGAACACTTCTTATCATAAAAGAAGAAGGGCCAAATTTCTCAACATCAAATCCCATTTCATTTATTTGGGGTAACATCTCTTCAAACGCGTTTGCTTCACTTTTTGATAGCTCTAAAGAAATAGCTTTGAGTAGGTCTTGTTTCCCCACACGCCTAAAACGAGCTTGGTCTTTAAGACGCTCATACATCACTCTTTCGTGTGCAGCATGAAAATCAATAATATATAATCCATCTGAACCCATAGCAACAATATATTTATTTTCAATAAGTGTCAAAGGCCGCATGGAAGGCATATTTGTTTCAACTTCTTCTTCCTTTAATGTGACATCAAATTCCTGTTGAAAACTATCAATAGAAGTAACTGGAGTAGCTCTAGCACGAACCGTATTATTCGTACTAGGTATTTCAAAAAGAACATCATTTTTGGACTTTTCTAAATCTATATTTGCAATTAAGGCTTGTTCAGATAGAATTTGTTTTATGATCGTTCTTAATTCTTTATTTATTTTTTCTTCTCTAGCTATTCTTACAATAGTTTTTGCAGGATGAACATTAACATCAACATCCTCAGTAGGTATTTCTAAAAATAAAGCTCCTACTGGAAAGTGCCCATCGTGTAATAAGCTTCCATAAGCGCCCCTAATTGAATAACAAATATTTCGGGCTTGTATAGGTCTTCCGTTAACATGTAGATATAATCCAGCCATAGATTTTCTGGAAACTGCAGGCTTTGTCAAAAAGCCTTCAAGTTTTAAATTTTCTGCAACTCCATTAAATTCAATTAGTTCTCTAGAGGCTTCTCTTCCGAGTAAAATCCCAATTCTTGTTTTCAAATCAGATGCCGGAGCCTCAATTAGTTTTCTCTCTCCATGGACTAAATTAAATGCGACATCAGGTCTCCTAATTGCTTCTATTGTAACTGTTTTTACAATATGCTGAAGCTCAGTAGCAGTTCTCTTCAGATGTTTTGCTCTTGCAGGAGTATTGAAGAATAGATCTGCAACCTCAATAGTAGTACCTTGCGGAGCCGTATATTCTTCGACATCAAGACTATTATTGCCTTCGATTGTAATTCTCGTTCCTATATCACTTCCCTTTTTACAAGTTGTAATTCGGAGTCTTGAAACTGAGGCTATGGAAGGTAATGCTTCGCCCCTAAATCCAGATGTGTTAACGGTTTGTAAGTCATTGAAAGATCGTATTTTTGATGTCGAATGTTTTTGGAAAGCTAATTCAGCATCGTCGGCATCCATGCCATCGCCATCGTCTCTAATCATTACAAGAGAAGTTCCACCGTCTTCAATACGAATCCAAATATTTTTTGCATTTGCATCTAGGGAATTTTCTACTAGTTCTTTGACTACAGATGCAGGTCTTTCAATTACTTCACCTGCAGCAATTTGATTAATCGTGTGGTCATCTAGAACTTGGATTTTACCCATGTATGGAAACCCCTAATTGTGCCCCCTCTAAATCACCTTTTTTGGTTTTGCAGACAAACAGGTGTATTTTTTTAGGGGATAGCTGTTTACATTTTATGGATGAAATAGTAGACCATGAAGAATCTGAGGTAGAGAGTCAGGAATTATTTAAGCCGAAAAAGAAGAGTTTTTTCAGTTTATTATTTGATTCTTTTAAATTTTTTACTTTAAACTTGCCATCAATTGCTACAATTGTTATACCAGTCTATTTGATAGTAGAATTTTTGGTTCCTCTCCTATCAATGTTTGTTGATAATTTAGCAGAGGGTTTGACAGGATGGAGTTTTATTGATGATTTTTTAAGCTGGGTTATTGAATACATTACTATTGAGTTCCTTCGTCAATTAGTGGGCGGTATTGCTTGGATAGCAGTCATTAGAGTGATTGCAGGAGCAATGCATGGTGATAAGATTCAAAGTGTTCAGGCAATCAAAGATGGTACAACTATGTTGCCCATGTATTTTGTAACTGCAGTAATTTTCTATTCGCTTTTGATCATTAGTTCATTGCTATTACTCGTTCCGGGAATAATTTTCGCCGTTTACTGTGCTTTTTGGCAGTATAGTTATGTATTAAGGGGAAAAGGCGCATTTTCAGCATTAGCTTACAGCTATTCATTAGTTAAAGACGATTTTGTAAGGGTATTTCTAAATGTATTTGGTATAATTCTTTTACTTTTTGTATTTGATTATTTCATCTTAGAATCATTATCTAATGTTATAGCAAGTACACTTGATTCAGAAGAAGGTTTTGTTTATGATATAGTCAATGCAATTCTGATGGCATTAGGGAAAGTTTTTGAAGTAGGTATAGAGATAATTTTTCTTATGATGTTATTTATGGCTTTAGAAGAAGAAGATACTGAAATAAATAATTAGCCTGTTCGTTAGGCCTATTAGAGGTTTAACTTTGGAACGAATTGAAGCAATGAAATGGGCAGGAACTGCATTAATTTTGACAGGAATATTACTGACAAATTTGGATCAATATCCCTTTAACATATTTTTTCACGGTGCAGGCGTAGTATTTTGGTCAACAGCAGGTTACATAACTAATGATAAGCCAGTTATGGCAAATTTTGGACTTCAAATTCCACTATTTATTATTGGATATAGTAAATTATTTTTTGGTTTGTAGTTATAATATTTGGACATAAATACAATTTAATTTTTAGGCTTTCCTAAATTTTATATATTGCCATTTTTACGTGTAATATAGTAAAGATTTTGTAAATCTATTCAGGCGGAAATAAAATGAAAATTAAGTCCTTATTTAGCGTTCTTATCGTTTTAGTTTTTTTAACGTCTTGTTTCACCTTCAATGTATCTTCTGAATCAGATGAAGAATTATTTACAATTTCAGGAAATGTATTCACATCTAATGGTGACAAAGCAGGTAATACTTATGTTAAGTTAATTCCAAGAGACTCTGTTCAAACAGGCAGCACAGGAACCTATGAAATCGTCAATGTTCCATTTGGCGAGCATACCATTAGAGCTTACTTTTTAGATAATGGACATACAACTTCCTATCGTAAAATATTTGTAAATCAAGATACTACTCTTGATTGGTATGAAGGTAAAAATTGGGCTACGTTTGAAATGTTTAATTCATCCGGTCAATATGTTGAAGATTCGGTAGTTTCTACAATAAGATTGATTGAAAGTGGAGAAAGTTATAGTACTGTAAATGGCCGTCTTGAAATAGGTCCTTTAGAAATTGGAGAATATTATACTGTAAGAGCATATTATGGTAATGAAGATCATAGTACTCAATATGTACATTTTAAGTTAGATTCCTCATCTCCTAATGATTTTGATTTTAATCATGGATTAAATAGTCGTTATGGATTTATACTAACTGAAGAAGGAGAACCCATTTCAGAGGTTACAGTGAGTAACGGGTCAACTGAAGTCTTATCTAATGAAGACGGTTTTTTTCTATTTGAAAATTTAGAGATAGGTACTACGCAGACGTTTACTTTTGAAAAAGCAAATATTGCAGTTTGTAGCCCAATTAACGCCACAATAGAGGATGGAAAAGGATGGATGAATGCTTCAGCAATTGGAGAGATAAATTATCCTGAAGCTCCTAAATTTGTGACTGAAACGCAGGCACTTCGTCTTTCAATGCTTCCCATAGATATTCAATGGTTAGGAGGAAATCACTCATTATTTTACACCTTATTATCTAATGATGAAATTGTATATGAAGGATTTTCTGAAAGTTTTTCATTTGATACGAATGAAGCAGGCACTTATGAATTTCAAATAGGTGCTACTAACAGTAATGGAACTACTAATAGAACACAGAAATTAATTTTGGTTGTTCTCCCAGAGCAATCTTCAGTAGATATTTGGCAACCAGGAATGAGTTGGAACTACAACATTAGTTACACGCCTACCTCTGTATCGCCAGATTCAGAAGGAATTCATCAAGCTACATACACCGTTTTAGGTAAAGAGAATGTGATTGATGCTTATGGAAATGATAAAGAAACTTTTCTTTTAAGAAAAACAGATAATTATTACATGGAAAGAGAAAAATCTTATCGCTGGGTAGATAGCAGCAATTTACTGACTTTGAAAACTTACTGGGAAGACGATCCTTCATCTTCATCGTATTATCAGAGAGGAACAATGGGTTGGTCATTTACAAACTCCTCAGGTTCTGAAATAAATCCAATTAATCAAGAGGGCAATTTTACAATGCATTTCAATAGAACTAATATTATCGGAGTTCCTGGCCATCCTAATGGTTACGATGATACTGAAAATACAGTTCAAGTTACTCATAATGTGTTAGTTGATACTCCTGCAGGTCAATTCTCTACGGTTCACATATTAATTATTGATAATAAGGACGATATAGTTTCATGGGAATTATGGTATAATCAAACTGTCAAGAATTGGGTTAAGATAATAGATAGACTACCTGGTTCTCACGCAGAAATGGTTGAGTACAATATGACTAGTTTCTACATGCCTCTCAATCCACAATTTATAACAGAAAGTGAAGATAATTATATTTTCAATGATTACATCATTTCTTGGGCGCCTTTTGAAGGTGCAGAATCTTATAAATTGATGGAAAATGGGAATACAATATATTCAGGAAATAGTACTGAATTTCAGGTTTTAGATAGAGCTGATGGTGTTTACATTTACGAAATGTATGCAGTACTTCCTGCCGAAGCAATGATCAAAAGTTCCCCAATTACATTTAATGTTTCATTCATTCCAGAAGTACCATTATTTCTTACTGCAAGTCAGCAAATAGAAGAAGATGGAAGTATTGATATCGAATGGGAATATAGTGAGAAAATAGTTTGGTATTCATTAATTGTTGAAGATAAAAATGGGTTCAAGGTAGAAGCTTACAATGGTACCGATACTAGCATAAAATTAGACAATCTTCCCTCTGGTCAAAATAGGCTTAGGGTTCAAGCAAAGCTTGATAATGGTAAAATAACAGATTTCTCTGATTCTATTTTTATTAAAGTTGAAGAGAGTAACGAAGATTCACCGATGATTTCTATTATACCTATCCTAGTTGTTTTAGTTGCTTTAACTATGATTAATAGAAATAGGAATAAAATATGACGAAATTTTCAGATAAAAGCGTAGCAATTTTCCAAGTTGTCTTGGTGGTCTTTTGTTCATTAGGTGTTTGGTATTACAGCGACAATATTAATCAAGAAGACAGTATAGGCGAAATTCAGGTTACTGATTCGAACGGCGTTTTGCATTCATTTGAAGAGCAACCAACTCGTGTTGCAATTACAAACACCTATGCAGCCAGTGTAATGCGTATGCTTGGAGTAGATTCTTCTGTTATAGTTGGAGTTTCTGGAGACTTTCAGGAGGAGAAGTTGTGGCCAGAGTTTACCGACACTCCAATAATCCAACAATCTGCACATTCTGAGATTGATTTTGAAGCTTTGTTAGACAGTCGCCCTGAGATTTATCTTGTATTTGCTACTAATGGTATGGTTGATACTAACGCAATTCGTGAGAAATTAGAGCCTATTGGAATTCACGTTCTTGCTTTAGATTTTTACAAATATGATTATTTAAGGTATGAGATTTCAGTTATAGCTGAATTATTTGGCAAGCAGTCAGAGGCCGAGCAGCTTTTTTCTGAGTTCGATGCAATCGAGAAAGAAGTATCAGATAGAATTTTGGGTTTGAATGAGACTTTAAGACCTCAGATAGTTATGGAGCATCACGCTTCTCTAACAAGAGATCCAGTAGTATTGACAGGAACTTCACAATGGACTGATATAATTGAAAAAGCAGGTGGAGTTAATATTTTCAAGGATTTACCAGGCCATACAACTCACGTAGATATGGAAGCAATACTAGACGCAAACCCAGATATCTTAATGTTTGATGGAATTACTTTTGATATTGGATTTAATAATTTTGATGAAGATGATAGTTGTAGTACACATATGGAATTCATTAGTGAAAGACCTGGTTTTGATAATGTAGACGCAGTAACAAATGATCGTATGATTATTATGGCAGGAGAGTTTGCAGGCCCCATGATGATTCATGGTTTGCCTACATTGGCTAAAATTTTTCATCCCGCTTTATTTGAGGATTTAGATGCGGAGAAATACATAGAAGATTATTTTGTAAATTATCACAATATAGATAAAATAGGAAAGTTTGTCTGTAAATCTGCTGGAAGTTAGGTATGGATGCACTTTCAAAGAAACATATTGTGAATGCTCAAAAGCAAATGAGCTGGGTTTTACTTCTCAGTGCATTTACGTTAATAGTTTCAGTAGTAGCAATCGGTTTGGGTTCATCGCAAAATTTAGACTTTTTTACTACTTTAAAAATTTTATTTGGTATTGAATCAGCTGGTGAATTAGAAGCGGCTATCATTTGGGAATTGCGTTTTCCAAGAATATTAATGGCCATAGTAGGAGGGGCCACTTTGGCTATCGCAGGATCCTTGATGCAGGGGAGCCTCGGTAATCCGTTAGTTTCACCTTTGACATTAGGGGTTGCATCAGGCGCAGCTCTTGGTGCAGCTTTAGCTATAATACTTGATTTTTCTATAGTTTCGAACTCAAATTTGGCCATTGTGTTTAATGCATTTTTATTTTCATTAATAGTAGTTGCAATAATAATACAACTTGGCAATTATCGTTCTGTTTCAGCTGAATCTTACATTCTTGTCGGTATTGCAATAACCTTCATCGCAGGAGCTATAGTATCTACCATGCAGTATTTTGCAACTGATGCTCAATTATCTCAATTAGCTCACTGGTCATTTGGTAGCCTTTCAAGGCCAACGCTTGTAAACACGCTATGGGTTTCCGTAGCCTTAGTAGGCCTTCTTCCCTTTGCGTTTCAGAAAGCTTGGGATTTGAACACTTTAGCTCTTGGAGGAGATGATTTTGCAATTTCTACAGGAGTTGATCCTGTAAAAACTAGGAAACATATTTTGATTCTTTCAGCCTTTATGACATCTACGGTAATTGCATTTACTGGACTAATAGGGTTTGTTGGGTTAGCAGCACCTCACATGGGTAGATTAATTGTTGGCAATGATTATAGAAAATTAATTCCTTGTTCAGCAATATTTGGTGCTTTGCTAATGCTTTTTGCAGATACCGTTGGAAGAATTGCCTTTGCACCCATTGTATTGCCAGTAGGAATCATGCTGTCCGTAATTGGAGGCCCATTTTTCATGTATCTTTTATTAAAAAATAGAGGTTTAGGACATTGAGCAGCATATTAGATGTTAAAAATTTAGGCTTCAGTTGGGGGTCTAATACAGTCTTTCAAGAGTTAAATTTTAGTGTTGAAAGTAATCAAATTATCGCTATTTTAGGAAAAAATGGTGCAGGAAAAACAACCTTGCTTAAATGTATAAATCGAATTTTAAAACCTGAAACCGGAACTGTATCCATTGATTCTAAAGATATATCGGAATTAGAATTACCCGAATTATCTAAGATGGTATCTTATGTTCCTCAGTCTATTATGTCTAGTTTTCCAATGCAAGTCTTCGACGTTGTTCTTTTAGGTAGAAGACCACACATTAATTGGGTAGTTGGAAATGAAGATCGTGAAAAGGTTAGTGAAACATTAAGATTTCTTAATTTAGAAGAGTTTGCTTTCAGATATTTCAATCAATTATCTGGAGGAGAGAGACAAAGAGTAATTATTGCTAAAGCAGTCTCACAAGACTCTTCCATCTTTTTGATGGACGAACCAACGAGCGATTTAGATTTAAAAAATCAGATTGAGATTATGAAAAAGGTAAAAAAATTAGTATCTGACAAATCTAATGAAAAAGCAGCAGTAGTTGCAATACATGATATTAACATTGCAGCCAGATTTGCAGATGTTATATTTCTGCTGGATGAAGGGAAAATATTTTCCCAAGGTTCGCCCGAAGAAGTTTTAACGGAAGAGAACATTAAGCATGTGTTTGGAGTAACTTCAGAGATTATACCTAAAACTAGAAAAAACCCTATGAGAATATTTATTAAAGATGAAATTAGCCCAAAAGGAAAAGATGTGAATTAAAATGACAAAAAATAAAAAAGAACTTCCAAGACATGCACCCCCTAAAGGTGCTAAAACTCAAGATCAAGAGCTTTTGTATGATCCTAATGTACCTACAGCATCCCATGCAGAGCAAGCTAGAACACTAGCTTCCAAAATGGGAACTGCAACGCTTTGTACTATGTCGGTCGAACCGCAAGGATTTCCTTATGGTTCTTTTGTAACATATGCCTTGTATGAAGGTAATCCTATATTTTTAATAAGTTCTTTAGCAGAGCATACAAAGAATTTAGACGAAGATTCTAAGGCTTCACTTCTTATTGCTGAAGCAGGTGAAGGTAATCCTTTGGCATTAGGTCGTGTAACGCTTATTGGAGAGTGCAAAAAATTATCAGATAGCAAGCGTGAAATTGCTAAAGAAATTTTTGTAGGAAAGCACCAAGACGCTAAATTTTATGTAGATTTTAAAGATTTTTTCTTTTACAAATTAGATGTTTCCGAAGTTAGATATATAGGAGGTTTTGGAAGAATGTCTTGGATAAATGATAAACAATGGTTTGAGGCTGAATCGGATCCATTGGCTCCTTATTCTTTAGATATAATTGAGCATATGAATGAAGACCATACAGATACAATGGTTCTATATTGTAAAACTATGAGTAAGGCTACAGATACAACTGAAGCCTCAATGACAGGTATAGATAGATATGGGTTTGAGATGTCTGCAATGACAGGTCAAGGTCCAAGACCTATAAGACTTGGATTCGGCAATGAGGTTAAAGATGCTGAAGAAGCTAGAAAAGAGCTAGTAAGAATGGCAAATAAAGCTAGGAAAATGACAAAATAGTATGGAAAACAAATCAACAATACGCTCATCAATTTGCATGCTTATTGTAATGATGTCCTCTTTTGCAGGTTGCTTAGATTCATTTACATCAAATGATTCAAATGATTCAGGATTTTATCCAGATTTAAAGCAAAGGCATCAATTAGATTGGAATATGACGCATACATATTCTCGAGTGTTAGAGGATGGCCCTCACTACGCCTTAGATGTTCAGGAAGCGTTTATTGAAGTAGATACTAGCGATGTCTGGGAAACCGGACCTTCAGAGTCTGAAGTCCATCTTTCCTATTGGTTACCAAGTAACACTTTAGATGGCGAGAAAGTTCCAGTGATTGCAGTCGTTAGTCCTTATTATTCGTATGGACAACCTACAGATGAATCTAGCGATACGACAGTCGTAAGTGCAGGAAGAGGTGAATTTATTTTTGAAAATTTTGTTCCGCATGGTTATGCATTTGCCCAAGTAGCAGTTTTTGGTACTGAATTATCTACTGGTTGTTTTGATTACAGAGGAAATGGCGAGGGTTTGGGTATACATCATGCTGTTGAATGGCTTGGTAGTCAAGAGTGGTCAAATGGCCACGTAGGATTGTATGGTAAATCTTACGAAGGTGCAACGCAGTGGGAAGCTGCAGCACAAGGAAGCGAATATCTCAAAACAATAGTACCAATAAGTGGAACCACAGCACTTCATCCTCTATTGTATAAGAACGGCAGTGCTGAAGCAAGATCTCAAGTTATGCACATGGCTTACTTTTCAAGTACTGTCGATTATAATCCAGATGACTTAGACAATATTTGTCCAGACATAGTTGAAGGTTTTTTTGCTGGACCTACTACTTACGGAGCAGGTGAATTCGACCCTTATATGGATAATTACTATTCAGAGAGATCACATATTGACAAAGCGTTCAATAACTGGGAAGGCTCAGTTTACTTTGTCCACGGTATGCAAGATTGGAATGTAGATCCTCATCAAATTTTTAGTGGTCCCGATGGAACTCCTTGGTATCATCAGTATCAGGATGCAGGTTATGATGTCAGAGGCATGATTGGTCAATGGGAACACAATTATCCAGACCAGTGGACAAAACATAATGCTCAGGATTCTGGCTATGGTGCTGAAGCCATACATAATATGACGAGATGGGATTGGGCTCAAGATTTATTCGAGTGGTTCGAATATTATCTAAAAGACGTAGGTCCAAAACCTGACTTAAATGTTCAAGTTCAGAGGAATGATGGTCAGTGGAGAGTTGAAGAGACTTGGCCGCCTGAAAATGTAGAGAATTTAGTTTTATCTTTGGGTGATTGTCCATTTTCCGGCGTATTTGTCAGTGGATTAGCAGTTGTTGGAGGTGCAGCTCAACAAAGTGTGACTCTTGATTGCCCTGCTTTATCTGAGACTGATTATGTACATATTTCAGGTCTTGTGAGATTACACTTAGATACGATTGCTTTTTTTGACGGTGGACAAATCTTCGTTGAAATGCAAGATTCTACCAATGGAATGAGGTTAGGGCATGCAACAATGGATATTCGTTATCACGCAGGGGGTTCAGAACCTCAAACCGTCCTTCCAAATGACAGACAGATTATGAGGATGGAATTTCAAGGAATAGATGCCATTATTCCTCCTGGAAATGGAATCAGGCTAATTATGACTGAGTCAGGAGAAGATTATTTGGCACCTCTGTGTGGCAATGCTTGTCCAGTTCATATACTACCTAGTTCTTCCACCTTAACTATTCCACACATTGATGTTAATTCTAGTGATATTTTTATAAGTCCACAATCCGAAAGTGCAGCTAATAATTTATGATCATCTAGGTTTAAAAATATTTTCAAAAGTATAAGATTTGTTAAGTGTTTCTTCAATGAAGTATGATCTTATTCTGATTGATATAAAATCGATAACTAGAACAACAAAGAATAAAGCAATTAAAAGTGCCATAACTCTTTGGTAAAGTTGTGCATCAAGATAATCAGCTAGATAGAACCCAATACCAACACCACCAACTATTCCAATAATAGATCCATTTCTAACGTTATATTCAAACATGTATAATAATTGTGAAATCAAATAATTTGCACTTTCGGGAATTATTACTCTAATTACAATTTCTGAATTTGAAAGTCCCATAGCTCTTGCAGCATCAATAGGATCCTTAGCCAATCCTTCAATTGCTTCATATTGTAATTTACCTAAATGGCCTACAGAGTAAAGTGTCATTGCAAAAACAGCAGACATAGTTCCTAGTCCAACCATTACAACAAAGAAAATAGCCCATATTAGGGCAGGTAATGTTCGCATGCCCGATAAAATTGTTCTAACAGGTAATGCTACAGCATCAGGATATAAATTTCTTGAAGCCAGAATTGCAAGTGGAAGACTAATTAAGAATCCAAATCCAGTTGAAACGAATGCCATTTCTAAGGTTTCACTAATTCCAATGTAACCCTGAGAGCAAAAGAAATTAGCAGGAAGTGGCCATGGTGCTGCAGGACTATTACAATTATATTGTTTGATACTGAACACTTTCCAATCGGGTGGCCACAAAGATTTATAAAAAAATGTAGAGAGATTGGCCAGACTATTTTCGAGCCTATATAGTTCTCCATCAATTAAATCCATGAAGACTAGCCATGTTAGAATAAACATGGTTAAAACAAAGGTAAGGTATTTCCTTTTCCTGAAAAAGTCTAGTATATCGTTAAACATTAAAAATTTCCTCCAGAGAAGAATACTCTTTATTTTCTTTAAGTTCCATTTCGAAGCATCGATCAGCTAATTTTGCCCATTCGATATTGTGTTCTACAATTATTAATGTAATATTTTTTTCTTTAACGTAATTTAGCATGTTTTTCCAAACATTTTCAGCAGTTTTGGCATCTAATTCGCTTAGAAATTCGTCGGCTAAAATAATCTTAGGGTTTTGAGCCATTGTTCTCGCAATAGCCACTCTTCGTTGTTGCCCTCCAGAAAGTTTGCTGATTGGTTCATCGATCTTGTCTTTGAGACCCATAATCTCGATTGTATCCTGAACTATTCCTAGTGTTTTTTGTTCATGAAATCCTGTGATTGAGCGCCAAATGGGTTCTTCGCATACAGCTCCCTGCAGAACATTTGAGAAAACACTAGAATGCTTTACTAAGCCTAATTTCTGAGGGATATATCCAATTAATCCTCGTTCTTTTTTCGGTTCGCTCTCAAAAATACTAAGTTTTCCTTCTATTGGATTTATTAAGTTTGCAATGGTTTTCAGAAAAGTAGTTTTTCCAATACCCGATTTTCCTATGATAGAGACAATCTCACCCTGTTTAATGTTAAATTTATTTATCTCAGCAAGAATTTTAGAATATCCTATTTTTAGATTCTGCGCACTAATGGTGTTGCTCATATTATTTCTGAATAAATTTCTTTATGTCGGCTGCTTAAAATCATTTTAGGTGGCCCTAAACTTTATGTAAGGCCTTTTTTTAGGCTCACCTAAATAAGGACGTCTTATTATGAAAATAGAAGGTTTGAACACTTTGCTTGTTGCAGTATTCTTAATGACTACTTGCATGTCTGGTTGTCTCTTTTTTGATTCAGCTACATTTGATAAATGTGAGGATCCAGATAATTGTTTGACTATTGCTTTCGAAACGAAAGAAGAATATAGAAACAAAGATCAAAATCCGCAACGTTTTGCAGATGAGTTAGGTGAGAGACTTGGTATGGATGTTGAGATATATCCTGTCCGAGGTCCAGCAGCAACTATTGAAGCGCTAAGATTTGGTCATGCAGATATTGGCTTCTTAGACGGTGGAGCTGCATGGTTGAGTTGGCAAAATCATAATTTACAAGTAATGGCTTCCGAGCAGAAAGCAGATGGTCGACCATACTACACAGCTATTGCTTGGGTTCATAAGGATTCAGATATGGCTCTTGCAGATCAAGACGATGATCCAGATACAGATCCATATGCATTGATGAAAGGCAAGAAATCATGTCATACTTCTGCATTAGGTAGTGCAGGAATGCTCCTGCCCATGGGATATTTAATTGCGAATGGTTACGTTGAAGTTGTTGGTGATCCAGACGAAATTACGTCTTTGAGAGACACAGTAACTACACATTTTTCTGAAGACTCCAGTATACCAAATAGTGGAACACTTTACTACAAGTACCAAGGAGCTTTGAGATGCCTTGCTGAGGGTGCAGGAGACATAGCTTTTGCAAAAGACCCTACAGTTCCATCCTATTGTGGTGAAACTCCTGAAGATTGGTGTTTTGTAGATAAATTTACAGAAACTTCAGATTTCTATGCTATAGGGGCTCCGGATGGGTTTGGAAGAGCGCCAGGACATCCAGCAATGTATAATCCAGAATACATGACTGAAGAGGAAGTTAAGAATATACAAGATGCTATGCAAGCCATTAGTGATGATGAAGAAGCTTCACAAATTATACTAGACGTAATGTATAGCCCTGGTTTAACAATAACTAATACAACGACACACTTAGGAACTTATGGTGCAGCCATCGGCGGAGTTCCAGGAATAGATGCTTACTTTGGTGCAGCATTTAGTTGTTCAGGAGATGAATGTGATCCTCCAGAAAGTTCTAATACGATGCTTATAGCTGCTGGTGCAGTGGGAGCTTTGGCACTTGTAGGTGGCGCAGTATATCTTCGCAGAAACGGAACTATCTAAATACAGAAGTGAATAGCCCTACTGCAAATAAAGGATAAACTTTGAGATTAGCAGTATTGTTCAGTATTGTATTTCTTTCGAGCTCCCTTACAGGTTGTTTAGGTTTTGGTGACGATGACGAAGGCTTTAGTTGGCCAGACATAATGAATGCCGATTGTTCACTAGAAACTGAGTACGATTTGATATGTGAGCCGTATCTGTATATACTATCAAAAGGAACTCCTATCACTTCATTGCACTATGAACCTTTGAATGAAATTTGGATTGCATATCAAGGCGGTCTTGTATTGGGCTATAATGGAGACACAGTAAGACATATTGGAAATTTAAGCACGAGTATTTCCAGGTGCCATTTCGAGCAAGGATTGCTGGGCATGGTATTCGTTGATAATCAAGAGTTTAGTAAAGTTTTAATATCTTATATTGAAAAAGATATTTGCGAGGGATCTGATGCAGCACCTTTGATATTAGGTGAAATAAATATAGAAAATCACGGTTTTTCTGCTGAAAATATAACAGTTTTAGAAAAAGTAGAACAGCCGTATAGAAACCACAATTCCGGCCACATAATCCATGTAATGAATAATCAATATTTATGGGGAATAGGAGATGGAGGAAGTTCAAACGATCCGCATAACAATGGGCAAAATGAATCAACACTTTTAGGGTCTATAGTTCTTATTACTTATGAAAATGGAAATGTTGAATTCCAAATGTTGCACAGTGGACTCAGGAATCCCTGGAGATTTGATATTGATCCTAACGGCGGTCTATGGGTTGCAGACGTAGGCCAAAATTGTTTCGAAGAGGTAAATTACATTGATTTATGGAATCAGTCTGCAAATTTCGGATGGTCATTAAGAGAAGGATTTCACAATTTTGATGCAGAATCAGACTGTAATGTATCAATGAGTCAGCCACAAGAGGGCATCACTGATCCCGTGATTGAATATAGTCATAGAGACGGCCATTGCTCAATTACAGGAGGATTTTGGATGGATTGGGGCCCTTCAGAATTACAAAATGGATATCTATATGGAGATTTCTGCAGTGGAACAATATGGCTAGCAAAAAAGGAAAGTAGTAATTTTACTCAAAAATTGATTGCAGATACAGGAATACAAATTACTGGATTTGGGAAGGGTTTGAATAATGAATTACTAATCTTTGATTGGGGTGGAAAAGTAGTTAAATTAGAGGAGATCTCAAATTCAAATGTCAATTCCTAAACGTATTGGTTATCTAGCTGGAGTTTTTGACTATTGCCACGAAGGCCACATCAATATAATAAAGAAATCTTTGAAGAAATGTGATTTGTTAATTTTAGCAGTAGTATCAGATAATTATGCAAATCAGTATAAGAATCAAAGAATAAAATATAATGAAAATCAGCGAGTTTCAATGATAAAGAATTTAAATTTAGAAATGGAAATAGTAATTGTTGACAACAATGAACATAGCCCTTTTTATGAAAAATACGGAGTTACACATGTCTTCCATGGTACCGACTGGGAAAAAGAACCTTATATTGATTTTATGGGACGAGAAAATATTGAAAAAAGACGAATCGAAGTGGTAATGCTGCCCCATACGCCAGATATAAGTAGTACTAAGATACGAGAGTCTGAACAAAAACATGGGAAAAATGAAAATTGCACTCGTAGCTGATGCAAATAGTGTTCATATTTCTAGGTGGTTTAATTGGTTAGAAGAACAAGGCCACATAGTAAAAATATTTTCATTAGGAGATACTCCAAATTCACATTTTTTTGGACCGGAACCTCCTCTTGATCGAACTTTAATTACAAATTTTGGTTCTAAAATTCGTAAAACCACAAAACGGTTACAAAATTTAATTGATGATTTTGAACCAGACTTAGTACACGGATACTTTCTAACAAATCACGGATTTTATGCAAGCAGAATTGAAAATTATCCTACAATTGTTCAAGTCATGGGTTCAGATTTACTTCTACACTCGGAAAATTCCTGGCTTTTGTCTTGGATTTTTAAAAATTCAATTAAAAAGTCCTATTATGTAATTTCTCCACCCTTGCTTATTGATAAATTAAAGCAAATGGGAATTAAAGAAAAGAGCATTTTTCCTAATTTAATTGGAATAGATACAGATATTTTTAAGCCATTAGATAAGCAGGACGTTGTTGTATTTAGCAGAGGTTTTGAAGAAGTTTATAATCCTTCAACTGTTGCTGAAGCTATAATTAAAATTAGTAAAAAAGAGCCTAAAATCAAATTTTATCTTGCAGGAGAAGGCACGTTAAGGAAAGAAATAGAAAGTAGATTAGTAGATACTAATGTTGAATTTACAGGTCAATTATCCGAAAAAGAATTATCAAAAATTATGGGAATATCTAAGATAGTAATTTCACCGAGTTTTTCAGATAGTATCCCATTAACTGCTTTTGAGGCAATGTCTTGTGGCTCAGTATTAATTGCAAGTGATATTCCAGCCAACAGGCAGTGGGAAAATTCGGGACATCCTATTTTATTTTTTAATCCAAATAATTCTGATGAGCTAGCTAGGCATATTTTAGAATCATACGATAATGATGAAATCATGCATAAAGCACTAAACTTAGGTCCTGAAATTGTTAAAAAGAATTGGGAAAGAGAAATTATATCTAATAAAATAGTAGAGATATATAGAAAGATTAAGAATGATTTTTAGACAGAACAAAACCACTGATATTTTATTTGATTTATTCAAATTCGTTCTTTTGTTTTTAGATAAATGCTTTCCTAAAGATGATAAAATTTTACTCTTTCCTGTTAGAAACGTAGATGATTATAGGGATAATTTGAGGTTTTGTTACGATTTTGCAGCATCTTCTTCAGAATTTAATTGTATTTTATTGTGTTACAGTAAAGAATCATTTGGTCATGAAAGATTTATTTCATTTTACAGCTTTCGAGGAATTTTATATTGGATAAGAGCAAGATCTATTTTTATACATCATGGAACTGATGACATACCTTATTTTAGTTCTATTGATTTTCGTAGAAGAAAATTGATTAATTTATGGCATGGTATACCTTTGAAAGGAATAGGATTTCAGGATTCTAAAGCAGATATTGGCAAACTCAAAAAAGAGTTTAAATTATATGCAGGAATTATTTGCAGTTCAAAATTAGATCAATTGGCGATGCAGGCTTCTTTTGGGTTACCAAAGGAAAAAATTTGGATTACAGGTTTGCCAAGAAACGATTCTTTAATGCAGGAGATTAACTCTTTACCAGATGATTTAGTTAAACAATCAGAATGGATTCAAGAACAAGTAGGAGATAAGAAAATGGTACTTTACATGCCTACTTGGCGTAAGACTCCTTCAAGTGATATTTTTTCTAAAGATGAATTTACAAAATTAAATCAATCCTTAAAAGATAATAATGCAGTATTGGTTGTAAAAAATCATCCTAATACGAAACCATTTAATTTTAGAGAACGAGATATTATTGATATTTCCAATTCACCTTGCAATGAGGTGTCTGTATTACTTAGAAATGCCGATATTTTAGTAACTGATTATTCTAGTGTTTGGGTTGATTATTTATTGCTGGATCGTCCAATAGTAAGTTACTGCTATGATTTTGATGCTTATAGAAAAGATCCGGGATTTATTTATGATTATGAAAATATTTTTCCAGAAAAGATAAATTTAACATTTGACTCCTTTCTTTTAAATTTAGAGAAATCTTTAGAAGAAAGTAGTATTAGCGATAAGCAAAATAGATTAAAGCAGTTGTTTCATGAAAACCTAGATGGTAAAAATTCAGAAAGAATTTATGCGAAGTTGGTAGGGAATTAATATGGATCTATCTAGAAAAATTATAATTTTAATTTATGGTAGAGCCTTCTCTTTTTTGATTAGCTTAGCTATACCTATAGCATTAACGAGATTGCTTTTGAAGGAAGACTATGGAACTTATCAACAGTTAGTCATGATTTATTCAGTAATTCAAGCAATTTTATTGCTAGGAATTCCTCAATCTTTACTCTATTATTATCCTAGAAATGAATCAGAGGCTCATCCCCTTCTTGTAAAACAAACTTGGTCTATAGTTGGATTTTCATCTTTGTTTGTAATTTTAACATCGCTGGGAATTTCACAGGGGATGGAAATTTTAGAATCAGAGCATCATCTTCAACCTTTTATTTTTTTGATAGGAATATACACAGGAATTATGCTTTTAGTTCTGCCTCTTCAAAATCTACTGGTTTTAGAGGGTAAGGAATCGTTAGCGATGCAATGCATGATTGGTTTTACTGTAATTGATATCATAGTTTTGCCTTCAGCAGCCTGGCTAAATCCTTCAACTTTGGGAATGGTATATGGAATAATAGCTACAGCTATTACAAAGGCAGTTATAGTTTTAGTTTATATTTATTTAAATTATCTAAACAAAGCATATGTAGGTAATACATTTTACAAAGAACAATTAGCATATGGAATACCTGTTGGTTTAACAGCAATGATTTATGTAATAAATGTGAACATTGACAAATACTTAGTGGCTATGTTTTTTTCAACTTCAGTATTTGGAGTTTATTATTTAGGTTCACTTTGGGCTCCAATTTTTGGTTGGTTTACTCAATCAGCTTCACAAGTAATCACACCTCGTTTGTCTAAAGCTCATAAAGAAAATAATTTAGTTGAAATGAGAAATTTATATAATAAAAGCATAGAAAAGCTTTCATTCCTATTTTTTCCTTTAACTATTTTCTTAATACTTATGGCAGAACCTTTGATAATTACGATGTTTACTGGAAAGTATGAGGATGCAATTCCTATTTTTACAATATATATGACTTTGTTGCCCACCTATTCATTTAGAATTGGTTGGATTTTGATGGCCAGTGGCCAAACAAAGTTTTTGCTACGTCTAGCAATTATAGTCTCAGTAATAAATATTGTACTTAGTTATTTTTTAATTACTAATCTCGAAGGCGATAATCGTTTACTTGGCATACCTTTTGCCACAGTAACAGTTACTTGGTTGTCAACTTTTGCAATTATGTACCAATCCATGCATACATTAGATGTAAAAATTGTAGATGCATATCCTTGGAGTAAAATTTTTTCAATATTATTTATATCTTTAATTTCCGCAGTTCCTCTTTTTATGATACTTTCATTTGATATCTCTGAGGTTTATCTTTTGATTACTAGTTTTTTAGTATATGGAGTAATTTTCCTCTATCTTACGTTTAGAATGGAAATATGGGGAGAAGCTGAAATTAGATTATTGAATTCCTTTTTTTCTCTAAAAAATAGCTAGTTGCCACCCTTTACTAACGACTTGGCTTATTCTTTTAGGAGCAGATGAATTTGTAAATTTGTAATCCTTCATAGAAGCAGTTAACCCTTTCTCATTGATAGATGCGCCACATGTGAATACAGGAGCACCTAGTTCATGAATTACTCCTATGGATGTTTGAATATTATTTCTATATTCTTCTTCACCTTCTCGTAGCCATTCAACACCTTCACCCTGTAGCATGAGTGCTACACCATGTGTCCCCTCGCCGGTTTGATATTCAGCCATTCTAAGCCCTTCAGTAGCACGTTGGTAATTTTCAGGACCGCTAATAATTATGTAGAGGATTCCTTTAGAGGCCATTAATTTTGAAGTATTATTTTTGCAGCCAAATCGCTATCTAAAGATAAAGTACTTTCCTCAGTTTCAATATCATATGTTTTACCATCCGATTTTTTAACAATTATGTTGCGACCCGGAGATAACCCTGCACCACTCAGAGTTTCAGTCAATTCGCTTTTTTCTAAAACAAGACGAACTTTACCTGTTTTACCTTCTTTGAAATTAATTAAGGATACAAATTCAGGTTCTTCTTCAGCTTCAATATTTACCTTATGACAAAATAAATCAGATTCGTCATCGTAGTCTATGCCTAAGAAAGAGCTTAGTTTTTTTTCCACATCCTTTGTTAAAATGTGTTCCATTCTGCAAGCGACTTCTGCAGCTTCTTCTTTTTCCACACCAAGTATTTCAGTTAAGAATCGCTTTAGCATATTGAACCTGTGATCAATAACATTTGCAACATGTTGCCCTTGTTTTGTTAAATGGACGCCATGGTAGGGTTCATAATCTACTAGTCCAATTTCTCCTAAGCGTTGAATCATCTCAGTAACGCTAGCAGGTTTTAATTCAGTTTTAGCAGATAAATCTGAGGTTCTTACGCGTTCACCGTTTGATGCTAACTCATTGATATTTTTTATCATCATTTCAGCACTTTCAGATAGAGCATCCATCATTGCCATAATCGTCGATACAACCCTCGTTATAAAAAATACATCATGATGGAATTTAGGCCCCCCTAAATTATATATACAGGCATTTTTTAGGCTAACCTAAATTAGGGTAACCTAAATTTTGGTGAGAAAAATGAAACTGAAAAACAGTGCTATGTTTTTAGCAATGCTTGTCGTAATATCGGCATTCACAGGATGTCTTAGCGACGATGAAGAAGATGCAGCAAACTCAGATCCAGGAGAAGATGGTGGTTATGAGTATGCAACTAATGTAGATTCCCATCGGTTACTCGTTGAAGATGTTTGTGATATAAAAGCTCTAGCAGAGGAACACAAATGGTCTGAAATAGAAACTATCTACAAAGACGGTGTTCACTCGGACAAGGGAAGTTCAATGAGAACTTTACAAGGTTTTGCTTCTGCTGAAGGCAAAATGCACCCCTATGATGATTACTATAACCAAACAGGCTCCATTGATGCTTTCGTAATGTCTGCTATCAAAGGAACCGGTCAGTTTGAAGGTAAGTCTGATGCCGTTAGAGAACAAGCAGTTGAAAAAGGAATTCAAAATGTCTTATTGACTGCATACGTTATACATGAATTGAACACAGCTATCGATAAGGAAACTAAAGGAACAGCTAATGCAGTTCACAATTGGGATGAAGGCTGGGCCTTTTTCCACGGTTCATCACCAGGCTGCGGACCATATGCTACTGGTGGAAAGAGAGCCGGTAACTTTAACACAGCTAACCCAAGTTTAGCTATTCTTGAGGAAATGAAAGCAGGTAGAGATGTATTGAATAATGATGGTATTACAACTGAGCAAGATCATGCAGATGCAGTTGTAAAGAACCTAGTTATCACCTACTCACAAGCTGCAATCAGATACGCAAGCAAAATGACAACTGATGAAACAATAGAGGCAGCCCAAACCCACCAAGCAGAAGGAATGGCTTTCTGGATGGTTATTGAGCCTCTCGCAGCAGCTCACACATCTGGATGTTACAACTCTGACACCCATCAAGCTGAACATACAGATGCAGCAACCTGCGCAGCCAAAGAAGGAAACCACACGTGGATTCCAAATTGGGGTGCTAATTCCATAAATTCAAAAGTATATGATTTAGAAATGGATTTAGAACAGAAAAGAACCGATGAGTTTGATTTCAAAGGTGAAGTAGAGAGACATCTACAACCTGTTTGGGCTCACTACGGAATAACAGCTACAGATATTGGTGAACTCCAATAAATAAGCAAAAGATAGTGCTGTCCTCGTTTAATGCGTCCCAGCTAAAAGGCGAGGAAATCACGCCTTGCTCATTTTGAGCAAACACCTCAGAGTTCCAGTGATGTAAGGGGAACTAGTGCGCCCAGTACGGAGGACTCCTGAGGTTATATCAAAAAGACTATATTCAGGCTTCTTAATATAGTCAATATAGTAGCTCAAATAAGCTTGAGCAAGTAACGAGGAAATAAATATGAGTACAATAAAAGTAACAGATATAGACTTTCAAGAGATTCTTCAGAATAATGATTTAGTGTTAGTTGATTTTTGGGCACCCTGGTGTGGTCCGTGTAAGGCAATTGCTCCCGTTTTAGAAGAAATAGCTAATGAAAATTCAAATGTAGTTATTGCAAAGATGAATACAGATGAGAACCCTAATACAGCATCACAACATGGTATTATGTCAATACCAACTATGATGATTTTTAAGAACGGGGAATTAGTCGATAGATTAGTTGGTGCAATGCCAAAACCATCTATAATGGAAAAACTACAAGTCCACTTTTAGTTTCCAACAAATGGTCTTCTGGCCCAAACGACAAAAGCCATAATTCCTATTCCAAAGCCTATTGTGCCAGCAGCCATAGCAGCATTTCTAACATTCCAAAAGCCACTTTCTTCATTTACAGAGACAATTTCACTTTGTGCTCCAAGCCTACTTAGATTAAATGCGTTAAATGCCATTTCAATGAAGTTAGTTCCATTGTAGGCTGATGAAGGTTCACCAAATTCTAATTTTGATATACATGCTTGGCTATGCGTGTTCATATTGACTCCATCTGTAGAACATGCATAATCGCCATAATTAGTCAAATTTTCATCTACGTAGTGGTTTCCTGAAGCCATAATTAATCTAACGTTTACGTCATAAGGGACACGAGGCTCCCAAAATTCTTCAAGAGTTGCACCTTGGTTAGGCTTTATTCCTACAGCAGTTCCTTCGATGCCGAATACCCAAAGGTGGCCGCTACTAGAATCATCTACCGAGATAGTGTATTCCTTAGCGTTAGTGTTAGTTCCTAGACTTTGTGAATTATCATTTGATCCATCACTATTGATGTCTATTGATAATTCTAAGTCTGCAACAGTAAACCTATCTGTGTTTACTTGGGGATAAGATAATACTATTTCAGCGCTTAAAGTTCCCTCTGGAACGTGTAGGTAGTGAGTAGAGTCTGTAACATATGTACCGCTGCTACCTACGAAATAAGCCCATTCACCTTTCCATTCAGCTTTTAGCGTATCGGTATATTTCTTAGCTTTGTGAACATGGGATATGCCTAGCATTGCATCTCTTGCATCAAACACAGTTACATCTTCACCAGCATTTCTCATACTCTCTAAGGTCAATGCCATTTGAACTGCATATTTCGTATCAATCAAACCATGACCTTGTCCCCAATCATGCTTCATTCCTGTGTTACTTACGGTTCCATTAGCATTTGATTGACCGCCTTCAATGTATCTTCCTGAAAGTTCTAAAATTAATTCAGCTTCAGAAATAAAAGTATCTATTCTATCACCGTACCACTCCCCCTCGAGGGTTTCATGATCTTCGTAAATATAGTTTGCAATACCTAATGATGGCGCAGCTTGATACAATAGTGTTGCTACTCCAGCAATGTGTGGTGTTGCCATAGAAGTTCCAGATATAGCCATGTAGTATAGGTCGTCATCAGAAGGACGTTGAATTATATCAATAAGTGTTGCTCGAGGTGCTGTTGCCCATATTTCGACACCTGGAGCCCCGATATCAGGCCATGTTTGTGGTTTAGTCATATCTCCTCTAGATGAGAATCCTGCGATTCCGGAACCATCGTGTTCAAGGGCTGCAACGCCAATTACAAGAGGGATACTTGCATACGGATTTGTTTGTAAATCACTACCATCTCCTCCTGAATTTCCTGCAGCAAATACTGAAACTACATTGTTATCGTATTGTAAATTTAGAACAGCTTGAGAAATAGCATTAGATGGATCATATTCTGAACCCGAACTTCCCCAGGAATTTGAAGTAACTCTAATATTCAATGGATTTGCATCAGGTCTAGAATTATCGTATACCCACTCGAAAGCTTCAACTGCGTTATCAATGAATGCAATGTCTCCAACTCCCATTCCAACTAATGTTGCGCCAGGAGCTACTCCTTTCTTAGCTCCAGCAGAGGCATCACCATTACCGCCAACTGTTCCAGCACAGTGAGTACCATGTCCGCTTGAGGTATCAGAATTTTCAGCTTCTATCCACGTTCTTGTTGCTCTATCAAATTTGTAAGATACAGTTTTACCTTCGTCGTAATCAAAATCAGGATGACCTGCGTCAACACCAGTATCAATAATTACTGCAGCTACTCCAGTTCCATCAATATATGTATGTTGATCTGCCTGATCTGCAATAACTTGTTCATTTTCATTAATAATAACTGTTTGCCAAGTTTCTACTGCGTTAATAACTCTCGTGGTATCTTGCATGTAGTATTCCATTTGTGAATTATGTTCTATCCAAAAGATATCTTCTTGTTTGCTTAAATCTTTAATCTGTGATGCAGTACCTTTAGCAAAAAACCCATCAATAAATTCAAAAATACTAATAACTTCAATTCCAATTCCTTCGGCTGTTTTCAGGTGTTGTTCAGTAAGTTCAGGACGATATTGTACTATAAATTCAATTTGTGTAGTAGCATCTGCGTTGTTTATAGCTCTAACTATGTTTGGATGTAAAATATCTTCATTTACATAAGCAGATGTAACAGTTGGGCTCGTAATGAGTAGCGCAATTGTAATTAGAGACCATATACGTGTCATAACTGGTTTGTGCTTTACAGACATAAAAAACTATCAGTCAGTTAAAATTCGAACGTTTACTTCTTCTAATTCTCTCTTAAGTTCATCACTATCTTGCTTAGATAAGCAACATTTTAGAGAGTAGACTTCGTACATTCTGTGAAAACTACTAGCAATAACTTCTACTCCTTTATCAATTTCTTTAAAAGTTACATTAATTATTTTTTTGATGGGTATTCCTCCGTGACGAGGTTCACCTTCCATAACAGACTCAAGAGCTTTAAGATTAAAACGTCCCCCTTCAATTATCAAATGGTCACCGAAAATTACAGCCCATCTACCTTTATTGACAATATCTTCCCAAGCTGATGTTGTAGGATACGGCGCTCCGTTTTCGTACTTGATTTCTTCTTTATTATCTACCCAATTATCTTCATTCCAAGTTTGTTCAGGGATTTCCTCTTCTAAAAATAAAGTAACTGAAATCCAGTCTTCTCCATCCCAAAAAGTAGCTTCTCTCGTAAGATTTCCATTTTTGACATCATTAATTATCCTTTCGAGAGGTATTGGGCCATAAATTTCATCGTCAACTTTGATAGGATATTTTTCTTCTTTCATTTATGCCTCGTATACATATGCAGTTCTGGAATCTAAATCTGGAATTTCACCTAGTTTCCAACCTTCAGCAGTTGTTTCTGCATAGTAATAGCTTATTTCGTTTTCTTTTCCTTCATTTAAGACATAGTAGATACCCTTTGCTCCGGTCAGATTAACCCCTACTGCAGCATGACCATAATCTTCCCAAGCTTCCGGTATCAAAATCATCGCAGTTTGATATCCTAATGTTTCTAATAAAGAAATTAGCAATGCAGAACTATCTTCGCAATCTCCAGTTTGATCTATTAACGTTTCAATAGGATATCGTGGATATTCTCCGACTCCTGCAGTCAAATTGTCTTCGGAATATTTCAGTGAGTGGACAAAACTCATAATGAAATTTACTTCATTCAAATTATTAAATTCTTTTTCATTTGAAATATTTTTAAGAATTTGAGCGATTTCAATAATTGCAGTTTCTTCTTTTGTTATGAAATTCATATAGTCTCTGTACTCACGAATAGTGTGTTGTTGTTGCTTGTAATGTGCATATCTTACAGGATCAAAATTATAACTCATTTGATATTCTGCAGTATTGTATTTCCAATTATATGTGACCAAATAGCCAAAACTGTATGTTTGAATTTCAAGGAGCATTTTTGCATCGTCTCCTTCATCAAGTCCATCTAAAGAGCCGTCTAATGTAATGCTTGTTATTTTATTTAGTGAGAAATTTGTAAGGCTATAATCGACTGTAGCTCTATAGCTTTCATTTGATTCGCTAATGTCAAATTCTTCGGCATTTCTAAATTTATGATAAACAGCAACGATTGTAAATTGATACTCAGTTTCGTTATCTGGTACGTTTAATTCAAACTCAGTTCCAAGTTGGTATTCCTTTTGCCATGGTACTCTCCATGGTAAGTCGTCATTGTCAAAGCGTTGTATTTGTTGCCCCTCTGAGTAAAGATAAAAAATCAGGGGTGCATCGATACGATTACTTTGTTTATCCAATAATTCAATTGATTTAAAATTAAATTTTAACGCAATGTCATTTAAAGAATCAATATCTTCACTATCATAATATCCGTCATTATCATCATCTAAATCTTCATTATCTCCAATTCCATCTAAATCATTATCATTGTATTCACTTGGATTATTTGGAAATGAATCATCTGTATCATGGTATCCATCATTATCATCATCTAAATCCTCATTGTCTCCAATTCCATCTTGATCACTATCATTCCACTCTCTTGGATCATTAGGAAAATCATCTTCATCATTAGGAACTCCATCAAAATCGCTGTCATGTAGATATTCACTAGCAAAGAGACCTAGCAAAGCACCTACAAAAATAGCAGAAATTAGCTTATTTCGATTCATTTCAATCCTAATAAATCAGGTAATTCCGTCATGCTGCTGAAAGGAATAGCTCCAGCCTTTTTCAATTCTTCTGCACTACACATTTTGATTAAGCCATAAACTTTAATATTTGCTCTAACCGCAGCAGTTACGCCCGCAATACTATCTTCAATGACTACACATTCTTCAGGTTTAAATTTCATTTTTTCTGCAGCATATAGAAATAAATCGGGGGCTGGTTTTGGAATTCCAACCTCAGATGCAGTGAAGATATTACCTTTAAAATAATTAATTAAATTTGTTACAGTTAAAGATCCTTCAACATGCTTCGGTTGTCCATTTGAGGCTACACATATTGGTATAGAGGTACTTTTCAAGAGCCTGTCAATACCTTCCATAGGTCTCAAGTCTTTTTTGTATGCATCACTTACTTTTTTTATTAATCTAGGTAGCCATTCAGAAGGCAATTCCTTTCCAGATCTTTCCTTCATACCGTATATTACAGCATCTAGTGTTTTCCCTCCAAAAATAGTCGTAGCTTCTTCTGCAGTCATTTCAACACCTAATTCTCCAGCCATTTGAGCAATAACCGAATTAGTTAGGTATTCACTATCTACGAGAGTTCCATCACAATCAAAAATTATGCATTTTGGCGCCATTAGTAAGCTCTCACATCTTTAGACTTCATTATTTCTCTTAAGAAAGATGTTGCATATGTACCCTTGTGTAACCAGAAGTTTAGAATTATATCTCCTTTTCCGTCTATTTCCCATTCAAGATCATTAATTTTTTGACACAATGGTCTGTACATTCCCAGAGATGTAAAGTTAGGAATTTCGTTTATTTGGTAATCTTTAAATTTAATTTTTTCATCATTCATGATCTTTTTTTCCAAATCTCCCTGGAGGCCTTTTGTATGTTTACTTTCTAATCCGGGAAGGAGACCAACAACCCAAGCTTTCCCTTCATTGCATCTTTTTTCTAATTTCTTTTGATTGTATTCAGTAACTTCAATAACTCTTCGCTGGTCAGGTCCTCCGTAATTATCTATTGGAATTACATTATCCCCTATTAATGGAACATGTAATTTTTCCCCCATCCTTAATCTCATATCTATAGTTTGGTTAAAAATTGAACTTTGGTATGCATGTACGAACATTTTTGATAAGTTTTCAGGTAGCTGTTTCAAAGCTCCGATATAGTCATCTTTTTTCCTCAACAAATAGCCTATCATTTGTCTTTCAAACAGCATACTTCGTGGATATTCTTCTAAAGCGGTTTTTAAATCTCTTGTGTTTTTTAATTTATTTCTAGCTTCAAAACCTGCAAATTTTTCATTTCCATCACATAGATATTTCCAAACAGCTCCCTCATAATCACCTTCTATAATTTTTTCACCTATTAAATGAGTAATTGGCCTCACAGCGCCAAATCTTTGAATACCAAAGTAATTAGGAAATCCATCCTTTAATTCATCAATTATTTTTTCAGCATTTGTAATATTTTCTTTGGCATCAGTTATTTTCACAGTGAATTTGTTTCCAATCAAATTCCCCAATCGAATTGGTTTTATTGCACGGTGACAGAATTCAATATTGATATTTTTTAAATTTATTTTTTCAATATCTTTCTGTTTAGCCATTAGTGAGAAATGTTGTTTAGTTACAGCACGTTTATCCTTAGTTCCAGCAAAACTTATTGCCTTTTGTCCAATATTTAATCTCTTTGCTAATTCTTTAACCAAAACGTGTGTATCCCAGTTCTTTGCAGTTATTTTTACTATGCTATGTTTTCCTTGATCATTTTCCTTAGACCAAATCCAGTGTTTTTTTTGATTTAAATTTATTATTTCTTCTACGATGAAGTCCTCTGGTTTTCCACGAAGCTTACCTCCAATGCCGTTAGTCTTGGACAAATACTGTTCTTTACCTATTTCCGGTCGAGCCGGTAAGGACATAACCTAAGCTATCTTATCGCGAATTGTTTTGATATCTGCGATAATAACATCTACAGCTTTTTGGATAGCTTTCTTAGGTGTACCTTTTTTTGTTCTAACGTAGAACTTAGGGCTGTCTAAAACTATGTGACCCATGTAATATGAGGCATAATCAACATCAGGATTAGCGAGCGTATGGTTCATCAAAGGTCCTAGTAACGTTTCATTAGCACCGTGTATTTCGATTTCCAATTCGTTCTTTGTTTTGTTAATTACGGAAACTTCCATGGGGTTGTGCGGACTTAGAGGGTCATTATAAAGATTGGGCGAGTTCTGTCGCCTCTAATCTTTTTGCTTCAGGTGCATCTGTTTTGATACCTAGCGGAGAAAAAATGCTTGAACTTGCAAAATATCCCAATTCTTCCAGACATCGTATAATTTTATTTCGTCGAGGAGTTTGACCTATTTTAGCAGATCTTGACAAATCATTTATGTCATATAGTCCTGGAGGCCCTTCCGATTCTTTTGACATTATTTCAAAAAATTTTCCTAATTTCCCCTCACAATCAGTAGGAATTACTCTTTTTTGTATGACTTTTCCAACCCACATAGGTCCCCCTGAACCATTTTCATATTCATCTACGACATCCATTTGAAGATTAAGCCATTTTAATTTAGTTTCATTTTTATTAACTAATCTCACGAAAACACGTAGATGATGCCCTTCAGAGTAGCATAGTAGTGGTTCAATTCCTTTTCCCATGGCATTTGCTAAAGTGTGAATTTTTCCTAAAAGTATACGGATACCTACTTCTTTTGCAGAAACCCATTTCATAGAGTTGGCACCATATCGGTTTAAGCAAACAGAAGGTTTAGCTCCGCATAGGACTGCCGTATCTGTTGCAGATATTCCTAATATTCCGCCATAATTTAATCCATTTAGTGAAGCTTCTAGGAATGGTGCAGGAGTACCGAAAGGATCAATATCTATGCAATCATATTTTTTCTCTTGAAGTAAATCTTCAACAGGCATATTGTAAATATTTGCCTTTATCTTATTTAATTTTAAATTTTTCTCTATGGTTTCTGTAGCTAAAGCAGAGATATCACAAAATTCAGAATTTATATTTGATTCAAGTGCAAGTCTAATTCCTCTAATTCCTGATGCAGCTAATCCATCAAGCATAGTTCCTTTCAATCCAATTTTGTTTGAAAAAGCTACGTGCAAATCTCTGCTCATTTTCATAGCAGGATTATAGAATACACCTTTTGCTTTTCCAGGTCCTTTATCTTTCCCAGATAAATTTGCTAAAAATTTGGCTTTACCCTCTCGATGCTGTTTCACACCATTCCGGTTTTTAGAATATTTACAGCTTTGGATGGAAGTATGGCTGAATTTATAGGAGTAACTTCTAATGTTCTCAAATCATCTCGCTTACGTATTGATTGTAGTAGAGGATTTCTTGAACGTTTATGCATCGTAATTAGCATAGGTTTTCCACATTTTAGAGCTTCTTTTAGTATGGCACTGAATTCTTTAGATTCTGATACTAATTTCCCTACCTCATCAACTAGGATTAAATCATCGTTTTCAATAGCTCTAGTAACTGATTCGGTAGCTATTCTATTTACAGCATCAAGCCTTATCCCCAAGGGTCTTGCTTCAGGAGTTTTCCCCGGAATTTTAGGTTTTACATCCCATCTTACAGAGGCAGAAAGCTCTTCTTCGCCAGTTGTAAAGTCTTTTAGGTTATAGCCAATTAGTTCGTCCTTTTCGTAAATAGGGTGTGTGGTAAATCCACCTATGCTGAATTTATCTTCAATCATTTTTGCTATTCTGAGAACAGTTTTGGTCTTACCAGTACCTGGCTGGCCAGAAATAGCAACTTTTACGGGAATCATTACTAGGCGCCTATAATTGGGATGTATGTATAAGTATATGTCTCGCTTAAATTTTATTTATCAAGTCTCTCGGGACATCCCTTTCTTCTGGAGCAGCTGTTACATTTACCTACACGTTTGTGGTTCCTATGTGCTTCAGTCTTTCCTTTAAGAATGTCATTCATATCTTCTAATTTCTCAAGAACTAACGCTCTTAAATCGGAATCCCACTTAACATCGTGAGGTTCATTATCGAATCCGTATCTTATTTGGCCATGGGCCGGTTTCCTCTGAAATGTCTCTTCAGATAATAAGCAATATGCACCAATTTGTAAAACATGACTAAAAAAAGGAGCTCTTGGCCTTCTGCCCGTTTTTACTTCTACAGGTATACGCATTTCATCTTCTTTTATCAAATAATCTGGCCTTCCTGCAAGATTATGTTCTATAGATTTCAACAATGGAGTTTCTTTAGTAAGTCCATCGGGTGTTTCGATATCAGTTTCTCCTAGTTTGTAGTCTTCACGTAGCTTATCAACTTTTTCGGTCGATACTAAAAGTCTGTAAAGGAAAAAGGAGGCGACTAACATCCATCCAATTCCAATTATTAAGAGTATAAATCCTAAGTTTTGCCTTAATTGGTCACTTGAAATTAAAAGAATAACCAGGGCAAGTGTTACTAAGGTCATAATCATTGCAACAACAGTCATTAGGGTGGTTGATGTTTCCCTTGATTTTTCTTCTTCAACAAGTAAACTTTTCAAAGAATCCCCCATTTCCTTATGTTTTTCAACACCACTATGAACTTCATCGCCTTCAGCATCTATTCCTTCAAGATCTAAATACCAAGATAGTGGGCAATAACCAAAGCGTTCCATTTCTGACGCTGATATAATCTGCTTAGGCATGTGTGGTTGAGTCCGGGGTTGAGTCCAGTAATTCTACAGTTAGTCTTTATCTATAAAATATCTTTCTTTAGAAACTAAAATATTGATCATGCCAAGCTAAATTCCCATAATCTTTAATTTCATAGTTGTAAATCAAATTCTGTTTTCCTTCATTACTGTTAAATTCCATTTCAATCACTAGATCATACTGGTCTGCGTGCGGCCCATCAAATATTAAGGGTGGAAGTTTAACAGATTGTTTTGGTTTCAAAATACCTGGATAATTAGTTTCACTAACTAACATTTCAGTTCCGTTCCACACGGAACTTTTTATTTTTAAATCAGTTATTTCTTTCGTACCTGCATTGTTTATCTTAGACTGAACGAAGAGTGCGGAATAAGAGCTATGATATACTGTATCAATTTCAACTTCAGTTCTTGGTATGACATATGAATAGCAGACAAAAATTAAGATTAATGCAAGAATGGCAGCTATTGATTTGACTATTACTCGTTTTTGATCTTTTGTGAACATTACAAACTAGCCTCCAACGATGCGATAAAGCTCATTCCTGGTTCCGGTAGAATGTAATGTTTCTCATTATTACCAAATTCAGTATCCATTCCATTTTTCTGAATTCCTAGCCAAGTAGGCAGTATGTTTTTACCTGCGACACTCTTTACTCTTAGATCCATCATAACAGCAGAAGTTTCTAGTGTAATAGGTCCCATCTTAAGTTCACCACCTATTGCAAAGGATAATTCGCCACCTTTTGCGTTATTTAGCTCAAAAACAGGATAGAGTCCAAATATTTGATTAGGTACTATTTCTACATGTTCTATATCATTAGCATGTATTATCATGTATTCAAGATAAAATTGAGGTGTTGCAGGCGAATTTGTAGCACTCAAGTATGCCTTTTCTATTCCACCATTAGGCGAATCAATAATATAGTTGATTCCATCTAATCTCATAGTGGTATTATCACCTACATTTGTAACATCTATGAAGGTTCCAGAATGCCCTCCAGTATAGCCTTCATCTACAATTAATGTAACATCAAGTTCAGAAGAACTAGTTGTTATGAAAACATCTGGGAAGCCTTGGAATACGAATGCTTGATCCATGTCAAATTCATAATTTGGATTAATTCCCATGTGGAATGCTTCGGGTACATCGTGGACTATTGCTTGCGCAGACCTCCAATCTCCATAGTCTTTATTTGCAGTTTTAACCCAGATGTAATCCACTCTTCCTTCAGCTTTATAGATAATGTCTATTTGTTTACCAAAAATAATGTCTGCACGTAAATCTTTTGGTATTT
>CACOJW010000015.1 GCA_902627615.1 uncultured marine group III euryarchaeote
CATATTATCCCGAGTTAACAGGAGTTGAAAATCTAAAATTCTGGTTAGATTTGAATTCAGTTGAGAACTCAGAGGAGAAAGCCCGTAATTTACTTGCTCAAGTTGGTTTGGTTTCTTTTAGTGATGATTTATCAGGTAATTATTCCAGAGGAATGATCCAAAGATTGGGTTTTTCGATGGCCATTTCCCACTCCCCGACGACACTCCTATTGGATGAGCCATTCACAGGTTTAGATAGTGAAGGAACAGAAATAATAGAAGAATTGTTATTGAAACAGAAGGAAGATGGTTGCAGTATAGTCATAGTTTCTCATGATGAACTTTCTTATTCAGATCGAACAATAAAATTAGAGAGAGGTGAAATCGCTTGAATCCTCTAATAGTTCTAATCAGAAAAGAATTGAGAGTTGAGTTCCGTTCCTTGCAAGGGATTGTATCATCAGCTTTACTTTCTTTTATGATATTAATGACTTTTAAATTTTCAATGTCTTTAGATTCTAGTTTTGAAGGAACCGGCGTTCTTTGGTCAGTAATTTTGTTGACCGGTTTAGGATTGATTACTCATATTTCAACAAGAGAATCTGAGCGTGGGACATTTGAACTTCTCAAATTATCTTCGATAACAAGGTATCAATTATTTTTGGGGAGAATGGCAGGTTCCTTATTCCTCCTCTGGATATTAAGCACAATAATTACAATACTTTACGTAGTCTTATTTGAAAATCAATTTGGAAATAATTTATCGTTAGCATATCTGGTAGTTCTAGTTGGATGCGTTGGAATAGCTGCAGTTGGCACCTTAGCAGCTAGCACAGCAACACCATTGCACGGTGGTTGGATGATCACATCTCTTTTTTCCATTCCAATATTACTTTTCACAGTAATAGAAGCATCATTGAGAGCTACAGATTCGTTGGTTACTAACGATTCAGACTTTCAATTAGCTTTCATGCTATTAATTTTGTACAATTTAGCTTTTGTGACTGGCGGAGCTTGGTTGAGTGAACTTTCTGAGTAAAGCGTAAATATTAGTGACAATTCAGTAACTTTGTGAAAGTATTACCTTTTTTTGCAGTATTTTTGCTAATTTCCCCCATATTTCCTGTAACTAATGCAGGAGATGTAGCACCATATACAATTCAAGCCGATAAAGCTTGGGAATTAGGCGTCACCGGTAAAGGTGTGAACATAGCAATACTTTCTACAGGTATTGATAATGAGCATCCAGGATTAGAGGGTAAATTTATTGCAGGATATGATGCGGTTTGTTACGACGATGCACTATGTATGGCATCATTGCAAGAAGATAATGGAAGTTTTGATCCAGATGATCAAGATGGAGGAGGAACTGCAGTGGCAGCTATGGCAACAAGCACAGGACTTTTATTTGACGGAGTACAAACTAATTTTCTTGGTTCTGCACCCGATGCCAATTTAATTGATGTTAGAGTTGCTAGTAGAATTGGCTCAAGTCCTTATGATAATCACATAATTGAGCAGGAATTTTATGAATCTGCCATGGACGGCCTCAATTGGGTCATTGAAAATAAGGATACGGAATGGGTAGGGGCTGAGAGCGATAGTTATGGTATAGACGTTATGGTTGTACCATTTGGAATCACTTCGCACGAAACTGGAGGTTCTGACGGAAGTGATATGTTTTCCCAAGCTCTTGATGAAGCTATTTTAGCTGGAATTGTTGTAGTAGTGGCCGCAGGAAATAGCGGATCGGATAATGATGGGCTATCATCTATGGCTGCTTCCTCTTTAGCAATAACTGTAGGAGCTATTGATGATAAAAATAGTATTGATAGTTCAGATGATAGCCTAGCCTCTTATTCTAGTAGAGGCCCTCGCCGAGACAATAACGATGGTAATTCATACGATGAGCTAAAACCAGATGTTGTCGCTCCAGGAACAAACATAGTTCAGGCTGTGGCCTGCGTTGCTAGTGGAAGTTGTTACAATAGAATACCAGGGCAAAACGCATCAGATAATGGATATAGTACACGAGGGGGTGGGACTAGCTATGCTGCCGCTTATGTAGCAGGAGTAACGGCACTTTTACTTGAGGCAAATCCTGAGTTGACTCCTTCTGAAGTTAAAGAAATTATACAAAATAGTGCTGACCGTAAAGAAACCCTTTCTTCAGCAGATGATGGCGAAGGTGTCGAAGAAGGCCCTTGGGCAACATATCCTGAATTAGATTCTCGTTGGAATAGACATTTTGGTTATGGTATTGTAAACGCATTAGCAATTGACACAACTAATCCTAGTGCAGAATTTAACTGGTCATATACTAATGAAAACGGTGAACAGATTATGTTTGCAGCTATGGAAGGCGAACCTACCCATTTCGATGCAGGTGCTTCTTCAGATAACTCAAACGGACCTTTAACCTATATTTGGGATTTTGGAGATGGTACATATGCTTCAGGTGAAATTGTAATTCATACATTTTATAATATAACGGATGAAGGTTTCAATGTCGTTCTTACAGTAAGAGATGCAGTAGGTAACGAAGATGTAACTTCCTATAACATAAAACCAGTACAAAAAGAAAGACCTGATTTATTCATTTCATCATTGACATTCAGTGATGATAATCCTGAAGAAGGCGACACAGTCACTATGGACGCAGTTGTCAAATTATTAGGCTCAAGTATCAATCAATCTTTCGAAGTTGGTTTCTTCTTAGATACACCAGATGGCGATCAAATCGGCAGTGCTTCTGTTGACGGAAACAATCTAAGCGTAGGAATTGAACACAGCTTCAATATCTCAGCTAGTTGGAAAGCTACCTCTGGAACTCACACCATCTATGTGGTTGCAGATTCAACAGACGTTATTGAAGAGAGTGAAGAAAAGAATGAGCTTTCTAAGGTCATAACAGTAGGTTTTGTGCAAGATATTAATAATCCAGTTCCAGGAACGCCAACGGCAATTGCAGGCCAAGATGTTAGCATAAGTCCAGGAGGTACTGTACAGTTCAGTGGGGCTGGAACTGATGATGATGGCACTATAATCAAATATGAGTGGGATTTTGACGGTGATGGAGTTTATGAATGGTCTTCAGAAGAAAATGGAATTACTACATTTCTTTTTAACAATGAAGGAACATATACTGCGACACTCAGAGTAACAGATAACGATGGAAAAACAGGAATAGATTCTATTACAATTACAGTTAGTGATGCTGAAGAAGAAGGCCTACTACCTTCCATTTCACTGATCACATCATTAATTTTGGTAGGATTACTAGCAATATTTAGAAGAAAATAAGATTTTCCGGATAAAGAATGGGCTATTGTCTACACTTTAGATGAAAAATATTAAAATTTGGTTGAATTAAATTTCCAAGAGACTAGATTCAGCTATCTGTCTACAGTTTATTTAAGAGCAATAAGATAATTTTGTGCACGACGTCTATAGTTTATTTTAGCTTTAGGGATGCAGAGTTAATACAGTACCTTAATCCTGTTGGTTGAGGCCCATCATCGAATAAATGTCCTAGGTGAGAGTCACATTTTGAGCATACAACCTCGATTCTTTTCATTCCAAACGAAACATCTTCCTTTTCACCAATTATTTCTTCGTTTGCAGGTTTGTAAAAGCTAGGCCATCCAGTTCCAGAGTCAAATTTGTGTTCAGATTCAAATAATACTTCATCGCAACAGACACAATGATATTTTCCGGTGTCTTTACAATCCCAATATTCGTTATCGAACGGAGGTTCGGTAGCACTACATCTACAAACTTGGTATTGTTCTGGTGTTAGCTTATCCTTCCATTCATCTTCGCTCATTAATTAACACCTTTAATCACAGTAAAATAGTTTATTCTACTTTCTAATCAAGAATTATGTCTGAAATTAATGGAATTGTGGAAGCCTCCTGTGGTCAATGCCTATTCGATATGAAAGAGAAGGAAGGCTGTGATCTAGCCATTCGGCTTGACGGTAAATCTTACTTTGTGGATGGTGCACACATAGATGATTTTGGTGATGCTCACGCAGAAGATGGTTTTTGTTCAACAATTCGTAGGGCTGAAGTGGAAGGTAAGTTGAAAAACTCTACATTCTACGCAAAATCATTCAAGATAATATAAAGTTAAAGAATTATTTTCCTAATATTTCGTTCTTCATTTGCTTGAACTCGTCAGGAGTTATTCCACCATTATTGCGTAGTTGTATCAATTTTTCCATTTGTTCAACATTTGAAAGCTTACTATCAGTTACAGATTCCATATTTTCGATGATCTTTGTTTGTTTCTCTTTTGTTTCAGGGTCAGAGATACCATCACTCTCTTCGGGATATGTATTTTTTCCTTCCAGTATTCTTTCTAATTCAGCAATTCGATCTAGGGCTGCATGTAGCTCTTTTTCCTGTTGTTCGTAAGCATCCCATAGCTTTTCAAGTCTCTGTTGCTCAGTTAGCAAGTCATAAGATAGTTGTTGTTCTTTACTAATTTCTTCCAATGCTAGTAATTCTTTAGGAAGGCCCGTCAAAGGATCAATTTCAACCATTATCCAATAATCTCCTGTTTCATTTTTTCATATTCTTCATCACTTATAAGGCCTTCTTTCTTCATTTCTGCTAGGTCCTTCAATTCCTGCATCTTGGAAGAGCCTCCACCTATATTAGAACGGTTAAGGACACTGTCTTTGATTTCAGTTTTGGTAACTTCGTCACCGTGGACCACTTTCTGAGAAACTTTTACTCGCTTCTCAGCCAATAATTTATTGTTTATTCTTTCAATGTCTTCGTGATACAGATTGTTTTCTATGGGCTTAAATTCTTTGTATAACCTATCAGCTTCTCTGTAATTCTCTAATGCTTGATTGTAATCATTTAAGTCTTCAGATATTTTTCCATCCTCGTATGCAGTCTTCGCCATTCCTTCTAAGTCTGGCCAAATTTCTTCAGAAATCTTTGACAATGCAAAACCTATAAGAATTATCATCCCAAAGATTACTAATAGAAGAAATCCCATTACAATCAGAAATGCTATTGCGCCACTAGCAGTCATTTCCCTAATATCTCCTTCTTCATCTGCTTGAACTCGTCGTCGTCAATAGCGCCTTTCTCCCTCATATTATTCAGTTTCTCTAGTTTTTGCATCTTGGAAGAACCAATGCCTATGTTTGATCTGTTGACCACACTGTCATTAACGATGGTGTCACGGTCATCGACGTAATCTCCATGAATGACTGTTTTAGGAGCTGCCAAATCGGCTTTTAATTTTCGAACTCTGGCAGCCTGATCAATTTGACCTAATTCTTCCCAAATATCAATTGCTGAATCATAGTCAAGTGCTCTTTCTCTCTCATTCGCTTTGTGCCTCATGGCTATACGTTTTTGTTCACGTTCATTCCTTAATTGTTTTTCTTCTTCTTCAGCTTTCCTTTGAGCCTCTCTAAGCTCAATCTGAGGTTCCATGTCTTTTCTTTGAGTATAATCCTCGATCTTTGGCTCTTTCCAGCGCTTTAAGTATAAGTATAGTACAGAAAAAAATAGAAAAGATGTCCAGACGACAAGCAGCCATTGGTAAAACAATAATCCAGCATATAAGTACATTACAGAAATAAATAGAATATATGTCAAGACGATAAGCGGCCATTGGTACCGCAATAATCCATCAATAATGATTGGATTATTCTTCGTCATCTTTTTTCTTCCACTCTTCTTCACTCATTTCCCCAGAATCTCCTTCTTCATAAAATATTCACTGCACAGCAATAATTTTTTCAATCATATTATTCTAGCAGACTTCCCGCCTTTTTCAAAGGCATTCAATGCGTGATCTAAATCTTCCTTTTCTAATCCAGCACTCATCATTACCCTAATTCTTGATTTATCTGGAGCAACCATTGGGAAAACAATTGGTAATGCAAACACATCCATGTCCAGTAATTTTGCACTTAATTCTTTAGCTTTGTGTGATTCTCCACACATTACTGGAATAATTGGAGTTTCAGATACTCCTGTATCGAATCCCATAGATTGAACTTCTTTTCTGAAATATTCAGTATTTGACCATAACTTCTCGACGTGTTCAGGTTCACTTTCCAATACTTCTATCGAAGCTTTACAAGCTGCAATAGTAGCAGGAGGAGCAGAACCAGATAGTAACATTGTTCTTGATTTATTGAAAGCGTAGTCTACCATGTGTTTTTCACCTGCAACAAGGCCACCTACAACTCCAAATGCTTTGGAGAAAGATCCAGATTCCATATCTACTTCATCTTCCACTCCAAAGTGAGCACCTATACCTCTTCCACCAGCCAAAACACCTTCACCATGACAATCGTCAATGTATGTCATAGCACCATACTCTCTAGCTAATTTTGTTATTTCATCGAGTGGTGCAATATCACCATCCATAGAGAATACTCCGTCACTAATTACCAGAGTTTTCTCACTTTTCTTTGTGGTTTCCTTTAATCTATCTTCCAATTCACCCATGTCATTGTGAGCATAGATTGTTCGATTTTCTTTTCTCACGCCAGATAACCTTACTCCATCAATGATTGATCCATGGTTTAATTGATCAGAAATAATAGAATCATTTTTACCGGCTAATTGGGGAATTAATCCTGAATTTACAGCAAATCCGGTTTGATAATAAAGCGCAGCTTCTCGATTTTTGAATCTTGCAATTACATCTTCAAGTTCGTTATGAATATCCATGTTACCAGCAATAGGCCTGACACTTCCACTACCTGCCCCATGAGACTTTACAGCATCAATAGCAGCTTGCTTGACCTTAGGATGATTACTCATGCTGAGATAATTATTTGCACAAAGCATGACTCGTTCTTTACCGTCAATAATGGCCCTACCTGTTGATGGTCCGCCTATTACAGGAGGTTTCCAATCAAATCCTTTCTTGACTAATTCGTCATATTCACTTTTCATCCAATCGGTTGGGCTACCCATTTAGTCTCCTCAAATTTGTAATCATTTCCTCAGTCATTTTTGATATATCAAATTTTGGTTCCCATCCCCAATCATTCCTAGCATCCTCATCAGCTATTGAAATTGGCCAAGTATTTGCAATGTCTTGCCTGTAATCTGGCTTATAGGTACATTCAAAATCAATATGTAAAGAAATTTCATTTGCTAATTCTTTAGCAGAAAAGCTCATGCTTGATAAATTATAGTTGGAATGGTAATTCAATGAGTCTAGAGGTGCATCCATTAACTCGAGGGTGGCCCTTATTGCATCGTCCATGAACATCATAGGCAATCGAGTATCCTCGTTCACAAAACATTCATATTTTCCATTATTGATTGCATCAAAGTACATTTCAACTGCATAGTCAGTTGTTCCTCCAGTAGGTCTGTGTTTCCAACTAATTAATCCAGGATACCGTATACCTCTTACATCGATATTATATTCTTTGAAATAGTGATCACACAATTCTTCACCTTTAACTTTGGTCATACCATAAACAGTTTCAGGATTTAATTCAACATTTTGAGGAGTGTTTTCTCTTGGAACATCAGGCCCGAAGACAGCTATTGAACTTGGGCAAAACAGTCTTTGGTTATACTTTTTTGCAGCCTTAAGTACGTTTTCTAGTCCATCAATGTTTACTTTCTTACATAATTCAGGATTTTTTTCGCCTGTCGCAGAAAGTATGGCCGCTAAGTGATAAACAATCTCGATATTGTTTTCTTCATTTATCCTATTGTAGGCGTCGTAGTCAGTAACATCACATTTGGCAAATCTACCACCATAGTCTTCAGGTTCTTTCAGGTCCGAAGCAATTATTTTGTCTTTACCATATTTTTCTTGTAACGCAAGGACTAATTCAGTTCCTATTTGCCCTAAAGCTCCAGTTACAAGAATCATTTTAGTTAATAGATAGATTCCTTTATATTGATTCCCAAAGGGTCATTAAATGCGCGTTTCATGGGATATTATGCGCGATGGTCTTCCAATCATAATTGTTAATCTCAAAACTTACGAACAAGGTTACGGTGCAGACGGTTTTGAACTTTGTAAAATAATGGAAGAAATATCATTAGAGCACAACGTGAACCTAGCTGCAGCAGTATCAGCAATAGATTTAATTGATTACAGTGATAATTTGAAAATACCAATCTTTGCACAACACGTTGACGGAGTAACTTACGGTTCGAATACAGGTTCTATACTTCCTGAAGCAGTCAAATATTCAGGAGCAGTCGGCACTCTGGTAAATCACGCAGAATGTCAAATGAGCTGGGAGGAGATTGAGAAGACAATAAATCGTTGTAAAGAGCTTGGTCTCTCGACTGTACTTTGTACGGCTGATCTAGAGTCTTCAGAGAAAGGATCGCATTTGAATCCCGACATGATTGCAGTTGAACCTCCTGAATTGATAGGTGGAGATATTTCAGTCTCAACAGCAAAACCTGAGATTATTTCAGATACTGTGGAAATAGTAAAGGAGATTAATTCAGAAATTTCAGTTCTTTGTGGTGCAGGCGTCAAAAATCAAGAAGATGTTTCAAAAGCAATAACACTAGGTTCGGAAGGAATCCTTCTTGCCTCCGGTGTTGTGAAATCGTCAGAACCTCGAAAAGTTTTGCTGGATTTAATTAAAGGATTATAATCAATTTTATATAGAGGCCGGAGTAGACAACCTCAGGTTGCCTACTACTTGTAATTTTTACAACTGTCAGGCCAGCCTATCCTTAAAAACGGAGGAAAGAAGATGTCGATAGGAATTGAGCCTTTAGGAGATATGGTTCTCATTGAGCTAGAACAAGCAGCTGAAAAAACAGCTAGCGGATTTATGCTACCAGAAGCAGCAAGAGAGAAGATGAATGTTGGAACTGTTGTTGCAGCAGGTCCAGAGTCAGAAAATGTGAAGACTGGTGACAAAGTAGTATACAAGAAATATGCAGGAACTGAATTAACCTGGGGAGACAAAGAATACCTATTGGTCAAATCAGAGGATCTTCAAGCAAAGGTAATGTGAGGTAAATATGGCAAAACAAATGATTTATGGAGAGGAAGCAAGAAAGAAGTTGTTGGAAGGTATAACTGCCGCAACTGATGCAATTAAGGTTACATTGGGACCAAAGGCACGCACAGTCGTTTTAGACAAGTCTTTTGGAAGTCCAACAATTATCAATGATGGAGTTACTATTGCAAAAGATATCGAACTACCTGATGCCTACGAAAACATGGGTGCTCAGTTAGTCAAAGAAGTTGCAAGTAAAGCTCAAGATAATGCAGGAGATGGTACATCAACTGCAGCAGTCTTAGCACAATCACTTTCATCATATGGTTTGAGAAATGTTTCAGCAGGAATGTCTCCCGTGAACTTAAAAAGTGGATTTGACAAAGCAATAGAAAATGTAGTTGCAGACTTGAAAAAAGCATCTAAGCCAGTAGAATCTGGGGAAGTTATCAAACAAGTAGCTTCAATTTCTGCAAACAATGATTCAGAAATTGGTACATTAATTGCAGATGCAGTTGAGAAAGTAGGCCATGACGGAATCATCACTGTTGAAGAAGCAAAATCAATGGAAACTAGCCTTAAAGTTGTAGAAGGAATGGAGTTCGATAAAGGATATGTTTCACCTTACATGATTACAGATCGTGAAAAGAGAGAAGCAGTTTTAGAAAATCCTAAGATTCTATTAACAGATCATACAGTTGCTTCAGCTCAAGATTTGATTCCAGCATTGGAAGTCGCAGTTAAGCAAAGCAAAGCACCACTTCTCATTGTATCTAAAGATTTGGAAGGAGAAGCGTTAGCAACTCTTGTTTTGAACGTAGCATCTAAAGTTGTGAAAGCTTGTGCAGTCAAAGCCCCTGGTTTTGGTGATGAACAAGGCGAACAATTAGAAGATTTAGCAATCCTAACTGGCGGAACTGTAATCGTTAAAGATCAAGGTTCAGAGCTAAAAGACATTACAGAAATGCATCTTGGAACTGCCGAGAAAGTAATTATTGGAAAGAATAAAACAACTATTATTTCAGGCGGTGGAGACAAGAAAGCAATCGACGATAGAGTTTCTATATTGAGAAGTCAATCCAAGGTCTCATCAAGCAAGTGGGACAAAGAAAAATTGGATAAGAGAATAGGCCGTCTAAGTGGTGGAGTAGCAGTTTTAGAAATTGGCGCAGCCACAGAAACTGAAATGAAAGAAAAGAAAGCACGTGTAGATGATGCATTGAATGCTACAAGAGCAGCTATGGCCGAAGGTGTCGTAGCAGGTGGAGGTGTTGCATTACTCAGAGCTTCAGAATCATTAGACAAGCTTGCAGGAAAATTAGGAGATGAAGAAGCAGTAGGTGTTAGAATTGTAAAAGATGCACTTGCTATTCCAGCAAGACAAATTGCAGAGAATGCAGGAGAAGATGGTTCAGTAGTTGTCTCTAAGATTAGAGAAGGCAAAGGCCATTTTGGATTCAATGCAAGAACAAATACATATGAAGATTTGATGAAAGCTGGAGTTGTAGATCCTGTAAAAGTTACAAGAAACGCAATTCAGGCAGCAGGATCTATTGCAGGTCTTGTTCTAACCACAGAAACCTTAGTTTCCGATATCCCAGAAGAGAATGGCGGTGCAGGAATGCCAGCCATGCCAGACATGGGTGGTATGGGAGGCATGGGTGGAATGGGCGGTATGATGTAAGGATTTTATCCTTTTAATTCAACAAGTCTTTCCAAAACAGCTTCTGCGTGACCTTTAGCCTTTACTTTAGTCCAGGCTTCAGCAATTTCACCGGCAGGATTAATCAGGTAAGTAGTTCTTACTACTCCCATGTAGGTTTTACCATACATCGATTTTTCTTGCCATACTCCATAATCAGCTAGCATAACTTTCTCAGTATCTGCTAAAAGTTCTACAGTGAGATTATGTTTTTCAATAAACTTACAATGTTTTGCTTCAGTATCAGGACTTATTCCATAGATTGAAGCTCCATGCTCGTTGAATTTATCACCCAAATCAGTAAATTCTTTAGCTTCTACTGTACAACCCGGTGTATCATCTCTTGGATAGAAATAAACTACAGTCCATTTATCTAATAAATGTTCTAATTCAATTGTTTTTCCATTTTGATCAGGTATCGAAAAATTTGGAGCCTTTTGTCCCACTTCTAAAATTTTAGTCATAATATTCGATTAGATGTAGGATAATTAAAATTTACAGAGGAATGTTGCCATGCTTTCTTTTTGGCCTTTCTTCTCTTTTACTTCCATATCTTTCTAAGGCAACAATCAATTCATTTCTTGTATTTCTTGGGAAGATAACTCTGTCGATATATCCTCTTTCTGCAGCAATATATGGAGATGCAAATTTTTCTTTATATTCATCAGTTAATTCTTTATGTTTCTTAGTAGGATCTTCAGCATCTTCAATTTCCTTCCTAAAGATGATATTTACAGCACCTTCAGATCCCATAACTGCAATTTCTGCAGTAGGCCATGCGACGTTAAGATCTGCGCGTATGTGCTTTGATGACATAACATCGTATGCACCACCGTAGGCTTTTCTCGTAATTACAGTCAATTTAGGTACAGATGCTTCTGAAAAAGCATACAATAGTTTTGCCCCGTGCCGAATAATTCCTGCATGCTCTTGTTCAGTTCCAGGCAAAAATCCAGGAACATCTACAAAAGTCACTATAGGGATATTGAAGGCATCGCAAAATCTAACAAATCGAGCAGCCTTTGTTGAAGCGTCAATATCCAGACATCCTGCTAAGACAGCAGGTTGGTTAGCTACAATACCTACAGGGTGACCTTTCAATCTTGTAAAGCCTGTGATTATATTTTTAGCCCAGTATGGTTGCAATTCAAACAACCGTTCATCAAATATTAGATTGATAACATCTCTCATGTCGTAGGGTTCGTTTGAATTATTTGGAATGATTGAATCTAGTTCTTTTATGCTCTCCAGTTCTTCCTTATCATAGCTGGATATAGGTACTCCTTCAGCATTATTTTGAGGAATATAGCTCATTAGTTCTCTCAGTGCATCAAACATGTCTTCTTCAGAATCACATGCTAAATGTGCAACTCCTGAAGTTGAGTTGTGAGTCATAGCACCTCCTAAATCCTCAAAAGTAACATCTTCGTGAGTTACAGTCTTGATCACATCAGGTCCTGTAATGAACATATGACTTGTATTTTTAACCATCAAAGTAAAATCCGTCATCGCAGGACTATAAACAGCACCTCCAGCACATGGACCAAGTATTAGGGAAAATTGAGGTATAACTCCAGAGGATTGTACGTTTCTGTAGAAAATTTCTGCATACCCTCCTAGACTTGCTACACCTTCTTGAATTCTGGCACCACCCGAATCATTGAGACCAATAATTGGGCATCCAGTTTTTGCAGCCATATCCATAACTTTGCATATTTTTTGCGCATGGGCTTCACCTAAAGCCCCTCCAAAGACCGTAAAATCTTGAGCAAAAACGTAGACAGTTCTTCCATTAATCGTACCGTGACCAGTGATTACTCCGTCACCTTCAGGTTTTTTCTTATCTAAGCCAAAATTTGAGCTTCTATGTTTGACAAGTGCGTCAAGTTCAACAAATGAATCTGCATCTAACAACGACGATATTCGTTCTCGTGCAGTCATCTTACCAGCTTTATGTTGCTTTTCGATTCTTACAGAGTCTCCCTTAGATACTTCTTTCAGTTTTTTCTCAAGATTTTGAATCTTCTCTGACGTACCCATTAGACTCCCATCGAAGTAGTTCTATAACTTTGTGCCCACTATCAGAAGAACGCCCAAAGCACTTATCATATGGCTTCAATAACACTGTGTGACCCAAGGCGTACGTGGTACTCGAGATTTTTATCCAGAGGATATGCGATTGAGAAATTGGCTGTTTGATAATTTTATTGCAGCTTCACTTTTACATGGTTTTGAAGAATACGATGCGCCAGTTTTAGAGCACGAAGAATTGTATACTAGGAAACAGGGCGAAGAAATAACAAAGCAACTATACAATTTTCAAGATAAAGGAGAACGTAAGGTTTCGCTTCGTCCAGAAATGACCCCTTCTTTAGCCCGCATGGTTATGTCTCGAGCAGGAAGTTTACCTATGCCAATTAAATGGTTCTCAATTCCACAATGCTGGCGCTACGAAAGAACGCAAAGAGGTCGCGGGCGTGAGCACTACCAATGGAATGTAGATATTTGGGGAACAACTGAATTATCTGCAGATGCTGAATTGATTTCAGTTATTGTTACCTTTTTTGAGGAATTAGGTTTAACATCAGAAGATATTGTAATTCGTATAAGCAGCCGTAAAGTTTTGGAAGAAGTATTGGGCTCATTAGGAGTTGAAGGGGATTTATTTGCTAAAACATGCATTATAGTTGATAAAATGGATAAATTACCCTCAGAACTAATTGAGGAACAATTATCTGATTTAGGGCATTCTTCTGAAGTTATAGCTAAAATTCAGTCAGTTCTTGGAATCAAAGATATGGATAAATTAGCAAATGCGTTAGGAAAAGAAAGTGCAGCAATTATGGAATTGACTACATTGTTTGATTTGGTTGATTCATATGGCATGTCTGAATGGCTTCAATTCGATGCATCTATAGTTCGAGGCCTTGCGTATTATACAGGTTCTGTTTTTGAAGCCCACGATAGAGAAGGTAAATTCAGAGCAATTTGTGGAGGAGGCAGATATGATAATCTTCTATCAACTTTGGGAGGGAAGGATTTGCCAGCAACAGGTTTCGGGTTTGGGGATATGGTAATTATGGAATTATTAGAAGAGAAAAACTTGATTCCAGAATTAATTAGTGGAGTTGATGATATTGTTCTTTCTTTAAGTCAAGATTTAAGAGACATTGCAGTTAGAGTTGCTGCAGCATTACGCCTTTCAGATCGAACAGTTGATTTAGTCTTAGAAGATAAAAAAATGAAATGGGCCTTCAAGCATGCCGAACGAGTTGGTGCAAAACGATTAGTTCTTCTCGCTCCAGATGAGTGGTCTCGCAAGATGATCAAGGTAAAAGATTTAGAGACCGGTGAAGAGAAAGAAGTGTCTTTTAAAGAACTTTAAACTTCACATTCATTTAGTGGTTTATCATCTCGCGTTCGGACAATAATAGGAAATTCAAAGCATAATTGTCCCTTATCGTTTCTTTCTTGTCTACTTTGGTATTCTAGTTCGACAGCAAACCAATCTTTTTCGTTTAGCTGAGTATCTTCTAAAGCATATCCTTTTTGCATTAATTCAGAAGTAAGATTATCCATATTTTCCTCTCCTAAACGACCGCCGCCAGCCCAACCACAATCAACTAGCACAGGTTCATCAAAAAATGGGCTTTTTTCGTATTGTCCAAGCCTAAATCTTGCAAATCTAACTTCATGCTTACCTGAGCCAGGACATACTCTGGTGACAATGCAATCAGTAGTCTCAATGAACTTAAACTTGTAAGAACCTTTTCTTTTTGGTTTTCCATTCATTGTAAAAGTTATTGTATCTTCGGCTTGCCTCAGAATAAATCCTTCCCAGTCTTTATTTTTTGCCTTAGTAGCCATGTCTTCTGTAAATGCGCTAATTTTACGTTCCCCGAAGAATTTAGTTATTTCTAATCTTTCTAAGAAAGTTCTGTCTGTTACATCCTCTCCGTACCAAAATATCACATCGAATACGTTGTATTGAAATTCATATCCTTCAGAGATTAGGGATTCATATTTCGATTTAGCTTTAGCTTCAGTAGTAGTTTCGGTGGTGACAGCTTTCAAAACTTTAGGATCTTCATTACCATTACTATCAAACGCTATTAATTCTCCAATTATCAAGGATTCTTCTGGTAATTTATCTAAATTAAATCTTAATTCTTTAACAACAGATAAAATTTCAGTTATTGGTTTTATTCTTCTTGTATATCCTATCTTTTCCTTACCTGTATTGTGCAGTAAAATACAGGATCCATTGTATTTTCTTTCAGCTAGCCAAGTTCCATCATATGGGTCATCTTTGTCTTTGATTTTACTGATCGGCTTGCACGGAGCAAATGATTGTGTCAAAGTAGAACCTACAACAATTTCTTCGCCAATTATTGCGTCTTCTTTATTTTCGACATATCCTTCTTCTTTCTTTTTCTTAACTTTCCTTTCAAATTCCAAAATAGTTTGTTCTTCATCAGAAGTTTCGTTTGAACGTCCTTTATTTTTACCATAAACAGTTTCCTTTGTTATCTGTTTTTTACCGTCTTCATCCTCTTTTGATGTCCACCACTCAGTAATTATTTCGTTTCCTTTTGCTTCTATTACCATATGTTTCAATCTTCCGGTAAGATGCAATTGGTACAGAGTTGTCTTCATCGTTAATCTCCTATAATTTAGGACTATAAAAAATGGGGCGAAGCCCGGGAATCGAACCCGGGACGAGGGAACCACAATCCCCCAGTTTAACCAAACTAGCCTAGCTTCGCCAAGTGATTACAAGGAAGCAGGGGATTAGATAAAATTACGTGAGATTACAAAATTTCTTTTGGACGGTATTCTCCCCAAACTTTTCGTAGTGAATTACAGACTTCTCCAATAGTTACTTTATTGCTTACAGCCTCAATAATATAAGGCATTAAATTTTCATCAGTAGAGGCTATTTCTTCAATTTTTTCAATATACTTTGAAACATCACCCCGTTCACTTCTCAAATTGGATAGTTTTTTGATTTTCTCTTTTATCGCTTTTTCATCTATTTTTGTGATTTCTTCACTTTTATCTTCTTCATCTTCTAAGTATTCATTAATTCCAACAATGATTCGCTCTTTTCCTTCAACCTCTCTCTGAAATTTGTAAGCGGAATCCATAATTTGAGATTGAATCCATCCCTCTTCGATGCATTCCAACATTCCTCCCTTGTCATCTATTTCTTTGATTAAAGCCATAGAGCTGTCGAAAAGTTCATGTGTCATTTTTTCTATAGTGTAAGATCCAGCTAAAGGATCTACAGTATATGGAACTCCAGACTCCTCAGCTATTATTTGTTGTGTTCTAAGAGCTACTTTTGCAGCTTTTTCAGAGGGAAGTCCCAATGCCTCATCTAAGGCATTAGTGTGTAAACTCTGAGTTCCTCCTAGTACTGCAGAAAGTGCTTGTATTGCAGTTCTAACGACATTGTTATGAGGCTGCTGTGCAGTTAGTGTAGATCCTCCTGTCTGGGTATGGAATTTCATAGTCATTGACTTTTCATTTTTAGAACCGAATCTTTTTGATATGATATTGGCCCATAATTTTCTTGCAGCTCTAAATTTAGCTATCTCATAGAGAAAATCATTGTGGCCATTAAAAAAGAAAGTCATCCTCGGAGCAAAATCATCAATGTCTAATCCTTTTTCGATTGCAGCCTCAACATATGCGATTCCATTAGCAATTGTAAAAGCTAATTCTTGTTCAGCAGTACATCCAGCTTCTCTTATGTGATAGCCAGAAACAGATATTGTGTTCCAATTAGGAACTTCTTCAGCACAATATTCAAACACGTCAGTTGTTAATCTCATAGATTGTTTTGGAGGAAAAATGTAAGTTCCTCTAGCAATATATTCTTTCAAAATATCATTTTGAATTGTTCCTCTTAAATTTTCTTGAGAAACTCCCTGATTCACACCACTAGCAATGTACATTGCCAAAAGAATTGATGCTGGAGCATTAATGGTCATACTAGTTGATACTTTATCGAGAGGAACTTGATCAAACAGAGCATCCATATCTTCAACAGAATCGATTGCAACCCCCACTTTTCCAACTTCTCCCATAGCCATTGCATCATCACTATCGTAACCAATTTGGGTTGGCAAATCAAATGCTACAGATAATCCACTTTGCCCTTCAGCAAGTAAATACCGGAATCTTTCATTCGTTTCTTTGGCAGTACCAAATCCAGCATATTGCCTCATAGTCCATAGTCTACCTCTGTATCCAGTGGCATGTATGCCTCTTGTGTAAGGGTATTTTCCAGGTAATTCCATTTCAGATTCATTCACATCTTCGGGAGTGTCTAGTATGTCGCGCTCATCTAACAAAGTTTCTTTTCTTTCTGGGTATTTATCCAGAGTTGGTTTGAGAGTATCCTCTTCCCATCGTTTTTTACTCATCTCTTGCCCTCTCAAATCGTCTGATATATATCAACATTTTTCTATGCAATTCATCAGCAGCCTTTTGAGCTTCTCCAGGACCAACCTTCATTGGTTTCAGCCAAAAACAATATGCATTAGTTTTAACATCATTCATGTAGAAATCAAGCATACTTCTGAAAAGATCTTTTTCAGTACCATTACTGCCCCAATCTACCATAGGATTATCATAGCAAAAAACTAAAGGTTGAATCATGTGCCCACTATTTTCAGCAGCTTTGAAAACCCCCATCTTAAAAGGATCTAACTTACCAAAGGAAGATGTAGTTCCTTCTGGAAAAATCCAAAGTGGATTGTTAGTAGCATCCCATTTATTCAGTAAGTCAATCACTCCCTTTCTTGACTTACGATCTTCCCTTTTGACCCACAAAGTTCCAATTTTTTCCCCAATAGCTCCAAATAGCAAGTAATTTTTAACTTCCATTTTAGCAACAGCACCACCGGCCTTGAGTGCTAAGACGACTATAGGGTCTAGATAGCTAGTATGATTGGCGGCCAGGAAACCAGGTTGGGGTTTTCCATGGACGTATAATCTTGTATTGTAACGTTTTACTAATTTTCTAGCCCTGTATGTTACCAGTTTCTTGTATTCCTCTCTATCATAAAATTGTATTTCTAATCTAAGCAAAAGCAAAACGTAAAGGAAATACAGTACTTTGAATAACACAATTAGCCTATGGCTTAGTTGTTAAAAAGAAAACTCTTATCTAAATTAAAGGAGCTTCATAATCGTCGATGGTTTCTTCAAGTTCGCCATCGGCTGATAATTCACCCTTCATTCTTAGTATTTCTCTAGCCATTAACCAATAGATTAAGGCCAATGATCTTCTACCTTTGTTATTTCCAGGAACTATGATATCAATATCAGTAGTTAAGTTATTCGAATCGCACATTGCTATGACAGGAATATTGATGTTTACAGCTTCTCTGAAAGCCTGAGCGTCGGCTGCAGGATCTGTTAAGACTATAACCTTAGGTTCAATAAAGAAACGCATTTCGGGATTCGTCAATCTTCCAGGCGTAAATCTTCCAGCTATACAGACAAATCCACAGGCATTTGCAAACTTCTTTGCAGGCTTCCATCCGTATTGCCTAGCTGAAACTACGAGAACATCTTTTGGATCATATTCCTTTAGGAAAGTAGCGGCTTCAGTTATTTTCTCAGATGTTAAATTAACGTTTAAAATTCGAAGTCCATCATCTCTTACTTTGTAGACGTATGGTTGCATATCTTTGCTTTTCTGCTTTGTTCCAATGTGGACTCCACAGGTGAGGAATGTGTCCTCGTCAATCAGCAAATTTTTCTCTTCGGTTTCGGTCATCTGAGTTGCTCGCTGATTCGGACCAGTTCATTAAGCTTTGCAATCCTTTCACCACCCATTATTCCAGTCTTAATTGCGTGCGATCCAAATGCTACACCAAGGTGTGCAATAGTAGAATCAGTTGTTTCACCACTTCGGTGTGATATGACAGTTGCCATATCTGCCGAGTGTGCTAAATCAACAGCTTTTTTTGTATCTGTTAATGTACCTATTTGATTCGGTTTAATCAATATAGAGTTTGTAGATTTCATCTCTATTCCCTTTTGTAATCTTTCGGCATTTGTAACATACAAATCATCACCTATTATTAGAGCATCAGTTTGTTCAGTCAATAAGGCCCATGATTCGTAGTCCTCTTGGTCTAATGGGTCTTCAACAGAGTGTAAATTGTATTCTTCGATTATTCCCAAAACAAAATCAACTTGTTCTTCTGGAGTCAGACTTTGTTCTTTGTAATTGTATTTTTCTCCGTCATAAAATTCGCTTGCAGCTATATCAAGTCCTGGACGTATTTCTACACCAGTTTCTTGTTCTACCATTCTGGCAGCTTTAACTACTAATTCAAGAGCTTCAACATTTTCCAGAGGTGCAACCCATGCCCCTTCATCTCCTTTTCCAAGAGCAATGTTAGGGAATTTTTCTTTTAGTAATGATTTCACAGTTTTATGTACTAGTGCATTAGCTTCAATAGCAGTAGAAAAATCATCGTGAAATGCAGTAACCAAATATTCTTGGATGTCCGTACCTCCTACTGCGTGAGCTCCACCACCAAGTACATTTGCCATAGGTGCAGGTAGTGAATAATCATTATCTTCACTTAAATATTGAAATAGTGGAATTTTTTTTGTATCGGCCGCGGCTTTTGCAGTGGCTAAGGATAGTGCTACTGCCACATTCCCTCCTAGATTAGAAAAATTATCGGAACTGTCTATGTTTCTAAGTAATTTATCAATTTCTTCTTGTTTATCAGCAGATAATCCAATAATCTTTGGAATCACATTTTCCTTTGCAAATTCCATGCCTTTTGACACACTTCCATTAGGCCAAGCCATTGCCTCGTGTGTGCCCGTTGATGCCCCAGCAGGAGCTGCAGCTCTTCCAAAACCACTTTCAGTAGTTATATCTGCTTCTACAGTAGGGTTTCCCCTAGAGTCTATGATTCTACGTATTTCAACTTCTTTAATAATCACTTCTCTTCTCGATCAACAATGTCTATTGGAATTACATCTTGGTCGTATTCCATTTGTGCGATTATTACAGGATCAATAGTACCTTCAGGTACTTTGATATCTACTGGAGCTCCCATAGAAATCTGGAGTGCTCTGGCACCTATAACACGTGCTTTCTCAAATCTTGAATGTTCTCTCAAATTTCGACCTTCTTCCCAAACAATAAATGGGTATGTTTCCTAATGACCCAACTATAAAAGGTTTCCTAATATTTAGAAATATAAAAAATGAATACCATACTAATACAGTATATTTCAGAACCTTTTTAAATACGTGTTATGATGAGATAAGTTACCCTGCGTCTATGATGTAGGGGTTTTAGGACGCAAAAAAGGTGAAATAATGGAACAAAATGCAAGAAATTTTGGTGTAATCTTTGCTACTTTAGCTTTGATTGCATCAGTTTTAGTAATGCCTAATGTAAGTGCAGACCATGGTGGAGATCTTCATGTCTCTGTTAGTGGAGATGATGGAATAACATCCTATGCATCTTCATATGGACATGCCTCATTCACGGCAGAAATAACCAGCGATGCTACAAATACAAACGTAGTATTGTCAGCAAGTTTTGCTGAAGGCTCTGGTTGGGTTGCAGATCAAGCAAGCTTTACAGATTGTTCAGATGATGCAGAAGGAACCAGTACGTATGATGCAGGTGACATGGGCATTGGAGATACAATGACAGTTTGTATCACAGTTAGCGCATCAGAATCTAACGCTGAGCCAGGTGATGATGCAGAAATGACAATTTCGATTTCGTCAGATGAAGACGCAGATGGTTTTTCAACTAATGCACGAATTGCAATCGCAGATTGGATAGCATACTCAGACGATGGCGTTCAAAATTATGCTGAAAATGCAACAAATACCTACACCATAACTGTTGAAAATATTAAAGTAGATATGGACGGAAATGGAGTTAATCTCGAAGAGGATGTATTCGTCAGTTTGTCTAACGCAGGTGAGGGATGGAATATAGACAGTGATAATAGTGCATGGGATAAAATGGAATTGAAAGCTACAATTAGCTACATTTCAGCAGGAAACAGTTTTGTTTTGGAATTAGACATACAGTTAGTAGGAGGTATTGTTCCAGCTTCTTCTTACATTAATAGCAATTCTAATATCGTTTTCAGTGCAAATGATAACAGTGGAGTTTACCAACTTGTTACTTTAGAAGCAAATGTTGCAGATAATTTTGCATTAAGCTCAACAGGCTCAGGTAATGAATACGTTGACAATGGGTGTGATGCAGATGATACAGTGTCTCTAGGGTGGACGCCTTCTATCAAGAATTTTGGTAACACATTAGATAGTTTTAGTGTTATTTTCGATACATCAGATGCAGATAGTGCAGGTTGGCAAGTAGATTATGCAGACGATTTCAACACAGGTAATCTATTACCTAAATTTGAAGGTGGAAGTTTTGGATTTAATGTAGGGTTACATGTTCCAGGCGGATTAGCAGCCGGAACCTCACACGGCTTCTCAATGACAATTACTTCCGATAGTGATTCTTCACAAACTCAAACACAAACATTCTCAGCAACTGTAAATCAATGCTACGGCATGACTCTAGCAGTTGACAAGAATAGCGATACAGCAGATCCTGGTGCTTCGGTAGACTTTACTGTAACAGTGACAAACGACGGTAACGGTGAAGATACAATGGAATACCAAACAATGGGTGCAGCAGAATGGGCTCCATCCTTGTCAGAATCTTCAGCTACAATAGCAAGTGGAGAATCAGCACTGATTGTTTTCACATTAACAGTTCCAAGCGATGCTAGTGCTAATGCACAAAGTGGAATGGCAATGGTTCATGTTTATTCAGAAGCATGTGGAGATGACAAAATGGAATGTGACTACGAAGAGCACGTCAGTGTCTCCGTTAAAGCCAATCAAGTTTATGATATAACAGCCGGCTACTACACTAATGAAACAGACGTTGTCAAAGACAGTGCATCAGTTCAAGAGGGTATGGCAGTTCAAATGAAATTCACTTTGACAAATAATGGTAATGGTAACGATCAAGTTACACTATCTTTAGTAGATGCACCGAATTGGGTTGCTCTAGGATCAGACAGTGAGGTATCATTGATTGGACCAGGCCAAACTGCAACATTAACAATTGACGTCTTGGCTCCAGCATCAGATGCCCTCGGTGATCACACTTTCCAAATATTAGCAACTTCAGCAGATGGTATAGCAACTTCAACAACAGATATTTTCACAGTCACAGTTGTTGAAAAGTCAACCAGTACTTCAGGTCCATCTACAGAAGAAGTTGATGAGGACGATAGTCCGGGCTTTGGAGTATTATCTGCAGTAGCAGCTCTCGGTGCAGTACTCTTGTTGAGACGTAGGTCTTAAGGAGTTTCCAAATGAAAATTAGTAGAAGGCAAACCTTGCCGTTTGTCGCCGCAGTGATTATGTTAGTTTCAGCTTTCACATTTGCACCAGCAAGTGGTGAAACAGGCTTTACAGTAAGTGCTTCTGGATTCTATAACAATTATTCGTTTGCTTCTCATAATGGAACAGCAACTTACACGTTAAATATGGAAAATACAGGAGACTCAGATATTAATGATGTAGTTATTACTTCTGAATTCCAACATAATAGTTGGTTTCCAGATAATGTGACTTTTTCTGATGGTGCATCGGAAGAGATAGGTTTCTTTGCAATAGAGACTTTTGGAGCAGGCACAACACAGCAAATTACAGCTTCAGTTACAGTTGGTTATGGAGTACAAGTGGATTACCCTGAAGTTCCTGTAACCTTCAACGCAGATTCAGGTAGTTCAACAATAGGCTCTACAGATGTTGTAGTCGTCGTTACGAATTGGATAGCCTACGAATCAAATTACCCAGATACGCCGGAAGCTGAAGTATTTTCTATTGGAGAAAACCATGCTTATCAATTAACTGTAGATAACATTGCAGTTGTTAAAAATCCAGATAACACAACTTCTCCAATGGCGATTAAAGATGCCATTCAAGTTCAATATCCAGGAATATCAGGTTGGTCTGTAACTAGCGATGACGAAACTTGGCATCCATTTTATGGTGGTCAGTTAGCAGGCATGAATGCAGGTGCTAGTAAAACATGGGATGTTAAAGTCGAATTAACAGGTACTGTTAAGGCAGGTCCAGACGTAATTAATTTCCAGGCTTCGAGCACAGACCCTGATGACCCAATGGGAGGAATGCCATATTATCAGCCGTATGGTTTGTCAGTAATACCAGTTTCAGCAGCTGAATTTTATGGAGTCGGCGTCTCAGGATCAGGAATGAGAAATGCAGATGTCAGTTCAGGTCCGTCGATACAAGATTGGAATGTTGGAATTCAGAACAATGGGAATACAGAAGATACTTTTGCTCTAACATGGGATGTTACAAATGTACCTTTAGGTTGGACACTTAGCGCATTGCCAAATACTTCTGGAGAGATAGGTTGGCAAGGCTCATACAATTTTGATGTCGCAATGACAGTACCTTCAGATGCTTTAGCTGGTACAACCGGCACATTTGCAATGTCTGCAGTTTCAGCAGGTAATAACTCAATAATAGCAACACAAATTTTCGAAGTAACTGTAGATCAGCACTATGGAGTGTTTTTAGCAGTTGATTCTAACTCAATGCAAGCTAACCCAGGTTCTATAGTAGATTTCAATTTTGCACTTTCGAATGCAGGTAATGGTGAAGATACATTTAGCGTTAGTATTGAAGGTCCAGCATACTGGTCTCCGGTTACCAGCGTTTCTAACTTAACAGTAGCTGCAGTAAGTGATGGTCAGTTTTTGGCATCCGTTACAATCCCAGAAGATAGGGATGCAGGCGCTGAAAGTGGGGATATAGTTGTAACAATCTTATCTTCAGATGGAGAAACAACAGCTAATATGACAATATCAGCAAAGGCTTCTCAAGTATTCGATGTGTCAATGGAGCACACATCAGGTTCAGATGGTAAAGTAACAATTATACAAGATACTTCAAAGCAAGTTATTATGAATGTAACTAACAATGGTAATGGTGTAGATACTTTATCACTAAAATTAGTTGATGCGCCTAGTTGGGCATCTTTAGGTGCTACTTCTTTGGATATAGGTAGAGGCCAAACCATACCCGTTATAGTGACTTTATCGCCAGACACTGCAGCTCTTTCAGGAAAGGAATATATCTTTAAAATCGAAGCCACATCATTAGATGAAGAATCAGAATGGTCTAGTCCTTACATTACTGCAGAAATTGAAATTAAGGAAACTGAAGTTCCTGAAGTAGAGGAAGAAGTAGTGGAAGAAGAGGATGATAGTCCTGGCTTCGGAATTTTGGTTTCACTTCTTGCATTTACCTTCGTAGTAATGAATCGCAGGAAAGGTTAGTAGGCTAATCTTTATTCCGATAACTCGCGGTCGTCTACACGATGAAGGATATCTTACAGGGCTGGTTAACAGAAGATGTTGGAAAGGGTGATGCAACAAGTGATGCAACAGTACCCAACATAAAATGCCAAGCTAAGGTACATGGCGGTCCAGGTTTTCTTTCAGGTATTGAAATATGTAAGAGTTTGTTGAAAATGGAAGAGATTAATTATGCTACAGACTTCAAAGACGGAGATCTGATAGGTTCAAGAGAATTAATTTTTGAATTGAGTGGTAATTCACATGATATTTTGAAAATTGAAAGAGTGCTACTGAATGTGTTATCACATCTTAGTGGAATTGCTACTTCTACGGCAAAAGTTGTAGAGAAAGCCAAATCCATAAATCCCAATGTACAGATTTTAGCAACTAGGAAAACAACTCCAGGCCTTAGACAATTTGAGAAAGAAGCTGTAGTTCACGGAGGGGGAGAAACACATAGATATCGCTTAGATGATGCAATATTGATAAAAGATAATCATTTGAAACTTAATGGCAATATTGCAGAAATGGTCAAGAAAGCTAGATCTAAGTATCCTGATTTAACGGTGGAAGTTGAAGCTGACACACTTGAGCAAGCTATTGAAGCTAATAGTGCTAAAGCAGATAGAATCATGTTAGATAATTTTACACCTCAGTTGGTTAATTCTACAGTTAAGATATTGAAAGAGCAATCAAATGTAGAGATCGAAGTCTCTGGCGGTATAAATTTAGACAATGTAGGGGATTATGCGCTCTATGCAGATTTTATAAGTCTGAGTAGTTTGACTATGTCAGCTCCTCCGGTAGATTTTTCCTTACATGTCACTTGAAATTAGAATAATTTGCTTTGACCAAGATGACCCTAAAAAGTGTACTGCTAAACGCTTAGAGAGATTTAAGTTATCACAAAATTATAATAAATTTAAAGATCTTCCTCCAAGAGGAATTGTTCTTGATCCTTTTGCAGAAAAAACATTGGAGAAATCAGATTTAATTTTAGCTGAGGTAGGTGGATTAGTAGGAGTTGATTGCTCATGGAATATGGCTTTGGAAACATTTTCAAAACTAAGGCTTATGGGTTTAGAGCCTAGGAAGTTGCCAAATATTATCCCAGCCAACCCTATAAATTCAGGTAAAGCAGGTAAGTTGACTACTGCAGAAGCTCTTGCAGGGGCCTTAATGTTATGCGGTAAACCAGAACAGGCTGAAAAATTAATGTCGGTGTTCAAATGGGGCCCTGCGTTTTTAGAGCTTAACAACTCTATTTGGAAAGAATAAATACTATAAACTGAGTTAAGCTTGCCACCACTTCCATGACCGTTTTAGACTTTACAGACAGGCAAAAACACATTAGTTTTAGCGGTATTGAACATAGACTTTTCATAGAAGGTAGAGGTTTTGATTTTAGAACTTTTGAAATAAGTCATTTGAGTAATGCAAAATTGGAATTAAATGGGCCGGAAGATCCATTGTATGGACTTTTAGATTTTGAAGAGCCGAGAGTAATATATGTTGTTTCACGCCTTGGTAAAAAAGAATTAATTCTACAAGGTTGCATTATTACAGAGATTGATGGAGACAAATGCTTTTTGTCTTATTCCAAATTACAACTTTGATGGAGAATGCTTTAATTTAGAGTCTTTCTAATAGATAATAGTGGAAGTTGTTGACGTAGCAGTTATTGGAGGTGGTCCTGCAGGTTCTTCAGCCGCGAGAGAAGCGGCAGAGCGTGGATTATCCGTACTAATTTTTGATCATGCCCATCCTAGGCGTAAGGCATGTGGTGGTGGTCTTCCTGTAAAAGGAATAGAGTGGATGGATGCCCCGGATAGTTCAATTGAAGCTCACATGTCTTCAATTTCTTTTACATACAAAAATAAGAAACTTAAAATTCCAGTTAAAAAAGGAAAATTGATTAGACGAGATGATTGGGATTTTTACCTTTATAATAGGGCTAAGGAAGCTGGTGCAGGACATGTTATTGAACGTGTAAAATCATTAGATTTAGTTTCAGATGTTTGGACTATTAATGATAATTACAAGGCGAAATACATCATTGGAGCAGATGGGGTCAACGGTTTTACTAGAAAATTTTTCATGGAAAGAATACCGCGTGAGCATCTCTTTGCAGCAGCTGGTTATTATTTAGGAGTAAAACCCGATGAATATGATGTTGAATTCATAGTAGGTGCCATACCTGGCGAAGAGGGATATCTTTGGGTTTTTCCGAAGAGTGATCACTACAATATAGGTTATTGTTACAATTCAGGTACACCAGGAATGAAAGAAGCCCTTGATGATTTACTGAAAGAAAGATGGCCCGGAGAATTTGCCCGTAATGGTAAGTGGAAGTTGGAAGAAACAGGTGAACTTGTCGATTGCAAGAAATTTGGTTCCGTTATACCTTCCTACAATGATCCTAAATTATTTGACGAGCCAGTTTCAGGAGAAAACTGGGTTCTGTGCGGCGATGCGGCAGGACATGTTAATCCAATTCATGGCGAAGGCCTGAATCATGCAGCTTTAGGAGGTCGATTAGCAGCTAAGGCAGTTTCAAAAGGCGATCCAACGTTATTTGAAAAATATTGGAGATCACACTATAGCCGAGATATGTATAGAGCTTCATCTACAAAACATAAAATTTATCGTTCTATATTTATGCGCATTGGTTTTGCCCTGGGCCAGACACCGGCTCTTTTTGGTATGCTTGCTCAACTGACTAGGGGCGAGTACGAGGGTAAGGCAACGCGGAATTTTTGGTTTAAATTACCGTTAGCTATTCTGCAAGCAATGTTTATGATGAAGCATAAAGAACTTAAGAATTTAACATAGTTATTTTGCGGATTAGCTTTATTAAACCCTTTGAGTCGGGCGATGTCCTAAGGATAATTATATCATGAAACTCCCACGAAGAATCAAGATGTACAGTCCATTTGCCAAAAAGCATACCATACACGAGCTTGAAGTTGTAAAAAAGAAGCGTGCATCAGAGTTGGCAAGGGGGCAAAGGCTCTTCAGAAGAGTAACAGCAGGTTATGGCGGATTTCCTAGACCTAAACCAGAAGGTCGTGAAAAACCAACAAAAAGAGTTTACTTAAGATATAGGTGTACTGAAACTGGTAAAGCACATCATAAGAAGAATTTTAGAGCTAGAAAATTTGAGTTAACGGAGTAAAAATGGTAGATACTAAAAGTAAATTTTTGAAAGTAAAAAGTCCGGATAGTGATTATACGGTTGTAATTTTTGATAAATGTGATACAATAGTTAAAGATCCAGTTACAGGTTCAACTATTGCTTTGCCAACTGGCGGTAAAGCTAAAATTCTAGGAGAAATCCTGGAGGAACTTGATTGAGTTCTGATGAAGTTCCAGAAGAAGGTGAATACGTTATAGGGCGAGTTGTTGAGGTTAAGGATTTTGGAGCAACATTAAATTTACTTGAATTTCCAGAAAGACAGGCATTTGTTCATATTTCAGAAGTTGCATCAGGATGGGTAAAATATATTCGAGATTTTATTCGAGAGGGGCAAATGGTTGTCGCCAAAGTTACAAAGGTAAAAAAAACTAGTAAGATTGTGGACGCATCGGTGCGCCAAGTTTCGGGTCATCGTAAAAAAGAAAAGATCAGAGATTGGAAAAATGAGCAAAGAGCTTCGAGACTTTTCGAATTGGTCGCTACGAAGTCAAAGATTGATATTGGAAAATTGAATAATGAAGTAAAAGATAACATGATTAAGACATACGGAAGCATTTACTCAGCCTTTGAATCATCAGTCATGGATTCATCATCCTTCAAAGGTGAATGGAGTGGAAACTGGGTTGACAACTTCATTGAAGTAGGCATAGCTAACGTTACGCCCCCATTCGTTTCTATAGGAGGTAAATTTGAACTATATTCTCATGAAAGTAATGGTGTTGAAAGGATTAAGAAAGCTTTGACTTCACCTTCAGCTATCAATGAGGACACCACTCTAAAGATAGCTTCTAATGGTTCGCCATCGTATCGAATTTCAATCAAGGCACCAAATTATAAACAAGCTGAAGAAGAGCTAAAAGTAGCAGTTGATAAAGTTCTTAAAACATTGAAGAATGAAGGTGGTATTGGCTCCTTTGAGAGGTTATAATGCGTACTTCAATTCTATATTGTAGAGAATGTAACAAATATACGATGTCAAAGCTTTGTACTTCGTGTTCCACAGAAACTTCAAACCCGTTACCTCCTCGTTTTTCACCTCAAGATAAATATGGCAAATATCGTAGAATGTTGAGAGGCAAGTGATGGTTTTTAGTGAGATAGTAACTAAAGAGAAAATATCTTTGAATGACGCAATTCTTTTGGAAGGTCTTCCAGGAGTAGGTAATGTAGGTAAATTAGCAGCTATGCATCTAATTGAAGAATTAAATGCAAAAAAATGTATAGAAATTTATTCTTCCCATTTTCCACCGCAAGTATTGATTGATGATGAGGGAATTGTTAATCTAGTCAATAATGAATTATATTATTACAATGGAAAAGGTAAGGAGAGAGATTTGCTTTTCTTAGTTGGAGAATATCAAGGAATTGATTCTCCAGGTCAATATGATCTCTGTCAAACGATTATAAGTTTAGTCAAAGAAATAGGAGTTACAACAATCTACACATTGGGAGGCTATGGCTTAGGTAAATTAGTTCCAGAGCCTAGGGTATTAGGGGCTGCAACCTCTAAAGAAGTAGTCGATTCTTTCAAAAAAGCAGGTGTTGAGTTTGTTGACGGAGAACCTGGTGCAGGCATAGTTGGAGCTTCAGGACTTTTACTAGGTCTTGGAAAGTTGCAGAATATACAAGGAGGCTGTTTAATGGGAGAAACTAGTGGATATATGGTTGACCCAAAATCAGCGAGTGTTGTACTTAAATCTCTTCAAAAGCTTTTAGGTGTAAATATTAATCTTTCTGAATTAGAAGAGAGAGCTAAACAGGTTGACTCCATAACGAATCAACTAAAAGATATCGAGACTAATGATAAAGAAGATAGTCCTGATATGAATTACATTGGATAAATTAGTTTGAATTTATTGTTTCTAAGTTAAATAAAACCAGTCCGTCCTTAGCATCCACTCCTGCCAATTTTTGATATTTATTTCCATTTTGAGTATTATCTATTCCCTTTTTCTCTAAGAAATATGCATAGCTTCCTGCAGTGCTTACATCGATATTATTTGAGTAATCATTAGGATTAAGATTTCCTTGACCTAAATCACTAATGATTTTAGCAAAATCAAACCCTCCTCCAAAATCTAAGATAGAAGTAGGAGAAGAAAGACTTTGTTTAGAAATTAGATTTTGGCCTAGAGATAATTTAACTTTCTCATAGTTTACGCTTTGTGTTTTTCCATCAATTGCCCAGTTTTTTATTTCATCAAAATCAGTCATTACCTTTTCAGACGAGCAAACAGTTAATGGTTCAGGAATTCCATCCATGGACATGATTGGATTATCAACATTTACTTCTTCAGCAGAAATATTTGTTCTGTTATATTCTAGGTTCCATCCATCGATGCTTGAGCTCTGTTCGTTGTAATGAGCCATTGTAAAATTCCATTTCCCACCCTTATTCTCAGTATAATTTGCTTCTATGACAAAAGCCCTTTCGTTACTTTTAGAAGAGGGCCTATCATCTAAGCTCTCTTGATTAGTTATATATGTATTAAATTCAGAAATTTCTTGTTTACCCTTGTCAATTCCAGTTTGTAAATTGAATGCAGAGTCTAAACCACAGCTTCCATTTCCAAAATCTGGTGCGCCCTCATTCCAAGGCTGAAATTCTCCAGTTTTTTTATTTGCTTCATTCTTATAAGCTTTAGTAGGAACCTCCGTGTAGCCTTCAGTTATTGTCGAAGCAATTCCCGTATACTGAATATTGATTGCGTAAAGTTTTCCACCTATCGAACTTGCATCAGAGTTTAAATTCATCTGAAATTTTAGAGGCATACTGCTAGATTCAGACATATAAAATTTGAAGCTATATTGGTATTGAGCCTCATATCCTAATATATTTCCGGAATTTGTTGAAGATGTTACAGTTACTAGAGCGGTCTGTTCACCACTTATTTTCCCTCCATTTTCTATTTTCCAGTTAAAATCAATTCCACCTTCAGTCGCTATTCCCTTTTCCCCTTCAACTAATTGTTTTCCAATATACAATTTTCCATGAGGTAGTAGTCCAGGTTGGCTATCTCTAGGTACCCAATCAGTAGCACTTTGCCAAAACCATGTACTTCCCGTTAGCGTATCCGAGTATGAAGCGTTTGACTCAATCTCGCTTCTAACAATCTCAAGAGATGTAGGATCTATGAATTGATTTTGGGATGTTATACTTTGGGCATTTTCTAAATTAGACGAAGGCAAGCCTTCTTGCTTTATCATCCCGTCAATTTCTTCGAGTTCTTGGATCAAATACTTTTCAAAAACACTCCTATCATCTCCGTACCCATCCCTAACAGTTGAAGAGGGTACATTAATTCCAGCTTGTAATTGACCTGAGAAAATCACATCTAATTCATTAATTATAATGTCATTATCAATGAAACCTATAGGTAATGGTATATCCAAAGTACTATCAAAGTTTATAGCTCCATTAATATCATAAATTATTTGTTCTTCATATTTTTCATTAGGTACTGCAATTTCTATACTCTGTTGAGCTAACAAAATATATAATAAACCAGTTAAAAGAAGAATAGTAACACTCCCTATAACTCCAATTGCCTTGATGCTGATACCCTTTTCGTCGTTGTTAATTAAAGGCATAGCCCAGTTGTCTTCTTTTTCCTTTTCACTAATCGCTAATGGACTTAAATCTAAGTCATCATTATTGCTAATTTCAGGAGAAGGGGCTGAAAGGTCTAAAGTATCTTCATCTTCTTTAGTTTTGTCAGTTATATTTTCATCAGATTTACCTGATTTCCACAACTCCTCATCCGAGCTCACAATTCTCACGAATCACTATTCTATTTTAGACTAATGCCTTAAACTTTCATTTAATTCAAGATTTTATTATTGCCACTAAGAAAATAATAATGCCTATGATGCCGCCCACCATTCCTCCTATGAAAGCAAGCATGCTATTCCAAAAGGAAATGTCTGCAAAAGTATCAGGCAAAGTAATATAGTAAGCAATTGCAGCACCAATTACTAAAAATCCGAATCCAACATTCCGTGTTTTACTACTTCCATAATACGCTATTAGAAGCCCCATTCCGAGCATTGAAATCATAGCTCCAACAAGGCTCATTGAAATTACTAAATCCATTATTCCTCCTCCTTTTTTTCGTCAACTACAGGTTCATCTTCTTTATCTTCAGTTTGGTTTAATTCCTCTTCAAGCTTTTTCAATTCTTCATCCAAATCTAAATCTTCAAGATCTTCCAAATCCAAATCTTCTAAGTCATCAACAGTATCTACTTTCATTAGCACAAAAAGAATAACAAAAAGTCCTACTATCATTCCAAATAATGCAGACACTCCTGAAACAAATGCGTCAGCAAAGAAATTTTCATCAAATTCGTTTGGAATTGCGTCAATGCCTCCGAATGCCATTAAATAAGTCAAGGCAAGTAGTATAGTTCCAGTAGCTAAGAGAGCAAATCCTATTTTTTGAGATTTACCAGCTCCAAAATATGAAGTAAACATACCTGTAGCAAGCAAAGCCACACCAATTCCTACGATTAGCATAGATACAAAAAATTGCATTATGTCTAAGTTATCAGTACTCATGTCCATGTTACAGACTTCTAGTCCTACGTTATAAGTTTAACTATTGAACGTTTAATATGTTTCTCGTCGAGAAGTGGTTAAGTATATATACTGTCCACTTTAGTGCAGAAACGGTGTAAAACCATGGCAGAAGTAGTTGCAAAAACAAATGTATCAAAAGAGTCAGGGTATCTATATTATTTAGGTAAAGATGGTGACGTTTGGAGAACCAAAATGGCCCGCGGTGGCAAAAAGACTGGTGGTGGACCAGAGCCAGTAGCTAAAGCAGGTGTATCACGAGAAGACAATTTTCTATACTACATTGACAAACAAGGAAATGTAGCTAGATCCCCAATGGCTCGTGGCCGTAAATAAGATTAGTTAAAAATCTTAGAACTGAATGCCCAAGCTTACAGCTTGGGTGTTCTTTATTTTTTTAAGGCAGAGGTCGCTTAGCCCGGTATAGCGCCGGCCTTGAAAGCCGGTGGGAATATTCCCTCGGGGGTTCAAATCCCTCCCTCTGCGCCACCACGGCCAGTCATTTCTTTATTTTCTTGATTTAATTTCTAATTTTATTTTAGAGATGAAATCGTCCATGAGTAATCCGTTAGTCTGCTTGCGGTCAGGATTTAAAAACGAAACAGTTTCATTATTTTGCTCTTCATCACCAAGGATCATAATATACGCTGGGCGCATACTTCTATGTGTTCTGAGTTTCTTCCCAATAGTATCATCACCTGTATCCAGCTCCAGACGTATTTCTTCTTTGGCTAGTCTGTCTGCAATTTGATTGGCATAGTCTATATGCTTTTCTGAAATTGTTAAAATATGAACCTGAGTAGGAGAGAGCCAGGTTGGAAACATACCTCCAAAGTGTTCAATCAAAACGCCACAAAATCTTTCCATAGAGCCAAATGGAGCACGATGGATGATTACAGGGCGATGTTTTTCGCCATCAGAACCGGCATATGTAAGATCAAATCTTTCAGGTAGGTTATAATCAACTTGAACAGTACCTAATTGCCATTCTCGACCTAATACATCATTGACAATAAAATCTATTTTAGGCCCATAAAATGCAGCTTCTCCTTGCTCTTCACTAAACTTAACACCTAAGATTTCGGCAGCTTTTCGGCAAGCCTCCTCCGCCTTGTCCCACTGCTTTGCATTTCCAACATATTTATCAGAGTTTAAATCTCGGAGACCAATTCTAACACGATAATTTTGCATTCCTAAATTATCGAAAATAATTTTAACTAATTCTATGCAACCAAGTAATTCTTGCTGAATTTGGTCTTCAGTTATGAAAAGATGTGCATCATCTTGTGTAAAACCTCTCACTCTTGTCATTCCTGAAATCTCTCCGGATTGCTCCCAGCGATACACAGTTCCGAATTCAGCTAAGCGCAGGGGGAGGTCGCGATATGATCTGGGTTGACTTGTATAAATCCGAATGTGATGAGGACAATTCATTGGTTTTAGCATATACCCTTCTAATTCGCCTTTTGACATTAGATTGGATAAATCTGCGCATGAGCAATTTTCATCAGATAATTTGCGTAAAGTATTACGCCCTATAATTGGAGGATATTGGCTATCTTGATAATAAGGAAAATGGCCAGATGTTCTGTAAAGATCTAATTTTCCAATGTGTGGAGTATGGACCTGTTGATATCCTTGCAGATTTAGATGTTCAGAAATAAACTTTTGAAGCTCATTTCTTACTATAGAACCTCTTGGAGTCCATAGTACTAATCCTTGACCCACCATTTCATCTATGTGGAATAATTGGAGTTCTTTGCCTAGTTTGCGATGATCTCGTTTTGACGCTTCCCGAAGTAATGTTTCCCTAGCTTGTAGCTCTTCTTTAGATGAATAACACATTCCGTATATTCTTACGAGTGCCTCTCGACTTGAGTCAGCCCGCCAAAAAGCTTGACTGGTGCTAGTTAATTTGAACCAACGCAATTTTGAAGTATTCCGTACGTGAGGACCTTTGCACAAATCTATAAAATCGCCTTGGCGATATGCGGATGAGCCAACGTCGTGGCCAATTTTTTCATTCATTATCTCGATTTTAAATGGATTGTCTTCAAACATTTTTCTTAGAGTTTCATTATTGTATTCTTCTCTTTGAATTGTAATATTTTGTTTCACTAATTTTTTCATCAGTTTTTCAATACGCCTTAAATCATCTTCATTAATGGGTTTCATTTCAAAGTCATAATAAAATCCATGTTCAATGGGAGGTCCAATAGTGGGCTTTGCATCAGGAAATAGTTGGGTTACAGCTTGTGCTAACAGATGAGCACACGAATGTCTTAAAATGTAAAGTCCTTCGTCAGAATCTTCAGTAATGATACCAATTTCACAATTTTTCTTTAATTCAAAAGATAAATCTTTTTGTTCGCCATTGACTAAAGCTGCAATTGCCTTATTTTTCTTTCCATATAAATTTCTGAACACTTCTCCAGCCTTGGTTCCCTCAGAAAACTCATGCAATGCACCATCGCAGTGGACCTCAATCATTCTAGTTGCGTAAGACATCATTACAAAAAGACTTCCTCTAAGGTAAATGCTTATACGCTATCTACTGTGCGCAATCTAGAGACAATCATGGCACCCGTTGCAAAAAGAGGCAGGAAACGCCGTAGAAAGAAGAATGTCAAATCTGCACAAACTCCGTTTTTAATGCAATCTCTAGGGGCAATAATTTTAATTATTTTGGTTATTTTTTTGAAAACTGCAAATATAATATCAAATACATATGCAGTAGGAATTTGTATGACAGTTTTGGTGGCCATGTTTTATGTTATGTTTCTAGGTCAGCCAAAACCTAAAAAGCGAAAGCGTAAAAGAAGAAGTAAGAAGTCTGAAAGTATGCAATCAGAGCCTCAATTCTATACAGCTCTTCCCTCAACATTAGGATTGACAGACACTTCTGATTCTTTATCTAAACCTCCAATGTCACTCCCTCCCAGGCCTATAACGCCAGTAAAGAGGCAGAGGAACTTCATTACTTATCCCTTGGCATTAGGCGGAGGAGATTATTCAGATTCTTATGTACAGGTAGATAAAGAAACAGTTTTAAGACTTAGAACTGCTATGACTCCCGATTCCCAATCTTTAAAATTGCCGGGTGCCCGGATATCTTCTTTTGAAGATGCTCTAGTTCAATCAGAAGAGATTGCACCAGTAGTAGCC
>CACOJW010000016.1 GCA_902627615.1 uncultured marine group III euryarchaeote
ATTGGTTCAATATCTTTTAGTAAGCTCATTGAATCACCTTTAACCAAGATTTTTTTGCTCCAGTTATTCCCTGGCTAAACCAACCATTTCTTAGTTTTTGACCTAAAGTATATTCCCAAGGTTTCCGTGGTAGTTTTTTAGAAAATAAATCTAATAAATTACGGATATTTTCAGTGTCTTCGCCTTTTGCTTCAATATAGGTTATATTGCCTGAATTAGGTCTTTCTTCCCAAATATCAACTATGGCTTTAATTTCTTCTATTTCATATCTATAGACCATAGCCACACGTTCAACGGCAATTACGATCGCCACTCCACTGTAGGAGCGATTTACGTTTGTCCTCTTGTAATTGTATTTTAGTTCATCTAATAAACTTCGAAAAGCGGTTGCAGTTGATTTAGATTCAAAGCAGACAGGCAATTTCACCAAACTATTTCTCCACCAATAGCAGGATATCCAATTTCAAATTTTTCTAATGTGCGAGGATGTATTTCTCCATATCTTAAAGTAAAGTCTTCAGATTTAATTTTTACGCATCTACCAGGAATGAACATGGAATCTTCTTCGTCCACTATTTCACCATTAAGTTCAAGTCTTTTAGATATAATCTCAGCAGTAGCTTTAGCACTTGAGAATGTTGCCTTACTAGCTAATTCAAGCCATGACAAAGAGGTTCTATTACTATGTTCTTTGACTATTTGTCCAACTTCAAATATCTTTTGAGGCAGTTCTCGATGTCTATTATTTTTCAATAATTCGACTAAGTTAGGCAAGATACTAGATCGAAGAACGTGGTAATCTTCAGTGACGGGGTTTGAAACTGTAGCTTCATTTTCACTTTCCCTCCCAGTGTTTTCATGCAAATTATTTGTAGAAGTAAGCGTAAGAGTTACAACTTCTTGAAATCCGAGACCAAGCATAGTTTCTCTACACTCGACTTCCATTTTTCTAGAGTCCAAAGCACTACCAAACCTAGCCTTTTTGGGCAACTGCTCTGGAATATTGTCGTACCCAAGTCCTATCGCAATTTCTTCAACTAAGTCAACAGGATGTAGTATGTCGGCCCTATATGCAGGAACTTTTACATGCCAAATATCATCTTTCAAATCGGGCTCCATGCCACATTTTCTAAAGGCTTTGAACAAGGCAAAATTTTCGGGATTATATCCTAGCAAGCTAATTAAATATTTATTTTCGATTTTGTGAGTTATAGGTTCCATATTTGGAACTATTATTTTTTCAGAAGGATATTTTACTTCTATTTGCTCAATTTCTCCGCCTCTTTCAACTAAAGCGGCAGCTACGATATTAAGGCAGGACTCAACAGCATTAAAATCGAGCCCAGTCACATCAATAAGTACTTCTGTAGTTTCTTCTGTAATAGTTGTCAATGCACCGTTGATGATTGGCGGCATCGATGCTACTTCTCCATTAGAATCAGTGATTAGTGGATATTCGTCAAATTCTTCCAAAAGGTGTGCATATTCTATTCCTTTAGGATGCTCTTTTAAAATCTCTTCAGGAGTCATTTCGTAGTCTTTTTGTAAAGGTACAAAAGCAGGTTCATGCGGTGAACATGTAGTGTAATTAAAAGGCGCAACTAATTTTCCTAAATCATGAATTCCAATTGAAACTTTACTCCTTTTCCGACCTAATGTAACATGTAATTTTTCTTGCAATTCCATCAAACATTTAATTGCAGTATCATCAAGCTTGATTTTTCTTACAATCCCGCCCAAAACATGTGGTCGAATGTCTAAAACCTTTGGTGAAACCACCATATTAGTTGAGGGTTTCTTTGTTTTGTATTCCACGAGACCTAATTCTTGTTCAGTAAAGGCACGTATAGCTCTTGCAACACCTTCAGTAGAAAGTAAATCCGGTCTGTCTGGGAAAAACTCTACATTTGCATCAGTTTCATTAATTTCATCAGGGTCAGCACCTATGCGCGGAATAATTTCTGCAAAATCCTCAGAACGTAAAGATTCTTTCAGCATGCGGTTTAGGTCTTCGAAATCAATATTTATTACAGGCATTCTAAACCCTCAACTAGTGCCATTATAAGCAAATATCTCATTAAATTAGTTTACTACTTGTTACGCCTTCTTTCACGTTTTCTTCGGCGCATTTTCTTCTTACGCCACTTCCAACGTTGTTTTCCGGCTTTCTTCCAAACTCGAGAGCTTCTCTTCATTATTAGAGTTGTCGCACTTGCGCACTGTATATAAAATCAGACCTTATCAATAATCAAGGGGCTTTATACTTGGTTTAGCCATTTCCACAGTGATATTTTTAATTAGTTCAGGTAGGTCTTTGGAGTCGCTTGTTTTAGTCCATATCCTAACTTTATTTAATTTCATTGTATAGCTACATCTCCCGCATTTTTTAGTTTTATATTTTAAGTCAGCACCAGTAACTCGTTTACACTTCGGGCATGAAATAACACCAAACATAAATTTGCATTAGACTGAAGTAAAAAGAATTATCATCGGTAATTATTATTACTGTGCATTAAATCTGGCAACAATGAAGTATCCGGAATTTCCAGATAAAAGTGAGTACACGGCGATAAGTGAGATACTTCAAGGCCAATCTGAAAATCCGGTAAAGATAAGGGGTTGGATATATCGAACAAGGTCATCAGGTAAGTTGGCTTTTATTGTAGTCCGAGATTCCACAGGAATAATACAGTGTACAGTATCTAAAGAGAGAGTTGACGAAGAGCCTTTTGAGAATGCTAGGAAGGCTTTGATAGAATCGTCTGTAATATTAGAGGGCGAGCCAGTAAAAGATGAAAGGGCGCCTGGCGGATGGGAGATAAGGGTAACAAATTTTGAAGTATTCCATTTTGCAGATACTTTTCCAATAACTAAAGATCAGAGTGATGAGCATCTTATGAATAACAGACATCTGTGGCTACGAAGTCGTAATATGGTTGCAGCTCTTAGAATTCGCTCAACTGTTTTCAAAGCTTTCAGAGATTATTGGACAGGGCTGGAATTTACAGAAATCCAATCTCCAAGCTTTACTACTTCAGCATGTGAAGGTGGTTCCACTTTATTTAACGTTTCATATGATGATGAAAATGAAAAAAGTGGGCAGAGATTTTATGCTCATTTGAGTCAGTCATGGCAATTATATGCTGAAGCCACAATGTTTGGCTTAGAAAATATTTTTACGCTTGCACCATCTTTTAGAGCAGAGAAATCACGTACTCGTCGTCATCTTACTGAATTTTGGCACGCTGAAGTTGAATCTGCATGGATGCACAATCATCAAATGATGGAATTAGAAGAGGGCATGATTCTAAATATAATATCTGCAGTATTATCAAGGAATAGAGAAGATTTAGAATTGTTAGGTAGAGATGTATCTGTGCTAGAAAATATTAAGGCACCATTTGATAAAATGAAATATGAAGAAGTTCTTGATAAATTGAATTCAATGGGATTTGACTTGTCTTGGGGTGATGATTTTGGTTACAAAGAAGAAAAGGCACTTACGCAAGATTTGAAATCTCCAATTTATATTACTAATTTCCCTCGTGAGAAAGGTTTCTATCATAGGCCTGACCCAAACGATCCTAAATCACTAGTTTGTCATGATTTACTAGCTCCCGAAGGTTATGGAGAGATAATAGGAGGCGGAGAGAGGGTTTGGTCGCCAGAAGAACTTGTAGAAAGAATTAGAGAGGAAGGTCTTGATCCTGAATCTTATGGTTGGTATTTAGATATTAGAAAATTTGGTAGCGTACCTCATTCAGGTTTTGGTCTTGGTATTGATAGAACTGTAAGCTGGCTTTGCGGCTCAGACCACATTAAGCATGTAATTCCTTTCCCTCGCACAATGCGTAGGACGACACCATAGATATTAGAAGTAATTCGATTATTTCAGATCTTTAGCCTGTTTTACCCATTCATCTCTTTTAATTCTTCCTGGGAAAAATTCAATTGCTTCGTTTACTTGGTCCTCAAGTTCAGGAGTCATCTTTGAAATCTGCTCATAAGTGTAGATTCCTAAGGCGTTAAGTTTTTCCTCAAGGAATGGACCGATTCCCTTAATACTCTTTAAATCATTTTTATCTTCCTCTTTAGCATTACCAAGTGTTGAAAAATCTATACTGTCTTTTTTCTCAGCTATTCTTGCTAAATCATCCTCTTTGCTTGATTTTTTTTTAGGTTTGTCTTTACTCGATTTCTTTTTTTTAGATTTATCTTTTTTCTCAGCAATTCTTGGTTCTTTATCTTCAGAATCTGGAACTCCATCGCCATCAATATCCCCTTTCCCATCTTTTTCCATTGGTCCCTCTGCTTTATCGTCACTTGGACCAACACCTCCAAAGTTTTCCAATGAACGGCCAGCCCTTCTTCTTACATGGGGGTCACTGTCAGATAATCCTTTTACCAAAGCTTCACGAGCTTCATTTGAACCGGCGTATCTACCTAAACCCTTTGCAGCTTGCCACCTAGTATATTTGTCTTCATCTTCCATGCCTTTTATGAGATAAGGTAAAACAGACATACGGCCAGTTCTTCCAATAGCATCCATGACTGTTCTTCTAGCATAAAAATCTCCATCTGCCAATCCCTCATTTATTAAAGGTTCAAGCCCCATTTCGGTCATAGTTTGGAAAAGTTCCATAGCGGCTTTGTTAACGAATGAAGCACTACTGCCTACATCAGATTTGCCATATAATTGAATCCATCTTACCAATTCAGTAGCTATTGCTTTCTCATGTTCTGGTAACAGTTTTTTTAAATCGTTTAATGCATCATTTCTTATCATAAATTTCTCGGCACCCAAATCAACGATTAAATCTTCAATTTTACCGGACATTCCACTATTTTGGCTTGATTCACTATCCATAGTAATCTCTTTACCACCTACTAACACTATTTAATATTTAAACATGTTCTGTACACCTACAATATATGGTTACTAAGATTATTTCACACAGAGGACGTACTTCAAAAAAGAGTGTTGATAATTCTATACAATCTGTGACTAATGCCATTGATTCAGGAGCTGACATGGTAGAAGTAGATGTTCGAAAGACCAAAGATTCTCAAATAATATGCTTTCATGATTCAGATATAGGCGGTGTTTTAATCAAAGATTTGAACTATTCAGATATTATAAATATTAATGCACAAATACCTACTTTAGAGCAGATTCTTTGGTCGACTAAAGGTAAAATAAGTATGGAAGTAGAACTTAAAGAATCGGGTTATGAGGCAGATGTAATTGCTATGGTTCTTGATTATTTCAATTATGATGAATTCGTAATTAAATCGTTCAATTATCTTACTATTAAAAAAGTAAAAGAAATAGATGAAAAAATTCACGCAGGATTGCTTCTGGGATCGGATTACACAGTAGAACAGTTGAAAGCAGTTCTTCGTGAATCTTTTACACTTGGTAAATTTACTTTATCTCAAGCAGATTTCATTTCTGCACATTACAAAATTTTTACGGCAGGTTTTCTGTTTAAATTTGTTAGACAAAATATTCCGATACAAGTGTGGACAGTCAATAATGCAGATTCAATCCGTAATCTTATTAATCTAGAATTGTATTCTGTTGTAACAGATATTCCAGAAACAGCACTGGAAATCAGGAAAAATTTATCAGATGTTTAATCTTGAAGATATCAAATCATTCGCACCTTTTTGTTTAGCTTGTTTCGGACGTTCTTTTGGTAAAATAGGGTTTGGACTCGACAATCGTGAAAGAGGTATTGAAGTACTGAATCAATTAGAGATTCAAGAAGGTGTTGATTTAGAAAACATTTTGATTTGTGAAGAGGGTGACTGCAAAATTTGTGACGGTTTAATTAGTGAGATTCCAAATTTTGTCAAGTTGGTAGAAAGTTCGATTTCAGATTATTCAGTATCCTCATTCAAAATAGGCACAATTGTTGATAAAGATTTACTTCAAAATGAAGCTGAATTTCATTCTCTTTTTGGAGAAAATTTGAGTGAACCTCTGAAATCTCAATTAAATAGAGAAATCGGAATTGGTGTTTGGAAGTCTTCAGATTTAGAAGCTAAAATGAATAATCCCCATGTAGTGGCGATTATTGACACGAGTTATGACACTATTGAACTAGAAGTGAAGTCTCTTTTTATTGAGGGAAATTACAGTAAGTATGATAGAACAGTTCCGCAGACTAGATGGCCTTGTAAAAGTTGCAAAGGATATGGTTGCAAAAAATGTAACAATACGGGTCAACTCTACCCTGATTCAGTTCAATCACTCATAGCTAAACCTTTTGCAAAAGAGACCTCATGCAGTGAAGATTTGTTCCATGGTATGGGTAGGGAAGACATTGACGCAGCAATGCTTGGTTCAGGGCGCCCATTCGTGCTAGAGTTAAGGATGCCTAGAAAAAGAGCAATAGATTTAGTTCAAATGGAAAAGGAAATTAACGAAGAAAATGGAGGCCGTATAGGAGTTAATAATCTTAAATTTGTCGACAGAAAACGTGTTGCTGAATTAAAGAATACAGTTTGCGACAAAACCTATCGGGTTGATGTTTCAATTAGAGATAGAATTCCAATCGAAAGCCTTAAGAAAGCCTCGCAAAGGTTGACGGGCACAGTTATTGAACAGCGAACACCGACACGTGTGTCACATCGTCGCGCTGACTTGATACGCCCTCGTCTAATTAATGAGGTGGAGGTAACTTCACTTCAAGAACATATGGCGGAACTCGTAATCAAGGCTCAGCACGGGACATACATACGTGAACTTGTTAGTGGAGATGAGGGGCGCACTGTTCCTAGTCTTTCCTCGCTGGTTAATTCTGTATGCAAGGTGGAAGTTTTGGATGTCCTTCACCTCCATCTTGACGCAAAAGAGGAAAAAAATGTCTAAAAGATCTCGTGGATTAAGGAGTGGCTCACGCCACAAGCTTTCTCGCCCGTCGAGGGAGAGAGGATTATCACCTATAACTCGTTCGTTGCAGACATTTGAAGATGGAGAGACTGTAAATGTAGTTATAGACCCCTCTTATCAAAGAGGACAGCCACATCACAGATTTCATGGTCTAACCGGGAGAGTGTTACGGACACAGGGCAAAGCATATGTGGTGCTTACCCGTGTAGGTAAAATGGACAAAGAGCTTATAGTCCGTCCAGAACATTTGAGAAAGGCGAACTAAAGGAGACACCAATGGAAGAATTACAACCTAAACCAGTCACTCTAGGAGAAGTTAAGGAACTTTTAGAAAAAGAACTTAGCGTAAGGGAAAACAAGTTGCGATGTGTCGATTGTGGTTCCTTTCAATCAGTTCCCGATGTAGAGCCTGAACCTGAAGTTAAGGAATCCGTAGAAGGAGAGGAAGGTGAAGAGGATGAAGGTCCTAAAGGTCCAACATGTGATTCTTGCGGTTCCGAAAGGATGGTTTTGATTGAACAGATACAATATGAACACAAATTAGCCTTAGATCATGTAAGGCTTCTATCCCAAAGTAATCCCGAACATTCTAAAGCAATTATTGAAAAGGTTATTGATTTAGAGCATGTAGATGAATATTATGCAGCGAAGATTGCAGATATTTTGCCAATGCATCCAGATGACGTCCGCTCTATATTTGCTAGAGAACGTTTCTCTTTGGGTAGAGATGAAATTGACTCCATAATAAGCGCAGTTAGGGAGATAACGGGTGCATGATTTATGGAAGATTACGCTTACGTTCTTGATGTATTGCCAGAGGGAAGACCCGATAGTAAACGTAGATTCAGAAGAGAAGCTGTAGTATATGGATTAGGTATTGAAGAGTTTAAAATTTTTGATATGAAACCTATTCCCGGTGCGGCAATCAATATAGGCGATAGGTGCTATATTGGCAAAGAAACCGAAGAGCGAAAGCAAATAGACCATGTCAGAGCAAGAGTTAATTTTATTGATTTGACTCACACTGCACAGTCTGAACTTAGTTTTGTATTAGATGAAATAGTCAAAGAAAACGAAGAAAAATTTATTCAATTTTACAATCATGCAGGCCCAATTTCTCGCAGATATCATTCGCTTGAATTAATACCGGGATTAGGTAAAAAAACTATGAATCTAATTGTTAGTAACAGGCCATACAAAACATTTGAAGAAATGCAAGAAAAAATCCCTAACTTCCGTAATCCTGAAAAATATATTTCACAACGTATAGAAAACGAAATTAGAGACAGCGATCAAAAATACCGTTTGTTTGTTAGATAATTAAACAGCGTAAGTGTATTGTATAGCACCAGCAATTCTCATTCTAACATATGCTTCACCTGACAATGAAAGTTCGAATGTCCAATTTCCACTATCTCCTTCAACAGTACCTAAATCATTACGAGTAACGCCAGGACTGAAAGTTTCAACAAGCACTTCGGTACCTAGCTGATCTTTTAGTACTAATTCTCCACTTCCAGAGCCTCCTGTCTCGGCTTCTAAGAAGTAAAGTATGTAATTCCAATTTCCATATCTTTCATGGCCTTCGTTAACATACACAGTATCATAAACTTCTACGTCAGGCCCATTGAATTCCTTATCATACAAATCTCCACCTCTGCAGAAATAAGAATTTCCAGTGAAACCACTGCCATAGTTTGCTAAATTCATTGTTAGTTGAGATTCACCGTTAGAGTTAATATATTCAAAATAAGAGAGCCATCTTGCTTCTTCGTCAAAAATATAGCTTATTCTTGCACCACTATCACTTACAGCAGAGATTTCAACTTTTCCATTTTGAATGTTTACAACGCTGGTTATGAACTCATTTTCCCCATATAGACTAAAGCTCCAACTTTTACTCTCTTCAAGAGGGAAATCGAGTATTTTTTGAGGTACATTATTTTCATATATTGCAAAATCAGACATTTGTATTCTTCCTAGAGCAGGATTATGATTTAGTACTGCATGTCTTTTTGCATCTTCTAATGATCCAGCACCAATGTAGTAGTCTGTTGCATCGTTATCAATCGATACGACCATTGTAGTTGAAATTTCTAAATTTATAGTTTTGACACTGTATTCCCAGAAATCACCTTTTTCCCAATCAGGATTTCCTATGGAAGTTGTGTTTTCTTCAGATGAGAATAGTCCGTCTCCTAAGCATCCACTCATTGTAGAAAGTGAAAAAAGACAACTGAAAAGCACAGCAAATCCCTTATTCATAATTTGTTTATTTACAAGCTCATAATTATAGTTCACTATATCCTTCTAAATTTAGATAAGTCCTTGCCTCAGCTACAGTGTAAAATGAGCCAGTTATCAAAGTTTGATCATTTTCTGCATAATCCATTGCTTCTCTAACACTTCTGAATTCTATGCAATTTTTGCTCATCTCATTGCATATTTCTGCCAAGTATTTAGTTTCTGCAGCTCTTGATGTTTTGAGTTTGCAAAGTAAAATTTCACTTTCTTGCGGTAACAATTCAAGCATGCTCTTGCAATCTTTATCAGACATCATCCCTATTATGATTTTATTGTATGTGTTATTCTTAGATAGCAGATGGTTGATTGCTTGAGGGTTGTGTGCGCAGTCTAACAGAAAAGAATCTGCTTTTTCATATCTGCCAGGTACGCTTATTTCTCCATCGAAATAGTCCAATTTTAGAGCCTTCATTACTAATTCAGTCCATTTCTGAATAGAATTTCCGTGATGAATTTCTTCACATTTGGGTATGTGTTTTTGATATTCTTTTGGCCATCCAGTTATTACAATACTGTTCTCTCTAACAATTTTTGCTTTTGTGCTTGCAATACTATCTAAGTTGTTTCCTAGGTAATCCATATGATCAAGTCCAAGCGTGGTCAATATTGCAATTTTAGCATTACCTATGTTTACAGCATCCCACTCGCCACCTAAACCTATCTCCATAACTGCATAATCTAGTTTTTTACTACTGAAATAAACGTAAGCAAGTACAGTTAAAATTTCGAAATACGTAGTTTCAATTTCATTAACAATTACTATTTCCCTTATTTTTTGCATTGTAGTTGTAAAATCTTCAATGTTGATTTTTTCTTTACCTATCCTAATCCTTTCCCTTACACTATGTATGTGTGGAGATGTAAAGCAGCCAATTTCAATTCCATTTTTTGAAAAATTATGTTCTATGCTGAAACAAGTACTTCCTTTAGCATTTGTACCTCCTACGATAATCAAATTCAGATTATTTTGAGGGTTTCCAAGCAGATTCATCAATTCATTCATGCGATCAAGACCTGGAACGATCCTATTTTCGTTTAAAGAGTCCAACCAATCAATTATTTTGAGATATTCTTTTTCTGCACGACGCATATATAAAAGATTATTCTATTGATTCCCACTCGACAGTGTCTGGTGTAAGTATGCCTTGATCATTTAGAATGTTCCGAAATGTGTCAGGTGATACGGCTGCAATTTCAGCACCCTTTGTTAATGTAGCCTTTCCTTTTTTATACATCTCAACTGCTGAAGCATGTCTTAGGTAATTTTTCTTTTCAATTAAAAATCGCAAGGCCTCTTTTACTACATCAGAACGGCTACTAAAGTGTCCTGAGTCGACGAGTGCCTCTATCTGGGAAACCAGTATGGGAGGTAACGAATATGAGCTACTCATGTGATAATAATTAACAACTATTATTAATAATTATTCACTAAGCTTTATAACCTATGCTCTGGTGAAAATAATAGGTATAGCAATGAGCTTGAACTATAACAAACAGCTTGTAAACACACTAGCTTTCGTGCTTTTGTGTGTAGGTTTTCTTTTAATCTCAGGTCACGCATCAGCAGATGCTTACGACCATACGATGACTGTAAGCCCATCTACGCAAAGTGGAGATCCTGAAGAACAGTTACAATACACGATAACTATTGAGAATACAGGAGATAATGATGACACCTATGACATGACAGTTACTAACTCTACCATTCCAACAGGTTACACTGCATTCATTTTGCCATCTAGTCTTTCGGTCGAGGAGGATGAACAAGGGACTGCAACCCTTTTCGTAAAGATTGCAAATAGAACAACAAGTACTGCAGAAGGTGGAGATACAGCTCAAATTACGTTCAAGTCTACATCACAAAATGCAGACAGTGGCGGTAAAACAAAAACTCAAACTGCTTCTTTGACTGTTAACAATGTTTATGGAACTACTCTTACACCAACTGTTGGTGAGCAAACAGTTAATCCAAATGAAAACGTAAAGTTCCAAGTATCCGTTAAGAATTCAGGAGGTAACACAGAAGATAGTATAACTATTTCTTTTGCAGCCAATGGAGTTGATTCATGGGATATTACGCCACAGCCTTCTACTCTAACGTTGGATATTGACGAAATTGGTTACTTTAATCTTTCAGTCACTCCAGACATTGAAGCGACAGCAGGTTTGAAAAGTGTTTCCATTATTTCCACATCTGAAGACGGCGAGACAGTAGCTTCAACATCGGTCACAGTTAAGGTTAATCAACTACCAGCTCTTCAAGTTGACAAGGTGGGTTCAAGTTCAAAAGAAGTTGAAGCAGGTAAAAGAGTTTATTATTCTTTTGAAGTAATTAACAAGGGTAACGCAGTAGATACTTTCAATTTAGCAGTAGATACTTCTTCTCTTCCAGAGGGTTGGGATGCTTCTTTAGATCAAGATAAAATTAGCAATCTTGGTGTTGATGATAACATAACATTGACAGACGTTCTTGTTGTTAAAGCTCCAGAGAATGCTGCAGCTGAATCCGAAACTAGTATAATTGTTACAATATCTTCTGACTACAATTCATCTATCAATTCAACATATACTTCTAGGTCTACAGTATTGCAAAAATTTGAGCCTAAGATATCAATTGTTGGCCAGGATACGATGTCTGGAAAGCCAGAAGAGCAAGTAAATTTTACAATTAAGGTTGAAAATGATGGTAACGGTGAAGATGATATTTCATTGACTTTGATGGGAGGCAACTCTAGTTGGGGTCAGCTAGGTGATTCAGCATTTACACTTTCGGCAGGAGCAAACGCTACAACGACTCTTAGGGTAACACCTCCTAAGGACACAGAAGCTAAAAATGGTTACATATTGGTTGTGAAAGCCACATCAGAAGATGATACAACTTCAGCATCTCGAAATACATTTATTAATGTCGAACAAATTTTTGAGGTTTCAGTTCAGGTTTCGGGAGATAGCTCTAAGAAAGGCGACCCAGGAGATGAATTAACTTATTCAATTACAGTTAAAAACAAAGGAAATGGTGAGGATACAGTATCATTATCTTTAGAGGGAGATAAGGCTTCTTGGGGTTCTATAATTGATGAAGTTGAGTTAACAAGTGGTGAATCAACTTCAGTTAATTTGACAGTTAATATAGATGACGATGCAACAGTCGGAGATAATGATATCATAGTAAGGGGAACATCTGAAGATAATCCTAGTGCAAATGATACGGGCACTGTTAAAGTTACTGTAAACAAGCAGTTCAAAGTTGATGTTGTGGTTTCATCTAAAAGTGGAGATCCAGGTTCCACGATAGTTTATCCAGTTAGGGTTCAAAACGAAGGTACTGGTGTTGATACTTTTTCAGTTACAGTTGATGATTATCCTGAAGGTTGGTCGGTTGACCCAGTATCATTCCAGGTTGAAGATATCGAGGCAGGGGGTGAGCAAGTTGTTAATCTCAGCGTGTCTATACGTTCGGGAGAAGATAACAAAGCTTTTTCAATTAATTTAACGGCTTCCTCAGACGAAGCTCGTAAGGAGAATCCGCCAAAATATGTAAACACCACTGTGAGCATAATTACCATTGTAAATCAAGAATATTGGATTGAACTTGATTTAGACAATCCAGGAGATATAAACGTTGCAGCGACAGTAGGAATTCCAACGTCGGTTGATTTTGATGTTGTAAACAAAGGTACTGGCGAAGATGTCGTATCACTTACGGCAACAGCCCCAGAGGGTTGGACATCTGTGTCATTTAGTAGTAATTACGTGAGTGTAGCGGAGAGCGGTCAAGAGGAGGTTTCTTTGTTTATTACAGTTCCTGAGGACACAGCAGATCAAGTATACGATATAGTTGTAACAGGAGTGTCAGATTGTGATACCTGTGATGAAGAGGGAGCTCGATCTAACTACGCTATAACATTCAAAGTTGATGTTACATTATCAAGAGGCGTTGAAATTAGTGCAGACGTTATTCAAGTTTCAAAATTACCTGGAGCAGTAGCAAATTTCACAGTCGATTTGAAAAATACAGGTGATGGTTCAGATACGATATTATTATCCATTTTAGATGATGATTTATCTTGGGCTTCATTGAATAGGACTCAAGTTTCGCTAGATAAGGAAGGTACAGGATCTGTTGTAGTTTCTGTTAGCTTACCTACTTACGATTTATCTAATTTGACAAATCAAGAAAGGACTGCGTTACAAGGCAATAGCTATGAAATTACTATTAAAGCTAAATCTGCAGGTGATTTATCAATTAGCCAAAATGTAGATTTAACAACAAATATCGGTCAAATATATGGCGCTAAGATTGAAGTCATCGGAGATAAGAGTGTAACATCTTATCCTTCAACGGAGACAGACGATTCTGAGCGTACCGAAAAGTTCACTTTCAAATTGACTAATACAGGGAATAAGCAAGATACAATCGATGAAAATATAATTGCAACTACTTATCCTGATGAGTGGGATGTTGCATTGTATCAATCATCCTCTTGTACCTCATCTTTCAGTGGTAGTATTGGGGCAGGTCAATCAAAGTATCTTTATTTGTGTGCAATACCTGATCAAGATTCAGACATAGGAAACTATACAATTTTGACAGAGTTTTCACCAAACGGTGGTAGTGAACCTGCAGAAACAGTTTCAGTTACTTTAGAAGTAGCTTCGCCAAGGAGAGATTTAGAAGCTACAGCTATAGATAGCGCCAAGGAAATTTATCCAGAGTATGAAGGAACTACAGCTCAAAATAGTGTAAAATTCAAAGTTAAATTAGATAACACAGGTTCAAACTTAGATAAGTTCATACCTGAAGTTGAAACCAGCTTAGAAGACGATTGGTCAGTTACCTTTTGGCAGGATAGTTCCAAAACTCAAACCTGGCCAGCCAGTGGAGTTGAAATTGAAGACGGTGAATTGGACGACCTTTGGGTGTTTGTCGAAGTTAACGATGAAGCCGATGAAGGCAATGAGACTATAGAAATCTCAATACGTGATGAGGAGGATGATCCTAATGCACGTGCTGAAATTAGTTTAACAGTAGTTGTTCAGAGACCAGAAATAACAATTTCAGCGTCAAAAATATCTTTAGAGATTGATGGAGAAATAGGTAATGCTTCAACAGTCAAAGAGGAAGATACTATTGTTGTCCTAGTGGATGTAGAAAATACAGGAACTGCAGACGCAGATGACGTTAGAATAGAAGTTTTCTATTATCCAAAAAAGTCACCTGAAACACAAACTGAAATTGATAATTTGTTGATTGCAGGTTTTGAACTCGATGAGGGTAAGAATACATACATCAAGACCTTGTATGACAAAACAACTAATATCAAATCTAAGAATCTGAAATCTATTGCATCCGATGATTGGCTAATTGAGGGTGGGGAATGGTATGTAGAAGCCCGAGCTGATTACGATGAAGACAATGATAACGGGGAAATCTTAGAACCTAACGAGAATAATAACGACGCAAGGTATTCTGAGTTATTAAGAGTTAAACCAGATTTAATTATCGATACTATGCGAGTCGATAGCAAATACAGCGGAGAATCTGCTCAAACTCCTAATATTGACGATATTGTTACCTTTACTGTTACTGTAAGCAATACAGGTGCTGCAGATGTTAAAGGCGCTCGTTTGTATATTACTGCAGATAGTAGTGAAGATAATGAAATACTAAAAGACCGTACAAACAAAGATCATGTTGAGTTCGATGTAGATGCTGGAGAAACAACAGATGTTCGCTTCCGTTGGAAAGCAGTAGAAGAGGAATGGAGTTCCTTTAGAGCTGAAGTAAATCCAGTTTGTGAGGATTATAACATTCAATCTTTCGAGTGTGAGTCAGATGGAGATGGTTTTGCAGCTGAAACAGACCGGATGTTTGATGAGTTAGGGCGCTACGCAGACAATGAGTATCCACGTACAGGTGTGTTTGAACAAAATGGTGTAGAAGTTAAGTTTGAGACTTTACCTGATTTCAGAATTAAGAAGGTTGCAATGGACCCTCGTGATCCTGAAGTGGGAGTAAGCGTTGAAATCACTGTAACATTAGAGAACATAGGTAATGCTGATTGGCAAATTAGTTCTAAGCCTTTGACTGTCAAGTTTGAAGATGGAACTGGTAACGAATGGACTAGTTCTGTTGGGGAATCAATTAATCAAGCAGATACTACTGAAGTAAAATTCACCTGGAAGGTTCCAGATGAAGATAATAAGGATGTACTTACTTTGACATGGACCATTGAAGCAGGAACAGGTAGTTTTGAGATTAAACAATGTAATACTTGTGATGACTTTACTTTAGGTGGAGGTACAGACAATGATGAATTTACCCAGGAACTAGAGCTTGTACTTCCTGCAGTTCTTGGAGAGATTGAGTTCATCAATACTTTAACCGAAAGGGAATTGGTTAAGGGAGTACCATTATTGTGGCCAGTTGCTATGGTTGTCGGATTGCTTGTTCTTGGAATGGTAGCAATACCTATTATGAGAAGAAGAGGCGGCAGTTCATCATCTTCAGATTCGGAAGAATCAGACGATGGTGAATCGAGCGAAGATTCTGGCCCAGAAGGGGCGCCAGTCCCCTCCAAAATAGGTGTGGTTATCGTTTCTTCAGTTGATGGTAAGACTGCAAATGTTAAAGTTCCTTCAAATATGCCAGTTAACAAATTATTACAAAATTGCATTGAGAAATTCCAATTACCACATGCTAATTTTGCAGTAATGCTAAATGGCGTAGCAGTAGATGTTAATTTGTCATTAGCAGATGCTGGTTTGACAGATAGTTGCCAAATAGATTTAGTCCCCCTTGAATAGTAAGGCATAATGCTTGATGCGTTAGTTGTAGGGGCGGGACCTAGCGGTTCTAGAACTGCTTGGAATCTTTCGAATGCAGGTTATGAAACTGCGTTAATTGATAGAGTAGATGTAATTGGGGAACCTTGCCAGTGTGCAGGTCTAATCACTCCTAGAACTTTTGATTATCTTGGTTACAGGCGACCTGTTTTGCAGGAAATGGACGGTGCCAGGTTGTGGGGTCCAAAGGACTCTTATTTAGATTTCCAAGCTTCAGAAACAAAAGCTTTGGTTATTGATAGACCCGATTTAGATAGATCTATTGCAAATAAAGCTGCAGATTCGGGTTCTCAGCTATTGAGTGGCCATACATACTTAGGCCATGAGAAGATAAATGGTGGAATCAAAGCTAAAATTAAGAATAAGGATGGAAAATTTGAGATAGAAACAAAGCTGTTGATAGGTTCAGACGGTCCGTTATCAAGAGTAGCAAAAAATGCAGGAATAAGGAGCAGTAGGGAAGTTCTTACAGCCTTTGGAGCTGACGTTGAAGGCTATCAGGGTAAAGATAGTCATGTTGACTTATTTGTGGGCTCAGATCTCGCACCCCGGTTTTTTGGATGGGGAATACCCACAGGTCCTAACGAGGGCCGCATTGGTTTGGCTACAACATTACCACACAGGCCGATGTCTTTTTTCCGTAATTACTTCAAAAAGGGCGCGCCATCTAAATTACTTGGTGGGGCTAAGGTTGTGAATTTAATTAGTGGCATGATTCCATTTGGAACTGCAAATCCTAGTTACACAGATAATGTAATTTTGACCGGAGACGCGGCAGGTATGGCAAAACCCACGTCTGGGGGTGGGATATATTCTGGTTTAATTTCAGCAGACGCAGCTTCTGAAGTTGCTGACAAAGCACTTCAAAAGGAAAGTTTAGACTCGCATACTTTGAGTCCTTATCAAGGATTGCTAAAGCAAAGAATAGGCGGCGAATTATCTAAGGGTTATAATCTTAGAAAGGCGTTTTTGAGTTTGAATGATGATCAACTTTCTGAAATAATAACAATGCTAGGAGAACCTAAAGTAAAAAAAGCAATAGAAAAAACGGGAGATTTGGATTACGCTTCTCTAGCTGCCTTTTCGGTACTTAAAGCGCAGCCGAAGTTCATTAAGTTTGCCCCTTTGCTTCTGAAGCCATTTATTTAATTCAGGATAATTTCCTTCCTCTTCGAGGTAGAAAATAACAGACAGTCCTGCGAATACGACGGTCAGTGAAACGAGAATGTATAATGGCCATTTTGGAATAGGTTTTTTGACTCCAAAAGAGGAATCAGGTATAATTGCATCAACACCCAAAGTATCTAAGTTAATATTTCCGGGATAGTTATCAGTTACATTGGAGGTAGCTTCTTCCCACTGCTCCATATTCCAGTGTCCTCTTGACTGCATTATTCTAGAAGTGCCATTATAGTCAAAGTTCATTGAGAATCTAACGAAGTAGGTTCCTTCTCTAGTATCTTCATCTGAAACGATTCTGAATTTGAGCGTTATTGTCTCGTTTACTTTGATTGTGGCTAAGTTGAAGCTAGCTAGTTCAATTTTATCATTATTTTCACAAGTTTCTTCTAAGTTAATTATTAAGCATTTATTGCTAATATATGGGCGTTCGTTACTTGGTATACTTTCTAATGCTTCGCTTTGATCAATATCAGCTCTGTGGTAAATTTCAGAGATTATGCTAACATTTTCCAATTGGTATTCATATCTATTGTGTACTTCTAACATAAAGTTGCCCTTTTCGCCAGGTTCAAGTTGAGGAGTTTTAAAATTATGAAAATTAGGAATATTTCCGGGATGACTAACGTATGTGTCAATCTCACTTTCAGCAAGCGGCTGAGAGACTAAAGCAATCAACAAAACAAGTCCTAAAATGCGCTTCATTATTATGTCAATTAAAGCTCCCTTTAAAACCAGTTTCACAGAGTAATGAGTATGTATTATATTTATATGGCCGTTCTTTTGGAATATTATGCGTGTATTTAGCACACTAAGCGCTATTTTTCTCGGAGCAATTATTTTTTTGACAATGAATGCAGAAGCGGATTCCTGCCAATATGAAAATTTTACCGTTCAAAAAGAGCAAGAGTTTACCTTTGATAGTGAGGATATATGGCTCTGTGGAGACATTTTAATTGATGGCCATCTAATTATTAAGAATTCTAATCTGAATGTTAACAGAACTCTCGATTTGACTACTTCAGAGATTAGAATAAATCCAGGAGGTCAGTTGGATATAGTTAACACTACAATAACAACTAGTAGGTATACATTAAGTGATAATGTTACTACAGTAATATCTCCATTTACTTTAGTTTCCGATGCCGGAAATTTGTCAATTTATGATTCGACCATCTACTATGGAATGGTTTGGTTAGTTGGAGGAAATGCAGACATTACTGGTTTAGCTTTAGATGGTTTTGGTATGATTAACTATGGTATTTTCTCAGAAGATACAAATCTTTCAGCTTCAGGAGTCAATATACGTAATTACACTTTGGGTTTGAGATCAATTGGGTCAGAACCTGAGTTAGAATCAATATTCTATTACAACTGCAGTACTCAAATGACACAAGAGTGGTGGATTAGTTTTTCAGCTTTAGAATCTTCAACAAACTTGCCTATTGAAGGATTTGAAGTGAGACAGTGGAATGGTGAAATACTTGTAGGGTCGTGGAATTGGGCAAAGCAGTATGAAATAGATGGTGATGGACAAATAAGAGATCACCAATCTAGATTTACGTTTTACTTGAATCTCGGTTTCGGATACGTGGAAAAGTCTTGGGAGGGCTATGTAAGTAATAACACGCATTTAGTTGAATATTTTAATTTAAATCATTCAAATGTGAAGTTTCAATCAGGCCTTATTTTTGTTAATGAAGTAGAGTATGTGATAGGCGAAAAAGCACCCAAGTATTCTAATATTAATTTTAGTTTTTCCATACTTAATCCTACAGATATTAATTTCAATAATTTGTATGTTAATCTCTTAATTAATACAGAAATTACTTCCTCAAGGACGAGCATACCACTTTATTCAAACGCTTTGCAAATTGCTAATATATCTTGGGTTGCATCTCTCGAAGGGCCACTTTCACTATCTGTAGAATCAGTTATTGTTGATTATAGTGACAATTCAGCCGATGATTACACTATATCTTTGAACAGATTCATAGAGATAGAATCTAGAGAGGAGTTTTCAAAGTCGGATGGTTCCTGGCTTGGTTTGTTTGCTATTTTTGCAATAATGAGCCTATGTAGTTACATAATCTACAATGGGATGGAAGAGGAAGTTCTTGATTTAACTAAATCAGAAGATGAAAGTGACATAGTCGAAGGGATTGATGGGGATGAAGAGAAAAGGGAAATGGCCATTCCTGATGAGGCCTTAGAGGAAGACTAATTAATTTGAGTGACATAATTTTGGGTATTGAATCAACAGCACATACTGCAGGCGTTGGAATAATAACCTCTGAGGGAAAAATTCTTTCTAATCAAAGATCGGTTTACATTCCAGACGAGGGTGAAGGCATACATCCGAGAGAGGCAGCTAACCATCATGTAGAAAAATTCCCAAAATTGTTTAAGGAGGCTTTTGAAGAATCAAAATTGTCACCAAACGATATTACGCTTGTTTCCTACGCGCGAGGGCCAGGATTAGGTCCTTGTCTTAGAACTGGAGCTACGGCAGCTAGAGCTTTCGCGTACACACATCAAATTCCTATCCTAGGAGTGAATCATTGTGTTGCTCACCTCGAGATAGGGCTATTGGAAGGCGCTACAGACCCAGTTTTACTCTATCTGTCAGGAGCAAATACTCAAGTCATCGCGTATGCAGCTGGGCGCTACAGAGTTTTCGGTGAGACAATAGACATAGGTATAGGAAACGGCTTGGACAAATTTGCCAGGGAAGCCGGCATGGGTTTTCCAGGAGGTCCTAAATTAGAAAAAGTAGCAGAAGGAGATGCTTTGATAGATCTTCCTTATTCTGTTAAGGGTATGGATTTAGCATTCTCAGGACTAATGACGGCAGCAAAGCAGAAATTAGACTCAGGTCATTCTTTGGCTAGCGTGGCTTATTCAGTTCAAGAAACTGCTTTTGCCATGTCGTGCGAAGTAGCAGAGAGGGCATTGGCGCATACAGGAAAAACAGAATTAGTTTTAGGAGGTGGTGTTGCTTGTAACTCACGTTTGAGAGAAATGGCCACGATTATGACAGAAGAGCGTGGTGTCAAGTGCTTTGTTCCTGAAATGGGTTTATGTGTTGATAATGGAGTTATGATCGGTTGGCTCGGTTATCAAATGATGTCTGCAGGTTATCAAATTACTGAAGAAGACAATATGGTTAATCAAAAATATCGGACAGACATGGTAGAGGTAACTTGGAGATGAAATTTAGAGGTGCTGAAGCCATAGTTGAGACTATAGATTGGCAAGGAAAAACGGTAATTTCTAAGACTAGGAATAAGCGTGGATATCGTCATCCTTCGTTAGAAAAGAAGCTAGTTGTAGAACGACTTCGTAGCGAATCACGAATAATGGAAAGGTTAATTTCACACGGTGTTTCCGTGCCAGCAATTTACAGCGTAAACCCTGTAAAAAATAGAATTATTATGGAATTTGTCGACGGGCGAACATTGGAAAGGGCGTTGCGAACAGATGCTTTCAATTCACATCTGAAAGATTTGGCTTCTTTATTGTCTAAAATTCATTCCTTAGGCGTAATTCATGGAGATCCCACTACGAGTAATTTTTTGGTAAAAGATAAGATATATGCTATAGATTTTGGTTTATCTAGCATATCAGATGATCCCGAAGACAGAGCGTCTGATTTGCGTGTCTTTTTGGAATCATTAGATTCGCACCATTCTGAAATAAATGGTAGAGAAATATTCCTTAGTGCATATTCAAAAGGAGAAGGTTCTAAAGCAGTACTTGAAGCATTAAAAGTGCTTGAATTAAGAGGACGATATAATCTCATGAGAGGTTAGGGGGCAGTGTAATAATACCCCTTACCAATACAATGATAGTTCAGTTAGGTGATTGTGTGAGAAGAATAAGTTTGATAATAATCATTTTGGTTGCAGTTTCGTTTACTTTTTCAGATGCAGCTTCTGAGAAAGAGCCTGTTTGGCAGTACTACTCCACAGATCCAATATCTTTTGCAGCGATATCTGATGACTCAGGAAATATCTCTGCAACATATGCCAAAACAGTTTCATTGTGGAGAAATGAAACTTCAACTCCTTACAACTCGAATACAGCAGGGCAAGGAATATCTTCTATGGATATGTCAGCCACTGGAAAATTTGTAGTTACAGGCGAAGAATCAGATACTACAGTTACTCTTTGGGATGAGGGTTCCAGGAAGTGGGAAAAAACAGATTTCTTTCTTAGTCTTATCGATTTAGACATAAACCCTAACGGGACACACATAGCAGTTGTTGATTTTAAGAATGTATATTATTTTTCTACTAATTCAAATACAGAAATATGGGTTGATAATTATGCAAGTGATACTATGTCTTCCGTTGCAATATCTCCGAATAATCAATATATTGCAGCAGGAACAGATGACGGTAATGTTTATGTTTATGATACTTCCAGTTCAACAGCTTCTTGGTATCATTCAGGTACTTTAGATGGAAAAATAACCGATTTAGATTTTTCAGGAGATAGTAATTATTTAATTATAGGTTCTGAAAACGGTAAAGTTTACGTTTATGATTCAGAGGGAGACACTCCTTTACTAGAATATAGTCAGCTTGATTATGTGACTTGCGTCTCAGGAAGTTCTAATGCAGATTATTATGCCTTTGGAACAGACGCTGGTTTGATTACAGTTTTAGATTTATCAATAGATTTCAAATTATGGGATAAAAATATTGGAGGTAGTATAAACGGGCTAGAGTTCAATGGTGATGCAAAATATTTGGTAGCAGGTTCAAGTAATAGAAAATTGGTCTTAGCAAATGTAGAAAGCGGTGAAGAGTTCTGGAGAACTTCCGCATTTGGAGAAATTAATGATTTGTCTACATCCTATAGGGGTCAAAACATAATTGTAGGGACTAATTCAGGATTGGCTCTTTATTATGAAAATCAGCTAGATAACCAAGCTCCAATGGTCGCAATTGAAGAAGTTAATCCGACTACAGCTTTACCCGGAATCCCAGTAAATATGATTGGTTCTGCTATAGATTCGGATGGGTCGGTCATTGATTATTTATGGCATTCTAATATCGATGGAAATTTATCTAATGAGTCTAATTTTACAATTTCCAATTTGAGCCAGGGTTATCACATTATTTCTTTTAGTGCAATGGATAATGAAGGCAAATGGAGCAAACCTGTTACTATTAACGTAGGAATTGGGGATTTTCCTGAAGCAACAATAGATTCAATTTCAGATTGTATCTCAATAAACAGTTGTATAATTAATGAAGGAAAAACTATTGATTTTGCAGGTTCAGCAGTTTCGGAAGCTTCTGAAGAGGCTGAAGTTATTGGTTACCAATGGATATCCGATATCGATGGCTTATTGTCTGAGCAAGCTTCATTTAGTACTTCTTCTTTAAACCTTGGCTCTCATGTGATAACTTTTAGAGCCATGAATGACATTGGTTTTTGGTCTTCAAATGTGACTGCAAATATTCTCATCAATGGGGTTCCTGTATTAAGTTCAGTAAGTACCGCCCCTAATGTAGTTGCAGGTGAAAGTTTGGTAATGTACGGAGAGGCTTTAGATCCTGAAGGCAATGAGCTGACTTATACTTGGACTTCTGAAACTTTATTTTTTGCAAATGGGGCAAATTTTTATGAAAGTTTAGACAACGGAGCCAGTATTGTAACCTCAGATTCAGACATCGGAGAGACATTTGTTTATTTGATAGTCACAGATTCTTTAGGTGCTTCAAGTGAACTATTTGAAATTACAATTAATGTTCTTTCCCCTCCACTAGTATCAGCTATTTGTGATGAAGAGGCTGTAATAGGACAGGAGTTACTTTTCACCGCTATAGCTAGTGATAAAGGTGGAGGTAGAATTATATCCTATGAATGGGACTTTGATAGCTCCACGGGCGATATTGACACTCTTGATTTTCAAGGTGCAGACTTTGCTACTTATTCATATGATTACACACCTTCTGAATCCTCATTTTTAGTAGTTGTTAGAGTTACCGATGATGATGGTCTAACAAGTAGAGACACATGTACAGTTTCCATAGTTTCAGACACAGCTTCTGAATCAAGTGAAAGCTCTTCAGCATCTGGAAATGACTTGGGCTCTATTTCAGAAATTGCAAAACCTCCAGTAATTCTTGGTCTTCTTTTGATAATTGGCGCAATAGGAGCTACAATATTTTATCTAAATAGGAAGGAAGATTCGTCATCTTATGAACCACCTTCTAAGGCGGCACCAATTTCGGGTTCAGAATTCATGGATTCTGTAGTTCCAGAAAAATCACCAGTTAAAGAACGCAGAGTCCGCAAGAGAAAAGTTGTTAGAGAGAAAATGACCATTGAATGCCCTGAATGTTCTGCAAGGATGGATATTCCTAAAATTTCAGGAACTCAAGAAATTAAGTGTTCAGAATGTGGTCTAGAAGGCGAAATAGACCTCTAATTAGAGTGCATACTGCTATTTTATAGGGAATGTTGTATAGGGATTTATAGTAAAGATGAAACGCGTAAAACTCATCAATGACCCTGCCGAGTTAGTGGCACTTTTTAGAGCAGTAGATTCTAAAGAAAGACGTGATGTACTCACGACACTAGCTGAAGGTTGGACTATGATTAGCGATTTAGTTTCTCAACATGGAGAAGGTGCTTACGAAGCGATAACTTATTTTGAGAAATTTAAACTAGTTGAGTCTCGGTGGGAAGTTAATAATGAAAGTGGTAGACCAGAAAAGGGATATCGTACATTTTACAATGCATTTCAAGTATCTACATCCTTAACTTTCGATGAGACTCAGGAACTATTAACTGTAGTTCTTATGCCTGAAAAGAAATTTAAAGAATTAGAGTCCAAAATAGTTGATATTATTGGTGAGGAAGGAACATTTGCGAATGATGTTTCAAGAGATTTAGGTCTTACCTCCTTGACCTTGAAAGGTTTAGTACGTCGTTCTGTCAAATTTGATTTTAAGGGTCACAATTTAGTTCCATTAAAAGCGGAGGATTAGGAGGAAAATAGTGGACGATTTGGATATTGATGGAAGTTTACCTGGACAAGATTTAGAGGAAGAAGAAGTTACCGAGGAAATACGAAGAGAAATAGATTCTAACGAGCCCGCAAGCCCCTCTTTTTCATCAGGTTCAAGTAATTGGGATACTAAGGCAGATGAAGATTCACAGAGAGGGATGCTGTATCTAATTGCAGGTGCAGGTTACGGTACTCTTGTAGTCTACTTAGTTTTGGTCATCCAGCAAGGAATGAATATACCTCTATTGAGCTCAGGTGAAGTATCAGATACATCAGGAGCACTTTCCACTGCAGTATTAATTTCTGCAATGGTTTATGTAACAATATGGTTTTTTATGTCCGGGAAAAACCATTCATTCTTCACAGAAGATCCTGATAAAGCTAAATTTTATGCAGGAATAATTGGTTTAGCAGCTTTAGTTATTATAGCTATAAGTTGGGAAGATCACCAAAGGGAGATGGTAATTTCAGCAATTCTAACAGCCATTTCTACTTGGTCGTACATTAGATCTTCTGAAATGAAAGCTTAATCTAATGTCGCCACATTGGAAGAATTGAGTCATAGCCAGCTATTGGTACACCAGTCATAGCTGCAGTGTTCTGATCATTAGTTCTAAGATTATCAGTTCCTAAATTATTTATGTTTCCAACGCCTAGAGATCCAACAATTTGAGAAAGCTCTGTGCCAAAATCTTTCAGTTTTGAATTAGAACATTCAGTTTCTAAAAACATTCCGGAAGCACCCAGAGCAAGTAATTTGGCAGCGAATTTACTATCTAATTTTTTACAGGATGCAAGTATTATTAATTGTCCAATATGAGGTCTTGCAGCAGTTATAGAAGCCTCAATTGGTATCTCATTAGATACTAAGATTACACCCTCAGCTCCGGACTTTGCAATAAGATTTAGATCATTTTCGACGTCACCAGCTTCTAATCTTACCATTATTGGAATTCTCTTAGAAGTACTTTGCCTTATTAGCTCAACAATAAATGCCAAATCAGTTGGCCTTTTCATATCTAATCTTCTATTTATTTCGGTAGCTTCCAAATCAATTATTGCCATGTTAGCAGAATCTAAATTATTAGGAGACTTTCCGTTTATATTCCATGTTGAATATGAGGGGGCATTACTTCCATTCCAGAGTAATGGAATAGTTAGGCTCAGTGGTTCTTCTTTTCCTTTACCAATTGATAAAGCCATTTCTAGCTTATCAAGATTTAAAGTTCTTGGTCGCCTACTAAGTTTGGCATTCACCAAAAATAAGGATTCTTCAATAGTAATATCTTTTTTGGATTCATTTTTTAGCTTTGGTAACTTGAAATTTCCGGAAATAGTTTTAAAGTTTAGACCCTCAGGATTTACACCATAATTTTTCAATGTTTTTTGAACGACTCTTAAGTCGGTTGGTGAAATATTTTTAGCATCAAGATTTTGGTTTTGATCAAATTCTCCAGCAATAAAAATTTTACCTCCTGACATCATTTTGCCTATATCTCCTAAAACATCTCCACACACTATGATATTTCCTCCGCTCATACAAGTGGCTAAATCACCTCTAACATTTTCGGAGATTATTAAATCTCCACCTTTCATCGATGGACCAACGTTACCTTCAGATGAGCCTTGTACTACTATGACTCCTCCAGTTAAGCAATGACCAACACCTTCGTCACAATTTCCATTAATTATAATCTCACCGAGATTCATTCCGTTTCCAGCAAATCTTCCAGCATCTCCATTCAGTATAATGTTAGTACCGTTATTAATTCCTGCAAAATTATCGCCAGCTTCTCCATCAAAGGTTAAATTTTTTCCAGGAGGCATGTTGACAGCAATACATGGTTGAGAATTGAGATTCGTTACCTTTGCAGAGTCATGTGTTGCAAGCCTCTTGCGTAATTGTTCGTTTATTACACTAGAACTCCAAGTATTTTCTGAATCAGCCATAGTGTTAGTGCCCCCTTGTAACCATATATTCTAATAATTCTTCAAATAATTCGCGAGCCTCACCTTCAGGATATTTTGATAGTGTTTTGCGAGCGCCATCTAAGTATCCATTAGCTTGCCTATGGCATTCTTCCAGGGCTCCACATTCATCTATAATTTTGACAGCTTCTCTTACATCTTCATCAGTATTTTCAGAATCTAATATTTGAATTAGTTTTTTTCGTTCTTTATCGTCAGCTTTGTTTAGAGCTTCGATAACCAGTAAAGTTCTTTTTCCTTGTCTAATATCTGAGCCTGAAGGCTTTCCCAAAATTTCCTCTGAGGCAGTTGCATCTAGGTAATCATCCCATATTTGGAAACCGAGACCAACGTTGGTAGCCATTTGTTCTAGTTCTCTAGCTTCTTCTTCGGTAGTTCCTCCTATTTTTGCACCACCATAAGCTGCAGCTCCAAACAATATTGAGGTTTTAAGTCGAATCATTTCCAAATATTCTTTTGTTTCTACAGTCTCCTCTTCTTCAAAATTTATGTCCATCTGCTGCCCCTCAGCAATTTTTCTAACAATATAAGCTACATTTTTTACTAAATCAGCTTTGATTGAATCTTCAATATCACTATCTGCTATCATTTCGAAAGCATATGCAAATAGGGTATCTCCAGCTAGTATTGCAGTCGAAAGGCCGTATACAGTATGACAGGCATCTACTCCATGTCTTAAATCGTCATCATCCATTACATCATCATGAACGAGTGTAAAGTTGTGTATTGTTTCCAAGGCAGCTGCAAAGGGTATTGCTTTCTTAGAGTCTCCACCAACCATTTCACAGGTAATTAAAGCCATAACTGGTCTCAATCTTTTACCGCCCGCCAAGGGGATGTGAGCACTTGCCTTGTACAATTTTTTAGGCTCTCTTATTTTGAGATATTTTTCGAGGGCATCATTTATTGGCCTGGCTTTTAGAGCTAGTTTTTCCTTTAAACTCATTAACATTCTCCCATATGGTGCAGTAAGTCATCTCGGACGAGATTCAGATTATTCAAGGATTTCCATATATCGTCCAAAAAGTTTTCCTTTATTAACCTAAACCAAGGGCCAATTTTAGAGTTTTTATCATCAAATATAGCTTCTAATTGCTCCGGATTAACATATTTTGTTTCTTCAATTTCAATTTTATTGGGATTTGTTTCAACATCGCAGATCATAGCAAAAATGTAATCAATTTCATATTCAACCCATTTCAAATCAGCTCTTGCTTTGTATCTCATTTTGGTAATATATTGTAAATTATCAACGTTTATATCATTAGGATTGATACCAAGCTCCTGTTCAAGTTTTCTTTTTGCAGCATTTTTAGCGCCTTCAATACCATTTACTTCTGACTCAATGTGTAAGGGATGACTGCAACAACTATTAGCCCATATTGAAGGAAAGGTAATTTTCTCTTTGGCTCTTTTCTGGATTAATAATTCTCCAGAAGTATTGAATAAAAGAACGCTGAATGCTCTGTGCAGTTTGCCTTCATTCAGATGGCAATTAACTTTTGAATCTTTACCTAGGATATTATCATTTTCATCAACAAGAATGCATTCTTCTTGCATCATTTCAACTTGTTCAGAATCGTAGCCCCCAAGTTCAGAGTTATAATCAGTCATTACTTTGACTATCAAGAGTCAGATTAAAAGTATAATAGTCAAGCTAAGCTCTTTATTTTGCCTTTGGTTTAGGGAATTATGAGCGACCTTAAATTTCTCAGTGAATTAGGCATTGATGACGTCAATTTAGGCGGTTTTTCTACCGAATGGTTTGGTTCGGGAAGTGATTTAGAATCTTTTGCACCAAGTAATGGAAGCAAAATTGCTACTATCAAACAATGCTCTTCAGGAGATTATGAAAAAATAATGCAGGACACATCTAATGTTTTTCGAAAGTGGCGCATGGAACCTGCACCAAAGCGTGGAGAAGTTGTTAGGTTATTAGCTAATGAATTTAGAAAGCATAAGGTAGCACTTGGTAAATTAATATCTTGGGAAATGGGTAAGATACAAGCTGAGGGTGAAGGAGAAGTTCAGGAGATGATAGACATTGCAGATTATGCAGTTGGACTTAGCAGGCAATTATATGGTAAGACAATGCATTCAGAACGTCCTAATCATAGAATGTATGAACAGTGGCATCCTCTTGGAACAGTAGGGATAGTTACGGCTTTTAATTTTCCTGGAGCAGTTTGGGCTTGGAATGCTATGATTGCAGCAGTTTGTGGTGATGTAATGGTTTGGAAGCCATCATCAAAAACACCACTTACAGCAATTGCAATTCAAAAAATGGTTAATCGAGTTTTGGATCCTTTAGGATGGAGTGGCGTGATGTCTCTTCTAGTTGGTTCAAGTAGAGATGTAGGTGAAATGTTAATACACGATAGGCGGGTGCCTCTAGTCTCAGCTACAGGGTCCTGCAATATGGGACGTAAAATAGGTGAGGCTGTTGCTAAGAGATTGGGTAGGTCTTTGTTGGAATTAGGCGGAAATAATGGAATAATTGTTATGCCTGATGCAGATCCTGAGCTAGTTCTTCGAGCAGTACTATTTGGGGCAGTAGGTACTACAGGACAAAGATGTACGTCAACAAGACGTTTATTTTTACACAAAGATATTTCTAATGAAATAACTAAACGTTTAGTAACGTCTTATTCCCAAATTAGTATTGGTAATCCCTTAGATTCCGATACAGTAATGGGGCCTTTAGTCGACGCGGGTGCAGTACAAGAATTTGAAAATGCTTTAGAGATTATTAAGGATCAAGGAGGAGAAATTTTGTATGGAGGTAATAGACTAGACAGTCCCGGATTCTTTGTAGAACCTACTATTGTTAGAGCAACTCTAGAGATGGAAATTACAAGAGAGGAGACTTTTGCTCCGATATTATATATTTTCGAGTTTGAAACACTAGAAGAAGCTATTTCAGCCCATAATTCAGTAGACCAGGGCTTATCTTCATCTATATTTACAAAAGATATGCAGTCTGTTGAGAATTTCCTTTCTCATGCAGGAAGCGACTGTGGTATTGCTAATGTTAATATTGGGACTAGTGGCGCCGAAATAGGTGGTGCTTTTGGAGGCGAAAAGGATACTGGTGGAGGTCGAGAAGCAGGCTCTGATTCTTGGAAAGCGTACATGAGAAGACAGACCAATACACTTAATTGGTCCGACGAGTTACCTTTAGCACAAGGAATAGAATTTGGTTAACATGAGTGAAGACGAAAGACAATACATGAAAGTTCCTAAAGAGCATGCTGAGATGATGATGGGGAAATTAGTTGATGCAGGATTAATTGATGAGGATGCAGAAGTTCGCTGGGAAGGTGATTTTGTTTCTTTTCCACTAATTTCAAATTTATCTGATGAAGATTAAGTTTGGTAGCATACAGTTTCAGGAATCAGTTCTAATAACTCATTCCAATTTTGTATGTCAGTTGTATCGTTAGGATTATTTGGAATTAAGTCAATTATATCATCGACAGGACCAACTCCAGTCTGTTCATTAATTTCTTCCTCTGAAATTATAGCAATTCCCATTGCAACTACAATTAAATCATACTCAGGAGCCTTCCAAACTTCCCCAATATACCTGCTTTCAGATCCTTTTGTCACGCTACGGCTTAATTGTCCGAATCCAAATTCTTCAGTCTTTGCAGTTCCGTTGTATATTGAGTATTGAGTACTATATCCTTGCTTAGTAAGACGACTACCTTGTTCAATTTGGGAATCTAAATCAATCTCTTGATCTATTGCCATTTCTCTAAATTGGTCATCCAGTATGCTTAGCATATTTTCTTCCTCTAAATTAAAGGGAATCTTTATGGCGACTACAAAAAGTAAGGCAGGATATCCATCTTGATTTTCTTCCTGATCCATTCCATCGTCAGCGTAAAGGACATACGAGCTTGCAGCCAAGCCTAATCCGTATTCATCATACTCGTCCATCATATTTTTCCAACCATTTCCAGAATCTCCTTGTATGAATCCCTTGGGAATCATAACCGAAGAGGTTTCATACAGAGGAATAAGTGCTAGACACGGTAAAACAATGGTTATTGCTACAACTGCAGCACCAGTGGCTCTCATTCCCATCCTCCAATTATCTCTAGGAATTCCAGCTAATACTCTACCAATAAGATACAAAGTTGTGCCTATTGAAATTCCTTGAAGCAAAGGTATCATACTTGACTGTGAGACAGTTAGTATTAGACCGAGAAAAATACAGATACAAAATAAGTGATATCCCAATTGTCGAGCCCCAAACTTCTTATCAAAAATTTTAAACGACCAATTAGCCTTAATATATTCAATATTCATAAATTCTAAAAGAGCAATCCATGCACTTAATGTCCAACCATGGCTGGGTTCTACTCCTCTAAATTGATTAGTTTTTCTTTTATCTCTATGTAATATAAAGAAGCCAAATGATGTTGCAGCAAATAGGAAAGTCCAAAAACTCGTCCCTAATCTAAAAGATCCCATGTAGTATGACAGAAAAGAAAGAGTTGCAAAAATCCAAGCCAATTTAAGAACTCTAGATTCATTTTCACCCACTAGCGTCAATTCTAGATTTTTTATTTCTCCCCCGTCAATAAGGTCTGCATCCAAGATTTGTTTACCATCTTTCCTTTCAAGCCCCACGATAGAGTTAGATCTTATGTTTTCAATTAAAAATTGGATTGTTTCTGTATCTTTACTGATTTTCCATTCTTTACCTTGGATACCAACAATTAAAGCTTCAATGCGAACGTATTGCCGAGCTACAGATAAAAGTAGAAATAAACCAAAAAATATAGGATTAGAGACACTAATCATTGCTAAAGGAATAAAAATTAATTGCCACCACCATGAAAATCTAGGTATGAATGCTCTTCCAAGATAATCTATTTTATCAGTTTGTAAATCCCATAACTCATTCCTGTTTGCAATAAACATTCGTAAATTTGTCATTACGATTGAGAATCCACTTCCACGATCCACATAAACTTCATCATATTGTTTGAGAAATTTTTCTCCTGGCAGAAAATTATCTGTGATGTCCACAATTATTGGTTAACATGCTAGTATAATTAAGTTTTTTTCAATTACACTGCAAGGAGGTAAATTAATAGCCCTTATTATTTAGATATTTATGGAATCACTTGATTGGATTCGTTTTTTAGCAGGACTTTCGATGCTCTGCTATGGTTCATGGACTGATTTGAAGACACGCAGAGTTCCAAATCAAGTTTGGATAGTATCTGGAGGATTTGCATCCTTATTATTAATATTCGAATTATCACAAGAAAATTGGAGCTACTCAGTTTGGGCTTTGGTTTTTGCTACAATTGTTTTATTTTATAATGCATTTATTGATGAGTACGTTTTAGATAAAAATCAGAATAGACTTTGGCAAGCTGCACAACTTTTAGCCATTCTATCGGCACTCTATTTCCTATTAAGTGTTGATTCAAACGAATTTGCCAACGAAGATTATAGATTGGTAGATATTATGTCTATTTCGATTCTAATGATTTTAATGTATGTTTGGTTTTATTTTGGACCTACTATTGGAGGTGCAGATGTTAAGGCAATAATGACTATTGGATTGCTAACTCCGTTTACTTTTTCATTAGGCGATACTTCTCTAACAGCTTTTGAAACACGGGGTTTTCCTTATCCTTTTGTTGTTTTTATGAACTCATTATTGCTGTATTTGCTCATCCCAATAGGCTTAGCGCTTTACAACATCATCAAAGGAAATATAGAAAAACCTTACTTTCAAATATTTTTTGGAACAAAAATGATTATTTCCCAGGCTCGGAAAAGTTTTGTATGGCCAATGCAACAAATTATTGGAAATAAAGTTGTTATGGTTGCATTCGTTAAGCAAAAAGTAGATTCAAATTTGCAGT
>CACOJW010000017.1 GCA_902627615.1 uncultured marine group III euryarchaeote
GATGAATCCATTAGTAAAAGTTGATCCCCGATATCTACCGGACCCACAACATTTCTTCTAATAATTCTACCGCGGTCATCACCATCTAGTACACGAACTTTCACAGACGAAGCTTCGCCTCTCATTCCCGTACGACCGAGAACTTCAACTACTTGTGCTGGGATTCCGTCCATGTTTATTTCTTAGCTGCTTCTATTGCTTTAACTACTTCTTCCAACGAACCTTTCTTTTTACCTATTTCAGTAATAGCTATTGCAGCTGTGGTCACTTTCAAACCTGCAGCTTTTCCAAGCTCATCTCTTGATGGTACGTAGGTGTATGGGATTTGCTTTTCTTCACAAAGCATTGGAAGATGTGCTAAAATCTCAGGTGGCTCAACATCTAAAGCCATAACGACTAGCTTTGCCTGACCACGTTCAATCAATTTGGTTACTTCATTGGAACCTTTTCTTACTTTACCGCCGTCACGTGCTGTTTCGGCTGCTAAGTACGCTTTCTCAGATAGCTCCTTTGGAGCTTCATATGTTACGAATAACGGATTTGCCATTTTTTTACCTCTTTCGGACGAATGTCTTCATCAGTCACTGGTTACCCATGTGGGTTCGCGACTACGAAAGGGGGGCTATTTAAACATGCACGAGATGCACGATAAATATGGGCATTACTGTATACACCACGGCTCCGGACGAAGCAACCTCTGAACAAATCGCGAAAGAATGCGTAGAAAAAAAACTAGCCGCTTGCTGTAATTTCTGGCCTGTGCGTACTGTATACTCTTGGGAAGGGAAACTAAAAGACGACACTGAGCACATAATTTTCATTAAAACAGGTGAAAAGAAATTCAAAGATTTAGAAAAGTATATCGTTAAAAACCACCCCTATTCAATGCCTGCAATCATATCCATCCCCTGGGATGATTCGCATGAGCCTTATCGAAAATGGGTAGACAAAAATGACTGAGTATGACGTAATCGTGTGTGGAGGTGGTCCAGCTGGATCGACTACTGCATTCTATGCTGCAAAAGCCGGCATGAAAGTTTTACTTATAGACAAATCAAAATTTCCAAGAGATAAGGCATGTGGAGGGTTACTAACTGCTAGACTATTTGATGAACTACCTGAGTTAGAACCGTATATCAAACCAATAATTGAATGTCCCTCAAGGGACGTAAATTTGTATTCGCCATCTATGAAATACAAAATAGACTATGAGTTTCCTGTGGGAACTCCATGGAATATTACCAGGGAAGTGTTTGATAATGCAGTTTTAGAAGCTGCAGGTGATGTAGGAGCTGAAGTTATGACGCAAACCCGAATTAAAAATTATGAATTTAATGGGAGAGTGACAGTAAAAACTTCAAAAGGCGATTTCAAAAGTAAAATGGTCGTTGGGGCAACAGGTCCTGGTGATAAATTAGCTTCAATGATCCGTAAAAAAAGAAACATTAGGCCTTGGGCTGATAACCAAATGGGAACTGCTCTGATGTGGGAACCACATGTTGGTAAAGACTTCATAGACAAGACCTACAGTAAGAATAGTTCTTTACTTGTTCATTTCAAACCAGGAGGTATCGAAGGATACGGTTGGGTCTTTCCTAAAAAGGAAATATTGAATATTGGATTTGGAGGATATAATCGAACAATCAAATCAATTAAAATCAAAGAGATATGGAAAGATTACATAAATTTATTGAAAAAAGATGGCTATTTTCCAAAAGATCAAGAAATCCCACCAGTGAAAGGTGCGCCACTACCTCTCGATGGTCCGATTAAGGCTACAACAATGGATAATACGCTACTTGTAGGTGATTCAGCAGGCATGGTTTCCCCTCTTTCTGGTGAGGGGATATACTATGGAATGCATGCAGGTAAAATTGCGATTGACACGATTAAGAAGGCTTTGGAAACTGGAGATTATTCGCAAAAACATTTAGACCAATACCATAGAGACTGGAACGAAGTGTTCGGTAAAGAATTGAGAGATTTATCATTCTTTGCCTTAATGGCTCTGAAATTACCTGAGAGAATGGTTTACTACGGCACTCGTGATGAAAAGTTATGTGAAATATTTGCTGATTTATTTTTAGGCGTCACTCCCGGTGGATTAGGTAAAAGAAAACCCATTTCTAGGGCAATATACGATGCAATAAGATATCCCTATTTTGGAATAGGGTAATCTTGAATTTTAACCTATCTCTTATATCGCACAATCTAGTACTCTTGGTACTATGAAAAATGGTTACAGAACCAATGCGTGTAATGTGCTCGTTATCGGCTCCGGTGGAGCTGGTTTACGTGCTGCAATAGCTGCCCATGAAGAGGGGTCAGAAGTCCTTATAATCGGTAAAAGAATTAGAAACGATGCTCACACTACTTTAGCTGCAGGTGGAATCAACGCAGTTTTAGGTACTGTTGATCCTGAGGACACATGGATTCAACACTTTGTAGACACTTACCAAGAAGGCTATAATGTGGCAGATCCAAAAACTGTTGAAATTTTGGTTAAAGATGCTCCAAATAGAATTAATGAATTAATCAAATGGGGAACTCCATTTGCTAAAACGCCTGAAGGCAAGCCTGATCAAAGATATTTTGGAGCTCACACCTATCGAAGAACCTGCTATGCAGGAGACTACACTGGCCGTGCAATCCTTAACACCTTGTTAGAAAAAGTTGAAGAATTAAGTATTCCAATCAAGGATATGACCTACGTCTCTAAACTCTTAGTAGATAAGCAAGATGGAGAGCACCAGTGTTTTGGAGCTGTTGCTTTTGATATAGTTACGGGAGAAAGAACTGTATATCTTGCTGATTCTGTTGTTTTAGCCGCAGGAGGGCACACTCGAATCTGGAGACGAAGCTCTAGTCGTAGAGATGAAAACACTGGTGATGCAATGAGGCTTGCACTGCAAGCTGGATGTCGTCTAGCTGATATGGAAATGGTGCAGTTTCATCCTACAGGGATGGTATATCCAGAAACTTTAGCAGGAACTTTAGTTACTGAAGCTGTAAGGGGAGAAGGCGGACACTTAATCAATGCTGAGGGAGAACGTTACATGGAAAAATATGATCCTGAAAGAATGGAGCTATCTACTAGGGATCGAGTAGCTTTAGCTAACTATACTGAAATTCTCGAAGGTCGTGGAACTAAGAATAATGGAGTATACTTGGATGTAAGCCACATTGGCAAAGATGAAATCTTAGAAAAGTTACCTCGCATGTATCGCCAATTTATGGAATCTCAAATGCTAGATATCTCAAAATCGCCAATGGAAGTAGCACCTACAGCGCATTACAGCATGGGAGGTATCGTTGTAGATGCAGAATCACATAGTACAAACGTGAAGGGACTTTATGCTGCTGGGGAATGTACTTCTGGTGTTCACGGTGCTAATCGTTTGGGTGGAAATTCTCTAGCTGAAATATTAGTTTTTGGTAAAATTTCCGGAGAAGAAGCAGCTAAATTTTCTTCAAACCTTGATATTCAAAAAAGGAATAGAGAAATAATTAAAGAGGCAAATGAAGAACTAGATGGATTGACAAAAAAAGGAGATGAGCTTGCAAGACCACTACAACGTGCAGTTCGAGATATCATGTGGAAGCATTGCGGCGTAGTAAGATCCGGTGATAGCTTGAAAACTGGACTTGACGAGTTAATGAAAATCAAGGAATTATCAACGAATATTGATGTGAGGCCAAATGCTGAAGGATTTTCTGACTTAGCTATAGCTTTAGATTTACTAGGCTCAATAGACAGTGCTGAAGCAACTGTCAGGTGCGCAATAGAGCGAACTGAAAGCCGTGGAGCACATCAAAGAAGTGACTACAAAGACATGTCTGCGACACAAAATGTAAATTATCTGATACACGCTGAAAATGGTAAGCAAGTAATTTCTCATAGAACAGTTCCTTCTTTGCCTGAAGAGTTAAAAGAGCCTATGAGTAAATTCAGCGATTTATCTGTTGATGGACGCCTCCTAGAATAATTCTAAACTAGTCCTTAGGACTCATGACACGCCTGTTACTAGACAAAAACTTACCAAATTTATCAATACCCTCTTGGATTAAAGCAGGGGCATGATTTTTCTGATAGTTTTCTAAGGATTCACGATTATCTAACTGATATCTAATGGACCAATGCACTTTGTCATCATCTGAATCACAAACAAACCAATCTGCTTTCTGAAAACCTTCTATCTCTAATATTTGCTCGATATGCGGTCCTAACCATTCTGCATATTCATCTGCTGCGATAGCGTCAATGTGCAGATTTACCTCGTAAACTATCATATTTGCGTATAGTTTGCTAAATTTAAATCTTAATCTGTCTGAATTTAAGCAAAAATACGTTCGACAATCCAAGCTGAATCAAACGGCATAATGTCTTCATATTCTTGACCTATACCAACAAACGCTATTGGTTTGCCAATAGCAGAAGATATGCTGAGAGCTGCACCGCCCTTCGCATCAACATCCAGTTTAGTTAAAACAACTGCATCTATTCCAACAGCCTCATGGAATTTTTTAGCTTGCTCAACAGCATCATTACCTGCTAAGGAATCTCCAACAAAGAAAATTAAATCGGGCTTAGCAACTCTCTGAATCTTCTTCATTTCATCCATCAAGTTAGAATTTGTTTGCATTCTACCTGCAGTATCAATCAAAACAATGTCACGATGTTTTGCTTTAGCATGCTCGACTGCATCAAATGCAACTGCAGCTGGATCTCCGCCTGCTTGATGCTTGATAAATTTACATCCCAACCTGTTTGCATGCAATTCCAATTGTTCGATTGCTCCAGCTCTGAAGGTATCTGCCGCTGCAAGAACAACACTCTTTCCATTTTCTTTCAACCAATTAGTTATTCTCGCAATCGTAGTAGTTTTACCAGTTCCATTAACACCTACAAATGCAATAATCAAAGGGCCATCCCTTTTTTCAAGTAATTTACTGGAATCAAATTCAGATTTAGATAATAATTCGACTAAACTGGCCTTCAGCGCTTTATCTATAGTTGGTGCAATTGCCGCTTTATTTTCAACTCTTAAACCAATTAATCTCTTCTTGATAATTTCTTTCATTTCCTCTAATGCTTCCATTGCCACATCAGATTGTAGTAAAGCCAATTCCATCTCCCAAAGAACATTATCGAGATGCGATTCGCGAATAACTGCACCACTATCTCGTTCTTCAGGTCTAAATGTTTCATAATCTAAATTTAATTGAGGATCTAATTCTTCTTCGGCTTGTTTACTAGCACCCAATAATTTGTCTCTTAAAGTTTTAAACATTAATTTGCACCCTGACTTGAACTCAATGATTCTGCTTTCTCTCTTATTGCCATATAATCTTGTTGCGCCTTCTGCAAACTTTCCTGGTATGTTTTTCCAGCTTCTTCCAAGCCTTCAAGGCGTTTGTTAAGGCGATTTAGTGAATCTTCTCGAGTGGTTTCCATGTAAACTCTTGAGCCAATACCTACCAAAATCCGATCCAAATCTTTAACATTTGTAAATATTGATGTATTATGACCCACTGGCACTAGCATCTCCATCTCATTATCTGTTTCTAACATGCCTTTTAATGTTTCTTGAGCCTGGAATATATCTGCTCGAACATTTGAAATTGCCTCTAATTGAGATTCCCAATACCTAATCTGGTTCTCATACTGGGGAAGGGCGTCAACTAATTGTTGAAGCTCTCTCTCAGATTCGGCCATTTTTGTCCATTTAGTTGGCTATAAAATAACCATCCCAAAAAACGACAAGCATAATTAGGCCCCTTCCTAAAGTTCAAAGCGAACTTCGAAGACAGAGCTGATTAATGATGTTCTGAGCAACTGTTCGCATACATGACTCCTTTGGGTCCCCACCGGATTTAATGATGGAAGGGACAACCCCGGAGTCTTACATTTCCCGGGCTGGGTCAGGGCCCTGAAACGATGATGGTGCCCGTTAAGTTCGGGGTAAAGGTCGCCTTCGGGCGGCCACCCTTATACTAAAACCTTAGACATGCCGCCGTCGGTATGCATAATTTGACCTGTAAAATTATCTGGAGCTTCGGCTAACAACCACTTAATCACTGAGGCAATTTCTTCTTTTTCACCAACTCTCTTTATTGGTATTTTTTGAGAAGCTGCCTGTGAAGCAGTCTCATTTGACATGATTGGAGATGCTAACTTAGTGTTTGTCAATCCTGGAGCAACAGCATTAACTCTGATACCTCTATTAGCGTATGTAGCAGCTGCAGATCTAACCATTGCCTCAATACCACCTTTTGCTGCAGAAATAGCTTCATGATTTACCAAACCTAGAGAGCCAGCTACACTTGAAGTGAAAACCATCCTACCGTGCCCTTGTCCTAACATTGCCTTTCCTACAATCGACAATGTCAAAAAGGCGGAGGTTAAATTTGTAGAAATTACTGCTTCAAAAGCCTCCTTATTCATAGCATGAGGGGGCCGGACTGCAAAAGACCCCACCGTGTGAAGAACTGCATGAATATCTCCAACTTCTTTGACGCTACTAACAAAATTCTTGATATCTTCTTCAGATGTAGCGTCGCCTATCGTGACGTGTGCGCCTAATTCAGTTAGGATTGAAGACTTCTCTTCATCTCTTATGAGTACATAAAAATCATAATTTTCTGAGGAAAGGTCGGTGATCGTCGATAAAGCAATATCACTTGAACCTCCAACGATAGCAATATTTTTCATAATCAAAATTAGAGACTTGAGATATTAAGGTTGCTGAGTATAAAATTACTAAAAACTATTAAATCAACATGGTCGCTAAGGATGCATGTTCCTTGCCTGGAATTATACTATTGAAGCATTTTTCTGGGTTATAATCGTAGGTATTGCTCTTGTTACACTAACAATTTATTTTGCAAGTCCAAGGCCAAAAGCCTCATCCAAACAAATGGATATGGAGACCTTAGAAGGAACTGCTAAAAATTTGGAATCAAAATATCCTTGGCATAAACCTGATATTAAAAAGGATATAGAAGATGAAGAGATAAACGACGATGACGATGAATCTGATTACGTACCAGTTAATGAGAAAAAGAAATCTTTACGTTTTGCAACAATACTGGCTATAGGGCTAATTCTCAGCTCTGCAATACTTTATTCTGTCATTAATTCTTTTAACGATGAACTAGATTCTGACAATGATGGAATTAGTGATCAAGATGAATATAACAACCGGACAAACCCTACCGATGGAGACAGTGATAGTGATGGGCTTAGTGACCAAATAGAACAAATTATTGGAACTGATCCTTTAGACGCCGATACGGATAATGATGGACTAAGCGATTATCAAGAATATAATTTATTCAACACAGACCCTTTGCTTACAGACACTGATGGTGACGATATTGATGATAAAGAGGAAATAGAAATTGGAACAAATCCATCAGATGAAGATACCGACTCAGATGGCTTAAACGATTGGGCCGAACTTAATTCATACCAAACTAACCCTAATTTAGAAGATACCGATAAAGATGGACTGACCGATTTAGAAGAAATTAACGGAATAGGCATAGGGTGGGAATTTTGTGCGTTTGAAGGGGGTGATGAATACTGTGAATTTAATGGAACTCTAATGGTAAAATACGGGAAAAATGAAAGCGTAACTTACCAAAACCATACAAATGGAGTGGCGTGCAGTAATGACATTTTTGGAGATCCGTTACCGGGAATCTCAAAGGAATGCCATTACCAAATAATAGTAGATACTTCACCAACTATTTTTGACACTGATGGAGATACTTTTGGAGATGGATTTGAAATTTTTACAGAAACTGATCCTTTAAATGCTAAAAATTTACCTAAGGATTTTTCTGAAATGAATCTATCAAATTATAACTTGTCTGGAGCTGATTTATCTTATTCTAATTTTTACGGAACGAATTTGTATAATGCAAATCTCGAAAATGCCGATTTGTCTTATTCGGATTTGACGAAGGCCAATTTATCTCATGCAAATCTAATAGGGGCTAATCTTAATTTTGTAACTATAGATGCAGAGCAACGAATTCATAATTCAGATTATGCAATCAACCTCTCATTTGCAATTCTGAATGGTGCTAGCCTAACATATTCGTCCTTGCCTCACGCTAATTTATTTAAAGCAAAAATGTCCAACACGAATTTATCATATTCCAATCTAAAATTCTCATTTCTACCACATGTAACCTTTGAAAATTCAAATCTAAGTTATACTAATCTTGATGGTGCATATTTACCATACGCTAATTTTACTGATGGAAATTTATACAATGCCAAACTAATTAATTCAACACTAGCTTATGTTGATTTAACAAATGCAAATCTATCTTATGCAAATATGAACGAATCTTTTTGGCATTATATTGGTTTATTTGCGCTACCAAAAGGCCTCACAAATGGAACTAATTGGGATAATACCATTTGCCCCGATGGTGTTATAGTCACTGATGAAATCAGATTTGAAGGATATCAGTGTGAATATCGCTGGCAATAAAATTAATCTAAAATTAGTGAAGAATTAAGTGTAGTTTTAGTCTTTTCAGTGATACTGTCTAATTCCACATTTTCTGGCTGCTTAGAAGAGTGATGGGAATGAATTCTCCATTTCGTTCCTTCCCTATCTAAAACAAAAGTAAATCTTGCTGGTGCCGTCTTCTGCTCACCATTTTCTGTCAAATCAAAATCATAAGTTCCATTAGCTATAGCCATGCGCCGGTATCCCAAATCTTCCTCTATAATTTTAGTAATCCTTCCACATGGTTTGAATTTTAAAAAAAAATCAAAATACATTTTGATTTCATTACGACCTTTACGAATTTCACTATCCAATGTTCCCAACAAAAGTCCATCTTCCTTGTATAAGGAAAGAATGGCATCTACATCATTTAAGCAGACTGCTTCCATCCACTGTTCAATGAACTCTTTTGGGGTCTTCATGCAAAAACCTTTTCGAATTCTTCTTTAAAAGCATTCATGTCGGAGGCAGGCAAATTATTGATTCCTCCCGCTTTCTCACGACCTCCACCATCAAATTTACTACATAGATCGCCTGCACCGTATGGATTATTGATTGATGATCTAACTGATATTCTATAAGTCTCATCTGAATTTAAGACTGCAATTGCGCAAGCTAAATCTTTGTTTGTAGAAACTAGATGATTACTGAAAGAACCCATGATTCGATGAGTCCAACCTTCATTAGGAAGTGTGTAAATTACTCCATTTTCCATTATTGCAAATGGATCTTGACAAGCTGCTGAGCTCATATCTGCGTTGAAATTTTCTAACAAAGTAGAGAAAATATCTCCTTGTTCTAAGAAATTGAAAATATCTGGACCACAAGCCCTAGCAGCTTCAGCTATTTCTTCAGGTGAAAAAAACAAATCATCAACTGTTTGACCATAACTATTGTAATTTACAACCAAACCAATTTGTTTCAAAATTAGAACTTGTTCGTCACTCAAGCCTTCTGATTTGGCCATATTCATAGCTAAATCAATGTGATTGTCTCCAAAAGCTGTAGCAATAGACCAGAGACGATTTTGCCCTTTAACATGTGAATTTACTATTAATCCTGTTGAAATATTTGGTTCAGTATTGATATGATAAGTGATGTTAGGATCCTCAATCAATTCTTTTGGATCGTGATGGTCAAAATATTCAACAATAGCTCCAGAATCGAGAATTCTTTGAACATCCTTTCGATTCTTAGCGTGTGAAACGTCCATTATTGTTACTAAGTCGCCTTCCTGTGAATCTACTCTACTAGCAAGATTGACATCACGCTTTACACCTGTAACTATTTTTGCTTCCCTAGGGTGTGCTAAACGTAATTGATGCCATGCAAAAATGCCATCTGTGTCTCCGTTGAAAACGTCGTAATTAGTCATTAATTAGATAACCAGTCTGGCAAGTTCTCTATTTGCTTTTCCTTAAGAAAATCGCCTGTTTGTTTCATGTCCTCTTGATAATATTCTATCAATTCAGCTCTTAATGAGTCTGATATAGTTTCGTTGTGAGGTTTAGCATTAAAGAGATTGTATAACCCACTAAAAGGTAATTTAATCCAAGGAAGATAATACCAAACTCCAGAAAACATACTATCAAATGATGTTGCTACTCTCTGAAGTCTTTTACTTCGATAAATCATCGACTTATTTTGTACCTTTGCTTTTCCATCGTCTATATGCTTCTTTTCTAAGTCTAACCATTTACAAATTTCTTCAATGAATTTAGGTTCATTTTTTATCATGTCATCAAAGAAACAAACCAACATACGTTCCCCAAAAATTTCATACCATTCAGACAAAAGCTTAGAATACTTGCCACCGATCATTGCCCAAAAATCATAAGTTTCTCTCTCAATCGGGCCAGTTTGCTTCTTACATTTAGAAATATATTTATCAAAATTCAGGCTTGCGCCAATATGCCCTAAACTTTTTTTGTATTTATAAAATGAAAATAGCCTTTCTACTGGATTACGTAGAACAATGATAATTTTTGATTCTGAAGAGTAAGTATCTATTGCAGTTGCCGTTTCTTTACCTCCGTAAAAATATCCTGGTGTAGCTTCTATCACATACTTTTGACCTGAATGGCCTACGAAAAATTTCTTGTATGCTTCGAGATTAGAATCCATATCCTTAATTTTGAAAGGATGAAAGAAACCTGGTTCCTTCCGGCTGGAAGGAAAAACATCTGGATGTAATGCTAAATAATGAAAAAGTGAAGTTGTGCCCGCCTTGGGAACTCCTGCTACAAAGAGATTCGGAACCACAATTTGTTAGATAGAGGCGTATTAATCAGCATATCCAAGACGTTGGAGGTGAATGCGCAACAATTTGGTAATACTCCTTTGATCAGTTTCGGAAAGATTCTGCTTCCATTTACCTATTGAGTCTGAACTAATTGGTTTAGACAGGTTAGAATGGTGCTCCTTATCTGTATCTCCCAATTTTTCTACTTGTTTAGTGTGGTCTAACATTTCAGACTCATAAACTATCTCAAGAAAGTCACATACTTTTTTGATTATCTCTTCAGGTTTAGCAACTAAGTCTTCGTATCTAATTTCCATATAGTTTTCATTTACCTTAGAACCAAATGATTTAGCCAATTCTATACTCTTAATCCATCTATTTGCAGCTTCTAAGAGGGTATTATATCTCCCCATTTTAAGATAAGAACTTACAACATCACGACCATCTCTAATAAGGTGAATAAATTTGGAATTAGGAAAAACGCTCCCTATCCAATCTAGGTACAAAGTATTCAATGGAGTTTTATCACCCCATATTTTAGAAGCTGGATAGTGTTTTTCAGAATAAGCGCAGAATAACTCATCGAAAATATTTGAAAGTGTTCTTTTTGATTCACTGATAGTTTCTAATCGTTTTGAAACATCAGTGAGTTCAATATCCCAAGTGTAGAATTCTTTACAATTTTCAAATTCAGATAAAACCTCAGAAACAACTTTTTCCCAATTCCTATTACTAAAGATGTGAAATCTCTTGATTGCGAATGGTATTCTATAAGATTCAGGCGGTATTGAAATATCTGGATTGCCTGAAAGTATTGATCGTAAAAGTGTATTTCCTGACCGTCCGGACCCAATTATGAAAAATGGGACGCAACTAAGATTTGCTCCTTTATTTGTCGTCGAATAATTGCTAGAAAAAGGATTCTGTAATAATTTGAGTCTATTATATATTTTATGGACATAAAGAGAACTTGCCATACTAACTCAGGACCGCCTTATATCTTTCAATTACTTTCTTTGCAGACTCAATCGAATTATGGTGAGACTGAACAAAGTCATGACTTGATTTGCCTTGAACAACGAGTAAACTACGGTTATTGTATAATTCTTTAATTTTATCTGCTAAGTCTGTAGGTGGAATACTGATTATCGGCACGTCATACTTATCATACAATGAATCATTGAGACTGCAAATTACGGTTCTTCCTAAGGCCATAGATTCTATAGAAAAAACTCCGTAAATTCCGTAATCCGGATTTAGCCAATCAATAACTAAATCATTTTCCGATATAATATCTATTAATTCCGAATGCTTTTTATCTTCTGCAATTGTAAATTTAATATCTAATCCTTCACTTTTAAGTCCAGATATTGCAATTTCAACAGCCTCAGTGTTTTTGACTTGCCTATCTGTAGGTGCGTGGAGTATTTTCAATGGCCCTGAGATATCTGGTTCTGAATATTTCAAGTCTTGGACATCTACAGGATTAGGTAACCATTCAGCATCAGGAACGAATTCAAGTAAATCGGGAGTACTTACATATCTATATTTCACGAGTTCATTCGCAAATTTTGGATAATCCTTATTTCTAATTTCTGAACCATGATGATGTAAAACAACTGGCTTGCCCATAATTCCAGACCACATAACTAAATCTCTGTAACCATGACTTACAGCTTGACCATGATAATGAAGAATATCGCATTCTTTAATCAAATCATAAAGTTTCTTGCCAACGTCTATTTTACCTTTTATTGAGCTAGTATCTACCTTTGAAAGATTATGATCAAAATTAGTATGCCAACCTTTTGTACTAGTAACTGCAAGTGTAGCATCTACTCCTAGCTCTTTCTGTGCTTTAACGAGATTGGTAGCTACCTGAGCGGGATTGTTCAGATGAAGAATTTTCATCAATCTATTCCGAGAAGCTGATTCTTACTTTCGGTAATCAAACTAAGTGACCAACGTCCAATAATAATTCCTCCAATTATCCCTATCATTGGATCTAAAATAGCTAATTTTGAATTTAGCAATCCTAAAATTAAAGCTATGAGAATCAAAATAGACACTAGTGCGTCTGCTAAAACATGCATATAAGCACCTCTCCGATTTAAATCTTCAATTTCATCTGGAGGGGTTACATAGCTATCAAAAACCGATTTCACAGCATCAAAATCTTCCTTGTAGGTATTCAAAGCTACGTCCCAAGTTCCTCTTTCTAAATTTCCGTGGTCGTGCTCGTGACTATGGTCATGGTCATGCTCGCGACTGTGGTCATGATGATGTCCTTCTATACCAAGAATATAAGCGCAAACTATGTTTACTATTAATCCAAAAAATGCAACCGTAATAGCTTCTATGTATTGTATTTCTGGAGGATTAAGAACCTTGTCAATCGATTCTAATCCAATGTATATTGCGACCAAAGCTAAGATAATCCCAGATGTAAAACCTGCTAAAGCCATAACTGATTCTCTCTTGCCCTTAACTGATTTTTCAGTCCTTGCATAGTAATAAGCATAGAGAGTTATCGATAATGCGCCTGCATGAGTACCCATATGCCACCCGTCTGCCAACAACCCCATAGATTTTGTCACAATTCCTGCATAAATTTCTATCACCATTGTTACTAGCGTAATTATCACAACAACACGCGTCTTTCGCTCAGATTCTTCATCTTCAATTTCGTGATGATGGTGATGGCCTACTGACATAATACTCTATTAGCGGTGCAAGAAAAATGCTTTCTTCCCTTCTAACCTCACGAAACCTACTCTTTCGAATTGAACTGTCTCACCGTCCAATCCTGAAATATTATCCTCTACAATGCCCTTTACAATTGTTCCATCTGGATAAAACAAATCTATAGGTGTGTGTGAACTACACCATTGAATAATTTGGCTGCCTTTTTTTGGTTGCATACCCTCAAAACTAAGTTTACGTCCATTTACAACAACATTACACAAATTTTTCAAACGAACTAGCTTATTATCATCAAACGCTTCAACATCGCTTTTTTGAATGTAAATCTTAGAACCTGATTTTATTTGTTCCTCGCGTTTACCTAATTCGGGTTTACCAGGATGCCATGGGGCATCTTTAACCAATGTATTTTTAGTTTCTATTGTATATTCAATAGGGTCTGAAACAAAAAATAGACGACGACTTTCCGAATCAATAATGTCTTTATTCACAGCATCGAAATTTTGCCATGAAAACTTGATATCTACTTCCTTTAATCCTGAATTTTCCCAATATCTCAAAAACGTTTCGGGCCTATATCCTCTTCGTGCAAGTCCTTTAAGAGTCGCTAATTGACAATCATCCCACCCACTAAATTCTCCCTCTTTGATAGATTCACGAATTTTGCTAGTTTTTAGATTAGTATTAGGTATTGAGACAAGTCCATAATGAATATAGTTTGGTTCATCCCACCCCAAGTATTTGTAAATCCATTTCTGTTTCAAAGTGTTATTCAAATGGTCTTTACCGCGCAGTACGTGCGTTATTCCGAGATGGTAATCATCTACTGCGACTGCATAGTTATACAAAGGCCATAACCGATATTTTGTTGATTGACGTGGATGCGGCTCTTCAACAACTCTCAAAGCTACAAAATCCCGAAGTGCAGGATTAGGGTCCTCTAAGTCTGTCTTTATCACAACTATACCTTTCCCCTCAACTAATAATGATTCAAACTCAGTTAATTGAACTTTTGGAGACCTCTCCCTATCTGGATGAGCTTTTTTTTGATTCTTCAAATCTCTCCATTCTTCTGCATCTGAAAATGTAACATAGGCACCACCTTTTTCAAGAATTTTACGAATTTCTTGGTAATAAAGTTCAATTCTATCAGATTGAATAATAATCTCGTCTGCTTTAATACTCAGCCAATTCAAGTCTGATTCAATCATCTCATAAGCATCTGAATCAATTGCATTAGGATTTGTATCTTCCAAACGCAGTATCAACTTACCGCCGTAGCGTTTCTTATAATAATTATTCAAGGCTAAAGCTCTTGTATGTCCCAGATGAAGTGGGCCGCTGGGTCCTGGAGCAAAACGTAAAACCACAGAATCTGGGTCATTCAGAGCTGGCAATTCTTTTTCAACAACTTTTTCAACCTTAGGCTTTTTTAAGGGAATAAATGGCTTTAATTCTTCCGAACCCATGGAATTAACTTCACTAATTACTTCATCTATAATGGATAGTAGATCCTTGGCTAAAGATCGAAGCTCAGGATACTTTCCCATAGCTTTCCCTATCACACTCTTACTCTTTGCTTCGCCGTATTGAGCAGCCTCAGCCATTGCTAATTCTACCAACTTTTGCCTTGTGTCAGACACAATGCCTGAAAGAGAGGGGGGTTTAGGCCTTTTTAGCAATATATTTTATTTACACCTCCTAAATCCAAATTTGTGAAACAGACCTTTTTTATTGCAATAATGTTTTTGACTGTTGGATGTATTGACATACCTGCAATGAATGGATTAGTGGACAGAATTGTACCTGAAGAGGAAAGAACATACAATACTTTTGAAGTGTGGAACGGAGAAGGTGATTTTGCTCCCGACCCTAATCAAGACGAAGGAGAGTACATTGATGCTATAAGTGATATGATAGATTGCAACATTGTTTCTTGCTTTCAAGAAACTGCACAAAATCTTTCTTGGAGAGAATACACTCATACATTTGTAATAGAAAGTGAATGGGAATCTACCTTTGTTATGGCCGTATTCAATATAGCGTATGAGTTAGGAGGAAATACAGATCCTGGCAATGGCCCCTCAGGAACATATGACTTAACAATCACAGATCCTGACGGTACTGTTCACGGCGATGGCTATACTATGGTTACTTGGGATAATAAGGTAAATGATAGAACTATCATAATGCCTGTAATTTATGGTACGTGGACAATAAAAATTTCTGGCTCAGGCTTAGATGGAATCGGATCAATACTTTATTCTGGAAACTATAACATAGTTATTGAAAGTAATAAATTAGAATAAACCAGCATACACCAAAATAGAACCAAGAACTATACAATATGGTGTGAAATAATGAAATTGTTGTTTTTTGATCAAGCCGAGAAGTAAATTAATAGAAAAGTAGCTAGTAACTGCCGAAGATATAAAACCTAAAAGTAAAGAAACAATACCAACCTCGGCAATAGTTTCATCTATATCTTGAAATTTGAGCAATGTAGCACCCACTATGGCTGGAATGAAAAGTAGAAACGAAAACTTAGCTGCTTTCTCAGGATTCATACCTAATATCTTTGAAATAGCAATAGTAGTACCTGATCGTGAAATTCCTGGTAAAATAGCCAAACCTTGAAAAAATCCGATAATGAAAGCATTACTTAGTGGAAAATCATCATACTGTTTATCTCCACTATAGCCCTTACTGAACCAAACTAACATGCCTGTAAAAATAAGACAAAAACCAACTAGATGCATTTCACTGTAAAAATCCCCGATTACAGTACTATCAAAAGTTAGACCAATAATTGCAGTTGGAATTGAAGCTACAATAACCATGCCGATTAATTTTTCATCGCCTCTTAGATTTGCATAATTTCGATAATTAGAAAAAAAAGTATAAGTTCTGAATTTGAAAACAAAGCTGGATAATTCAAATATTTCCTTTCTCAATAGATAAAGAATAACACTTAATGAACCTAGATGAAGAATTATATCGAACAATATGGGTGGTTCTTCATTAAAATAAAACTGGAAAATAGCTAAATGACCACTGCTGCTAATCGGAAGCCATTCTGTTATTCCCTGCAGGATTCCAAGAACAATTGCTAACCACCATTCCATAATTACCCAATCGTCATGCTTATTTAACCGACGGTTGGGTAGATAGTAATGGGAGACAGCAAAATACGCTGCACTACTTGCTACAACGTTTTCAATAGTTCAAAAGAATTGGGCGAAAAAGTCATGTGCCCCATGTGTGACAACTCCTTTACATTAAAAAATACTTCATTCATACCCAGCTTAGCCCAAAGTATAACTGATTTGACTACAAAAATTGGATCAAATATTAAAGAGAAAATTACCTCTGAAGATAAAATCGATGAGGCTATTTTTGAGGTTATTGAAGGTAAAAGATACGACAGAGAATTAATTAAAGTAGCTAAGGATTTGACAAATAGAAACGAAGAGATAACAATTGAAGGTAGTAAAAAATTATTTACTCGAATTAGAGATTATGATGATTACACACAAATAGAAAAACAAACTGTGGCCTATATTCGCAAGAAATATAAATTTACACCTGAAGCAAATCAGTGGCTGAGAAAAGAAATAAGAAAATGGGCTTCTACAAAAACAAGAGGTAAAAATGTTAATGACCCTACGAGTGCAAATTTTAAAGATAATACGCAGATTTCTTTTGTTTTTAATAATTTGAAAGACGCATATCGCTGGGATAATCTAAAATATGAAGAACAAAAAACTCCTGCACAGTGGGCTGGTATTCTACTATCGATTGTTTTTGTTTTAGGTTTAATGTCTGGTATTGCTTATGGAATAAAATGGAATAACCAAGAAACACAATGGAGTAGCGAGGGCTTATCTGCAATTCATGGAACTGTGATTGATACAAATGGTGAAGCAATCGAAAATGTAATTGTAGAGGCTAATGGAAGAAAAACATCTACCAATCCACAAGGTTGGTATGTAATTTATGATCTTGTAGGTGATGACGTAGAAATTAAATTTACAATGGAAGGATATGGAGACGTTACTGTTTGGACTAATTTACGCTCAGAGGGTACTAATGTGCTTGATATTGAATTATTAGAAGGAAATCCTCAGAAATTTGATTATAGAAAAGAAGTAAATGAACCCTGGCCTCCAAATTATGCTTTAGCACCCATATTCATGATCGCGTCTATAATTGCATTAATGGGCGGCTCAGCTGCATTACTGCAACAGAATTTTAGAATGGCAGTTGCAGGGTGCTTGTGCGGAGTGATAAGTTATGGATTTTTACTTGGCACTATTTTATCAATTATCGCCCTTTCACTAATTTTAGTAGATAGGAAAAAGTTCGAGAAATAGATAGCCATGGCTTATTGGGAATTAAAAAAAGACACCTTAAAGGGAAAATGGAATAAAATTTTATTTTCAATTACTTGTATTTGGGCTCTAATGATTCTATCTGGGCCCCTCATGCTTGAACCTGGAGAAACTGGAGATTTGAGCGGAAGTGTAGGATTATATGATAACAAAAAAGTGATAGAAGAAATGAATCCGATTGCTAAAATGGTTTATTATCTAGGAGATGTAAATTGTCATCAACTTTCTCACAGATCATACGAATACAATAACAATCAAATGCCTTTTTGTGCTAGGGATGTAGGGATATTTGTGGGATTAGCCTTCGGCTTTGTGTTTGCATTAGGAAGAAAAGTAGAACTTACCTTACCAATAGTGATTCTTTGTCTGATTCCTATTGGACTTGACGGGACTATACAACTTGTAACTGAATATGAATCTACGAATCCAAGAAGAGTCATTACTGGATTAATTGCAGGCGCTGCAACAGGCATTTCGCTAAAAATTATTGCAGACTCCCTAGACCGAAATTAATCTTCCCATTTTAATTCGGTATCGCAATAAGGACAATTTGGAGCTTGGTCGGGCACTACACGATAGCATACATTGCAAAGCCGTCCTGGATTGTAGATTTTTTGATACGCAAATATTGCAATAATTGCTAAAACAAACATTGCAACAAGAACTATCGTAAATATCATTATTTCCTCTTAAGTTCCTCTCCAATATAACTAGTCATCGCCTTCGGATTTAAAGTAGTCCAGAAGAAATTAAAATCTTTCTTGTCAAACCCACCTAATGCTGCCAAAATAAAAATATAAAGAAAGCCACCTAAAGCTGAAAATAAAAATAATTCATACCATCTATCTACTATGATGGCATCTTGCATTTGCCACATTATTATCCCTACAATTGATGCCAAAACTATTTGTAAAATAAAATGTAATTGTGGCCGAAGATCTAAAACCGAATAACACATTACTCTCAATGACAAACCAAGAATGATTTCTGAAATTAATAAAGCTAAAGCAGCCCCCTCACCACCCATTCCTGCTAAATTTTCTAAACCTAATTGTGGTATTTGTTTTGGTACTAATATTAGCATTAAGAAAATATTTATGGATGAAGAAAAAATATTGATTATAGAAGTCAAGTCAGGCCTGTCTGAACCTCGTAAAGCTACCGACCAAGGACGATTTACTACCTTAACTAAGGCAGCTAATGCTAAAAATTGAAGGATTCGTGATGCTGGTAAAAATTCGCGACTTATAAATACTTCAATAATTTCATTAGACCAAACAATTGTCATTGCAACTATTGGAATGCAGACCATTGCAACATACCTTTCAGAATCATATATTGATGAGTGAATTTCTTTTTTATTTGCGTGTCTTTTAGATATAGAAGGTAAAAGCATCTCCTCGATAGCCAGTGCTAAGGTACCAATAAACAAAGCAATTCTTTGGACTCCAAAATAAAGACCTACATCTGTCGCAGCCCAAAATATGCCTATGAAAATCTTATCTATGTACTGTTTTAGAACCCCAAAAATAGATGCTGCCGCTACTGGAAATGCAAACATCCTATAAGATTCAAAGGTCTTCCAATCTGGCTTAGATATAGGATAATCTCGGAAATACCATAACGAAATGAGTGCTATTATCAAAATTCCAATCAGTTGAGAAGCTGCTAGCCAAATTACTCCCCAACCCAATAATGCAGTACATATGAAGAGAATAGAACGCACAGATGTTCCAACAATATTAGGAATTGCAACTCTTGCACTTTGCTCAAGACCACTAAAAGTAGCTCTAGCAACTCCTGCAATTAAAAATACAATGTAATATAGAAGAACTAGCAAAAGCAAATTTGGTGTTTGAATATCATAAAATTCTTTACCAAGAAAACTAGTCCAAAGCCAGTAAGAAAAAGCAAAAGTAAGCAGCATTAATGAAATTAAAAATAATCTTATAGAAAGGAAAGTGCCTATGCATTTACCTAGATCAAGTCCTTCACTAACTCTCTTAACGTGGGCCATTCTAAAACCAAAAAAAGCAAGAAAAGTAAATCCTCCAATTAGACTTACTGCATAACTAAATTCGCCTATTGCTTCAGCCCCCATTTTTCTAGCAACAAATAGTAATGCAATCCAACCAATAATCGCGTTAATATTTTCTGCACCAAAGAGCAGAGCTATTTTGCGGGAGGTCGCCATACCTTGCGCACAGTGCTTGGGATTTAAAGACAGTCCTCTTAGGGCAATAATGAAGCCTAATATACTGGTAGCTGGGGTTTTAGCTTTGGACAATCTTAAAACTCCACAGAGAAGTGAAGAAAAAATTGTAGGTGGCGCAGGTGTCTATTCTAGCATTTCATCAAGTATTTTCACAAATACTGCACTAGTGGCTGCTATTGGAAATGATTTTCCTGAAAATATACTACGACTAATTAAGGAACATGGCATTAATACCGAATCCGTGAGTAAATTGGATTATCCTACTTTCCACTGGTCGGGAGAATACAAAGGAGACATGTCCCAAGCAATAACTCACAAAACTGAATTCGTAATTAACGAACATTATAATTGGGAGATTAAAGAAGAACACCGAGAAACTAATGTCTTACTTCTTTGTAACAATGATCCTAGTATTCAATTAAAAATTCTAAAACAAGTTAAAGCTAAAACTATTGCAATGGATACTATGAATTTATGGATAGATGTAGCGACCGATAAATTAGATTTAGTTGTTTCAGAAGTAAATATTTTATTCATAAACGATGCCGAGGCTCAACAGTACGCAAGTTGCAAAAATCTGGATGAGGCTGCAACTGTCTTACTTGGAAAAGGACCTCAATTTGTAGTAATTAAAAGAGGAGAGCACGGCGCATCACTTTACGCCGAACATGTAGCAAAACATCTTCCTGCATTCAAAGTTAATGATTTTATAGATCCAACTGGGGCTGGCGATAGCTTTGCTGGAGCTGCTATGGGCTATTTATCCGATAAAGAAATTAACGAAGAAAACCTAACGACTGCAATGAATTACGGAGCTGCTGTTGCATCCGTAACTGTTGAGGGATTTGGAACTGAAAGCATAATGTCTATTACAAAATCTGAAATTGAATCTAGATTTGGAAAACTTATTGGTGGGCCCGGCCGGATTTGAACCGACGACCGCCCGGTTATGAGCCGGGAGCTCCACCAGACTAAGCTACGGGCCCAGTGGCGCCGCTGATCGGATTCGAACCGATGACCGTCCGGTTAACAGCCGGATGCTCTGACCTACTGAGCTACAGCGGCACTGAAGTGTGCTCACCAAGGTATGGTTTAAAACTTCTGCGATGAACACAGATTGTATTTATGTGCAGTTTCATTAAGCTAAAATGTCTCTGGTTATTATGGTTCGCTCCCGGCTCACAACTGGTGGATTTGCAGAACCTGTAGTCGCCGATACCGCAAGAACTCTATCTAAACAAGGTCATAGAGTTATTCTATTAGCATGGGATCGAACGGGAAAATGCGAAACTACTACAACCACTGATTGGGGAACTATTTGGCGCTATCAAGAAGAATGTCCATTAAATAATGCAACTCTTTTTGCAATGAAACTACCCGGTTTTTTATCATGGAGCTCTTGGCAAATTTTGGCCTTTCAAGGAGTAGAAAAAGACATTATACTGCATTATCATGATTTAGATACCTTAGTAGGGGGTGTTTTCACTGCCAAATTAGCAAATTTACCTCTAATTTATGATTGCCATGAAAATTATCCTGGACTAGTTAAGGGTGCAGTTTCAAATTTTATTGCAAATCGCTTGCACAATTTGGAAGTACGACTATTGCCTCACTGTGATGGAATAATATCTGCAGGTCCTGCCAATTATGCAAGAATAAAAGGTATGCTGGAAAGAGGTGCAGACGCTCCATTCGCAGCAACAGAGGAAGATGCTTTTGCAGTCATGAATCTGCCTCAAAGAGATTTCTTAAATAATAAATTAACTAGAATTGGAAATATCAAACGTTTAGAGTATTATCCATTGAGACGAATCGAAAATAAATTGAAAAATAAGAAATTCAAACTACTCTATATCGGAGTACTCGAGAAGCATCCATCTAGAGGAATTATAGAAACAATAATGACTGTAAGTAAGATGAAGAATATTGAATTTGATATTGGAGGGTTTGGAACACTAGTACCTACCATAAAGAGATTACAGCAAAAAACTAAGAATATTAATTATTTAGGACCTATTCATCCCGATAATGTAGCACTAAAAACAATTGAATGCGATGCAGTAATAATGGCGTTAGATCCGAATAATATTAATAATAAATTGAGTGCACCCAATAAAATGTTTGAAGCAATGGCTGCAGGTGTCCCTATGATTACTTGTAAAGAATTATTGATGGGGCAATATGTTGAAAGAGAAGAAATAGGATTGACATTTGAATGGGGAAAATGGGACCGTCTGAAGGCAGTACTCATGAAATTGATGTTTGATGAAACACTTAAGATTGAAATGGGAAAGCGTGCAAGAAAATTAGCTGAAAAAGCCCATAATTGGGAATATTGCGAGGACAGAATTATTTCCTTATATCAATTTGTAAAAAAACCTAAGAATCCAATAGCTTAGTAAGTTCTTCAGGAGATAATACTGTTGGCAAAGTATCCAATGAACGAATCAAAAACTTCTCTGAGTAATCAAATTGATTTGAAATATCAACTTTTTCACCAGTTACTAACTTAAGATAAGTATCAATCATAGAGTGTTCTCCTGAAAGATTAAATAAATTAGTAATCATAAAAAAACGCCCTATGTTTATTTCTGTGACACACAATTCACCTTTGGAATTCATCTTTATATCAATATCATAATTACCATGGGCTGATCCGCCAGAAAGCTTCTGAATAACGTCTATACAAAAATTAAATAATTTTTCATCATAGACAGTTTTGGCTAATTCTGGTGATGATGACATATTACTAGGCCTAGATGCAGCTTCAATATATGAGAGGCGTTCTGCAGCTTTCATTAATATTAATTCACCATCTTTCCACGTACTTTGGCAAGCAAAATCTTTACCTGGTAAAAATTCTGAAATAGTAAAATCTGTAATTTTCATACCTCTCATTTCATTCCAATACTTAATCCACCATTTTGCCTGTTCTGGATCTTTAACTTTGGTAGCTCCTTTAGAACCTGCACCTTTTATTGCCCTACACCAAAGTAAATCCGAACCAAATTTTGAAAAGATGGCATCCACATCAGCAATTTTTTCAACATGATAAGTTTCAGCCACGTTAATCTTATTTTTAAGTGCAAAATTATGAAACTTCCATTTGTCTAGGCACAGACTCACTTCCTCATGTGGTGGAAAAAAAAGATTTGTTTCAAGATTATCTCTAATCTCAGATAATTTTTCTACTTCAGGATCATTTGTGGGAATTATCAATGCCGGTTTTTCTATTTTTATTATCTCTGATATTACTTTTTCATAATCTAGTGAGGAAGCTGGAGGTACAACGTAGCGTGAATCTACGTTTGCTCTAGCTACTTTATACGGGGAAATATCAAAACCAATCAGTTCATATTTTTCCCGCTCCTTGATTGTAGAAATAATATTATTAGCTCCTCCACCGCCTGCGCCAGTAATAACTACTTTAACCTTAGACATAATTAATGCATCATCTCTTTATTTGGGTAAAACTTAAATTCTAATACGTTATTTGAAGGATCTTTCAGGAAAAACGTGGAATGAACTTCAGGTAGCCCTTCAAAGCGTGTAGTTATAGGGTGCAAAAAATCAACATTATTTTGTTTTAAATGCTCAACAAATGATTCAAAATCATTTTTTTCTGAAAAAGTAACTCCAAAATGACGTGGATATGGATTTGCTTCCAAATCTACTTTTTCTGGAGATAAATGGCAAACTAATTGGTCTCCAAAGAAATTAAATGTGACTCTATCATCATATTTGCGACGGCTCTCACAACCTAATTTATTCTCGTAATAATCTAAAGTTTCTTGAAGATCTTTGCAAGGTACTGCTAAATGGAATGCATTGTTCTGATTCCTCATATGAATTATAAACAAAACACCGATTATTTATAATCTGAGTTTTAAAAATTAAAATCTAAAACTTTGCTCTCAAGCGTTTGAAGATTAACGGCAATAGCCCTACAAGGATCTGGCTGAAAGCCCATCATTTTTTGATAAGCCGTTTGCGCTTGCCAAGTACCTGGATTTAATAATAAAATCCCATTATACCTTTCAACACCACAAGAGTGAACGTGGCCAGTAACAAATATGTCTGGAACATCTCTGATTAGCATATGATCTTGTTTCTCAGGAGCCAAAGGAGTTTTCGCACCATATATAGGCGCTAGGTGCCTCCTATTGAGCAATTCTTTCATCATCGCTATTGGATTATCATAGGATAGATCTCTAAGACTAACTAAATCATCAAGAGACTTACCATGATAACACAAGACTTTAACACCTGCAAGATTAAGTAGAACTGGATTGGCCGTAAAAGTTAAATTATCTCCAAAGTCTTTGATAACTCTATCTGGCAAAGGCAACTGAGGCTCCATTAATCTAACTGCATCATGGTTACCTGGCATTATGACGGTCTGAATCGTATTAGGAATTTTAGAAACTGATTGCGACAGGACAGAATACTGCTCCCATACATCTGTTATGGACAAATCAGCTTCTTGTCCTGGATAGGAATCAATACCATCTACTGCATCTCCTGCAACTACTAGGTAACCAGGATTAGGAATCCATTCCTTGTTATAATCTACTTCACCATTTAGCCAAGAAACAAACTTATCCCACTCAGCGTCCTTAAACGTACCACTTCCTAAATGTATATCGGAAATAAACAATGCTATGTATGGCTCTTCTGCTCTTGAAGGCTCTCTGTAACGACCCAGATGGGGGCGTACAATTGGTGAATTTACAAAAAGCATATTCCCCTGCCGATTCAATTTACCTGAAACTCCTATAACTTCATCATGTACCAAATTGAGGGGAATCCCGTCTGTTTCACTAAGCATCAAATTTAGACGTGATGTTTTGTCTTCTATAGTTACTTTAATTTTACCATTTGCAAAGGTATTAATTTCTGCAATCATACCAACAACTTGATTTTCCTCGTCCGGATTAAGCTGAGATAGAGTGCCTGCATCTCTCATTGAAGGATTTCTACGAACTAATCTCGATAATGAAGAAAACCTGTCATTAAACAAAGACACAAAACTTTCCAATTTTCCATCGGACATGCTTTTATCTATTTGTTTCTCAATTATTACTGGAGGTATCTCTGCTACCTTTGGTCGACTAATCGGCTTAGGAGGTTCAGAACTTTCTTCAATAATTAAATCTGAAACACTGAGAAAGAGCTTTGGACCTTCAAGAGACTCGACGGATTTTTCTAGTAAGCCTAAACCATTTGGATGATTGACTACATGAGTTATTAATTCAGGTGAAGGCATCAACTTTCGTTCTGAAAGCCAAGCAATTACTTCTTTTTCTTTAACTGACAAGAATACCCCATTAGAGAGAGAACAAAACCCTTTTTGTAAAAAAATAATATACTTAAAACGATTATATAATTAAAAAAATAAGACTCTTATATTGGAGTATAAAAATGAATCAATTTTACGAAACCACCCCGTTTGATTTATAGGCCGTATGCTATACCTGTGGCCCAACTAGTTGAGATAGTATTATTTATGGAAAGAGACCAAAAATCTAGTAATCGCAATATTTTTGACAAACTAGTAAAGGAAGAAAGAATCTTCAGGAACAGGGAAGCACTTTCTTCCACATTTATACCAAAAGAATTTCCACATCGAAATAAAGAAATTAATGATTTTGCGAACATTTTGAAGCCAGCACTTTACGGTGCTAGACCTTCCAATATCTTAATATACGGTCAGACAGGAACTGGAAAAACTGCCATTGCAAAATACATTTGCGAACAAATAGTAGAGAAGGCAGATAATGAAAATAAAAAAATCCATACAGCGTACATTAATTGTAAGCAAACCAACACTCCATACGGGATTTTAGCAAATATCGGCAAAACCTACTCTACCGAATGGGATGAAGTCATACCAAACGCTGGTTGGAGAATAGACAAAGTATATTCAGCACTGAAACAGAAAGCTGATGATAATGGAGGGATTGCAATAGTTATTCTGGATGAAATTGACGCGCTTGTCAATAAAAATGGGGATGAGATTCTTTATCACCTAACTGGATTGAATTCTGACTTGAACAACTCAAAAATAGCTCTCATTGGGATTTCTAATGATACAAAATTTACTTCATGGCTTGATCCAAGAGTTAAATCAAGGCTGGGAGAGGAATCATTGACGTTTTCTCCATACAATGCAATACAGATTGAAGAAATATTGGCACAACGTGTCAAACTAGCTTTCAACGAAAATGTAGTCGATCCAGTAGTAGTATCTTATTGCTCTAGCCGTGCCGCATTAGAACATGGCGATGCAAGGAAGGCTCTTGACTTACTAAGAATTTCTGCTGAACTTGCTGAAAGAGATGAACGTGAAATTGTTACCGTCAACTATGTAGGCAAAGCTCAAAGCGTGATGGAAAAAGATCAGGTTCGATGCGTCATTTCTACGCTCCCAATCCACTACAAAACGACATTGGCTAGCATTGTCTTTAACGAAGGAAAAAGTAAAAACGGGCAACAGACAACTGGAGAAGTTTACACCACTTATAAGCAAATTTGTAAGCTATCTAACTTGCAAGGACTAAGCCAAAGAAGAATCGGAAATATTATTTCAGAATTAGATATGCAAGGTTTGATTAATGCTAAAATTGTAAGTTTAGGAAGACAAGGAAGAACTAAGTTCATAAATGTCGCTATTGATAAAAAACAAATTAATGATCTTTTTGAAGAAGATAAATTTTTATCAGACATTATCTACGAATTAAAACAAAATACTACTTATTTCAGCAGTACACAAATGAGATTAATCTAATTTGGTTTCTCTTTGTATCAAACCTTCTTCCCAACCCTTTTCCCAACCAGCTGCCATTGCTGCCTGCAAACCTGCTTTTCTTGCAGCTTCCTTTGCTAATCCAAGAACTTCGTCACGTTCTTCTTTGGTGTTTTGATTATTTATCGTCGCTGAAATTTCCTTTACTTCCTCTGTTAATCTCTCTGCCTCAGCCCACAACTCTTTGGTTGCTGCCTTGAGAATTTGATCCGAGTCTGCACCTAAAGGGGCTTCTAAGGCAGCCTTATATCCCTCAGATTTGGAGTCTTCATATGCCTCAGATTTAATAGCAGTACCTTCCTTCTTCTCCCGTGCATATTTAGCCCAAGCAAGCCCCCTCTTAACTCCCGGAACATACTTTTTTACAAATTCCGGAATTTCTTTAGCCATTTCTTCTTCATCTGCCATTGACTTTCGAACAAAGATAGGATTAAGGAAGTTACGCTCAGTCTCGATAAGTGTCTGGATAAAATAACAATAAGACTGTAATTATCTCTAACCTTCCTAACATCATTAACGCTGAAAGAAAGAGAAGTGTGGAATCGCTAAGTGCGCCATAGGTCTCCGTGGGGCCGATCACTCCGATACCTGGACCTATGTTTGCTAAACAAGAAAGAGATATCGAGATACCATCTATTACTCCGACATTAGGATTATTACCTTCCAGATACAGAGTTATTAGGGAACCCATTAAGAACAAGATTACAAAAATAAAAAAGAAAACACCTACATTACGAAACAAATCCTCATCCAGAACTTTGTCTCCGATTCTTAACTTAATAACTGCACGGGGATGGATAACAAGAATCAATTCTCTCTTTAAGGCTTTGAAAAGCAGCATAATGCGTACAATTTTTATTCCTCCTGTAGTGGATCCCGCACAGCCACCTGCAAACATAAAGAGTAAAAGAACAAATATTGACATTTGAGGCCAGTCCATGTAATTTGTTGTAGTAAAGCCAGTACCTGTTAGTAACGATACTGTTTGAAAAGAAGCGTGTGAAAATTTAGAAAAATTGCTACTAAAATTATTTGTATCAACAAGCAAATTAACAAAAATTAATGAAAATGAAAATAATAACAAATAGATATAGAAAATAAATTCTTCATTTCCTTTTAATATTTTGAATGACTTAATAATTCTTTCTGTAAAACCCTTTGAAAAATCAATTAAATTATTAAAAACATAATAAAGAATAACAAAATTTATTCCTGAGATTAGCATAAAGAAAGTTATAACGCCCATAACGAAGGGGCTATCATACGAGCCTATTGAGTCTCTCTGTGGAGAAAAACCACCTGTTGATACTGTGGAAAATGAATTACAAATTGCATCGTAAAACGGCATTTCAGATAAAACAGATAAGAGAAGAATCTCAACTACAGTCATCACGAAGTATAGGCTCCATAAAAGACGTGCCGTTTGAGCCATTTGTGGCCTTAGCCTAGTTATTCCAGTACCTGGCATTTCCGCTTGAAGAACTTGAATACCACCTCCAAAAAGACGTGAGAAAATTATAGTTGCAAGAACAATAATTCCCATTCCTCCCAACCATTGAATCTGTGACCTCCAGAGCAGAAGAGATTTAGGTGCGTCAAAATAACCTTCATTATATTGCTGAACATTTATAGGGTCACTACTCTCTAAATCTAACACGGTAGCTCCCGTAGTTGAAAGACCTGACATCGATTCAAAGATAGCTCCTGCAACTCCTATTTCATAAGACATCAAAGCCAATCTCTCTGAGGAAATGAAAGGAATAGCTCCTACAAATACCATAATAATCCAAACTATAGTTACCAAGACGAAAGCTTCTCTATTTCTGATATCTTCATTAGAATGAAAGTAGTAATGTAAAAAAGCCCCCAAGGATAAAGAAATTAACATAGGTACTCCAAACATCCAAAAAATATCCATACTTTTTTCTTCAAACCAAAAACCTGCAATTATAGGGAGCAAAAAGTTAAATCCGAAGAAAGCCAGTATAGTACCTGTAAGACTTAGTATGAGGTTTAATCTCATTATTAATGGAAAAAGTTTTCCACCTCAGGAAGCTTGCTCTTTAACGTAAAAACTAAAACATGATCTTTTTCTTCAAGCATTGAATCTGAATCGGGGAAAATTGCTTCACCGTCTCTATTAATCATTGCGATTAAAGTATCGTCTGGAATATGTAAGTCTGACAGCTTCTTTCCTGTCTTACCATTTCCGCTTTTAATAAGAAATTCTCTAACCGAAGCATCACCTCCTTCTAATTCTTCTAGACCTTCAATCTCATCCGTTGAAGTAGCCCTATTAACTATTGCGTTCACTGTAACCCTTTTTGGATTAATCAAAGTATCAATACCTGTATCTTGAACAACATACTCTAATTCAGTTTGATATACCAAAGCAACCGTGCGCTTGGCACCTTCTTTCTTTGCTAAAAGGCAGCTTAAAACGTTTAAATCTTCTCGATCCGTTGCTGCAATGAATAAATCTTCATAGCGAATACCCTCTTCTCTTAAAAAATGACGATCCGTGGAAGAACCAACTAAAACTCTGACATTTTCAGGCAACTCTGCACTAGCTACGTCTGCCATTTTCTTATCTGGTTCAGCAATGTAAATTTCCAAATCACTATATTCCTTAGAAATCTGCTCTGCTAAACGAAGTGCTATTCTACTAGTACCTGCAATCATAATCCTTTCTACATTTCGTTCATCTGTTACTTCTTTTGGAATTCCTAAAGCATCAGACAAATCATCGAGCTCACTGTACTCGCTTAATAAAATCAAAATCCTATCTCTAGGCATCAAAATATCTGTATTGTCTGGAATCCTAACACCTTCCTCACGGGCAATTAGGACTATTCGACAATGCGGAGGGAGTGTGATATTGCCAAGGGGCCTACCTACTGACGGTGAACTATCACTCAGTCTAACTTCAAGTATTCTCAATTTACCAACCGAAAAATGATCTAATTGAGTTAGCGCAGGTCTGGATAAAATCTGCCAGATCCTATGCATAGCCAGCTCATCTGGAGAAACGTATGCATCAACTCCAAAAAGATCTTGATGGCTATAATTCTCAGGCATTTCTGTTAAATCAGGATTATTGATACGGGCTATAGTAGCACAGCCTTCTCTTTTAGCAATAGAACACGCAGCTAAATTAACAACATCTCTACCTGTAACCGCAATAAATAAATCTGTATCTTTCAAAGAAGCTTCGTCGACCAATAACTTAACCGAAGCTGCATTTCCTTGGAATACTTGAGCATCTAGAGTTTGAGCTCGTTTAACTGCTGAAGAATCTGAATCGACCATCGTAACCTCATGGCCTCGGAAAACCAAATCACGACCGACACGGAAACCGACTTCTCCAGCACCCACTATGAGTACTCGCATTATTGCCTTCAAAAAGGGGGTTTCTTAAAAGCTCTTGTAGTTTCTAATTTGCTAATTTCTTTTCAAAATACTTTATCCCGTATGATGAAAAAGCCCCAATTATGAAAAAGAAAAATGTAATAATAAGAGATGTTAAATTAAATTCTTCAGTTATCTGATTTAAAGGTAAATTATCAGGTAAGCTACCAGTGCCATACGCATCCTTCCAAGGCCAAAGTGTAATCAAAGAGCCTACCATCAATCCACTCAGAACAGACATTGTTAACTCTTTATGATTATTTAACATT
>CACOJW010000018.1 GCA_902627615.1 uncultured marine group III euryarchaeote
GAGTAACCCTTAATAGAATTGCAGATAGTCTTAATGCAGAGGTAGTAAGTTTTGATGGAGTTACTGATGAAACAGAGGCAGTTTATCCTATAGATAAAGATTCCACAATCAACTTGAATATGCAGTTTACAGCTTCAGATTCAACTATTAATTTCATTAATCCGTGGGTTTCAGGAACAGCTAAAGTATATCACTATGAGCAGCCTTTCAATGAAGATCAAGGTAAAAATTATTGGGATGACGATTCGGAACATGGAGGTTCAGCGGAAAGTGGAACCTTGGTAGATACTATAACTTTTGACATAGATAGCTCAGGAGGAACTTACCGTTATTCTTCTGGTGAAAACGTCAATTTTGATGAAATTCAAGTTGGTCAAGTGAGTTTAAGTTTACGATTAGACCCAAGCCAATTTTATGGAGAGGAAGGAAGCGGAGATTATACAGTCGTTTTTGATTTCACAAATGACTTTGGCTCAGACACTTCAAGTTTTGATGGCCGTACATATTGGGCTTGGTTTCATGTTTGTGAAACTGGCAGCAATGGTAAATGTAATGGTAATGCGTAATTAGAAATCTCTCATTTTAGTTACTAAAAACCAAAGATTCCATATTCCATCTTCCCAAGTATTAAGTTTAACTTCTCCAACTCTGGCGTGAAACGGTACTGGGATTTCGACAGCTCTTAGGCCTCTTTTAAATGCTTCAATTTTAAATTCTTCAGATAAAGGCATTCCATCGCTAGTTAGATTAACTTTGGAAATTACTTCTTTCTTGAAAACCCACATTCCACTCTGAGAGTCTTTGATATTTATTCCGTGGAATAAATTGGTTCCGAAAGTTAATCCCCAATTACCTATTTGGTGAGTAATTGTCATTGCATCGGGATCCATTTTATCCAACCTATTACAAGTTACAAAATCTAGATTATTATTTATTAAGAATGCCAGAACATGAGGTATTTTATCAGCCGGATATGTTGTGTCTCCATCTATAGTGGCGACGTAATCAGTATCTACAATGCTGAATCCAGTTTTGTATGCTCTTCCATAACCTTTCCTAGGTTCGTTATGAACAATAGCTCCTCTCTTTTCAGCTTCCTCTGCAGTATTGTCGGTTGAATTACCATCTACAATCAAGACTTTTACATCAAGCCAGGGCAAGTTACGAGGTATTTGATCAATAGTAGGGCCTATAGATTCTCCTTCATTTAATGTTGGAATAATTACAGTTAGGCTTATTGCCATATTAAGTTGTATGGAGCTCTGGTTTTAAGACCAACTGTGTTTTGGACAATTATGAATTTGCTATTCAAACAAGTTAGCTCATCGTTTTTTTTGTTAATAGGCCTGATTGCAGCCTTATCTTGGTATGAGTGGAAAGAGTCTCCTTTGTGGGTGTTATTTATAGGAATTTCTTGCGTTTTTGTGGGAGTTGTCGGTACTGTGTTAACAATTCTGCAATCAGAAGAGGAAAAGAGTTCTTAGTTCCATTAACCTTATATCGAACTAGTTATCGACTTACTTTTTAGATGAGCTTGCTTTACAGAACAATCCTCCGACCGGCAGTTTTTCTGCAAGATTCTGAAAAAGCACATTCTAGAATATTGTCGATTTTATCAAGCATATCTAGCTCAAGATTTTCACTTTCTATGCTTGGAGCACTTTATCGCTCGCCAGAGCTTCCGGTAAAGTTATTCAACCTTGATTTCCCCAATCCAATTGGTGTTGCAGCAGGCATGGATAAGAATGGAAGTGCAGTACCTTCTTGGCAGTCGATAGGCTATGGATTTTGTGAAATAGGTGGAGTAACTTTTCATGAGCAGCCAGGAAATCCCAAACCTAGGATGTTTAGAGCAACTAAAGATAAAGCCTTAATCAATAGAATGGGTTTCAATAACATTGGAGCTCATGCCCTTCAGGAAAAATTACAATTTTGGAAAGATAGAGGACTTTGGCCAGATTCGCCAGTAGGCATCAATTTAGGAAAATCTAAGGTAACTCCACTAGAAGATGCACCTTCAGATTATGCAGGCTCAATTAAGATATTATGGAAAGATGCAGATTTTTTTGTAATAAATGTAAGCTCACCGAATACGCCAGGGCTTAGAGATCTTCAAGAATCTAGGAATTTAGAATCTATAATAAAGAGATGTTGTGAAATAAACAAGGAATGTTCGAAAGAAGGCAAGAGTACAGAAAAGCCTCTTTTAGTCAAGATAGCCCCTGAGTTGGATGATGGGTTTTTAGAAGATATAGTGAAATTAGTAAACGAATATCACCTTTCAGGAATTGTAGCAACCAATACAACCATTGATAGGCCAGAAACAAAGCATTCTTCATCGCAAAGGATTTTCAGTGAAGTCGGAGGTCTAAGTGGAGCACCTCTCAAGGCTAAAAGTACAGATATGATACGTAAAGTTTACAAATTAACAAATGGAAAAATTCCAATAGTTGGAGTTGGAGGTATTCTTACAGCAGACGATGCCTGGGAAAAAATAACTGCGGGTGCTTCAATTCTTCAACTTTACACAGGTATTGTGTTTGAAGGTCCTTCTATAGCAAAAAATATAGTTAAGGGTTTGAATAAGAGGCTTAAATCTGAAGGATTTGAATCTATTAGTGATGCCGTTGGAATTAATGCTTAATTATTCTCTAATAACAAACTGAGCTTGACACATAGGGCATCCAACCTGAATTGGTCTTTGGTCTGTCGCTATAGTAATTGTGCCTGAGCAGTTAGGACATTGAAGATTTGTAGGCCCTGGAGGTATAGCTTCTTCCCAATTTCCCCATTCATCTTCTTCTTCATTTCTAAAGTATCTTAGTCCAATTACGCTTACTAATCCAAGAACTACTGCAGTTCCTCCTCCAAAAAGAAGCCAATTATTATTTTCTTCACTTTCTCCTGTACCAGTTATCACATTTTCTTCTACAATTATATTTCCCTGCCATGTATTACTTTCTCCATAGTTATCAGTAACTGTTAATGTAATAGCGTATGAAGTCGCAATATCGAATGTGTAATCAAATTGTTGTTGAGCATTGTTGAATGGTAACGTTTCACTACTATCTATATTCCAGCTGAAAGATACGATGTCTCCATCAGGGTCATAGGAATTAATTCCACTAAACGTTATTTGATCGCCTACTTTCACTATATTGACTAATGAATTACTTTTTAACATTCCATTAACAGAAATAGTTGCTAAGGCAATAGGTTCGATGTTTTCTTCTTCGGGCTCTTGAACGTATGCATATTTGCTTATTGAAACATCATTATCTTCTATTTCTGCACTTAATTCAATACTACCAACTTCGTAAGGAGTCCATGTAAACACAAAATATTTTTCTTGACCTGAAGATATTTCAACACTTTCTTGATTAATCATATTTCCATCAGCATATATTGAAACAATTGCATTTCCATCTTTGCCTCCACTATTCTGTAGAGTTATAGTAATAGCAGTTTCTTCACCTTGATACAAGGGATCATTCCATGAAATACTTTTGAGCTCAAAATTCTCTTTAGGTTCTTCAATTTCAATATCCTTTGATACTTCATTATTATTTTCAGTAGTTTCTGTAGGTTCTGAATTCTCTAATTTAATTTTAATATTATGTGTCCCTTTTACAGCGTTCCATATATAGTCCAAATATTTAGAAGATTCAGAATTTATTTGCACGTTTCCATTATCTAAAGTTTCCCCATCAATCATCAATTCATAATCTACATTTCCACTTGTTTTTCCGAGATTAAATATTTCAAAACTGATTGTAACATCTTGCCCTTCTTCTAAATTACCTTCGAAATTAATATTTGCAGGAGAAAAATCAGGCTCATCTGGTGGCGGACCCACATCTATAGTAAAAGTCCGTTCATCGTTGTTGCTATTTTGATCTTCAGGTTCTATACTAACTAGTCTTGCAAGTAACTCACTTTCACCTTCTTTTGCATTCCATTCTCCCACAATAGTAATTTGTTCTTCAACATCTATTTCAGTTCCTTCGATGGTAGCGAATTTATCATTATCATCATACCACCTTAGTTCGAAACCAGTGGAACTTTCAGTTCCTTGATTCTTAATTTTAGCATAAATGTTAATGTACTCATTGTGGACAGGGTCTGAATCATCAGTCCAAACATCAATAATTGCTAAATCAACACCTTCAGCAGGAGCTTCACTAACAGACACTTGTTCTGTAGCAACATTGTTATCTAGTTTATTTTCAGCAGGTTCTACATCATAAATCTCAACTTCGATGTTGTAGTCACCTTCATCAGGTATCCAGTCGTATGTCCAAGTTGTATCTGAATCGATATCTATTGAGCCCAAAAAATCTGAGTCTAGCTCTTCATCGTTTATAATTATTTTTACAGATGAATCATCGATGTTCATTGTTCCTTGGTTTTCTATGTTTACTGTGACTGTCACAGTATCTCCCTCAACGGGTTCGCTTGGTTCAATACTGACATCTGTAATTATAGCATCAGGTTGATTAATGTCGACAATTTCGTATCCGTCAATGTATCCGTAGCCATAATAATAATTGTATTTGTCACTCTCATCAGGTTCTGACGCACCTCCATCGTGTTCACCACTCCAAGTTTCAGAATAGTCTTGTAATCTATCTCTAACTCCATTAGAATTTGATGTAGGTGCTAATGAGCTATCAGCTTCGAGTAGTAATGCTGCCAAGCCGGCTACAATAGGTGTAGCCATACTAGTTCCACTTAGCGTAGACCAACCCTGTGCATTACTACCTCCAAAAAGGTTGGCATGTCCTGCAGCAGCTCTGATATTGCTTCCTGGAGCTACTACTGAAGGTTTTAGTTCATCCCATCTGTCATTGTCCCCATCACTCTGTCTTGGCCCATAATTGCTGTAGCTTGCCAAATCATCGTTATTTCGAGGTACATCTTCACTGTTATCCATAGCGCCAACGGCAATACTCCAATCAGCTGCAGCAGGTGAAGGTACTTCTTCATCTCCGTCGTTACCCATTGCAATAATTACAGCAATTCCAGCAGCATTTGCTTGATTTACTAATTGAGATTGTGAATCGGTTCCATCACTATCACTTGTGGTTCCTAATGACATTGACATTATTTGGATACCGTTATTTTTTTCGCCGTCATTTTCCCAGTCAGTGTTAACATTTTCAATGCAAGCCTCAATTGCTTCGTTTATATCTGCACTCGAACCGGAACCCCAATCGGCCATGACTTTCATATCTATTAATCTTGCAGCAGGAGCAACTCCCACATAATCAGGTTCACCATCTCCATCTTCATCATCGTCTCCACCAGTTCCTAAGACAGTAGAAGCAACATGTGTTCCGTGTCCGTCAAAATCGTCTGGATCTTCAGTGCTATCTTCTTCAGTTGTAAATTCATAATTTCCCTGATCATCGGTTGGACAACCTCCATCACAATTCATTCCAGCGATAAATCTTCTAACTCCTTGATCTTCATATACTCCAAAAGTTTCATGTTCATTATCGACACCAGTATCTAAAACAGCTACATTGATTCCCTCTCCATATAGTCCTTTATCCCAGACAACGGGAGAATATTCATCAGAATCTCTTACTTTGATAGCTTTAACTGCAGTGTCTAGCATAGGATAAACAGGAGCTTGCCATTCGATTAGTTTTAAATCAGACACCCTAGTCAAATCATCTATTTTATCATAAGGTACGCTGTCTATGCGTATAGCATTAATATATTTGTAAATATGATTTATTTTAAGGCCCATATCTTTTATTTGTGTAATATGCTGTTTATTAGGCTTATTTTCAAGCATAACTATAACACTCACATCATCACGATGCTCTAGTAGGTGATTCATTCGGTCGTCTATTCCATCAGCGTTTTGATCAAAGAAACTTTTTTCGAACAGCGTTTCTTCTGAAGCAACTGTACTAGGCATTAACGCACTGAAAACCAAAATGAATGCTACAAGTGGCCCTCTCATTACATATTGCAGCTTCATACGTCTAATAAAAGTATTGGATTATTCTATTCTTCTTTGGTATATTAGGTACATTATTCCGATAATTCCTAATCCTATAAAAATAAAAGACGTTATGGTTCTATTTTCCGAGACATTATTATTTATGTTAATTTCAAGATTGACTTCAGCAGTTATGTTTGAATTTCCAATACTATTCACCATAAATTGAGCATTGTATTCTTTTGATTCATTTCCTTTAAGTCCTAATCCATTTATCTTAATTTCATTGAAGGCCCCAAGTAAAAAATAAGTTTCAGTGAGATAAAGATTTAGCCCATCATCTAAATTTTTCTCTAATTTAAAATAATCGTTTCCGTTACCATTATTTTTTACAGTTATTATTACGTTACCATCTTCATATTCGGCTTTTATTCCAACACCATAATACTGTGGCACATTTACGGTTACATTCCCTTCTCCAGCTTTAATGCCATTACGATCTATAAGGCTGAAAGGTATACGATAATCCCCTGTTTCAGTATCTATTGGTGGTTTAATGCGAATTAATGTTATATTTTCTTCAACAACGTGATAAATTTTTTCACATTCAAACTCCCAGCCTTCTAAGACGTATGGCTCAATTGAAATGTAATCCCATGCTTGCAATTTTTCGTTTTTTATAATTAAGTTACTTTCTAGCCACGGAAATTCATACTCTCCATTTTCATTTATTTTAATTTCTAGAATATTTTTATTTTGCACAGAGATTTCGTAATTATGCCCACCCTTAGGAAAAACATTAAATGAAAAATTAGTGAAATTATTTTGTGCGTCAATTTCAAACTTATCTTCAGATTCTACGCTAACGTCTACTAGATATTCTCCAATTTGAGGATTTTTTACTTCGATTTCCCAAGTTTCGTATTCATTAGCTTTAATTTCACCGAGTAAAAATATTTTTTCTTGACCGTTGTTATTAACGTAGACAGTTACATTATTAGATTTTATAGTTCCTACATTTTTGATACTACCTTTTATTGTAAAATTATCTCCGGCTTCTAAATGTTGCACTTGCAAGCTGCGATTATTCATATTAATGTAAATTGAAGGCTGCTCGACGTTCAAATCAGGGAGTTGTAGATTTATGAATAAATCCTCACTAATGTAATGGTCCTCTAAGAAGCCATTATTTCCGTAAAGACTAGCTTCTAGTGAATAATTCCCCGATTTAGTAGGTTGGAGTAAAATGTTTGGAATTATTCCGTTATCAATATTTCCTTCAAAGTAACTTGTGACAGTTCCGTCAGAATTAATTAGATTAATTTTTATGAGCGATGCATTTCCACTATATGTTCCATTAATTAGTACACTGTCATCATATCCAGTTCCAGTATCTATACTAGTAGAGTTGATTATTTCGAAGTTTGCATTTCTACTTATTCCATTTTCATATAATTCAATAAATTCGTACCATTTATTTTGTTGAATTATTAAATCACTGTATCCTTGTTTTATACCATTTTCAGGAAAATAAATTGTAAGTCCATGAGCTCGGTCTACAGAGCGTTTCTCGGGTTTTTGCCAGTGGTCCTCAACAATTACAGCTTTCTCTATTGCAGTTTGCAGATTTTCAGCTTGTTTCCTAGTATCTACCATTGGCACGTTTTTAGCGATATTAGTTGCTAAATCGTATAAGTCTCTATAATTTGGGTTTTGATCGTATCGTTGCGTTTCCTCACGAGCATTTCCAATTTCATTTTTATAAAAGGGTAGAATCATTTTCATATTAAAACTAAAATTGTTTAACTCATGCCACAAATTATCTAATTTTGAAGTGTCTACAACAGCAGCTGTTACTGAATAGCTAGTGTAAACAGATCCGTTTCTGTAAGATTCTACATAATCATGAACGACGTGTTCAGCTAATTTGGTATTACTTAAATCATCATCAAGTTTGTAGAGTAAATGATTGTATGTCCATCCTTCAAGAGGTTCATAAGCTTCCGACCCATGTACCATTTCGCTTTGTTCTCTTAGTTCGTAAGCAATTTCAAACATACCCATTAGGCAAGCATCAAATCCAATCATTGTTAGTTTTGAATGACCTGTTTCCTCTCTATACTGCTCTAGAGAAGTTCTGATTTCAGGTACAGTTAGATAGCTTTCTCCATCTTCAGCCACTTTTTCCCAACCACTTCCATGATTCCAGATTACTAGAATCCTTTTTTGAGCAGGGTATTCAGTAGTTGCCCAAATCATAAAATCTCTGAGAGTTTCTCCATTTCCCATATCGAGCTCATTTGTCCAAGTAGAATTTATTTCGTTTAATGGAGTTTCTTCTAAATCGTGCTTTAATACATGGTAAGCATGGGAATCTTCTTCGAATACTTGATCAGTAAGCGCCACAATTTCCAGATTATTATTAGATCCAATCATTTTCATTTCGTTTAAATCATCGTCAAGTTCTTCGTAGAGGCTGTTGTCTCCAGCCATGTAAATGTAAATTCCCCATTTGGGAATTTCTTCACTATCGTCGGCGAAAATATGGGGATTAAATTGTATTGCTAAAATTAGCGCCAAAAGTAATGCAGAAACCCTCCTCATTAATATTCGTTATTGAGCGACTATAAAAACTCTTTTTACCCTTCCAATTTAGTTTCTTTTTCTGAAAAATGGCTATTATCGTTATAATCTCTCAAAGTGCAATAAACAGGAAATCCAATAAGTGAAAATGTAACTATACTAGAGAGGAGATGATAAATCATAAATGGAATTCCTAAAATATAAACTAAGATCAAATTGTCAATTGTGTGCGTGTAAGAAAGCCAAAATACACCAAAATTTGTCCATGTGTCGTATACTAATGCAAAGATTATCCCTGAGCCGGTAAACTTGTACATAGTTCCAGCACTGAATTGTCCTTCTATTTCCTTTTTATATTTGGCAGTTATGAATGAAACAAGCATAAACCCGGAATATGTAAATAATAGTATCCTTGAAGAACCAAAATAACCAAGATATATATCACTAGCAACCATTATTGAAACTGTCACTATAAAAGAGGCATAAATTGGTAAAAGCATCGATGCTAGAAAGACAGATACCATCACGGTTTCAAAGTTATGATAGTCATGGAGAACAATTCTACCAATAAATCCCATCAAGAATAATAAAATTGCGGTTGGCAAGACATGAATTCTTAGATTAGTCACTTAGTAGCATTTAGACCCATCGATAAAAATAGTTCTGTGGTTTTTTTTGAATTTCTTTTAATCAGTTTTTAGGGCATTGCGGCCGTTACTATTTTTCTCCATATTGCACCTTCTTCTTTGTTAGAGAGAGGGTTGGCAGGGCTTGGATGAGGTATTTTTTTTAGTTCCACGTTGGAGTCTTTTTCTTCAGAAATTATTTTCTGAACTCTTTTTTCGGCATAATTTCCAACAGCAATTACCTTTTCAGCTTCTAAAGCATTCGCTATTTCCAAAACGGTTGAATCGCATAGTTCCAAAATAGTTTTTGAAGCAGCTGATGGTAGCTTATCAGGAGTTATATTTCTACCCTTTTTATCAAACATCCACAGTGGAAAGTGGTTCATCACGTATATTTTAGTGAAAGCATTTCTTGGTTCCCCATAGATGTCTTTGATTAAGCCCCATATTCTTCTTCCAGAAATTTCAGGCTTATTGCATTTTAAGCCGTAAACCGTCCTTTTTGGGTGCATTTTTTTTATTTTTTTTATTTTGATATCTTTTATTTTCAAATATTTGTTAACTTGTTCAGGACATCCAAATGGAATTCCTGTATTACCCATGCCATGTCCAGGATTCATTCCTAAAATTACAGTTTTTGCACCTAAGCCGCTGTATAGTTCGATATATTTTTTGTGTATATCCCATGCATAATCTAGGGGGTTGTATGCCCATTCAATATTGGAACAATCTTCGGTTAGCTTTTTTCCTAGTATAGTTGCTCTATCGCGAAGATTGGCCGAAGAGTCAATAATTTTTTTAATGCGTTTATCATCCACTAAATAGCAATAAGGACTCATTAATTTAAGATTAGAGATGGCTTATTCAATTAGTTATTTTTTTGGCATTCTTTTATTAAGGGGCCTAATCTTAGTTGGTAGGCGATTGTAATGGACGCGAGTTACAAGAGTAAATTGTTAGCAAGTGCAGTAACTGCAGTATTATTGATGTCTGGTTTAGTTTTACTAACTGGTGCACAAGCAGGACCTGCAGACGATCTAGAGATTAATGATGTGGTTGAAACTTTGGGAAGTCCTCCACCTAGAGTAAATATTCCTTATGATTTAGAGATTACCTGGGAAAATGAAGGAAGTACTGATTATGATGCAACAGTAAGGTTGTATGATGATTGTGATATGTCTTCTGTCGAAGCAGAATCTGAGTCTATAGATATGGGTGCAGGAGAATCGGGTGTAGTTTCCCTACAGTACACTTTTACTGAAGTTGGAGAAGTATGCTATTCTGCAGCAATTTATTATGGCTCTACAAATTATGGTGAGTTTGAAGTGTATATGAATGTCGAACCTGAAACCGGCGATGCAGATCTTTGGGTTCAGTTAGACATGGAAGGTAGTAATTTTGCAGCAGGTGAGCCTGCAGATGTTATATTCGAATACGGGAATGAAGGTGATGTCAGTTCATTAAATCCTGTAACCTTAATGGCTTATTTTGATCCTCTCGATAGCGATCCTACAAATTATTTTGATCCTTCGCCATTTGTATTCGATTACCTAAGTCCACCTCCAGCAGATGCACCACCTCAAGCTGAAAGAATGGAATGGCAATATACGATTCCAGAAGATACTGAAGATGGTAAGTATAAATTTACAGTAATTATTGACTCCGAACAAGAAAATACGGAAGAAGACCCAAATTTAGCTAATAACATTGAAGAAATAGAGGTTTGTATTGGAGACTGTAGCGAGCCTGATTTACAAATTTGGGAAGGTGCAGGTTTTGATTCTTTAAGAGCCCAACCAGAGGAACCTGTAGCAGGCACTACAGTTTCTTTCTTTTATTCTGTAGAAAACATTGGAGAAGGTGATGCAACACCTCCAGGCCCGTTTGACGAAGAAGATGGCGAATTTGTTATGTATCTTGAAGTAAGGAAGTGCCCAGAAGAGAATTGTGAGGGTCAACCTTGGTTTAAAGTTAATCAAACAGAGCAAATTAGAACTGCTATTGGAGCTGGGGAAGTCCTAAGTGATGATATGGGTCTAAGACTTAATTGGAGTACTAGTGCTGAAGATTCGGGTTTTTGGAATGTCAGAGTTATAGCTGATGGTGAAAACGTAATCGAAGAATCTAATGAAAATAATAACAATCTAGACTGGTACAAAGTTCACAGTTCTTATTTAGAATTAAGAGAACAAAGACCTGACCTAATTGTCACAGCTATAGATGAAGGTGAAGGTAAAGTTTACCAAGGTGATCCAGTAACCATAACTGTAGCAGTTGCTCAGACAGGATTAGGGGATGCCATGGCAGACGACGCTGAAGTTCAAATTAAGATTAAAGATCCGGACTTGAATGTAATAGATTGGTTTACTATTGATGAGCCTCTGACCGTTGGTTTAGCTCCAGAAACAACATTTTTCGAATATAATTGGACTCCTACTAAATTGGGAGTTTACGAGTTTTATGCATATGTTGATAGGCAAGACGTTATACTCGAATGGGAAGACGATAACAATGAATATCCTAATGATAAATACATAGAAGTTTTTGAAAAATTACCAGATCTTCAAGTAGTTAGTATGTCTATGTCTCCAGTCAATGAGGAAGGATATGCAATGGTAGGCGTTAGTTCAGAAATAAGTGCAACTATTGCTAATCTTGGAGTAAGAGATATGACTTCTAGCGAAGGTACAAAATTAGAGGTTACTTTCTACACTTCAGCACCATTTGCATCAGAATTAGGTACTATTAATGTGGACAAGGCATTGGTTGTTGGTGAAACTGTTGACATTACAATTCCATTCACCTTTTCAGGTAATGATCAATATCGCATAGTTGCAAAAGTTGATGAGTCTAAATTAATTTCCGAAGCTAATGAAAATAATAACGAGAATTACAAGAATATATATGCAGTAAGTTCAATTGATGCTTATGTTGAAAATATGAGCGTTTTTGTCGGTGATGGCCTTGCAGGTAAAGACCATCCAATAACTTTTGATTTAGGTATGGCAAATCTTCCCGATGAAGGTACTTACAGGTTATTTTTCAATGTTTCAATTGATGGCACTTTTGGCTGGGGAGAGGTTCTTTCTTTGTCTACACAAAATATGACTGGTTACTATCCAGTAGGAACTGGTTACAGCGTATCTCAAGATTATGGTCTTGGTTATATTGACTTCAATTCAAGTTACAACCACCAAACAGTTGTGATTCCCTGGATTCCTGAGGCATCCAGACCTGATGATTACAATGTTTCAGTAGAAGTAAGTAGTGTAATCAATGTTGATGGAGCAAATGATGTAACTTTCTTTAAACTTACAATTGAAAAGTTGACAACAAATCTAGTAGTAGATGCTATCAAAGTTACTGAATCCGATGGCTCTGCAACTATCAAAGTCACAGTAGGTTATCCACAAGGCGAACAATCACAGCTGGATGCTGAAGTTTCCTTGATGGTATACAGAGCAGTGGACTATGAGGAAGGTAATCCGCCTATAGATGAATTAACGACTAAAACAATTGCAGGTATTTTGAAGGGAGATTCACGTCCTGTATCATTTACTTGGGCTGTTAAAAACGGAGATTACATTTTTGTTGCAGTCCTAGATCCTGATGATAAAATAAAGGAAGTTAACGAAGCAGATAATATGTATCCTTCTTTGAAAACTACCTTTGGAACTTCTGGGCCTGCAGTAACGGAAGAAGAAGAAGATGAAGGTCTTCTCCCATCTCCATCTATTGTAGCAGCATTAGGAATAATTGGTCTAGTCGCACTATCACGTAGAAGAATTTAATGGATCATACAGCACTGTTATACTTTGTCGGTCCGGCAGGTGCAGGTAAATCAACATTAGTTGCAACTTTGCAAGAATGGATGCAGCATTATCGATATGATGGTGTTGCGATAAATTTAGATCCTGGTGCCGAAACTGTAGCTTATGAAGCTGCTATAGACGTTCGGGAAAAGTTTACGTTGACTGAAATTATGGAAGAATATAGTTTAGGTCCTAATGGTGCACAAGTGGTGTGTGCAGATCTGTTGGCAGTTGAACTCGATTGGATAAAAGAACAAATTGATGAAGTTAACTGTGACTATTTTTTGATAGATACTCCTGGCCAAACAGAATTATTTCTCTACAGAGAGGCTTCAAAAGTATTCGTAGAAAATTTATCCGAAAGGGCAGCAATGGTTCTGTTATTGGATCCTCTTCTGTCAAGGACACCAGAAGGCTTTGTCACACAATTATTATTAGCTTCAGCAGCTCATTTAAGATTTCCAATTCCTATGTTTCCAGTTTTAACTAAATGTGATTTACTAAAGCCAGAAGAGATTAATCAGATAAGGGAATGGGCTGCAGACCTTGATCAATTGGCCATGGCCATGCCTAATTTATCTGGGATGTCAGGAGTTCTCTCTTCGGAGTTACTTAGAGTTCTTCAGGTTTTAGCTCTAGAATCAAATTTACTTGCCGTATCTTCAAAAGAAGGAGAAGGGATGGATGATTTGTATTCAATAGTTCAATCCACATTTGCTGGAGGAGACGATCTTGAGGCACATTCAGATAGTAATTAATCTTCAGTAGTTATTATTAATAGTAGTATTTCATGAGATTGTATATGGCTCAACCAATACCTCTTATCGTAGATAGAAAGGGCTCTGTCTTGAATCTATCTTTAAACAATCCCGAAAAGAGAAATGCACTAAACACAGAAATGATGGGAGCCTTGGTTGCAACTATAGAAGAAGCCAAGAATTATAATCAATTAAGAGTGATAGTAATTCAGGGTAAAGGCGATGTTTTCTGTTCAGGTGCCGATCTTAATAGTTGGGAACCAAAACAATTACAACAACTACTGAAAGTAATATCAGAGTGCCTCATACCTACGGTGGCCCACGTTCACGGTGTCTGTTTAGGAGGTGGAATGGGCTTAATTTCAGCTTGTGATTTCATAGTAGCCGAAAAAGAAACGACCTTCGGTTTTCCTGAAATTCAGATAGGCATGATTCCAGCAATCATATATCCTTATATTTCTTCTAAGCTCAATAGTTCAACAATTCGTGAATTATTTATCACAGGAGAGAGGTTTGGTAATCAAAGAGCAATGGATTTAGGACTTTTACACCATAATAGCAACATTCAATCTTTAATTTCATTGATTAAAAAGGGCGGACCATTAGCTCAAAAGCAAGTTAAGGCAATGCTTAGCAGCGAGGTATTGTCGAAACCAATGGAAGAAAGAGATATGCAGCTGGCTAATTTAATTACAAAAATTAAAGAAAGTGAAGAATGTAAAGAAGGCATTAATTCCTTTTTAGAGAAACGTAATCCTGGTTGGGTAAAATAATGATTAATAGGATACTTATAGCTAACAGGGGAGAAATTGCTTGTAGAATAATAAGAGCTTGCAATGAAATGTCGATCGAAACAGTTGCAGTTTATTCAGACGTAGATTCTGACTCTCCTCATGTTCTCATGGCAGATCAGGCTGTTGAAATAGGTCCAGCAAATCCTTCAGAAAGTTATTTGAATTTTGATAAAATTGTTGATGCAGCTTTGAAAACTAACGCCGATGCAATACATCCCGGTTACGGTTTTTTGTCTGAAAATGGGGCTTTTGCTAAGTATGTTAAAGAATCTGGTTTAGTATTCATAGGGCCAGATGCAACCACCATAAAATCTATGGGCGATAAGGCTGAATCTAAGCAAATGATGGCCGACGCTGGAGTTCCAACAATTCCAGGTAGCGACGGAGAGCTAACAGGAAATATTACTTCACTGGCAAGGGATATAGGTTATCCTTTGATGGTTAAAGCAGCAGCAGGAGGAGGGGGCAAAGGTATGCGTGTTGTAAGGAATGAAGATGAATTAGATTCTTCCATAGAAGCAGCTAAGAATGAAGCCAGAAATTCATTTGGTAATGATACTTTAATACTTGAAAAGTTTTTAGATAATCCTCGTCACATAGAGGTTCAAATTCTTGGAGATCAGAATGGAAATATAGTACATCTTTACGAAAGAGAGTGCTCTATTCAGCGAAGACATCAAAAAATTATAGAGGAATCACCTTCACCTGCTTTAACAAATAAATTTAGGAATAAAATGGGCGAAGCCGCCGTCAAAGCAGCTAAGGCTGCGAATTATTACAACGCAGGGACCGTTGAATTCTTGTATCAAGATGGTGAATTTTATTTTTTAGAAATGAATACAAGACTGCAAGTAGAGCACGGCGTAACAGAAATGGTCTGTGGTATAGACATAGTTAAATGGCAAATTAGAATTGCTAAGGGTGAAAGTCTAACTTTTTCGCAGAAGGATATTAAGCAAAGAGGTCACTCCATAGAATGCAGAATATATGCAGAGGATCCTTCACGTGGTTTTCTTCCAACACCGGGGGTAATTAGAAAAATGATTTTACCTGAAGGTCCCGGAGTTCGTAATGATGTAGGTGTTTCCGAAGCTCAAGAGATAACTAGTTCTTATGATCCTCTTTTAGCGAAATTAGTAGTTTGGGATGCAGATAGAAATTCAGCTATTCAGCGTATGGATCTAGCACTTTCGAATTTTATTATTTTAGGTTTGATTACTAATCAGCCTTTTCTCAGAGATATAATGAAAAATGACTCCTTCCAGAAGGCTTCTTTTTCCACTAATTTTATTGATGAACACTTCAAAGATTGGGATTTTCCAGACATAGATCCTAAAGTCTTAGCACTGGCATTATTAGGTTCAAAGACATCTCAAATACACGTATCGAATACTACTGAATCTTATTCTCCTTGGAGTAATAATAGAGGATGGAGGCAAGGTATTTAGTATGGAAAATCTTACATTAGGTTCAAAAAGCTATATGTCCAAACTAAGGCGTTCAGGTTCAGATTTCACGTTGGATGTAGGCGAAGAAAATTACAAAGGCACTTTTTCAAGAAAAAGTAATGGCTCTATTCAAATATCAATATCTGATAAGAGTTCAATCGGTTTTTCTGAAAAGAGCGGTAATGAGATTTATGTTTATTTAAACGGAGTAAATTATGTTATCAAAAGAGAATCTGGAGCACTGAAAGACAATGTACTTGATGAAGAAAGTGGTGATACAATTTTGAGTCCGATTACAGGTAAATTGTTAGATAAAAAATTAGAAATTGGCGATTCCGTGAGTAAGAATGACGTAGTAGTAATTTTGGAAGCTATGAAAATGGAGCATAGATTAAAGGCACCTAGAGATGGAAAGCTTTTGAAACTTACACCAGCAGGTATTGGTGATCAAATAAAAGAGGGTGAATTGATGTTTGAATTGGAGGAGGAATGAGTATAATACAGAGTAAACATAATTCTAACTCTGAAGAGGCTACTAAAAATAGAGCATTTAATCAAAAAATCTTGGAACAACTAAGACAAAAAATTGAACTGCATAGCAAAGGAGGTCGTACTGAGATGGTGGAGCGTCACAAAGAAAGGGGTAAGTTGTTAGCAAGAGAAAGGATAGATGAATTGATTGATTCGGACACTCCTTTTTTGGAATTGTCCACTTTAGCAGCTCATGGCTTGTATAATGATGAAGTGCCTTCTGCAGGAATAGTAACAGGTATAGGTGTTGTTCATGGAAGGGAAGTTGTGATAATTGCCAATGATGCTACCGTCAAAGGAGGAACTTATTATCCTTTAACAGTTAAAAAGCATCTTAGAGCACAAGAGATAGCTCAAGAAAATTATTTGCCTTGCATTTACCTCGTAGATTCAGGAGGGGCTTTTTTGCCCATGCAAGACGAGGTTTTTCCAGATAGAGAACATTTTGGAAGGATATTTTACAATCAATCTCAAATGTCAGCGAAAGGAATAGCTCAAATTGCAGTAGTTATGGGTTCATGCACTGCAGGAGGAGCCTATGTTCCAGCAATGTCGGATGAAACTATAATTGTCAAGAAACAAGGAACTATTTTTCTCGGAGGGCCCCCTTTAGTCAAAGCAGCAACAGGCGAAGAAGTAGACTCAGAAGACTTAGGTGGTGCAGATGTCCATACACGGAGAAGTGGTGTCGCAGATCATTATGCGTTAAATGACTCTCATGCTATAGAAATCGCCAGAGATATTGTTTCCAATCTTAATCGTTCACCAAAATTCAAGCTTAATATTAAGGAACCGGAAGATCCAATATATAATCCCGAAGAATTGTATGAAATTATACCTGAGGATTCAAAGTTACCTTACGATGTTAAAGAGATAATTGCTCGCTTAGTTGATGGTTCTAAATTCCATGAATTTAAAGCAAATTATGGTAAGACTATAGTATGCGGTTTCGCTAACATAATGGGTTATCCGATAGGCATTGTTGCAAACAATGGCGTACTATTTTCAGAATCGTCTCTGAAAGCAACTCACTTCATTGAAATGTGTTGTCAGCGAAAGGTTCCTCTCGTATTCTTACAAAATATAGTAGGCTTCATGGTTGGTAAAGACTACGAATCAGGAGGGATAGCTAAAGACGGAGCAAAGATGGTCATGGCAGTTTCTAATGCTAAAGTTCCTAAATTTACAGTAGTAATTGGTGGGTCTTTTGGAGCTGGAAATTATGGGATGTGCGGAAGGGCATACCAACCTCGCCAAATGTGGATGTGGCCTAATGCAAGAATTTCGGTTATGGGTGGGGAGCAGGCTGCAGACGTCCTAGCTACAATTAAGCAAGATCAATTTAAATCTAAAGGAAAGACTATGACGAAATTAGAGATTAAGAAATTGAGAGATCCAATATTAGAAAAATATGAATCAGAAGGCAACCCCTATTATTCGACAGCAAGATTATGGGACGATGGAATTATAGATCCTATGGATACGCGTATGATTCTTGCACTAGGTATTTCAACTTCATTAAATGCGCCATTAGAAGATACTGATTTTGGTGTTTTTAGAATGTAACTGTTAAATATAACCCTTAGTCAGCTAAAAATAATGGAAGAATCCATATGTCGTATTGAATTAGAAATAGATGAACAGGTTTTCATAGCCAAGGTTCAAACAGATATGGGTGGTCCTCGTGAGTACCAAAGTAAACGCTTTGATAGACTTTTAACGCAATTAATGACTGAGCTACAGGCTGAATTTGAACCTGATTTTGAATGAACCTTTTTCCTCTTTTGGCTCCACTCAGCATTGGATTAAGCACTTTCTTAAGTTATTATTTGCTTAAGTATGTAGCCAAAAAGATGGGGAAACCTATTCCAAATCTAGGAGAATTAATGTATCCGATGCATCATAAAGATTCAAAACTAGACAAGAGATATCGGAAAGACAAACCCTAGCTGAATAATACCTTTTTATAGTAACTAACTACTTCGGTGTTGGTGTGTTTATGCATAAGCAAGTATTTTTCCTACTAATGTGCGTGATTTCAGTTGCGTTTCTATCTAATGCAGAAGGAGAGCCTGAAGTTTTTATGACAACTATTAATCCAAATAGTGTAGATAATCAGCAAGATGAAGAAGTTAGTTTTGAAGGTGATTGTAACGTCTGTACTGAAGAACAGCTAGGTTATTTTTATTGGAATTCTTCAATTGATGGTGTTCTAAATGAAGGGTCTAATCCTGCAGAAATCAACTTCATGCTTTTATCATCGAATTTCCATACTGGGGAACATAATGTTACTTTGCAAGTTAGTGACAATAATGGTGCCTGGAGTTCCATAACAGACAATTCTACCGCAGTATTGAATGTAGCCGGCCGTGATGGAGGCGGAGGTGGAGATGGTTCTGTAACTGTTAATTTTGCAATAACGCCTCCTTCGTTTCATCTAGGTGAAACTGCACGTTTTGAAGCATGTACAGAAATGCAACCAGAGCCTCAGCCATGCCATGGAGATATTAATGCAGACTTGGATTTTGAATGGGAAATACAATGGGAAGGTGAGGATGATTGGTCATATCTTGATAATCGGGAAGCATTTAATTATGTTAATTTTGTCGAAGGTAATCACGTAGTAAAACTCACTATAACAGACAACTCAGATGGTAGTGAGGCATCAGATACTTTGGAGATTATTGTTTTACCCCCAATACCGAATGTGTCTATTTCAGGGAATGAACAAGTTACAATTAAGGAAGGCGAATCACTTTCGTTAACAGCTACTTGTTATGACAATAAAAATGAAGAAATAGATTGTACATATGAATGGGAGATTTGGGAAAGTAAGGATAATGGAGATTTATTGTATACCTTTAACACGCAAAGCGTAGTTCTTGATGAATTAACTAACGAAATTAACCAATATGACGTCATGGCTAGGGGTGCAGATGAATCAGGTACTAATTCACAATGGGCTCTTGTTTACGTAACAGTTAACCCTCCTAATCAAGCACCTTCAGCAAGTATTACAATATCACCAGACTCATTAGGAGGGCTTACTCCTGAATACTATCAATTTGATAATTTAAATTTTAGTTCGGCAAATTCAAATGATCCTGATGGCCAAATTTTAGAGTTTAATTGGTGGTTTAACAACGAAATAGTTTCAACATCTGCTACTTGGACATCTTCTTTTGCTGAAACTGGAATTTATCAAGTAAAGCTAGAAGTTAAAGATGATAGCGATGTTTGGAGTTCCAAGGTATCTACAAACTTTAAGATTATTGAGAATACCCCACCTTCAGTACAATTAAGCATTACTGAGTTATCACCTTCAAGTTTTAATTTTAACGGCAGTGCTACAGATGCAGAAGGAACAATTGTAAGTTTTGAATGGTTGATAAATGGAGAAGTAATTTCCAATTTACAAAATACCACTTGGTCTGCTGTGAATACAGGAACATACAGTGTTACTTTTAGAGCAAAGGACGACGGAGGTCTCTGGTCAGAATCAAGCAAAGAAATTCAAGCTACAATAATTGATAAGAAAAATTTCGTAGCTACTTTTAGTTCAAAGAATATTAACCCTGGCGATAGCTTTACTATTGATTTTTCAAATACGACGGGAGCTGTAGAATATTTTGAGATAGTAGTAACTTCTCCAAACGGTAGCAGAGAAACTTATGAAACTATAGCTTCAACATATATTTTAATGTTCGATAACAAAGGAACATATGCATTAGATATTACTGTAATTTGGGCAGATGGTGTTGAACAGGATGGTCTTTCAGATTGGTATGGACCTACAGTCTATGTTGGAACGGATGATGGAGATGAGGCAAATGAGGAATTTCTTGAAACTCCCTCTGATGAAGATACAGGCTTGCCATCAATATCTATTTTTGCATCAGTTATTATTGCATCAATAGTAGCTATGAGTAGACGTCAAAGGTAAATCTTCTCTTTGCGGATTTGTTGAGTCCAATAGCCTAAAACAGCGCTCATGATTAGTTCGGTTCCTGCGACTGCAAAAAATAAAGCTTCATTATTAATAACATCAACAGAATCTTCTTCTTCATAATCGACAAATAGAGTATATTCATTAATTGTATAATTTTTATGTTCATAGAATGCGGTGAAAATTATATCATACCTTCCTTCAGCATAAATCATATGCGAAACGCTAGTCAAATTTGAATACCTTGTATTAGGTCCACTCACATCTCTTCCAAAATCCCAGAGGATTGATTTAGTGCCTTCTGTATTAGTTGCACTGAAGGTTATATTTTGTCCAGATTCAATAAAGGCAATGCCTGGAGCCCCGTAAGTGATATCTTCAGCTACAGCATCAATTTTTATTTCACTTGAAACATTAGGTAGTAAAAAAATAGAGAGAAATAGTATTGAATTAAACTTGAACTTTCCCATAAATTTTAGAGATTTTTCTTGGAATTCGTTTTCTTAATTCTTCAGACCATAATTCGCCATCGACAACCTTCAAAACATCATGAGTTACATTGCATCTTGCAAAAACTACTCCATCGTCATCTGCGTTAGTAGATAATTCTATAGCAGGTGAATTTTTAATTACAGTAGCTTGAATTAGATCATTAGGTTGGTAAACCTCGGTAATGTTTGAGACATAATCTTTAGACATTTTTGCTACATGTAAAGTACCAACTGTATAATTTCCTATTGATCTCTTCTTTCCCTTAACTTTTAAAATTTCTACAGATGCCATACTTTCTCTAGTCATCTGAATTCGTCCAAAGACAGTATCTCCCTCGTTTATTTCTAGTGGAACTGAAACAGATGGCTCAATACTAATTTTCATATGCTCATTATCTTCTTTTACTTCACCACAAACGCCTGCAAACAATTCACCATTTTCTTCGTAGACTCCTTTGCCAGGCATGTACTCCATAGCGTTTGCTAGTTTATCACCAGGTTGTTTCATACACTTATCTTAGAGAAGCTATATGATAAAGTATTGCTTTCTCCTTCTTAATATCCTTGGTATGGAAATCCATGCTTCTTTTTATCTTGAAATCGAATTCATAAGCAGATATTATGTCGCCAGAGTTTTGTTCAACAAAATCCTCAACAAAATCTCTTGTCTCTGCAAGATGTATGGTCCAAATATTTGTCGCAATCTCCAGAGATTTCTTCAGAAAGCTTCGATCAGCACCAGGCCTTTGAGAGCCAAATGGAGGATTCATTAGTATAGTTTCAAAGTTTTCTTCAATATTTTCAATTGCTAAATTTCTCCATTTAATTTCTAATTTTTTTTCATTAGAATAATCTCTTGCAATTTTTAAAGCATCTTCATCAATCTCAAATCCGGTAACACTTGCTCCTGCAATTGCAGCACCAATAGCCAATCGTCCAGTCCCACATCCTAAATCTGCAACTTTTGCAGATAAATGACCTAATGATTTTGCGTGTTTTACTATTTCAAGTACAATATCTACCGGAGTAGCATATTGTTCAAGTTCAGGTTTTGGTTGATAAAAATCGGGAGAATTAAATAAAATTTTTGAATTCATACATTTCTTACAAACTTATAATTATTCTCAAAGATTTCGCCACTAGCGTGTAATCCCTTGATGATTTGCTCTACTTTAGCCCGTGAATAGCCTTCTTCTTCCATAATGTCACATATTTCTTGTTCACTTACGCCTTGCTTACCTTGCTCATCAATTATTGATAACACGCGAGCTCTTGGATCGATATCTTTCTTTCTTTGTTCGGCATCCATTCCAGAAAATGCGTAGTCTACATCACCACGAAGAGTTACAGAGAGGAACAAATTCATCATTTCAATAGCATGATCTGCGTGTTTGACATCAACAGTTTCTGAGAGATACATTTTAGCATCAGCTTCAGATAATCGTATTATTGATTCAAGCTGCCTTGGCGTAATCGGCATCGTTTTATCTTGCTCATCGGTATTATGATATCTATTTCGTAGACCTGTATAGTATTCTTTTATTTTGTATTGAGCTTCAGGAGTCATAACAGGCCTTAATTTTTTAGCATACGATATGTATAATCTGAGTAATCTTTGGTCTATAGGTCCTTCAAGCGATCTAACAGCTAATTGGTCCTCATCGATAGCT
>CACOJW010000019.1 GCA_902627615.1 uncultured marine group III euryarchaeote
ATGTTGGTGTTGGAGGGCCAAATTATACCCCAAGAGAAGAGTTGCCATTTGCAAAAGCAGTAGGTAGAATTTTTGGTTCTAAGTTTTTATTTTCATTTAGATATACTATTGGACATGCAAAAGCCAAGGAAATCGCACATAATCCAACTTGTAATTATATAATCAAAAAAGATATCGTCAACGAAATAAAGTTTCATGATACTTTATGGCCTGGAGAAGATGCTGAATTTGATATTCGTGTTTTGAAAGCTGGCTACAAAATTCTCTACGCACCAGATGTTGTTGTTTGGCACCATAGAAGATCAAGGCCTACTGCTTTCCTAAGGCAAATGTTCAATTACGGAAAAACTAGAGCTCAAGTAACAAGAATGCATCCTAGCAGCTTTGATCCTCGATACTTTGTATTTGTATTTGCTTTCCTAATTTTAATTTCTCTCTACTATATCTCCTGGAATGAAATGAATATACTAGGACATCACTTGGCTATTACTGTGCCCAATTTCCTTCTAGGTGCCTATTTTGGAATATTGGCTTTAGCAGGATTATTAGTAGGATATCAAACAAAAAAAGTCAAGCAAGGATTATATGCCCCATTAGTTTTGTTTATACAGCATTTTGGGTTTTCACTCGGTCTTGTCTATGGTCTTTTAAGAAAAGCATAGCGAAAGTCTTTACAAAGGGAGTTTTTAGGATGTTGTGGATTTAAACTACGATAAACTACTGGAAAGAGCCCGCGATGGGCTTGAAGACGTAATGCAAAATGCTGAAAGATTCAGTCCACCAAAACCTGAGATTTTACACGAGGGAAGTAAAAAAACAATAATTAGAAATTTTTCAGAAATTGTAGATGCATTAAGAAGAGACGGAAATCACCTTTACAAATTTCTTTTGCAAGAACTTGGAACTGCAGGCTCAATTGAAAAAAGAAGACTGGTCTTGCAAGGTAGAGTTCCGGAAAGAAAAATAAATGAACGAATTAAATCCTATATTGATACATTCATAGTTTGTCAAGAATGTAACAGGCCTGACACTTCTTTTTTGAAAGTAGGAAGGACATTAAACTTACATTGCGAAGCCTGCGGTGCCAAGCGACCGATAAGAAGTAATTTAATTACTTAAAATATAAACGCATATTCTTTATACTCCGCTAATCTGAAGTAATATAATGCAGAAGGTTCAAGCTCTAGCATTAGCACTCGCTTTTATTTTCATTTCACTAACCGGATGCCTGGAAAACAATGATGATAAACTGCAGAATAGAGCACCCATTGCGTCTATCATGAGTCCTGCAAGTGGCCAAGTCTTTACTGCTGGAGAAGAATTTAGAATTGACGGCAGCCCTTCTTCTGATCCGGATGATGACGAGCTTACTTTTTTTTGGACGTTATCTGGACTAGGAAGTCCTATTGATTTAAGTAACAAGGAATCGGATTTTGTTACAATTGATACTCCGGGTCAGGACTTAGTTTTAACACTATTAGTTAAGGATCCTGATGGCTTGACTCATTCAAGAATTGCAATTATACATGTTGAACCTGCAAACAGACCGCCAGTTGCAAAAATTTTGACTCCTAGCAATGGAGGTGCATATTCTGAGGGCGAGGATGTTATCTTCGATGCTACTGCTAGCAGTGATCCAGATGGGGATATATTAGTAGAATATAAGTGGGAATTAGGTGAGGCTGGAGAACCTAAATATGTTGTAAAAAAAGGCGGTGCTGAAGCTGTAAAATTTAACCGAGGACTGAACGAGGGTGATTATAGCGTCACCTTAACTGTATATGATCCTGATGGTGAAGAAGATTCTGTAACTCATTCATTTAAGGTAACAAACTTACCTCCTGTCGCAATAATTGTAACAGACAAAACTTCCGTATTTGCTGAAGAATCGATACAATTCTCAGGCGATGATTCTTATGACCCTGAAGGCGACGCTTTGGATTATCTTTGGGAGTTCGGCGATGGCCAAACTTCATCACTAAAATCTCCACAACATAGTTGGGCGGAGGCTGGAAATTACGTTGTTTCTCTTACTGTAGAAGATGGAAATGGACAAGAAGGAAAAGAAACAAAGAATATTGAAATTAAAGCACTAGGACCAACCGCAAAATTTGTTTTCAAGGAAAGCGGAAGTGAGGTTGAAAAGGTAAGAGCCGGATCCAATATTACTCTGGATGCTAGTGATTCTACCGGGCGTGATGTAGAAATAAAAGAATACAAATGGAACCTCGGAGACGGAACTACAAGTTCTGCAAATGAATCTTCATTTGACTACTCTTGGAGTTCTGGAGGCTTTTACAATGTCACACTAACTGTAATCGATGAAGATGGCCAAAGTGGAGAAATGACAAAAATATTGAAAGTCGTTCCTGAGGATTACCTAGAGGAAGGGCAAGGAAATGAAGTTGTAGATGGTGTTGAAGATAGTGCTTCGTATGACATGGAAGTCGAAATTTTTGTTGAATCGGTCGATATAGAATTTACTGACATTAGTTGTGTTGGATTCGGAGGTCAATTAGATTACAGTATTACTCTTCTGAATGCAGAAGGAACAAGTGTAGCTGATGGTAGTGGAAGCATAGCTTGTGGAGGAGAAAGCCAAAGTTGGAGTGAAAGTTTTTCCAGCGAAGAGGATGAACTATTACTAGGTGATTATCAAGCTACAATTGAATTTACAAACGGAGGGACTCCAGTTCAAGCGAACTGGAATTATCGCTTTTCAATCATTTATGAGTTTTGAATTTCAATAGAAAAAGAAATACTGTTCCCTTTCTCAGATAATAGGTCACTTAACCTAACTATTTTTGGTTTTAAGTCATTAAGTTTTTTTGCAATACCATCTATGTGCCCTTCACCGACTATAGCAACCATTTTCTCACATCTTTGTGTACGGAAAAGTTTGATGATATTCATTGCCATAAAATAATCTCTTTTATCAATTAATTCTCTTTTCAAGGAAGGATACTCCACAGCAAATTGGTCTAATTCGGTGGTGAAATCACCTGTTCGCATACTTCTCTGGACATTAACATCACCACCTCCTACAAAGGAAATCAAACCGTCAATTATCATTTTAAAAAATTCATTCCAAGGCATCCCTTTCCAAGCCCCTTGAATTGTATCTAATATTGGTTTATCAATGAAAGCCAATTTAGAATTTAAAGAATTAGCAACATCTGTTGCAACTACCATTTCAGCTCCAGGGGAGCTGCCAAAGGAATTACTCAAATATCTTTGAAACTTTGCTAAAAGCTTCAAGTAAAATGGACCCTGCGATACTTTAGATTCAGATTTAAGAGCATACCATCTCTGCTTATCTAGCTCAAGAGCCACTAAATCTGGATTGAAATTTCTCATATGCCTTTCAAGAGGTAAAGAAAGATCAATGACGTGAGCCGTGCCTATCAACATCAATTGAATCATCAATTCGTAAAATGCGACTACCTAAAAGAGTTAACTTATTAAACTTGTTTAATATTTAGATGATATGTTCAGTGCAAAAAGTGATGACCCAGATGCGCCATCAAAATGTCCTCATTGCAATAAAGATATAGGTGTAGAAGGTAATACTTACCGCTTCCAAGTTGTAGATTTTACTGCTGAGAGCGGTGGTAACCAAAGGGCTGCTGGGAGAGTCATTGCTGTATCATGCTCCAATTGTAAAAAAGTATTAGGATTTGTTAACCAATAGGTAATAAGTCTAAAAATATTATCAAAAATAATAATGTTGCTAAAGCTTCAAAAGTTGCAAGTATTATGGAACCTTTAGCTACCGTGTAATAACTAGGTCTTGAATAAATTGGCAAATATATGTAATGAACTATTATTTCTAAAATAAGTAGCCAGCCAGTCCAAAGCAATAATTTTTGATTCCACGGAAATATTTCATGAAAACCTGAGTAAAGAAGAGTAAGAACTCCCAGAATTGTAAAAATCCAAGAAAGTTGCATTGTCTTTGCAGCACCAAATTGAGTTGCAAACGTTTCAATACCGAATTTCCTATCCCATTCCACATCAACTGCCATAGTAGGACAATAGAGTGCCAAAAGGTAACAAATAGTAGCGAAAAAATACAGTTGTGGGAATTCTAAAATGGGCTGATTTATTGACCACGCTGCGAGAGGAATTAAGAAACCTAAACTCAAACCATTACTTAATAGATCCAATCCAGGCCTTGTTTTAAAGCGAAATGGAGGGATATTATAAACAAGAGAAATAAACGTCAAGCCCAATATACAATACAAGAATTCTATATTGAAATAGAAAGAAAGTAGTATACAAGATAATTGCAAAAGCCAAAAGAGAATCCAGGCTTGGGTGAGGCTCATTGTACCTCTAACTAAAAGACTAAACTCTTTCCTTGGATTATGTCTGTCTAATTCTAAGTCATAAATATGATTTAAGACAAAAGTCGATGACGTTAGGATTGCAATTATAAAGAAACCATAAAATAAATTAAAATCATACAATTTCTCCGCAGAAACCACATATCCTATAAAAAATGGAGTAAAACCAACCATCCAAAATTCAAACCCTACAAACCTCAACCAAGTCAAATTCGTAAACAACTGATTGTTGATCAATCGAGAAAAAGTTGAATCTACCATTTTTATCTTTCCAGGAAATGAACCCAACCTTAATACCTTTAGGCTGGATAATAAAATATGAGTAATGATTTTGACTATGCACACTCAAATAAAAACGTTGTTTGGATGTCACAAAACACTAACCATTTACCCACACATTCTGCTATACAAGAGGCAATAAAGACATCTGCAAACAATAGAGAATATACGAAGTATCCTTTAGCATCTGGATTACCCGAACTAAGAGAATTGATACTTGATGACTTAAAATTACCTGAACAGGATTTACACATAACAAATGGAGGTACTGAAGCACTATATTGTTTGATGAGGCACATCCAACCAAAGGGAACTGAAATGATTACATCTGATCCTTCATATTTTGTTGTGCATAAATTTGCAAAATTAGGAGGTGCAAAGTGTACTGATATCCCTATATATCATGGTGACTACAAATTTGATATTGAAGATATCAAGAATGCGATCAATCCAAAAACAAGATCAATATTTTTAATAGATCCAATAAACCCTCTTGGAAGTACATACAATAAAGACGAAAAGAAAGCAATTTGTGAAGTAGCTGAAGACCATGATATCTGGTTAATCGATGACATTACCTACAGAGATTACGCACCTAATCATACCTTGGCTGCAAATATACTACCCGAAAAAACTATAACTGCTTATTCGGTGTCAAAGAATTGTGGACTTGCGGGACTTCGGGTTGGATCGCTAGTAGGACCAAAAGATTTTATTAAAGAAATAAGGGGAACAATGGTTTCTGATTTAGGAATTAGTGTTGTTGGACAAAGAGCCTCCATTGCAGCTTTGGAAACTAAACCTGAATGGTTGCCAGGATTGCTAGAAACTGCTAGATATAATCAAAGCTTGATTAAGGCCGTTGTAGACAAAATAGACGGCGTAGAATTGCCAGTTTATCCTTCTGCTGCTAGTATGATGGTTATAGATATTTCAAAGCATAATGCTAATCCCCAAGATGTGCAAGATAAATTATTGTATGATTATGACATTTTTGTCCGAGCTGGTAACTATGTTTCAACAAGGTTCGGAAATAATTTCATTCGAGTCTCTTTTTCTATTCCTACGCCTGAAGTGGAAAGATTTGTCGAAGCCTTTCCAAAAGTTATGGATGAATTAAGTTAAATGTCTAGATTTGCAACTGCTGTAGCATTTGCCTCAATGAATTCTCTCCGCTTCTGAACATCGTCACCCATTAGTTCCTCAAAAGCTTTGTCTGCTAACTCAGCATCTTCTATACTTACTTGCAGTAAAGTTCTTTGATTTGGGTCCATAGTAGTCTCCCATAATTGTTCCGCATTCATTTCACCTAATCCCTTGTATCTTGATATTGAATAACCTGAACTAAATTCCGAAGTAATTCTTTCAAGTTGAACATCATCATAAGCATATTCTAATTTTTTGCCCTTAGTTATTTTGTACAAAGGAGGCTGGGCTACGTAGACATAACCTGCTTCAATCAAAGCTTTCATATGCCTATACAAAAAGGTTAGAAGAAGTGTACGAATATGTGCACCATCTACATCTGCATCAGTCATGATGATTAATTTATGGTATCTAGCTTTTTCAATCTCAAATTCTTCATCTTCCTCTACACCTGTAATATTACATCCCATCGCTGTTATCAAAGCCATAACTTCCGTATTTGCCAAAATCTTGTCTATTCGAGACTTTTCAACATTTAAAATTTTACCTCTTAAAGGTAAGATTGCCTGTGTGGCCCTATCACGTCCCTGTTTTGCAGTACCTCCTGCTGAATCTCCCTCAACAACAAAAATTTCTGAAATTGTAGGATCCTTACTTTGACAATCGGCTAATTTACCAGGTAAACCCCCTCCCTCAAGAATGCCTTTACGTCTTGTTAAATCTCTCGCTTTCTTTGCTGCCTCTCTAGCTTGAAATGCTTGAATACATTTTGAAATAATAATTTGACTATCTGTTGGATTTTCAGCAAAAAACTCTGATAGACACTCTGTCATAATTGTATCAACTATGCCTTTTACCTCTGAATTACCTAATTTTGTTTTTGTTTGACCTTCAAACTGAGGTTCCGGAACTTTCACGGACAGAATTGCTGTAAGTCCCTCTCGTACATCGTTGCCATCCAATGCAGGATCTTTGTCTTTCAATTGTTTTTTCTTTCGAGCTGCGTTGTTAATTGTTCTAGTTAAAGCAGTTTTCAATCCTGATAAGTGCGTACCTCCTTCCCTTGTAGCAATATTATTTGTAAACGTATGAATATTTTCTCTAAATGCAGTTGTCCACTGTAAAGCTGCATCTACTTGTATCTGATCCTTTTCACCAGAAACAAACAAAGGCTTGTTCATTAATGAAGTTTTACCTTCGTTAAGATAGGTCACATATTCTGCGATGCCTCCCTCGTATTGAAAAGTTTCTGATTTACCTCCTTCTTGAGATATAGTTATTGTTATTCCTGCATTAAGATATGCTAATTCTCTTAAGCGATAACGCAGTGTTGTAAAATCAAACTTGATTGTCTCAAATATAGTTGAATCTGGCATAAAACGAACTGTTGTACCATGATCCTCGCTATCTCCTACCCTCTCAAGCTTACTATCAAGATTACCAAGCTTGTACTTTTGTGTATAAATTCCACCATCTCGGTGAATTTCAACTGTAGCCCAAGTAGATAATGCATTAACTACTGAAACGCCAACACCATGCAGTCCACCTGAAACTTTGTAAGTATCGCTATCAAATTTACCACCTGCATGCAGTTTAGTCATCACAATCTCAACGGCTGGAACGTTGTATTGTGGATGGTCATCGATAGGAATTCCTCGGCCATTATCCTTAACTGAACACGAACCGTCCGAATGAAGCATAACATTTATTGTATCACAGTGGCCATTCATAGCTTCATCCACTGAATTATCAACTACTTCATAGACCAAATGATGCAATCCTGCCTCGCCTGTTGAACCTATATACATTGCAGGTCTTTTTCTTACTGCTTCTAACCCTTCTAGAACCTGTATTTGGTCTGCCTTATAGTCTTCTTTTACAGGAGCCATATTACCATCTTATATACAAAAAGAATAGGGGTTTTAAGTATACCCTATCAAACTATTCAAAATAATACCTCTTGGCATCAAAAAGTTTTGCGACCGGGTCTCCATCCTGCTGGACAAGACTTGCCTGTCTGTAAAGCTTGAAGGGTACGGACTGTTTCATCTACACTTCTTCCTATCCAAGTAGGATTCATAACAATAGAAAGTAAAATTCCTTCATCATTTATTATAAATGTTCCACGAACTGCTTGACCGAATTCTCTCTGAAGGACTCCATAAGATGTAGAAATTTTTAGAGAAGGATCTGCCAACAAAGGATACGATAATTTGTCTATACCTCCCTTTGTCCTAGGCTTTTGCATCCAGGCCTTGTGGCTGTATGTAGAATCTGTAGAACATCCTATCAAAACTGCATTTGCTTTTTCAAAATCTTTGAATCGGCGATTAAAGGAGTGAATTTCTGTAGGACAAAGACTAGAAAAATCTCTAGGATAAAAGAAAAGAACAGTCCATTGCTTATCTGCAATAATATTTACAAGAGATATTTTATCATATATTATTTCTTTTTTTCGTGAATCATATCTTACTATATCTCCCTCGAATAAAGGGGCTGATTTACCTAGCCGTGGAATTGTTAAAGCCAAAATTAATTACCATATCATTAAATTAGGCAAAATGTATAAAGTTTTGGTCATTATGAACTACACCCTTGCACTGAAAATGAAACAAAATGTAAAAAATTATTCAAAAAAGGATACAACGGAATCAATAACTTTAGATATTTCTTCATCCTTTAATGCAGGATGAACGGGGAGACTTAGAGCAGTTTCTGTCAATTTCTTGGCATTAGGACAATCAGAAACGTAATCTTTCATAGGCTCGTAATCATACAATAGTGTTGGATAATATATACCTGAACCAACACCTGCTTCTAGCAGATGATCTCGTAAATCATCTCTACTTTCACAAAGAATAGTATATTGATGATAAACATGACCTCTACGATTTTCAGGGACTTTCACATATTTTGATAACTTATCATTGTAGATATTTGCAATTTCTCTACGTCTCGCATTAAATCCTTGTAATTTTGTTAATTGCACACGTCCGATTGCGGCTGAAATATCCGTCATTCTATAGTTGTAGCCAAATTCTGTATGCTGATACTGAGCAGTCATTCCGTGAGCACGCATAACTTTGCATGAATCTGCAAAAGCTTCATCATTTGTAGTTATCATACCGCCTTCAGAGGTTGTCATATTTTTTGTTGGATAAAAACTAAACCAACCTGCTTTTCCAAAACTCCCTGCTTTACCTTGCCATGAACTAGCGCTATGTGCCTGTGCACAATCTTCAATTAATATTAAATTATTTTTTTTACAAACATCTAAAAACGAAGGAACATTTGCTAATTCTCCATACAAATGAACTGGGTGGATTGCTTTTGTCCTATCTGTTATTGCACTTTCAACCTTTTCCGAATCTAAGCAAAAACCATCTTCCTCTACATCTACGAAAACAGGTTTAGCACCTGCCATCATTATGACAGAGGCTGTAGCAAAGAAAGTAAATGGCGTTGTAATAACTTCATCCCCTGGACCTATACCACTTGCCAACATCACTAAATGGCCTGAAGTAGTGCCGTTATTGGTGGCAATAGCATACTTTACACCACACATATTTGCAAATTCCTCTTCGAACTTAGTAACTTCAGGTCCTTGTGCAATTATACCAGATTGCATTACTCTGTCAACAGCTTCCCTCTCTTCCAGACCCATTCTGGGATTAGCTATAGGTATCACACATTTGAAGGTAACAAGTAGTATTAAAAACGGATGCTCTAAACGTATATTATGTTTGAAGACATGAATTGGAGACCAATTACTGCTGAACTCTTGGGTACTTTCTTCTTAGTTTTCTTTGGAGTTACATCATTTGTTTCTATGAGCGGAAACGAGATGTTATTAGAGGGCGCTATAACACTCGGACTAACCCTAGCGGTATTAGTTCACATACTAGGACCTGTGTCTGGATGCCATCTTAATCCAGTTATTACCATCCCCACGTTTCTTTCAGGTAAAATGAAACAAGATGAAACTATTGCATACATAGTTGCTCAAATAATTGGAGCTACACTTGGTTTTGTCTTATTCAAAGAACTTAAACCGGAATCTGGAGCTTCCGATATTGATGTGTTAATAATTGCTTTAGTTGGAACAACCTTTTTCGTTGCCTCACTCCTAACTTCTCAAGATCCAAGTTCTATTGGAGCTACGTTATTTGTGGTTTCTATTACTGCTTTTGGAGATGTCAATCCCGGAGTTTCACTTGGGAACATGATTGCACTAGCAATTGATAATGAAGCGAACTGGGCCTTCTATGGAATAATAGGATCTCTGATAGGATGCTTCCTAGGATACGGCATCAAAGACAATATTATTGATAATTAGTTTATCTATAGAAGTTGAGTTACTTCTTCAACAGAACGCAACTCTTGAAAGTAGATTTGTTCTATAGAATCATACATTTCTTCATCGTCCTTAATCAAAGATAGTACTTGTGCATAACCTTCTGCAGCTTTTTGCTCGGTCTTCAGAGACTCATCTAGCATTATATTGTAGTCCGTTGTATGAACTATTTCAGTAGAGTCTCTATTAGTCACAGCAACACCTCCAAGTTTTACTATGGCTAAACGAACTGCCTCTGCGTGCATGTGCGATTCACTTGCTTCTTCATCAAAAAAAGGCTTCAAATGAAGCCTATGAATGCCTTTAACATAGGCAGAGTAGTGCGAATAGAGTGCTGCAGCGCGTAATTCCCATGCAAGGCCGCCGTTGAGCTTTTCTATCAATTCCTTGTTAGACATAAAATAAGATGCACTTGTCTGCATAAAAAAGTTAGTCGTACAAAAACATAATTCTTAACGTGATTGAACTGATAAAGTAGCACTTTTTGTCATCACTATTTTCTGAAGCTTATCTAATTCTATTTCAGAACTAAAACCTGAGGAATCAAAATTTGAAATATCTATTACAGATTCATCGCTTTCTACTAATTCAAATAATTCCTTGGGAATTTCTCCAAATGAAACCCATGCTAAAGATTCAACCGTCTCATCTATGCCTCCAATTTTAATTGCCTTAGATATTTGCCGTTGAGCTGTTAGATATAACAATACTTCTGTAGATTTATCATTTGCAAGATTGTAATTTCCTTCATGCGCGCTAGCTGAAAGATACGCAGCTTGTTGAAGATGAAATTTGCCACAAACAACTTTAGGATTAACTAATGCAAAATTTGGACCAATTAACGATTTAAGGTCCTCTATTTTTTTTGTTTTCAAACGTCCGCAACCTACTATTAGTTTCACAACCTGTAATCGACAGAGGATATTATATAACAGGTAGCACGGTTAATGATACCAGAGGAATGGATATGGATCTCGAAACTGATGAAAAATTCGCTCAGCTCGAAAGTAGCTTAGTTCTCGAACAACAAAGATTAGAGAAACTTTGGGACGCTTATGAACAACAAGAAAAAGATTTGAATGCTGCACTAGACCGTATTAATTTTTTGGAAGCTGATATCGAAACTAAAGAAACTATGATTGCATCTCTTCAAGAACTATTAACTGAAAGAGATACTCGAATTACTGAATTAGAAGTTGAAAGACAAAGGCAAAGCAAAATCGAGGCAGAATATGAACCTCGAATCAAAGGCATGGAAGAAAATATGACTGATCAAACTGAAAAATATGACCGGCTTTTGTCTATAACTCAGGAAATGGAAGATGAACTTGACTTAGCCAGACGCTCTTTACATGCTCGTGACAGTTGGTTTAACGCAAATGTTAGCAGTTTAGAGGCTGTATCTGAAGTAATAAAGGAATGGAGAAATATTCAAGGTGGCAAGTTCCCTGAAATTAAACCGGCTAGTGGACCTGGTGGAGGAAAAAGCGAATTTATCGCTGCAGTCTCTAAAATTAAGGGCTTAGGCGCTATGAAAGCTGAAAATTTATACGATTCAGGATTTCACACAGTAGAGGACCTAAAAGGTGCAAGCTTAGATGATATTGCTGGAGTTGTTGGATTTACGAAACTTAGTGCTAGTAAAGTTGTCAAGGGCGTAAAAAATCTTTAAATTTTTAAGAAATTAGAGATTACTGCTTCATTTCTAACTTCGGGATGAAATGAAATTCCATATATTTCCCTATCTTCATGTTTAACAGCTTGAATGCTATTTTTACTTCTAGCTATAATTGAGAAATTTTCGCAGCCTTCAACTGAATAATTATGGAGGTTGTAAGCTTGAAACTTACCCTCAAAGAGTTTGTTGGAGGCTGATGTATTTACTTCAATAAGTCCTACTTCAATCTTGGCTATTAAATCACTCATTCCAAATATTGAAACTAAAATATGCATTCCTGAGCAAATACCTAGAATAGGTCCGTTAAATTCATTTAATAAATCATTAAATAAAGGAAAGCTATCTGAATACCTAAAATCTTGCATGGAAGTTCCACAGATTATTATTTTATCATATTTGGATAAAATTTCTTTATTACAATTCTCAAAATGTAAAATATCGTGATTCTTTTCATTCAATATATTAGAAATGGGAAGAACAAATTCTTTGTCACTAAGGGCATGAGTGCATGTTGAAATCAGTAGGGCTTTCATCTTAATACAGCCTCCAAAATCTCTATTCTACCTGAATAATTAGAGTAATGTTTCTTAGATTTAGAAATTTCTATGCCCTTAGTAAACAAAGGACCATTGATTACAAATGATTCTATTTCTCCACCCTCTCCTGCAGGATTTATACGGTGGCTTTTTTCTAAATTGAGCAATTTAGATACTCTGTCTGAATCTATCTGCACTCCCAACCAGGATTCATCAAAAGGTTCTGCGGCTACACCTGAAATAATAGCTTCAACATTATTTGACAATAATTCTTGAAGAAGCGTTTTTTGTGGCATTTGCCAAAGCGGATTAAAACACCATAAACTTAATTCATTACATATTGATTGTATCCTTGTAGATTGATAAACAGAAGCCAGGGCCCCTGTTACAATTCCCTCAACAGAATATTTAGATTTTGCCAGTTCGATTATTGATCTTAAATCAGATAATTCCTCTTCTTTTATTCCACTTGTCGTTTGAACAAGTTGTTCAATCTCCATTGATTGAGCTTGGAGCCTAGTCCATTCAATAGTTGGAGTATGAAACATCCAACTGTCTTCTCTTTTGGAATCTAAAGTAAGAAGACAAGAAATATCATGCTCTTGCGATGCATATTGAAGGGCAAGATAGGAATCCTTGCCGCCTGAAAATAAAACCCCTAGTTTCATCTACGTTTCCTTTTAGCAATCAAATAAACCTCACTTGACTGTTTACGTGAGGCTTCCGGAGAAAGTGTACGAACTGAGCCAAATTCATCAATAACTGATTTTCTAAATTCTTGAAAATCTGAACCTTCGAAGACCTTACATACAAAGAATTTTGCTTTTCTTTCTGCCGCTATTTCCAAAGCTAACGAAGATAACTCGACGGAACGTGCCTGATCTACAGAATAATTGCCTGATAGATTAGGACTCATGTCAGAGATAACTACATCGGCTTTAGGTGCAAACTTTTCCAATTCCTCTCTGATTTCTTTTTCCCTAAGATCGCCTTGAATGAAATATGCTCCTTCAAGTGGTAAAATATGTTGTAAATCAACCCCTACTAGTTTTCCGTCTTCCCCAATGTATTCGAGAGCAACTTGAGACCAACCGCCAGGCGCTGCCCCTAAATCTAAAACTACTGAACCTTCTTTGAATATCTTACTTTTTTTCTGAATATCCATTAGTTTATAGGCTGATCTAGCTCTATACCCTTCTCTTCGAGCTCGCCTTTGAAATGCATCACTACGGCCTTGACGACCTTGGCCAGGCATCTATCCTCCAGCCTTCTTAAGCGCCCATTTTGCAGCATCACAAATTCTTCTATCTGCGCCTGTTTTTGTTCTATTTTCTATTAATGCTAAATGTGGTTTGACTAAAGCTGGCTTATTAGAACCGATATAACCTAGAGCTTTCACAACCTCAGTATGTACATACCAATCATCATTTTTCAAAACTTTGGCCAATCTTGGAACTGCATGGTAAACTACCATTGCATTCTTACTACCTATTCTCCCAAGAGCGGTTGCTGAAGCTTTTCGCAATTCTGAAGATTTACTCTCCAATCCCTTGATTAAACCCGGAACTGCTGGTTTCATAGCATCTGGATTTGCAAGGCCTAACATACCAATACAATCGGCAGCTCTTTCCTTCAAACGTTCACCTGAATTAAAAGCTGAAATTACTTCCGGAGCTAAAGATACAGATGGCGCAGGATATTTTCTTGCAAATTCTGTTAAAATGACTATCGAATGGTAGACAACACGCCAATCTTCATCCTTCAGAGCTCTCTTTAACTCAGGTAATGCTGCTTTTGGAACTGTATTCAATATTTTGATTAGCGAATCTTGAGTTTTATACCTGACATCCTTGTTATCATCTGTTAAGATTTCAAATAAATCTGCAATTGTGTCGCTTTTCTTTGCATCTGATTTAAGAGAAAAGCGCGTCCAAATATCAACTACTTTACTACGTACTGCTGGTGAGGGGCTGTCAAATGCTTCTTGAATTGCGCTAAAAATATCGGACTCTTTTGATGGATTCTTTTTCCTTAATTCCATCAAACCATCTATTATGGCTTCTTGTGTACTTCCCGGTTGCTTAGATATTACTCTGATAAATGAATTAGTAATAGGATCAAGCCATTTATCGTCTGTTTGTGCTTGAATGACTAAAGCTTTAACGGCCGCAGTACGAGCTATCTCAGAACCGCTCTCCATTTCTACAAGATTTTTTTCAATCTTTTTATCTAATGAACCTGGTCCCGAACCTTCTGTCCATTCCTGGGCAGCTTCCTTTAAATTCCTGAATTTATCTAGTAAACCCACATTTGCCTATGAGGGATGTATAGTAATAAACCTCGCTTGACTGAAGGAATATGCCTACATCGGCAGAAAAGTTCATCAGCGATAATGGAGCCAAAGTCCACGATAGAGTAAGAATAGAAGCAAAAGGCTTAATTTATGAGGGACTAATACTCCCCAAAAATAACTTCTCAAAAGATGATATTATCGTTATAAAATTAGACAATGGATACAACCTTGGAGTATCTGTAGAAAATGCTAAACTAACTATACTTGCTAAAGCAGAAAAGAAAGAAGCATCCATAGAAAGTAAGGAAAAAAATAAAGATTTACCTAGCATTTCGATACTAGGGACGGGAGGTACTATTGCTTCTTTTGTAGATTATAAAACTGGAGCTGTAAGTCCAGCTATAACTGCCGAACAATTAGTTAATTCTGTCAAAGCTTTAGACCAAGTTGCAAACGTATCTGCTGAACCCCTATTTTCATTGGCCTCAGAAGACATGAAGCCAACACATTGGGAGGAAATGGCCACTAAAGTTAAAGAAATGCATGATAAAAATAATCATGGAATTATAATTGGACATGGGACCGATACTATGTCATATTCAGCTGCTGCACTTTCATTTCAACTAACTGAGATTTCAAATCCAGTTATACTAACTGGAGCTCAAAGGAGTCCGGATAGGCCATCTAGTGATGCTCACCTAAATTTGGTCGGTGCTGCAAAAGCTGCGATGAGTGATTTAGGAGAAATTGGAATTGCAATGCATGAAACAACAAACGATACAAATGTAGCTATATGGAGAGGAAATCGTACACGTAAATCTCACAGCTCAAAGAGAGACGCATTTAATTCAACTAATGAGGGGCCTATTGCAATAGTAAAAGAGAAAATTGAATGGAAAACAAAATATAAATCAACAACGGAAAATACAACTCTAAATGCTGGATTTGATTCTAAGATAGGTATGGTTTGGGCGCATCCTGGATTAAATATAGAAGATTGGGAAAATATGACTTCTGGGAAAAATGGAATTATAATCGCAGGTACTGGTTTAGGTCACATAAATTCTGAATTACTAGACTGCATTGGAAAAACCACAAAAAACATTCCCGTAGCAATGTCTAGCCAATGTCTGTCTGGATCTACAAATCTAAATGTTTACAGAAATGGAAGAGAATTGCTAAAGCGCGGAGTTGTAGAAACTTACGACATGCTACCAGAAACTGCTCTCGTAAAGATGATGTGGTTATCAAAACATTATTCTGAAGATATCAAAAATAAAATGAATGAAAATATTGCTGGCGAAATTTCAAATTCAAGAAAATTAAGTTAAGAAAAACTCTATAGACTACTGCTCAATTATGAGTTTATGATTCATTCACAATTTGAAAAATTAGCTGATTTGCTAATCAACCATTCATGCTCTTTAGAAAAAGGTGAAAAAGTATTGATCGAAGCTTTTGATATACCTCAAGAAATGGTCATCGCTACAATTAGGGCTGCACGCAAAGTAGGCGGCTTGCCATTTGTGACTTGGAAAAATAATTTAATTCTAAAAGAATTGATAACTCATACTACTGATGAACATATGGGATTGATTGGTGATGTTGAAAAATTTAGAATGAAAGAGATGGATGCTTACATCGGACTTAGAGGAAGCTTAAATATTTCTGAAATGTCTGATATTGATTCAGAGAAAATGGCTATTTATCAATCTGAGCTTTTACAAAAGGTTCATTTTAAGGAACGTGTTGCAAACACGAAATGGGTTGTTCTAAGATGGCCTACTCCATCAATGGCTCAACAGGCAAATATGTCTACTGAAGCCTTTGAAAAATTCTATTTCGATGTATGCTGCTTAGATTATAAGAAAATGGATAAAGCGATGAAACCATTAGAAAAACTAATGACGAAAGCTGATAAAGTTCACATAAAAGGCCCTGGTACAGATTTGAAATTTTCAATTAAAGATATTCCTGCCATCAGGTGTGCTGGCGAAAGAAATATCCCTGATGGCGAGTGCTTTACGGCCCCGGTAAAAGATTCTGTTGAAGGTTACATTCAGTTTAATGCTGAAACTTTGTACCACGGAACAGTTTTCAATGACATAAGATTAGAATTTGAAAAAGGTAAAATTGTTAAAGCAACAGGAAGCGACGAAGAAAAATTAAATTCAATTCTAGATACTGATGAAGGTGGTAGATTTATTGGTGAATTTGCAATTGCCTTTAATCCATACATTACTGAACCAATGAGAGACATTTTATTTGACGAAAAAATTGCAGGTAGCTTCCATTTTACTCCTGGAAATGCATATGATATAGCAGACAACGGGAATAGATCTGACATACATTGGGATATGGTTCTAATTCAACGTCCAGATTATGGTGGTGGAGAAATATGGTTTGATGATGTTCTAATTAGGAAAGATGGAATATTTGTGATTCCCGAATTAGAGGGATTAAACCAAGAAAATTTAGTATAATGGCTAATGAAAAAAAGATAAATGCAATCGCTGATGCTGAACAAGCAGGTCTCTACTATTCGAGCAATGCAGAAGAAGGTTATACTAGACAAATAAAGGAAGAAGAACAAATATTTCTAGATGCTAAAGGAAAGCCAATTAAAGGAAAAAGAGAATTAAAGCGTATCGAAGAAATGAGAATTCCTCCTGCATGGACTGAGGTATGGATTTGCGATAAAAAAAATGGGCATTTGCAGGCAACAGGAATAGATGCAAAAAAAAGAACTCAATACATTTATCATTCAATATGGACTCAATTAAGGAGTGAAGCTAAATTTGATAAAATGTCTACATTTGGAAGAACTTTACCTAAAATCAGAGAAAAATATTTTGAGGATTTAGCTAAAGAAGGTAACACTAAACAAAATGATTTACCTTATGAAAGAGTCATGGCACTCATTGTTAGATTATTAGATACAACCTTTATCCGAATAGGTAATGAAACTTCTAGAGACGATAAAGAGAAAGCAACTTATGGGCTATCAACTATGCAAGATGAACACATAGATTTTGAGCCAACAGATATAACTGAAGAAGAAGATAAATGGTATGACTCTCAGGTTGGTGGAAAGTTCACATTTGTCGGAAAAAGTAATAAAAAACATGAAATAGAAATTAATGATGAAGAAATACCTGATTTACCTGCCTTAGTTATGATGTGTAAAGACGCTAAAAAAGGAAAAGATGGTGACCTATTTTTATTTTATGACGAAGAAGGAAATGAACAAGATGTAAAAGCATATCATGTAAATGAATACATTCAGGATATTTCTGGAGAAAAATTTACCGCAAAAGATTTTAGAACTTGGGGGGGTACTAAGTTAGCTGCTGAAAAAATTACTGCATTTAAAAAGAAAGATGATAAGAAACAACGCAAGAAAAATATTACTAAAATGGTGAAAGAGGTTGCGAAAACGTTAGGAAATACTCCTGCCGTTTGTAGAGGATCTTACATCCATCCTAGATTTACAAACGATTATCTTAAAGGTTCATTTTTTAGGCTGTGGAAGGAAACATTAGGAGAGCAAATGTATCCTCTTAGTGAAACTGAAAGTCACGTTATTCGGTATCTAGAAAATAGTTAAGTTTAAACACCCTAACCACATACCGAAACAATGGCACTTAGTGATCTGACAGAAGCTGACAAAAAAGTTTACGAATATCTCAAGTTGTACGATTTTGTTGAAACCCCTTGGTCTACTAAGAAAGCTGCAACGGCTCTAAAAATGAAAGAAGATGAGATTTATGAATCTCTCTCAAATCTTGCTGAATTCATGAGAAACAACATCCATATTCATTACAAAGATGGTTCTATTCGCATCGGTGCAAACTAATTACTTAGCGTAAATAATTTCCAGTCCCCTTTCCCGTCAAGATATCCTAATCTTACCCCACAATCAATCCATCCATGTGCATAATTAATAGCTGCAAATGCATCGTCACCTCGACCCTCAGATAAAAAATACTTTGCATCAGAATAGTATGCATTGACCATGCTTAAGATATCTTCAGCCTTACTGTGACTATCTGTTCCTGGGTCTCCAATGATAGAAACTTTGTCTAAAGCTTTTGCTGTTAAGCCTAAATATTTGTCTATTCTTTCGCCAGTTACTGAGAAATCTGCCATGAATAGTGAACGGTTGTGCTCTTAATTGTTATCGACCGAAAATTATTAAGTAAACTACAATAATCCTTTATAATGCTCAAAAGAGGGATGACCTTAATTTGCACTTTGATGCTTCTATCTATGGCTCTGTTTTTATTTCCCAATACAGAAGCCGAATCAGGACTAACTGGAGGCATACAAGCTGTTCATCTTAACATGAAGGAAGCTAGTGATTTATCTCCTGAAACTTGGGGAGATAATACAAGAGCTGCTGTAAAGGAGAAGCCGCCTCGTTCTTGGCAGTCATCTACTCCAGGAGATTTAACTAGAGGAAGAGAATGGAAGAGTGTTGGAACTTGGACTGCTGTAAATGGTGTCGATTTTGAAATTGGTCTAGGAGGGCCCGTTAAGTTCAACCTTTGGTGGAGAGAGACTGACGAAGGGCAGGATGACTCTTATGATGCTCAAGTTCAATATCGTTTTAGATTGAACATCGATAATGGAGACGCTGCATATTATTCTGATGAGGGACAAGGAAGTCATGAATGCACTGGAAATGATCCTTGTGAATGGAACGGTCAAACTAATGATTTGAATATTACATCTGCTGAAAAGGGTGCTATTTTTGAACTTGAAATTGAATATTGGGCTTTTTCAGATATAGAGATATATTATGATAACATGAGCTTTAACAGCGGCGTAGCAATAAATGCAGATGCAATTAAATTTGGTAAATCTGGCATCAATGGACAAACTGTTAGTTTTGATTTCGTTCAAGCTTGGAATACTGATGTTGAAGAAGCTGTCAATGGAAATTTAATTAGACTAAAAGTAGGCGGAGTTGGACTAAATACTTCATTACAAAAAGCAGGTTACCCCATTATTGAAGATGGAAATAATTATGAATTAAACGGAACCTCAGTTACTTCTACAAAAATTACTTGGTACGTCGACGATGAATATGCTGATTTAGGTAAATCAGTGATAAGTTTTTCTTTAAATAAAAGAACCTGCGATAGTGCACCACCCTTTGACATAAATGTATCACAAATTTTAGTAGCTAACTCAGAGTCTGGTGACGAAGGAGGATTGCCAGTTCCTGGATTTAACTTTATTTTAGTTATTTTCTCCCTTTTAATTTTAGCATATTCCAAAAGAGAAGTTTAATAAAACGAACCGAATACGTGTAGCTCATGAGAAGATTCTCGCTTGGCTTAGCCTTCGCAATTTCCGCCTTAGTCCTATTATCTATGAATGTAAATGCTGCCGAGCCTGAGTATGAAAATCCTGAGCTAGAGCTTAAATTCAATCTCAAAGAAGATAAGGAAAGTTTAACTCCTCAAAATAAATTACCAAGTGAACCTGAAGCAAAAAGTATTGGAAGGGCACAGTATGACCAATATCCTTTATTTCGAAATAATAGGGAACCTACTCAGGTAGGAACCTGGACAAGTGAACCTGTTGAGTTTGGACTTACAATTAGTCTTCCAACTATGGATATCTGGTGGCAAGGAAAAGATCCTGATTATGAAGCCGATTGTGAATGGACTTTTTACATACACCAAAATGATCAACAAGTTAGTGAAAATACTGAAACTTGCTCAAGTAACGGCGATGATTTGGTTAGAGAAACATACAACGTCGGTACAACACTTGAATTGGCAACTGGAGACACATTCGCTATTGAATTGTGGTACGAAGGCTGGGAAGATGTTGATATTTATCACGACAACGTCACTTATGATACTGGGATAAATGCTAGAGGAAATCATATTTTCTTCTTTGGAGCTATGTGGATAGGTTCTCAAGTAAATGTAGAATTTGCTGAAGCTTGGCCAACAAACTGGGATACTAATCTTGACGGCGGTTTCGTAATGCTTATGGGAGATGATGGATACATGGCAGATAACAAAAAAGCCGATGTTAATGAAGGTTCGAAATATTCTATTACCTTGACTAATGGAACTGCCGATCTTATTTCGACTGTAATAACTTGGAATGAAGTCACTGGTAATGGAATTTCATTGATGATGGACTACACGACTTTTGATCACATGCCTAGTAATGGTTCTGCAAATGGTACGGGAAATCAAGCCATTGTTACTGTTAACCTCATAAAAGCTAAGCAACTTCTTGGCGATGAGGGTGGAATTTTAGGTTTACCTGGATTTGAAATCATCTTAGCAATTCCGGCTTTAGCATTTGTGGCAAGAAGATTAAGAAATTAAAATGAAAGCATCTTTTGAATAGGCTTAGAGGCTTTTTCAATAGTTTTCTCGGATAATTCGACTTCCCACTTAGATAAATCAGCCCCAGAATCTATAGCTTCTAAAATTGGCTTTATTTTGCTAAGTGAAATTTTAGCCATGTGATTACAACGAACTGAACAAGCTGTGGCAAATTCTACTGAGGGAAATTCTTCCATCAAATTGGATGTTAATTCACATTCTGAAGCAACAAAGGCCTTCTCTAAACGACCGCCTTCCACTCGATCTGCAATATCATTACGGATTTGTGTTGTACTACCATAATAATCTGCCTCTTGCAGAACATCAGGTTTACATTCCCAATGAACATACATCATTCTATTTGGATGGCCTTTTGAAATACCAAAAGAATCTCTAATTGCAAGAATATCTTCCTTGGTAAATTTTTCATGTACTTCACATACGGAACCTTTTGCAGTATTATCTTTTCCAGGATACAATATTTCTTT
>CACOJW010000020.1 GCA_902627615.1 uncultured marine group III euryarchaeote
CCTATTGTGGGCGTAAAATGAAAAGAGAAGACTTTGTTTTTTTATAATTAAAAACGATCGTCTAAATTCCCAGATTTAATTGAAGCTTGTATCTCTTTAGGATCCTTGCCTTCACATGTCAAACCCATTGATTTGGCAACACCTAGAATCTCAGAAGTCATGGCCCTAATATCTCCGCCAGTCAAACCTGGCCCTTTCTGTTTTGCTACCTTTATCGCTTTTTCTAAAGGTAAATCTGCCGCAACTACTTTGCCTGCTTCTCCTGATCCTTTCTCGATTTCTAAAATTTGCTTAATCAATGATGATGCTGGAGGTGTTCCAACCTCAATTGTGAAGGTTTTATCGTCTCCAACCTTAACTTTCACTGGGACCTGCATACCAGCCATATCTTTAGTCTGTGAATTAATCTGATCAATAACTTCCTTCACATTAACTCCCGAAGGGCCTAAAGCTGGACCTAACGGAGGTCCGGCTGATGCTTTGCCTGCGTCAACTAGTGCTTCTACTGTTTCTCCCATTAATTAACCTCTTTTTCCAAAACTCTTACGTGATCGCCACGGACTGTTATTGGAATTGGAACCATAGCTTCGAATAATTCCACAGTTACTTCTTCCTTGGATTGATCAATACGTTGAACTCTAGCCTTTTCACCCTTAAAAGGACCTGAAATAACTTCAACAATATTTCCTTCCTCAATTCCCGAAACTGCAGGAGGCGGTGTAAGGTGTGGCTTTAATTCTTCAAGACTAGTAGTACCAAATGTATCGGGTTCTTTTGATCGACCATATCCTTTACCTTTGTTCATGACCATACCTCTAGCATGAGTCAATCCTTTCAAATTATCTCTGAGTGCTTCAGGACTATTTGTTTCAACAAAAATATATCCTCTTAACTTAGAAGGTGCAAGAATTGCATAAATTGGAGCTCCACTTCTTCTTACTCTGTCTCCTAATCTTTCACTAGCCGTTCTTTCATGTCCGATTTGAGATTTCATTGTGTAAATCTGTGTATCTGACGACGGTTCGGCTGGAACCTCATTTTCAGTTTCTTCTTCTTCTATAAATCTTGCCATATTTTCTAAATTCCTAATAAATCTGATACTATAGGTGGTGCTTTTAACCAAATATAGTAAACCACAAATCCAATTGCTCCAATGATGGCTATTCCAATACCAACTACCCAAGAACTTTTAATAAATTCTTCCGAAGTTGGCTTACGGGCAAGTCGTAAGACACGACCATACTGTCCCCTACCTATCTTCTTGAAGCGTTCTTCAAGCCGGTGTTGCGTTTGCCATACCCTGTCTATGAAACTCATGTGCTTATTGTACGAATTCTATACCGTATTTGTTTTGCATCCCATCATCTACTCCCGACGGTGGTCCCAATATCTGAGAAGATTTGACACCAGTAACTACGAGCATCACCCGTATTTGATGCTCGAGAGTAGAATCTATCGAAGCTCCCCAAATGATTCGGGCATCTTTATTAATCTTACTATGTACTTCTCTGACAACTTCATGAGCTTCTTGTAAAGTCATATCGTCTCCTCCTGTTACATTAACTAGAGCTCCTTCTGAATTTGCAATGTCTAATTCCAATAATGGAGATTGTAGAGCTGCACTAACTGCGTCTGTTGCTCTATTTGCTCCTTGGCCTTCACCCATTCCAATCATAGCTACACCTCCTCCATCCATGATAGATCGCATGTCTGCAAAATCAATATTGACTAAACCACCTTGAGAGGTGATTTCAGTCATGCATTTTATTGCATTACCTAAAATTTCATCTGCTTGCCTAAATGCTGTATTTAGAGGTAAATTCATAATTTCCTCTTGTAATAATTTATCATTTGGAATAACAATGACTGTATCTGCAGATTTGCGTAACTTATCTAAACCTAAACGTGCATTCTTTGAGCGTCTAGCGCCTTCATTACTAAATGGTAAAGTTACTATTGCAATTGTAAGTGCCCCTCTTTCCTTCGCTAATCTTGCTATCACTGGAAGTGATCCTGTACCTGTACCTCCTCCAAGGCCTCCTGTAAGGAACACAATATCTGCATCTTGACATGCTTGTAGTAGTTCTGTGCGGGCTTCCTCTGCTGCGCCTTCACCAGTACTTGGTTCCGAACCCGCACCTAAACCTCTTGTTAATTTTTTACCAATCAGCATTCTGTGAGGGATAGGAGTATTGAGTAAATGCTGAGCATCTGTATTAACTGCTAACAATTCAATTGTGGTCATTCCTTCTTTGTAAAGCCTTGTCAAAGTGTTATTTCCTGCGCCGCCACTTCCAATAATCAAAATATTTGTCTTTAACTTAGAAACAAGAGCTTCTAATTCACTCTCGTCAGTTTCACCGGTAAAGGCACTCTCATCGGCGATGAATTCCTGGGAAGGCTCGTCATTCATTTTCACATTGTATTTGATTCACTATATAAAAACCATCTATAATTTTACCTAATAACCTTATTTATAGAGATGGTTTCTCAATAATAATAATGAAGAAGTCATCATTCAAGATAGGTAATCGGAAAAAAATTATTACAATTTCCGTAATTTTATTGATGATTCTTCAAGTCGTTATGGTTCCTACAGCTACTGGACCTAATAATTTAGAAGCTAATTATGGGACCTCTCAAGAACTAGACACTTTTTTCCAAAGCGTTAATCAAAGAAACGATGAAGTAAACAAAACTGTAATAGATGAATTAAACTTTTTAAGATCGATACATGAAGGAAACGAACTAGATTTATCTTTGTTAGAAGCTCGTGATGTTTCAATGAATAGTAAAGATGAAAGTGAAAATGTTGTTGCCAATCTAGATGATTATGAAACCATTGAATATGATTATGCAAATAGAGGACTCGAGCCCACTACTGTAAGTGATCCTGAACCAACTAAAGCAGATATAATCAATACTATGATGAATGACGCTGATTTATATCAAGATTCATTCCTTGGAACTGCTCTATCCATCTTTACAGAAACTTATCTGATTTATTGGGCTTACGATGCTAACGGAAATGGAACTATTGATGTGAGTGGATGCGGGCCTGAAGCTCCACCAGATGCGCCTTGTGAAGAGGGAGTGGTTGAGGCTAACTTAGCCTCTACAATATGGGGTGCCTCAACTGCTGTAATAGCTGCATGGGTGGAATCATTAGGATTGGAAAATATAGTGGCTGAATTTATCCTACTCTTTATCAACGCATTGGATGAAGGAGATGCTGCATGGGTAAATATTGATATAGATGATGATGGGGAGGATGAAATACGTGCAAGACTTGTGCCTGTTATAAATGATATAATCAATGATCAAACCGATGTAAATCCTATTGATGGAGATGTAGGATTAGAAGCGAATATAGGACTAGCTTTCGAATTTGAAAAATTACAAGATTTAAATCAAACTTTAGATGTCGCTATTGTAAGAGGAATCACTTACCAAAATGAAGATAATGATGACCAAACATATGTATGGGGGGTCAATACTAGATTTGCTCCAAACGAAGTACCTGATGAATATAGCCTAGGTGTAGTAATAGAAGAATTCGTTTTCACTATTGGTCCAGACGGAGGTGGAGGCATTGGATTAAATCCTGGAGATGTGGATTATGTAAATGCACCGTATGAAATTTCAGTTGCAATGAATAACGATACGGGAAATCCATTCAATAATGGAGTAGATTCTCTTGAGATTGCAATTGGATATCTAAAATATAATTGGAGTAGTGGAACTACAATCAATCCCGGCGATGCTCTTGAGGAAACTACATTTATCAAAGTTGATTTGGAAAATCCAAGAGGAAAAGTACCTGATGAATTGAAGATTAGAATTGTTGCACAAAATGATAACGGTGTAGATAGAGATTCAGTAGAATTATATGCACCACCAACTGAAACTACGAATCCTAATGAACCAAATAAGAAATTCGATTTATTTTTCCAATACTATGAAGCAAATCTGAAACCTAGTGATGGTCAAGACTCTTTTCTCTCGCATATAGTTGCTGATGTCGAAGGTGTACCTGTATGTAGCATAGATTTAACAGGAAATGAAGTATGCTTAAATGAACTGAATATGCCACAGGCATCACTATGGATAGAAGTTCGAAATGAAACAACTCCTGAGAGAAATTGGACTGTGATAGAATTTCACTCAACCGAGAGTGTTGATTCCATAGTGTATGGTGATTATGAATATTATACTGAGGATGGAAGGGCTGCAACTTGGTCAGATCATGATTATAGACTTTTTACAGGATTAGAAATAGTTGATTTACCTGAGAGTCTAGTTCTAGAGGGGAATTTGAGATTAGATGAAACTGGTGGGAGCTCAATTCCTGTAGATGATGATCCTCAAAGCATTGATAGTTCATTAGTTGGTGGATTTTTAAGTGATATATTACTAGGTTTAGCCGGACGGATTGTGTACGTTGGCGATTTACTAAGATCCATTCCACAGGCCGTTCTTCAATCAACGATAGGGGAAGGAGACGGAGAAGTTGCAATAAGAATTAGAAATAGGCAAAATCAACCCTCATATCTAAAAGAAATGTTCGTATTCCTAACGAGTGACAAGTATTTAGATTTAAAAGACGGAAGTGAAGATGACTTTTTTGCAATATACAATGAATCGGCATATCTGGATTCTAATGCACCCGATTCAAGATCTATCATTTCATCAAAGAATGAAGACTATAGTTTTAGCGCTAGGATAACTGATGTGGGCGATATCGATTTTTTCTCTCGTGAAGGTGTGACGAATATCTCATTATCTATGAACCCTTTACGCGATAAACCTTTCAGAGTTTATTTCGAGGGAATCGATAATGCTGGGGAAACTTCCCATTGGGCGAATATAACAATCAGTAATGTACCAAACAATATATTACTAAATGTGAATAATGGAAATTTAAATTATGCTGGAGGAAGTGAAGGCAGTGAAATAATTGACAACATCATTTTTACAAGTTTTGCAAGCGGAATTTACTCAAGACTTAAACTAGAACATTTGCCAGGTTCTGCAGAAATCGTCAGCTCATCAGGGAACCTAAGGTTGATAACTGATAGTTGGTTTAATTTTACTTTTGCAATAACAAATGTAACTGAAAATGGAAAAGCTAAGTCTTGGATATGGAATCATTCAGAATACAGTGGAAGCTCTGTTTTACTCTATCAAAATAACATGGGACTACAAAATGAAACTGCCAGTTTATCTGGAAATTTAAGCTGGATTCAATCTTTAAGATTAGACGATGATGGAAGTGGGGAATTAGCAGATTTTAAAATAAATCATAAACAGCCCGTACAATTCAAAGTAGGTGCGATAGATGATACTAAATATGATGATGATTATGAAGGACTCGATGCCTATGTCTTTGTGGATAGTTTACCTGCTGAAATCATAGTAACTGTACCTCTTTTAGATACAAGTACTGTAATATCTGGAGACGTAGGAGAAGTTAATGATTTGAGAGATGTAGCTAGATTTATTGAGGCTCTGTCTGATGTTGGAAAAGCACTGGTAGATACTGTAGCGGGTTTGTCAATAAACTTAGTTACAAATGTAGAATCTTTTGAAACTGTAGCTAGATTTCTGTACAATATAGATGAGGAAGTAGCCGTCACCGCCTGGGTCAATAAAGGAAATGTTGAATTATTAGATGAAAAACCCAGATGGGTTGAGGGTCTCTGGTCCAGTCAAAAAGACGTCGAAGGTGGAACAATTCTTGGAGCGAGAATGCTACTCAAGGGTTTGCCACAAGCTGTAGATGCAAACTACACGTCTAGAGGTGATAAAATTGATTTGGAACTTGATCTTAATGATTTTAATTCAAGAGATACTGCAGAATACATAATCTTCCAAGAAGACGGGATAATCGGTCCAAGAGTAACTGCATTTGTAGAAGATATTCCTGTAGGTCTAGATCTAAGCTTAAATGCTGATTTGATGCTAAATGCTACCGTAGATAATTTAACCCTGAAAGGCAATGTATCTATGAATACTAATAAACAGGTTGGACCTGTCTACTTAGTTATAGAACAAATTGAAGATGAAAATCCTTACAAAATAGAAGCATTTATACCAAATTTACCCAGTAGTATGGAAATTCAAATGGATATAAAAGATGAGTTATTAAATTTTGATATTAAGGCAGATCAAACTATTGATCTCATTGCTATTGAAATTGACCTGGGTGATACTGAAGGACTAGAAACCTACTGGACTGAAGGAATTAGTCTTGATATGTCTGATGATGGCGGTATGAATATGAAGGGGTACATTCGAGGAATTTCTCCGAATGTTGGAGTAAAGCTATGGGATCCTGAAGGCGAGGGAACTCAATTAGACATAACCTTGGAAGACTTCAACAACGATGTACCTGCTATGGAAAGATTGCTAGTAGATGTGAACAATTTCGCTAATAAAAGTATTCTTTTAAGAATTGATGACTTACCAAATAATTTTGACTTGAATGCATCTGTGTTTTTAGATGATAGTGAGAGATTAGAGGGTAAATCTGGTGATAAAGAATCTTCTTTATTAGGAAACGTAACATTTGAATCAAATAAGCCGTTGGGATCCATTTATGCGTTCATTGAAGACAAAAGTTCACAAAGTAAATTAGAACTTGCTGTGCCTGATGTCCCTGAAGTTATTAAATTAGATGTTAGTTTAGGCGATCAAATCGGAGTGAATTTTAATTGCTCAAAAGCCCCTTCTAGAGTGATACTAAGTCTTGATTCAGGAAATGTCTCTGACATGGATTTAGCATGGACACATGGCATCGTACTAAGACAAAACGAAAAGGGTGACGCTTTACGATTATACCTAGAAGGAACTGTAACTTCTGCAATACTAGATACTGATTTTGGAAATCCAGACATCATAAATTTGAAATTAGGAAATTGGTCTCCTGTAACTAAATGGATTTATTTAGATCTAGACAGAGGAAAAAATGAAACAGCTATTGAGCTTTTCTTAGACGAAGTTGGAGATAATAATAATATTGATGCATACTTTAACATCGGAAAAAGTCAAGATAGGGATTTAGATGCTATATTCGATGTGAAACAAACGGGAGGTATAGGAAACTCATATCTAAAAATCTTCGGTCAGTTCCAATTGAATTTCCACATAGAGGTGGCTTATATTTTGTACCCAGGTGTTCATTAAGGAAATTTAATGTTTGATTTTCAGCCTCTTCCATAGTTATTGTACTTTTTCTAACTTCGTCTAAAAGACCAGATCGTTGGTGCATTTCATGTACATAATCATTCATGCGTTCTAATATTTTATCGTGTGCATGTATAACTAAATCAGGTCCTTCAGCGATTACATTAAGTTCAGAATCAGTGATGATTGTAGCAATTTCAATAATACGATGTCTTTTAGGATCTAATCCCGTCATTTCTAAATCTAACCATACTAATTCCTTAGACATAATTTAGGATTGAGCGCCCATTAAATATAATTTGTAGCGATACCGTCCTATAGTGCTTTCTATACTAACAGTTAGTGTCATTTTTCAATCCGGCAAAATTCGTTGAGGAAACCGTCGATACTCTCAAGAATCAGTTAAGTGACAAAGCAATTATTGCCGCGTCAGGAGGAGTTGATTCAACAGTCGCAGCAGTTTTAGCAGCCAAAGCCGTAGGCGATAATCTTCTCGCCATTTATGTTGATACGGGTTATATGCGACTTAATGAGTCTAAATTTGTTTCCTCGATGTTAAAGGAACTAGGTGTAAAACACAAAGTAGTTGATGCATCAGATAGGTTTTACAAAGGATTGAAAGGAGTTATTGATCCCGAACAGAAAAGGAAGATTATTGGCGAATTATTTATCCGTGTTTTTGAGGAAGAATCAAAGGAATATGGAGGTAAATTTTTAGTTCAAGGAACCATAGCACCTGATTGGATTGAATCTGGTGGAGGAATACGTGATACAATCAAATCTCATCACAATGTCGGAGGGTTGCCAGACGACATGGAAATGGAATTATGTGAGCCCATTCGTGAGCTCTACAAAGATGAAGTAAGAAGTCTTGCTGAATATCTAAATGTTTCAGTTTCCCAAAGACAACCGTTTCCAGGTCCTGGATTAGCAGTTAGAGTGATGGGAGAGGCTACTCCTGAAAGAACAGAGATAGTTAGGCAAGCTTGCCATATTGCCGAAGAAGAAATGGAATTAGCAGCTAAAGAAGGAGTTATGGAATTGCCATGGCAATATTTTGCAGTAATTTTACCAGTTAAAACTGTAGGAGTACAGGGAGATGTTAGAGCCTACGGTAATACAATAGCAGTTAGAGCAGTACATAGTTATGATGCCATGACAGCTCAAGCAGCAGAACTCCCTTATTCAGTATTGAAAAGAATATCTGAAAGAATTACGCGAGAATTAAAAAATGATGTTAATCGTGTAGTCTACGATATAACTGATAAGCCTCCCGGCACTATTGAATGGGAATGAAGTTTGTAAGTGTTATCTGATCGTCAATATGAACTAGAAACAGAATATAAGTTCAAAAAAGGAGACCAAGCTAAGTCTGTCTTTTTTCAAAAGATTTATGGAATAGGCATTGCACTTTTTATTTTTTTAATCATAATTTTTGTTTCAGGAGAACCTGCAGTGGTTGTGTTGATACCCATAGCGATTCCTTCAATATATATCTACAGAGTAATATTCAGACGTAATGAAAGTTGGGGAGACCGGGGCCGCCGTGAATCTCATGAAACTGCTATTTTAGTTAAGACAAAAGATGGAAGTTATGAGTATAGATTCCGCAAAGATTCCTTTATTGCTTTGTTTAATTCATCAAGTAAGTGTAAAGTGTGTAAAAAAAAATTTAAGACTGAAAGTAGTCTGGAATGCTATTTTCAAATTTGCACTAAAAATGAGGAATGCATTGAATCCCTCTCAAAAATTAGTGGAGATAAGCCTAGTAATTTTCGGTCTTAAATTATGGTGCCGGGGGCGGGGTTCGAACCCGCGGCCTTCGGATGTCCCAGGCATAGCCGGAACTATTTTTACCCTATGAGTCCGACGCTCTACCAGGCTGAGCCACCCCGGCTCTTTTTTGGTTGAATCAATAGGGGTTTTAAGTTTAAGTTTCGGTGATTCTTTATAACATCCCCTTAATCCGAGCAGTGATGGAAGGCTCAGGTTCTCAGAAACAAACGTCAAACACCGGCACATATGATCCAGTTTCTCTGGAGACTGAAGTAGCTGAAAGATGGTCTAAGGAGAAGATTTTTGAGAATAGCATAGAGCAGCGTAGAAATTCAGATCCTTTCACATTTTTAGAAGGTCCGCCTACCGCTAATGGGAAGCCTGGAATTCATCACGTTTTGTCCAGGTTGTACAAGGATATGGTTTGCAGATGGAAAACTATGGAGGGTCACTTAGTAGAAAGGAAAGGCGGTTGGGACACTCACGGTTTACCAGTGGAAATTGAAGTTCAGAAGCAATTGAATCTAATGTCTAACGAAGAGATCGAGGCATATGGCATGGAAGCTTTTAATCAAAAATGTAAGGAAAGTGTTTGGACGTACGAAGAAGCTTGGAGAGAAATGAGTGAGAGAATGGCTTTCTGGGTTGACATGGATAATCCATACGTTACATTGCATGACGAATACATAGAATCTGCATGGTGGTCACTTAAACAAATGCACGATAAAGGCCTTCTTTTTAGAGGTCACAAAGTTTTACCTTATTGTCCACAAACAGGTACAAGTTATTCATCACATGAGGTTTCATTAGGATACAAAGAAGTCGCAGAACCTGCAGTTTATGTTAAATTCAAGTTAGTTGACGATAATGCTTCGGTACTTGCATGGACCACAACACCTTGGACTCTTCCAGGGAACGTGGGTCTTGCTGTTGGACCTGATGTAACTTATTGTAGAGTTCGAATAACTGAACCACCTTCAGGAACTTGGGAAGGACGAGGAGGTTCTGAAGTAGGTGAAGAATTAATTTTAGCTAAAGACTTGATGTCGGATGTTTTACGTCATCAGGTTGAAGTTGTTGAAGAATTTTCAGGTTCAACGATAGTTGGTAAGGCTTACGAGCCACTTTTTCCGGATGCAATAGAAAGAGGAGATTCAGATACGGCTTGGACTGTAGTATCAGCAGACTTCGTTACAACAACAGACGGTACTGGTGTTGTTCATACGGCTGTAATGTATGGTGAGGATGATTATGCTCTAGGAATGGAGGTTGGTTTCCCTGCACAACATACGGTAGGCATGGATGGTAAATTTATTGCAGGTACACATGATTCATTAGATGGCCGTTACGTTAAAGATTGCGATTCAGATATTATTAATCTTTTGGAAGCCGATAATAGACTTTACAGAGAACATATCTATACACACGATTATCCACATTGTTGGAGAACAGATCATCCTTTGTTGTACTATGCCATGGACAGTTGGTTTGTCCGCATGACTGCTGTAAAAGACAAAATAATTAAATTCAATTCAGAAGTTGAATGGGCACCTGAATGGACAGGAACAGGAAGGGTTGGCGAGTGGTTGAGAAATATCAAAGATTGGGCTATCAGTAGAGAAAGATATTGGGGAACGCCTCTTCCAGTTTGGATTTGTGGAAAGTGCGGTCAGGAACATTGCATTGGTAGCATAGAGGAAATGAATGCTCTAAAGACAAGAGATTCACCATCTCCAAAGGAATTACACAGACCTTACGTTGATGATGTTAAACTTCATTGTTCTAGGGAAAATTGTGATGGGTTGATGGTTAGGGAGCCGTATGTCATGGATTGTTGGTTCGATTCTGGCTGTGCTTCTTTTGCACAATGGCATTACCCCTTTGAAAATGAAGACAAATTCAAGGGTAGTTTTCCAGTAGATTACATATGTGAAGCCGTAGATCAAACACGAGGATGGTTCTATTCACTTCTTGCAGTATCAACGACTGTATTCGATAGTATTTGTTACAATCGATGTCTTTCTCTAGGTCATATTTTAGATAGTGAGGGAAAGAAAATGAGTAAATCTAAAGGAAATGTAGTAAATCCTTGGGATCATTTTAACAAAGAAGGAACGGACGCTATTCGATGGTACATGACTACTCAAAGTGCTCCTTGGAATCCTATGAATTTTGATCCTAAAGGTGTAAGAGAAACATATGCAAAGATGTTTCTTACGTTATGGAACGTACATCGGTTTCACGCAGATTATGCAGCACTAGATAATTTTGATCCTGAGGATAAATCAACATTTATTCCAGTTGAAAACAGAACTCCTTTAGATCAATGGATACTCTCCAGAATTACAACGGTTGCTCAGGACTACCATAACCAATTTGTATCATGGGAATTTCACAAGGCAGGAAGAGATTTGGAAAATTTTGTAATTAATGATCTTTCAAATTGGTATGTTAGGCGTTCACGCCGTAGATTGTGGGACGAAGCAGATAGTAATGATAAGAGTGCGTGCCAGCATACTCTACATGAGGTCCTTTGTATTGTGAGTAAACTTATGGCGCCAGTATCTCCATTTATGTCCGATAGAATTCACCACGATTTAACAGGTACCTCTGTTCACATGGAAGATTGGCCTTTAGGTTCTTCATTAGTTGAAAGAAATCTTCCACCACAAGATCTAAAATTAGAACAAAAAATGACTTTAGTTCGTACACTTACAGAAACTGGTCGTAGAATACGTGTCGATTCTGACAGACGTCAAAGGTTGCCTTGTAAATCAGGTTGGATTGTTGGTGGAACAGATTTATCAGAATTTCATACAATTATTGCAGAAGAGTTAAATGTAGAAAGTTTAGAAACTGAAAGTAATCTTGATAGATTTCAACGTGTAGAAGTAGTTCCAAATCATAAAGTATTAGGTAAAAAGTGTAGAGCAGATTTACCTAAAGTTCTTTCAGAATTAGCAGATATCGATTCAGAATCTTTGTTGTCACAAATAGATAAGAATGAAGCAAAGTTAGCAGGTTATGAAATTACGATGGAAGATGTAATTTTGCGTCGTGTAGAGAAAGATGGTTTTGCGGCATCTACATTTGCAGATGAAAAATTGGGAGATATTTCCTTAGTTCTTGACATGGAAATTACAGATGATTTATTGTCTAAAGGTTTGGCTAGAGAAATAACCAGAAGAGTTCAATCTAAACGTAAAGATTTGGATCTTGAATTAGAAGATACTATTAATCTCAAGGTTTGGCTTTCAGAAGATAGTCCAAAATTAAATACGGCAGATTGGGATTACATCACGTTTGAAACAAGAGCTAGTACTGCAGATTTACAATATGCAAAAGCATCCGGGAAATCAGAAACTTTTGAAGTTGATGGAATGAAAATAAGTTTTTATTTAGAAAAGAATAATTAATATTATTTTACTACTTTAAAGCCAGGTTTCTTTTTTTCTACGGGCTTAAATTTCTTAGGTTTATCACTGACAGCCTTGAATTGTACAGGTTTTTTCTCTTCTTCAAATGAAGGTATGTCTTTAGACATTTCAAAGGTAGGAGCGCTACTGATCCCAGATGTTTCTCCGCCCATTACCTTTACTCCTCCAGAACCACTTCCCAAAGACAAAGAACCAATACTTCCCGAACTAGTACCAAGCATACTATCAGTATCTAATTCACTTAGTTCCATCGAACTTTTATTTTGAGTAGTTTTTGTCTCCGAAGATGGCGTAAACTGAGGTTTTTTGTCGACTCCAGCTTCGTTCATTTCTTTTATTGCTTCAGCAGCAGCATCTTTTACTTCTTTAGAGCCATCACTCGTTAGAATAAGCGCCTGATCCATAACCTCAGGAGGCATTTCCCAAGAAACACCTTTTGCTATTGATGCCAGTGCAGTAATCGCAGTTGCCCTAATGCGTGATTCTTTGTTTGAAGTTTCTTTCATTACCATCTCGATTAATTTTGTAAATTCTTCATATTTTAGATTACTAACTTCACTCCAGAATTTTTTTACAGCAAATAAATCGGCTTTCAATATAGGTCTAATATATTTTTTTAAGTTTGTTTTTCCGCCAACGGCCTTGAATTTCTTAGGTCCTTTTACAGCCTTTTTTACTATTCTTCTAGCAGGTCTTTTTCCCTTTCTAACAACAGTTTTTTTACCAGATAATTCTCGAACTTTGAATATTCGGCTGCCTTGCATTCCTGATTTTTTAGGAGCTACTCTTCCACCTTTTCTCTTAGCTGCAATATCAGCTCCACTTTCAACTTCTAATCCTACAGGAGGCGCAAACAAATCTTGGTTATCATTTGAAACAGGTTTTGGCTCGGGAGCTTTTTGAGCAGTTTCTTCGAATGTAACAACAGAACTAAAAATGTCCTCTAAGAAATCCTCAGGAGACATATTTGTATTACTGCTATTAAGTTCATTTTGAAGAAATTCTTCTCCAATTGACACAACAAACATGAACTTGTGTATGTCAAGATAATTAGCCATAAAATCAGAAATAGATGTGAAAGTACCAACTGGTGTTCTTTCCATTCCTTGAATAAGGATAACGAGTGGCTTCTTTTGAAGACTGATAGATGCTAGTTTCTTCATAGAGGAGTCAAATTGGTGAATTAGTTCTACTCTATTTTCGTTTGTTAAGTGAGTACTTATTGTAGCAGGAGCAGTTTCGTTAATCAACTTTACCAGGTCTGCAGTAGCTCCACTTGCATCAGCATTTGATTTTAATTCAGTAATTATCTGTTGAACTAAGGGTTGTGATAAATCAGTTTCAGAGAGGTAACGTCTCGCATTAAAATCAATAACACTTAATCCTGCACTGTAGAGGTCACTTTCTAGATCAGACATGGCCGATTTCCTCTCTCCAAGAGAACCTCCGTATAGGGCAACCAGTGAAGGTGGATTTGCGCTTCCAACTAGTTTTATTATCTTAGCAGTGGCTGCAGTCGTCATAGATTAGCTCCTTTCCCTATATTGCAAATTACAATGAAGCTCTCTTTAAAGGTTCTCTACATGGCAAAAAAGCGCGGGGGTCGCATAGCCTGGCCAATTGCGCCGGACTTAAGATCCGGTCCTTAGTGGTACGAGGGTTCGAATCCCTCCCCCCGCACCATTACAGGTTCAACATTAATTCGTTTAATCTCCAAAGGAAGAAGATAGCAAATATCATTGCAAAAACTTGCCAATTTTGTCTGAGTGCTTCAGTCCAAGTTCTTTTTTCCCTTGTAATCAGCGGTTCTATACTGGTGAAAAGTCCAACGAACAATATAGAAATTGTAGTTAGAATAATCCAGAAAGAGATACCCGGTGTAAAAGTAGAAGTGTCGGTGTAAATTCTGTTATCTATTTGTATAAGACATTCAGTTTCTCCCCAGATCTTTGGTTTATCCATCCAGCATGTTCCTGCTTTCTCTTCATCTTCATACAATAACCTGTCAGATTCTATTGCATTATCTATTAAGGATGTGAAAATTAACAGGCTGGCCATTGTGGCTACTAAAGATAAAGTAAAGAATATTGCAATACTTCTTCTATATTTTTCAGCTCTGAAATTTAGAATAAAAACTATGAAGCAGAACAATGCAGACAATGTTAAAAATTGGTCGATAGTACCAAAAAGAGCGCTACGAGAATTGCAGTTATAGATTTCCATAATTTCATCAGTACATTTATGATTTTCATATTCGTTAATTGTTACCGTAAATCCTTGTGTGGTGTTTCCAGTAGTGGTTTCCCAATGATTTGAAAAATATTTGGCGTCGAAGTATATGGTCTCCTGGAGCACGTCAGAGTTCATAAGCTCCTCTGAATCTCCCTCCACTTGTAGCCAAGCTTGATTTGGACCTATCAATAAACATGCTAAACAAACTATTGAAATTATTTGAATACTTGTATCAGCTTCAGTATTGAAATCTTTGAAAGAAAATTTAAACCCATCAAATATGGATCCAGTTTGTTTAGTGTAAATCTTGTTTTCTCCTAGTTTATCATAGTCTATATTTTCAGTCTCTTTATCATTATCTAAATTCTTTTTAAAATCAGTTATGAATTTGTCTTCATCATACAAAACACTTCGGATTTTTTTTCTTTCCCAATACAGCGCACTTCCGACGATTGCCAAAATTGCGAAAAACAAATACTGTGCAAGATTAAATTTTGAAATTTTTTTAATATAACTAATTTCATCATTAGTCATTTTGCTATCTATACAACCGTCTTCGTTCAGATCTTCGCCCTCCGAGGGAACTTCACCGATGCATTTGTCCTTATCATCAGTAATTCCATCTCCGTCTTCATCAGAAGTTATGAGTATTGGCTCATCATTTCCTGCATAATATGGGAAAATAGCGATTAAGAAAAAGGCAAAAGCAATTGCAAGGAAAGGCCCTAATTTCATTATATTTCGCATTGGCCATGGCAATGACGCCTTTTAGCTACTTCTTTGTAAATAAAGTCAAGTATATGCATAGTCCCAGGTAAATGGGCTAAGGCCCAAACAGGACTAGCCCACCAAATTTTTCTACAAATGTAAACGATTGCTCTCGCACCTCCGTAAACTTTGTAATCATCTCCAATAACTTTCATTTCAGGAAAATCATCGCCTTCTTTTACATTTAGTATCTTCATTACAGTTTTATCTTGTAAAGGTTTAATTTTACAATTTCTTTTATTCAATGTACTTTTGAAAGCATTTACTCCAGCGATACAGAAAAGGCAAGAAGCATCATACAATACCCACGTCGAGTTCATGATAATGGTGAAATAGTCCAATACAGATTTGCTACAGCAAAAATGGCAGCAATAATTCCAAAGTAAGCATATTTACTCCATACGATTATCTTTGATCCATCAAGTGGTTGAATAGGAATCATATTGAATCCACCAAGGATAAGGTTGATAATAACGATGAATCGGGCTAATTCTCCAATTAAAGAGACTGGTGATTCTAGTCCCACTGTAAAAATGTAAATTGGAAATGCAATTAGTGCAATTATAATATTACTAATTGGACCGACAGCTGCAATTATTCCATTTTGTCTTTCAGTAATTCTTCCTGAGACCATCACTGCACCAGGTGCAGCAAGTAGAAATCCAAAACTTGACATTAATAGTGCAAAAAGTAAACCGTTACGATTTCCTCTGTATTCAGCCCAGCAGCCATATTGTTGCGCCATCCACTTATGGGCTAATTCATGCAGTAGAAATCCAGTCATTACTGCTCCAAAGGCTAAAGGGAGTGTATTGAATAAAATTTCAGGCCTACTCATGACTGGTGCTAAGCCGTCGCTCAATGCAAGAGTAAATGCCACAGTCAATATTCCAATAGATTCTGTGAGTTGTTCTTTTTCATATTTAGAAAAAGACATTTTGGATCCAGGTCTTCGATTAATTTGAATCGGATCTCCCCAGCCTTCAGACATGGTATATCTTACTTGAAAATTTTGATTTCCTCGTGATGGGTCTCTCCACATTGCTAGATTCCATACAGCTCGTATTAAGATAGTTATGCAACTAATTCTTTAAACAGCATTACATCTCATAAAACGATGAGTGAGGTTGATGTTCTCAAAGAAAGAATAAAAGTTCTTGAAATGGAAATTGAGCAACTTCGCTCAGACCAGGAAAAAGAATTGAATAGAATTAAGTCGGAGAATTATGATGCACTGGAAGCATCTCAGACACGATATCAAGGCGAGCTTGAAATTCAACGCACGAATTTCCAACGTCAAATAGCTAATCTAAAGGCTAAAATGAAATCGTTTGAAGTTTAAATCCTCACATAATATTAAATTCTAGTGTTCTAAATTGAGTTTTAAGCTCTCGTGGTGTAGTCCGGCCCATCATCTCGGCCTTTCGAGCCGAATACCCGGGTTCAAATCCCGGCGAGAGCACCATTTTTTCTATTAAATATCTTAAGGACTTTTCATATACACGTATTGATTCTATGAATTAATGGGATCTGAAAACCTCCAGAAATCTATGGCGATTGCCATGATCGGAGGAGTTGTTGTGTCCTTTGCTCCTATTCTTTATGCACTTTCGGACGCAAATCCATTAACTGGAGCATTTTTCAGAATGGTCTACGCACTTCCTTTTCTTTTGATTATAATATTGTTTAGAAAGGCAGAAGATAAACGTTCTATTAATACAAGATTAATTGCCCTCGTCGCAGGTTTTGCGTTTTCTCTTGATTTTCTTGCCTATCATAGTACCGTGGATTGGATAGGCACGGGAATCGGTACTTTAATTGGCAATTCGCAAGTTATCATTGTAACGTTAATGAGTTGGTGGTTGTTTGGTGAAAGGCCAAATTTATCGATATTAATTTCGTTGCCTATTGTGATGGTTGGATTAGTTCTGATATCTGGTGTTTTAGATGATGATCCTTATGGGGAATATCCTGTTCGAGGGGTTATCGCTGGCGTCTTCACAGCAATATTCTATTCGGCATTTTTGATTATCTATAGATTTGCTAATAGAGAATTAGCTCCTGCAGTAAATTTACAATTCGATTCAACAGCAGGATGTGCTCTTGGGCTTCTGATTCTTAGTTTTTTACCTCTAAAGTCAATCTACGTTGAACCAATTGATTTCGAGCCTAAATTTCCCACTCATGGTTGGCTATTAGCTTTAGCTATTTTGAGTCAAGTTATGGGATGGTTAGCTATTGCTCATTCTTTACCAAGACTGCCTGCAGCCTATACTTCATTTGCAATTCTTCTTCAACCTACATTTACAATAATTTGGGGAATACTATTATTGGCTGAATCGCCTTCTTTGCAGCAAGCCATAGGCATGTTTCTTATCCTCGGGTCAATAGTTGCAGTTACAACCAATGGTGCGGTAGAAAATAATGAAAGCTGAGGATTACATTTGGGAGATTAATCGTGAGATTCTCATACACGCTCAAATTTCAAAAGTCTGGCATATTATCTCTTCTGAGGGACATCTAGAAAAATTTCACCCTTTCTGCAAGAAAAATGAAGTAAAAGTATGGGATGACTCGTCACATGAGGATTCTATAGAATACAACAATAATCGTATTCTAAACCGTAATTTCTATAATTGGTTTGAAGGTAAAGGATTTGATTTAGTTATTGGAGATTCTAAAGGCAACGATTCTCATGTTTTTTGGAGAATTTCAAAGAGCGATATGAACACGTTGGTTTCTATTACAATTAAACCTTACATCTACAATAAGGGCAGTACATTGAAAAATTTCATTCCTTTTTTTACATATATTAGACCTAAGTTAGCTAATTATCTCTATTCAGTTTTAATGGGTTTGAAACACTATTCAGAAACAGATCAAACAGTCGTAAGAGATCAGTTTGGCTCTCATTCTTGGTTTTCTTAGTCAAAAGTTTTATGAAAACCCGACTTAATTTGGTGTCATGACCGAAGTAATGTGTATGGTTTGCAATGCTAAGCCTTTCGAGATAGAAATTCAAGAAGATAGTGAAGAAGTTCCTGAGTTGAAGAAAGGAAATAAATATTGTTTGGATTGCTATGGCCCACTTCAAGAACAATTTAAATTGACATTAGAAGACGTAGCAGAAATTTCAGCAGTTAGTAAAGACTAAAATTAACGCAAAACACGTCAATTTTTCTCGGGCGCGCGCACGACAGGCAAAATTAAAGGTATATATGTCCCTGGACACTAAGGCTTAGTGAGTAAGATTGAAGAAAAGTTAGCTGATAAGGCCGAGCCGATTTTAGGATTCAGGCCTTCCTCTAAGGTAAAGAGAGGACGAATCGGCATTATAATTAGCATAATTTGCTTGATTTATGTAATTATAGAATTAATAAAATCTGGAGTAATTTAAATTTGACAGAAAATGGCGCCGAGGGCGAGATTTGAACTCGCGAGGGATTGCTCCCACGGGCTTTCCAGGCCCGCGCTATACCGGGCTAAGCGACCTCGGCTGAGTGCTGATACATTGGTGGGGGGTTTTAGAATTAAGCGAAGGCATACGTTTATTACGACACCTTTCAGCTGAATAGACAGCTATAGAGGTAATTTTGGACGAAGATGAGTACACAATGACAGAGGAGCAGCAAAGGATTCATGATGAAAAAATGAAGAATTTGAAGGTCAGAACTGCATCAGTAATTGAGATGCTAAAAGAAACATATTTCCCAGGTCATTCAACAACAGCCAAGCGTGTTATCGAGCGTCATTTAATTAGAGAATTTGGATTAAAACCTCGCGAAGCAACATACCATGGTGGAATGATTATCGATGCTTTACACCAAAAAGGTATAATCGAGCATGTTCCCGAAGATACAGCACGAAACGCTTTGTTCAGAGTTAATTTAAGAGTATTGCAGAAAGCTTAGATTTCAGAAGATATTTTTTCAAGTATTTCTTTAGATAAGTCAAATTTATTTCCTTCGATCCACTTAGTGTTTTTCTTGTCTACAATTGCTACTTTACTACCCTTAGTGCCCATTGCTTCTGAATAATTAGCAATTACACAGTCAGAATTTTTGAGGAGTTTTTTTGCCTTTTCAATCAATTCTTTTTCTTTGATATTAGAACCTAATTTGAAAGAATATAAAACTCCCTTGTGTTTTTTTCGGATATTATCAATCATCTTGGGAGCCTTTTTCATTTTAAGAGAAATGGGCTCTGAAGAATCTAATTTACCTTTTGTTTTTGCAGGTATAAAATCAGATAGGGCTGCAGGCATTATGATAGCATCATATTTTTTCATACTCTTGATCATATCCTTCAATTTTGCAAGACTATCAAATCGTTTAGTCTTCACCCATTCTCCTGGATGGTGAACTGCATTACCGAGCCATAATTCAACATTCGCTC
>CACOJW010000021.1 GCA_902627615.1 uncultured marine group III euryarchaeote
AAATAATCCGAACCATTTTTTCTTAGGCTTAACCAACTCTTCTGTCTTTGCCAAAGAAGGTGCAACTTCTGGCACTGGAGAGACTGGAACAGCTTCTGGTGCTTGTGTGACTTCAACGGGAGGGGGCATTACTGGGGCAACAGGTGAAACCTCTGGTACCGGCTCTTCAGCAAAAATTTCAGGAATATCTTCTAGCTCATCAAAATCTTCGTATTCATCTTCATAACCATCGTCAACATAAAAATTACGATAACCATAAACTAAAACACCACCTAAGGCAAGAAGTAAAGCACCATACAATAGCATACTAGATTCCTCTTCTTCGATCGGCTGAGTTGTAACTATCTGTATTGGATATTGACTCGATATCTGAGCATTCTGTTCATTATAAATCCAAATATTCATATCGTATGAACCTATGTCTGCATTGGAAGGGGCACTAATCGTGATTGTTATTTCAACTGATTGAGCAGGTAATAATGTTAAAAATGAGCCGTAAGAAATCCCATTGCCATTTTTATCACTAAATATTAACCAAGTTTCTGCTAACTTATCACTAGGCTCCTTACCCGAAACTCCAAAATATATCCTCTTTGCTTCATTAACATCAGTATTGGAAATACTCAAGGTGTGCTTAGCATTATTACCTGCAGACAATTTAATTTGAGGGTTAGGACTACCTATGATATTTCCGCTCTGTTCCAAAAAGATTTCAAGCGTATTAGTTTCCTTTTTTGAATCTGCAGACGAAGTAACTTCTAATTCAATAAAAGTATTTGTCCCAAAATAATCTTCCCTTGGCGTTAAAGTTAGAGTTACAGCCTCCATTAGATTTGGTGAAAGTGAAGATACTACTGTTCTATCAAAAGACATAATGAATGCATTTTCCACAGAATTAGCATTTAAATTAAAATTATTATTATCATTTCCTTCATTCAAAATTGAAAAAGATATCTCAATAGAAGCTCTGTCTTTTATTACAAAACTATCACTACTGTAATCATAAGAGGGACTAGCATCTTTGTTAATTATTATAGAAAAATCCCAATTAGGCTCAGGCTCTCTAGCTGTGGTAACTAAAGTCACTGAATCTTTTACATCGGAATCAGAATCTGCCGTGACTGTTATTTCAGTAGGAGATTCCTCACCATCTGAAGCCGTATCTGGTGGCGTTATACTGACTTTGATATTTTGACTATCTCCAGGCTCTAGATCAAAAGCTAAAACATCTATCGAAACGTCCCAACCATCATTGTTATCATAGGTTACAATGAATTCATCTGAACCCGAGCCTGTGTTGTCAACTGACAAAGTATAGACTGCAACCTTACCGGATTCAACTGTTTTTGAGGTACTTGTAACTGGATTAATCTCTACATCTGGCTCTGGTTCAATGTATATAGATGTTTGCAAATTTTTTGACCAGTCTAAATCGCTGAGCATATCTCTGGCATCAATCTCTAAAAAGTATGGATTTTCCCCTGCCGGCAAACTTTTTCCTTCATATGACCACAAAAATTTAACCTCAACAAAATCAGATTTCTTAGAAACTTTGTCAACACTGGCTGCCCAAGGAGTTTCCCCCTCTGGACCCATCTTCAATGAATAATCACTTGAATCCAAAGATAATACATCATCGACTCCGAAAGCATCATGTATTTCTACATAAACAAAATAAGCACTTTGTCCAGTAACACTTGACGGTTCATCTCCTCCTTTAATCTGTAGATGGCTAATAGGCAAACTAACCATCGTATCTCTAGTTGATGAACCAAAATTAAAATTTATACTGGTATTACCTTCTGTTGGAGGTGGTGGTGCCCCTCGTCCACTCCAACTGCTTTCAATTAATAATGTAAGAGGACTATCATCAAAACTGCTAAGTGAAAAATCACTAGAACCTGTTAATTCGGCAGATTCTCCGTAATTTACATCTCCTGTGAATTCTAATTGTTCTATACTTTCCTCATTTTGAATTAGTGTATACCTAATATTCACTGTGGCATCTCTATTTTCAGAAGAAACCCAAGCTTTAGCAGACCATTCACCTGAAATATTAAATTCTGACTTAAGAGAAGAAGTCGTCCACCTGCCAAGCTCTTGGAAAGTTCCTTGACCTGTCTCGCCATCTGCTATTGTTAAGGATTCTACACTTGAACCTGAGGGATTATCAATTTTCAACTGCCCATTAGAGCCTCCAGAAATATACATTTCAACTGGCGCAAAGGTTTCACCGCTACTTACTTGTGAATTAATAGTTAATATGACGAGAGCGAATAGAAATATTAGCGTAAATTTCCTCATGATTCTAAATACCTTCTAGGCGTGCAAAATATTAAAGTTTAGTCTTTAACTCCATAATCCCAAATTTTATCGCCTATATAATGAAGAGCTTCGATTGCTTTACCCTTGTTTGCAGAAATCATATCCTTGGCATCAAAAAGTGCTTTCCCTACTCCTAAAGGTTTTTTGTGTTTTTCCTCACGAATCCATACATATTGCCCTTTTACTACTTCTGTACTTGCGTCATTTATACCTGCTGCCATAACATTTGCTCCATTGCAAACAAAAGGTACTGCCCCCATATCTACTTGAACCCAACCAATTTCCGGCAAATTAGATAATAAACCTCTAACTGAAAGATGCGCTGTGTCTTCTAAAATTAATCCAAAAATAAACCCTTTGTCTAAGATAATATCAAAATCCTTGGAAATTGCAGTTTCATATTTTCCTGCGGAAAGTGAAAAGTGAATATTATGTGCACTTTCAAGCATTTTATTGAATCTTTTAGCTTCTTTTTTGTTTATAGGACGCCTTTTTTTAACTTGTAATTGATTAACCACTAAATACATTATAGGAGGGTCTTTTATGTAGGTCTCCTAGGGTAAAACAATGATAGTTTCAGTAATAGGGACTGGATACGTGGGCTTGGTTACCGGTGCAACACTCTCTGATGCTGGCCACAGAGTGACATGCCTAGATCTTATAGAGTCAAAAATTAATGACTTGAATAAAGGAATATCGCCTATATTTGAACCTGGACTAGAAGAATTAATAAATTCAGGGATAAAGAAAAAGACACTATCTGGCTCTACAGACATAGAAAATTGCATAAGGGAAAGTGATGTCACATTTATCTGCGTTGGAACTCCTTCGAATAAAGATGGAAGTATAGATCTAAGCTACATAAAGTCTGCATCTTCTTCAATAGGTAGAGCTTTGAGACACAAAGAGGATGAACATACCGTAATTGTCAAATCAACTGTAGTTCCACTAACAACTGAAGAAACTGTTTTGCCAATCATTCTAAAAAAATCCGGGTGGAAAAGGGAAAAATTGGGAATTGGGATGAATCCTGAATTTTTAAGAGAAGGTAGTGCTGTTGAAGACGCTCAAAACCCTGACCGAATTGTAATTGGATCCGGTGATGAAATATCAAGGCAAACAATGAAAAAATTATATGAAAAAAATAATTGTACTAAACTTGAGTGTAGTCCTAGGACTGCAGAATTTATCAAATATGCATCAAATTCATTCTTAGCTACTAAAATTTCATTTGCAAATGAAATGGCAAATATGTGTAACGAATGGGGTATTGATTTCATAGAAGTTGCTGAAGGAATGGGATTAGATAGTCGGATATCTCCCCTTTTCTTACGTGCCGGAGCTGGATTTGGAGGGTCCTGCTTTCCAAAAGATGTCAAAGCACTAGCTGCTTCTGCCAAATCTAGTAATGTTGAATCTAAAGTATTAGAAGCTACATTGGCAGTAAATGAATCTCAGCCACATATCGTTGTAGATATGGCTAAAGAAAGGTTAGGCATTCTTAAAGGAAAGAAAATAGCTGTATTAGGGCTAGCATTCAAACCAGATACTGATGATGTCAGGGAATCTAGAAGCAAAATTGTTATTGAAAGATTGTTAAAAGAAGGTGCTAACGTAACTGCCCATGACCCTGAAGCTATGGACAATTTCAAAGAAATCATTGATATTGAAATGAAAGCTACCGCTAAAGAAGCACTTGCAGATGCCGACTGTTTAATCCTAATGACTGAATGGAAAGAATATATGGATTTGGACTACAAAACAGTTAAACAGCAAATGAACGGAAATGTTGTGATAGACGGGCGCAGAGCATTTGATTATAGACGAATGGAAAAGGCTGGTTTTGACTATAAAACCATCGGTTTGGGCTAAAACAAGTTATTTTATAACCCCCCTAAGTCGACAACTGCCCGATACGGTCCGAGAACTGCTATTCGGGAAATTATGGTTACAAAATGAGTAAGGGAACTGCAGCACAGGGTAAACGCCAAAGACAGACACATCTAATATGCAGAAAGTGCGGAAAGCATGCCTATCACATGCGAAAGAAAAGATGCGCTTCTTGTGGATTCGGTTCAAGTTCAAAAAATAGAAAATATAGTTGGGCTAAGAATCATTAGAAGATTAGTCTCAAATTTAATTTAAAAATATATGAAAAGGATAAAAGCCCCTTTGCATATAGTAACATGAGTCGTATAAATGTGTGGAATTCTTGGCATTCTCGCTAATAAAGGTCCAATTAGCAACTTGCTGTACGATGGTTTATTAGTTTTACAACATAGAGGGCAAGATGCTGCAGGAATAGTCGTTTGTGAAGATAACAAATTACACTTAAGAAAGGATAATGGACTTGTTAATGATGTTTTTGAAAAAGAACACATAGAAAATCTAAGAGGTAGACTTGGAATTGCCCATGTTAGGTATCCCACTGCCGGAACATCATCTGCTGCTGAAGCTCAACCACTTTATGTTAATCATCCTTACGGAATTTCATTAGCTCATAATGGAAACTTGACAAATGCTGAAGAACTAACGAACGAGCTTTATCAAGAAAACTTAAGACATATAAATACAAATTCAGACTCTGAAATTTTACTAAATATCCTAGCAAATGAATTAGAAAAAGGAAGAAAAATAGAACCCGAACAAGTCCCAAACTTAAAACCTAAAGATCTTTTCGAAGCAGTAAGGGGTGTAAATGCTAGGTGCTCAGGGGCATACGCTGTTGTTGGAATTATAGCCGGATATGGATTATTTGCATTTAGAGATCCAAACGGAATAAGGCCCTTGATTTTCGGTTCAATTAATGACGGTGAAAATCAGTCGTGGGGTCTTTCCTCTGAAAGCGTTGCATTGAATTCATTGGGATTTGAGACTGTTTCTGACATTGCACCTGGAGAAGCCATTTTTATCGATAATAACGGAAACGTATTTAGAGAACAATGCTCAGACAATGTAAAATTATCTCCTTGCATTTTTGAATACGTGTATTTTGCTAGACCGGACTCGGTCATAGACGGAATCTCTGTGCACCAAGCAAGATTGAACCTAGGATCAAGAATGGCTCAAAAAATCAAACGAGCTTGGCCTGAACATGATATTGATGTTGTTATTCCCGTACCTGACAGTGGTAGAATCTCTGCAATTCAATTGGCTAATGAGTTAGGCGTCGATTATAGAGAAGGGCTTGTCAAAAATAGATACATTGGTAGAACATTTATCATGCCCGGCCAAACAATTAGGAGAGATTCTGTACGAAAAAAATTAAATACAATTAATCCCGAATTTGAAGGAAAACGAGTTTTACTAGTAGATGATTCCATCGTTAGAGGAAATACGTCTAGGAAAATTGTCGAAATGGCTAGAAAATCAGGTGCAAAGAAAGTTTATTTCGCATCCACTGCACCTCCTGTCAAATATCCTAATGTTTATGGGATAGACATGCCTGCATCAAGCGAATTAATAGCATCAAGCGGAGATGTAGAAAAAATAGGCAAGAGCATAGGTGTCGACAAATTATTTTATCAAGACTTGGAAGATTTAGTAAAAAGCGTACAATTTAACCCAACTGGTCCTCAAGAATTTGATACCTCATGCTTTAGTGGAACCTATGTTACTGAAAATGTTTCAACTGAATACCTTCAAAAATTAGAGCAAATTAGAAATGATAGTGCGAAACAACACTCTGTCCTAAGCGAAGAACCTGTCGGAATACACAACCAAAGCTAAATTATTCCCAAATAAAAAACGTATCATTTCCATACCTAAGAGCTTTGACACATTCACCATTCCACTCTTTAGGAGATATAGCTTCAACTGTTTGTAGGGTGAAGGGATCTAACAGCAAGAATTCAGAACCTCGCCCGCTTACTATTTGAACATCTAATGGATCATCTAGAATTGGTAAAGTTCTTAGCCCATCTACTTCTACTGTTTGTTGCCTAAACGGAGGTGAAATTTGTATCAATTTAGCTCGCCTCCTGTTAACTCCAATAACTTTTGAAACTTTATTTTCAATGAATAAATAGTCGCCATTTTTAACGTTAGGCAAGCGAACTCCAAATGTATGACGCAACAAATCTCTCCCATCTTTACGCCCCACCAAAGTATTAGTTTCATTAACATGGCCTCCAAATTTTATCATCAATTCTCGAGATACTGAACGAGCTTTTTCTGTAGAAGATAATTGAAAATCATAACCTCCACGAACGGCTCCGGCTTCTGTAGTGAAGAAATCTGATGATGAAGAATCAAGTTCGCTGTAAACCATATCTACTGCCAAATCAAGAATTTCCTTACGCTTAGTTCTAACTTGAAGAATAGACTCATAGTAGCCTCCAGCTTGCCTTGAGCAAGTTTGACATACTTGGAACTTTAATTTAATCTCAGTTTCTAAATCTGATGTAAGATCAAGGCCATGATAGCTACCTTGACAATTGACATTTACTCTATATTTCTGTGGATCCAATTGCCTTAAAACTAATTCAGATTTTATCTTCTTAGCTTCATTTTGCCAGGAAATGGAATCCTCAACGAAATAAGAAACTGAAGAATCTAAGTCGTCAAATTCCAACCAAGTGCCGGGAATCTTTAACGAATAACAGGATTTACAGCAAACCATACTCAATATTTTTGGAATTTCTGATATTTTAGTACTATCGCGTGTGCAAGAGTGGCAAAGCTGAGAAACCAAGGGCGGTTCAGCTCCACATTTTAGACATACCTTCACAAAGGTCTAAAGAAAGGGTATTTTGTGATTTATTGTTTGGAAAGCTTTTTGTCTATTGGGTAGTTTATGCTGTCTGTGGCTAAATACGAACCAAACCAGGAAATGAAAAAACAAGCACATATTGGAAGCTTTGAACAGTACAAAAAAATGTACGACTTTTCTGTAAACGAACCTGAAGCATTCTGGTCAGAGCAGGCTGAACGAATAAGCTGGTTCAAAAAATGGGATAAAGTATGGGAATGGAATTTCAATGAGGCAAATACAAAATGGTTTGAAGGAGCTAAATTAAACGCATGCTACAACTGTATTGACAGACACGTCATAGAGGGCCACGGAAATAAAACTGCACTAATTTGGGAAGGAAATAATCCTAATGAATCCAAGAAATACACATACGATGATTTACTGAAGGAAGTAAAAATAACTGCCAGCGCTTTGAAAAATTTAGGCGTAAAAAAGGGCGATAGGGTTTGCATATACATGCAAATGATCCCAGAATTAGCTGTTGCCGTGTTAGCCTGCGCCAGAATAGGTGCTATTCATTCAGTAGTTTTTGGGGCATTTGCTCCAGACAGCCTAGAAGCTCGAATAAATGATTCTGAATGTAAGCTTTTGATTACACAAGATACGGGTGTTAGAGGAACGAAAGACGATATCCCTATGAAAAGTAATGCAGATATTGCTGTTCAAAAAACTCCGTCCATAGAAAAAATTTTGGTTGTAAAAAGAACTGGTAGCACTGTTGAAATGCTAAATGGAAGAGACGTATGGTGGAATGATGCACTAAATTCAGCTGATGGTGACTGCCCACCTGAAGAAATGGATGCCGAAGATCCATTATTTATTCTCTACACAAGTGGTTCCACTGGGAAACCAAAAGGTGTTATGCATACTACTGGAGGCTATATGGTCTATACCTCAACTACACACCATTATATTTTTGACTACCATCCTGGTGAAATTTACTGGTGTACTGCAGACATTGGTTGGATTACTGGACACTCATACATCATCTATGGTCCAATGGCTAACAGAGCCACCACTGTAATGTTTGAAGGTGTACCAAACTATCCCGACTTCGGAAGATTTTGGGATATTATTGAAAAATATGAAGTCAATAAATTTTACACCGCTCCAACCGCTTTGAGAGCCCTTATGAAAGAAGGAGATAAATGGCCAAATAAATATAATTTAGACAGTTTAAAAATTTTGGGAACTGTGGGAGAACCTATCAAAGAACCTGAATGGCTTTGGTATCATAATGTTATAGGAAAACAAAAGTGCCCTATTGTCGATACTTGGTGGCAAACTGAAACTGGCGGAGTGATGATTGCTCCTTTACCTGGTGTAACTGCAACAAAACCTGGTTCGGCAACGCTACCATTTTTTGGAATTACACCTGAAATTTTGGACGATGAAGGAAATGTTCTTGAGGGAAATGGCGTAGAAGGAAATTTAGTGCTTCAAAGGCCGTGGCCCAGTATAATGAGAACTGTTTATGGAGATCATCAACGATTCTTTGAGACTTATTTCGAAAAATTTCCGGGTAAATATTTCTCAGGAGATGGGTGTAAAAGAGATGAAGATGGATACTACTGGATAACCGGAAGAGTTGACGATGTCATCATTGTATCTGGACATAATCTAGGCACTGCAGAAATCGAAGGGTCTATTGGAGGGCATCCTTCTGTAGCTGAGGCGGCTGTAGTTGGCTATCCTCATGAAATAAAGGGAAATGCAATTTACGCATTTGTAACTTTAAGAACTGGACATGAAGTTACTTCCGAAACTAAGAGTGAAATAATCAGAAGAGTTAGAACCGATATCGGCCCTCATGCTTCACCTGAAAAAATTCAATTTACCGAGGGCCTCCCAAAAACACGCTCTGGTAAGATCATGAGGCGAATCCTGAGAAATATTGCTTCTAATAAGGTTGATGACTTAGGCGACATCTCTACTTTGGCAGATCCAAGCGTTGTAAGCTCATTAGTAAAAGAGAGAATTTAGAGTAAATAACTGTAGACCGGAGTTATTTGTCGACGACAATTGAATAATTCTAAACTATAGACAGACTATCTGCAATTGGCGTTGCAAGCAGCCATTGGCCTAAGCCAAGGGAAAAATGTCGGAAACTATAGACAAATTAATTAATCCTGTGGTTGAACCATCTTTTCAGGGTTTAAAATTTTAACTAACTCATCCTCAGACAAATCTGTTAAGTCAAGAGCCGTTTCAAGAACTGTTCTTCCTGTGGCATGTGCCTCTTTGGCAATTTTAGCTGCTTTTTCATAACCAATAACTGGTGCAAGTGTTGTGGCTAACATCAAGCCTGACATCAAAAGTTTAGGCCCATTATCTGTAGCTTCTAGTCCCTCTATACATTTTTCAACAAATATTTCTGAGGAATTAGAGAGCAAAGAAATCGCCTGAAGAAGATTATGTGCTACAAATGGCATCATCGTATTTAGTTCAAAATATCCTCCCTGCGCCCCCTGAACCAAGGCCGTATCACATGCTAAAACCTGAGATGAAGCTTGAATCACAGCTTCAGGAATTACTGGATTGACCTTACCTGGCATGATTGAGGACCCTGGCTGGACTGCTGGAAGAGCAAGCTCACCTATGCCCGCGCGTGGGCCCGAGCCTAGGAATCTAATATCATTCGCAATCTTTTGCATGTTCACTGCCAAGCCCCTCAAAGCAGAACTTGCCGTCAAAGCTCCATCCAAACTAGATTGAGCAAGAAAATGATTATCAGTTTCATAAACTTCTACACCCGCAAACTTTGTTATGTGCTGGCACGCCATCATAGAAAATTTAGAATGTGTATTGACTCCCGTTCCAACTGCAGTACCTCCTAAAGCTAGAAGAGATAATTCATCTTTAATTAACAGCAAACGATCAAGAGATCTCTCAATAAGACCGGCATAACCTTGAAACTCCTGACCCAACCGTATCGGAGTTGCATCCATTAAATGTGTTCTTCCGGTTTTTATTATTGTCATAAATTCATCGGCTTTGTCTTCAAGAGATTTCTGAAGGGAAACTAAAGATGGACAGAGTAATTCTTCAATATCTAAAAGAGCTGAAAGATGAATAGCTGAGGGTATTACATCATTGGATGATTGGCCCTGATTTACGTGATCGTTTGGGTGTACTTTTGATTTTAGTGACTTTGATGCTAAATTAGCTATAACCTCATTAGCATTCATATTGGTGGATGTTCCGGAACCTGTTTGGAAAACATCCACTGGAAAATGATCATCATAACTTCCTTCAGCAACGGCAAGTGAAGCATCCACTATTGCATTTTTCATTTCCTCATCTATAACACCTAATTCGAAATTAGCTTCTGCAGCACCAGCTTTGATGAAACCTAAGGCTCTGATGAAAGAACGAGCCATACGAAAACCACTAACTGGAAAATTCAAAACTGCTCTTTGGGTACTCGCACCCCACAACGCAGATTCTGGAACTTCCATTTGACCCATCGTATCTGATTCAGTACGTGTGTATGGATCTGAGGGTAAACTTCCTGTAAGTGAAATAGTAGTTCCAACCTTACTACTGGATTTATTTTTGATAGACTTACGTAACTTTTCCTTTTGACTTTCTGGGCATACAAAAATCCCGTATTTTGGGAATTTAACATGACCTTCATTCAAATTCTCCATGTGAACTTGGAGCATTGAATTGATCGATAGGTCCGAATAGCAGTCTTCCACATATTTTTGAAGGCGATTTCTAACTTCTTTTGTTACTCTTATAGATGTATAGTCTATTTTAGGCATATTATCGTCATGAAGCAAAACCTATAAATAAGTATGCATTTTGCATATATATGCATTTTGCATACATTATATTGTGTAAAGATTGCCTCCTTTTATACTTTTTTCTAACTTTCTTACTTATACTGGCGCATAAGATGGGGGATTGTGTGGATCCCAGCAAGTCACATACCTTTCATCCAAATCATCCAACTTTTTCATTACTGAATCTGTAATTTCAAAATCAAACACTGCAAAATTTTCAATTATTCGACCCTCATTAACGGATTTAGGAAGTACAACCATGCCTCTTTGTATCGCCCAACGAATCAATATTTGAGCGGGAGTTTTACCCAATTCCTCTGAAATTGAAACCAAACGGGGCTCATCCATTCTTTTGGCG
>CACOJW010000022.1 GCA_902627615.1 uncultured marine group III euryarchaeote
TTTCATTTCCTTCATTTCCGCCAGTTATTGCTACAATTACTGAATCTCCAAATATAATAGATTCATTTGTGGATTCAAAAACTTGGGCAGTGATTTGAAGATCTAACCATTGTCGATTTTGATTTCCAGAACCCCAGACATAGTCTCTTCCATAAACTGCTAGAACATTTTCTCCAGATTCAAAAGAACTAGAGGCTATTTCTTCAGTTCCATCACCATTCCAGTAGTCTGCACCGTGTGAATTTCCTCCTCTTTCATCGTAGATTAAATTACCATTTAAGTAAGGAGTACAATAGTTTGCAAAAGCAACGTTGATTTCAGCGGAAGTAACTATTCCATCTAATTGAAATTTATGCCTAATTAGTATAATATCGTTGTTGTATGGAGAGCTTCCAGAAGTATCCCAATCAGTGTTGGGATCCACATTATTATCCCGTCTATCGCCAAACGGAGCAGCTCCATTAGACCAACTTGAATCATTAAAATCTTTAGATGCCCAATTCTCAGGGGCCTCTGAAAAATCATCTAAAATTAAGTATTTGTAGAAGGTAGCATTATCTCTTCCACTCTGGACTAGAACTTTGGTGTCAGAACCCTCTTTAGAGTACAATACATCGTCAACAAATGGGTCGGCTTCAGCAGCTGAATCGGAGGTGAAAAAAACCACTCCCGTGAGCGCCAATAGAAAAATAACAGTCTTAAGTTTATACTCCATTGCTTTACATAAACGTCAATAGCTATTTTAAAGGCTGTTGATTATTTAGGCATCATGTTTTGGGGTAGGAACTATTTATTATTGCCTCTTAGTAGCTTGAATTACTGTGTCATCAGATGACGAAGGTTCGGGCATAAGAGGTCGTATCGACCGTTTCTTTGATAAAAGGGCTAAAGAGCAGCAGGATTTGATCAGTAGTGCGCTTGGCGGTGAGGTTATTGAGGAAAAAGTAACCAAGAAAGCTAAGCTTGCCCAAACTAAAAAATCTGAGAAGATTCACAAGGTTAAAAAGTCCAAAGAACCAGCATCTTTACCCGGAAAGGAAGTTCCTGATGTGGAAATCAGTCCAATTGCCCGCAGTTTCGTAAGGCTTACAACAGATTATCCTCCAATAACTATAGGCATTATGACTGCAATCATGCTTTTTATGCTTGTAGGAATTGGTAAGACAAATATTAATGGAGCTATGGAGGTTTATTTACCAAAAGGTTCAGTTGAAGAGGAACTTCTCCTTGAAGTCAGAGAAGATTGGTCTACTGACATTATTGTAATCTATGTTGAGACCGAAAATGTTTATGATATTTCAAATAAGGCTAATATTACTAGCCGACAAGTCTTGCTTGAAATGGATTATATTGAGCGTACAGTAGATCCACAAGGGCAAACCGAGGAGGGTGGCGCAGGCGTAGTTCCATCAGACGGTGGTGTTTATGATAATGTTGTTTGGTCTTTTAGTATTTCGACTCTAATTAAAGAATTACACAGTACAAATAGTCGGGTTTACGATGCACTCATAACAAATTCGGACGAATGGGCTGCAGCTAATACAGACGGAGCATCAACTGGTTTAGCCGAAATCTTAGGCCAAGCAGCTACTATTGCAAAAGATAGTGCTGTTGAGTCAGGTCAATTGAATCATTATGAAATCCCTAGTCAATCAGACATAGATAGTATTGTTCAGGATTTACCTCCTGCAGTTTTGGAAAAAGTAATTAGAGATACGAACGGTGATGGGGTCTGGGATACTGCAGTAATTTTGTTTGGTATTACTAGTGATGTTCCTCCACCTGTAATTATCGATGAAGTAGATAAGACTATGATTAATAGAGGAGAGGGCCTCCAGCGTCCTGATGGTCAAGTATACAGCCGTATGATGCTTACAGGTCCTGTGCCAGTAACTCAAGCAATAACAGAACGTTCATTTTCAGAGTTTTGGAGAGTTTTTCCAATAGGGGTCGTTCTTTGTTCGATAGCTATTTTCTTAATTCAAAAGAAAATAAGAGCAGTTATGATTTCTGGTATTCCAACTTTATACTCAATTTTCATAACTTATGGTTTTATTGGTTGGTTTCAAATTGAAGCGACACCGACCATTATAGCCTTGGGACCGATATTGATGGCGTTAGGAGTGGCCTACGGGCTTCACTTGTCGAATCGATTTACAGAGGAAGAGGGCGAAAATGCCCAAATCAAAATGATGAAGGCTCTCTCAACAACGGGTAGAGCTATTGCTTTATCTGCAATGACGACAATGATTGGCTTTGGTAGTTTAATGTACACTAATCTTGGCCCAGTCTTTACAGTCGGTCTGAGTTTAACAATGGGAATTGTTATTTGTTTATTGTGTACGTTTATAATGTCTCCAGCTCTGGCTGTATTAACAGAATATAATTATAGAAAGGAAGAGGGAGAATGGCACAGGCTCGCTCAAATAGTAACTGAGCACAATAAGCCAGTCTTAGCAATTTTAGCAGCAACAACTCTCCTTTCAGTCGGACTAGTACCTCTTTTAGAAACAAATGTAGATTATCTTGATATGGTTCCTGATGATGAACCAACTTTGGTAGGTATAGTGAAGTATTCTACTGAGTTTAATGCTGGGGCATTTGGTATGATGATTGCCAGAGGAGATTTCCAGAATGATTATGATGAATTACAAGATGATGCAGTTGATCACCTTGATCAAGTTGATGCATTAGTAGCGGGAGGTGAGGATGGTAATCGAGATGGTTTGAATGATGTACCTGACGTTACTGCCATATCTTTAACGGAAGTTATGAAAGCGGTTAAGTTTTCAAGTAACCAATCTACGACTCTAGATAATTTATTAGACTTAGTTGGTCTTGAAGAAGGAGTCGAAAGATCATTTTGGGAAGTTCTTCATGAAGATCAAATTGCAGATAATCCCATAGTGGGCAGAGATTTGCAAAAGTTCATTTTGAATGTTTTTTACGACAGTATAACTCCAGAAGCTATCAGTATGATTATGGACTGTTCACCTGACGAATCAGGCAGTGTCGAATGTAAATTTTCTAAGACTCTAATTTATGTTGACATGCCTCTGAAAGATGTCAGAGGCATGGAAACTGCGGTAATTGGTGTTAATGAAATACGGGATAATCATGAATATGCTCCTGTTAAAATGTCTGAACTAACGGGTGTAGCAGCAATTGGAACGAGTGTTAACGCACAATTGATTAGTTCACAAATTAATACTTTAGTAATTTGTCTTGTTTTAGTTTTCTTTGTCTTATCTTTGACATTTGGTCGTAATTGGAAAATAGGCCTGATAACCACTTTACCAGTTATTTGGGTTGTTTCATTGGAACCCTTGACTTTTGTTGCCCTCGGGCAGCCGCTGAGTTTGGTTACAGTTATGATTGGTTCTATTGTAATTGGAGTAGGTATTGACTTTTCAATTCACATTACTCAAAGAGTGATGGAGCGGGGAGTGAATTTACCAAGTGTTTACAACGCAACAGCCAAAACAGCTCAGACTTTAGCAGAAGCAACTACAGTTACTTTAGTTGGTTTAACAGCAGCTTTCGCAATTAATATAAGTGCACTTTGGTGGTTTGTATTTATCATCGTTGTTCTTCTGATTGCTTCGATGATATCTGCTATGTTTTTATTGCCAGCAATATATGCTCAGGTGGTTAAATCGGGTGGTACTCTAGAGTGAGTGTAACTACAATTATTGGAGCTCAATGGGGAGATGAGGGTAAAGGTAAAGTTACCGATTACTTGGCAGATGATTCAAAAGTAGTAGCAAGGTCGCAAGGGGGAAATAATGCAGGCCATACGATAGTTGTAGATGGTAAGAAACATAAGTTACATCTTCTTCCATCTGGTATACTTCGCAAGAATGTTGTAAATATAATAGGCAATGGTGTTGTTGTTAATCCAGAAGTATTGCTTAAAGAATTAGACAATCTTCAAGGAGAAAGGGGTCAACTTTTCATTTCAGATAGGGCTCATGTGATAATGCCTTATCACAAGTTGTTGGATGGAGGTGAGGAGAATTCTAAGGGTAAATCAATGATCGGTACCACTGGGAACGGAATAGGTCCTTGCTATTCGGATAAGGCATCAAGGATTGGAATTAGGATGGGTGATCTTTTGGACGATAAGACGATTATGGAACGTTTAGAGAAAGCATTGCCGCGCAATCAGGCTTTATTGTCCCATTATAGTATAGATAATGATTTGTCTATAGAAAATTTATTCGATTTATGCAGGAGTTGGCGAAATAAGTTAGATGAGTACATCACTGATGCTTCTCTACTAGTCAATAAGCATATTGATATAGGTGATAATGTTCTTCTTGAGGGCGCTCAAGGAGTTCACATAGACATTGAATATGGTACATATCCTTTCGTTACTTCTTCAAGTCCAACTACAGCAGGTGCAGCTTTGGGTTCTGGAATAGCACCTTCCAAGATATCCAACGTTGTAGGTGTTACTAAGGCATATCTTACAAGAGTGGGATCAGGTCCGTTTCCCACTGAGTTGGAAGATGAAGTAGGTGAAATTATAAGAGAAAAAGGTCAAGAATTTGGCACTACAACAGGCCGTCCTAGAAGGTGCGGTTGGCTAGATTTAGTAATGCTCGAGTTGTCTCATCGAATATGTGGCTTTTCATCGTTAGCAATTATGAAATTAGATATCTTATCTGATATGGACAAGATCAAAGTTTGTGTAGGATATAAAGATGATAAAGGTTTAGAAATTAACCATTTTCCTTCATCATTGCCATATCTTGCAAAGTGTGAACCGGTGTACAAGACCTTCCCTGGCTGGTCTTCATCAGGAATCGATATATCCAAGGGCATTATTCCAGAGGAAATGAAAATTTTCTTAGATTTTATATCTAAAAGTATGAATGTTCCAATAAGTATCATTTCACTTGGTCCAGGTAGAGATGAAACTATAATTTTTTAGTCTTCATTATTAAAGATTTTTTTTGTGGATTTTATGGTTTCACCAGCGGAAATTAATGCTTCCCCGGTAGCTTCGACGACATCTCCAATTTTTTCGGTGGCGCCTTCAGCTTGTTCTGAAGCTCTTTCAGCTAGATCTTTAGAGATGTCAGACACCTTTTTTGCAAGAAATTTCAAATCTTCTAGGGCTTCATCCAATCCCAAAGTTTCTATTTTGGATTTTTTATCATCTGTCATAATATACCAAAATGAAGGACATAATTAAATCTGCGCTTAATATTTGTAGAAACCTTCACCCGATTTTTTACCTAATTTACCTTGTTCTACCATTTCTTTTAGAAGAGGGCACGGTCTATATTTGTTATCATTGAAATCACGATGCAAAACTTCCATTATAGCTAGACATGTATCTAATCCGATAAAGTCTGCTAGAGTGAGAGGCCCCATAGGATGGCTCATTCCTAATTTCATTACTGTGTCAATTGCCTCAGGTTCTGCAACACCTTCCATAACACAAAACATAGCTTCATTTAGCATCGGCAAGAGAATTCGATTACTTACAAAGCCTGGAAAATCATTTACTAAGACGGGTACTTTATTCAAATCCTCGGCTAATTTAAATGTAGTATCAAATGTATCATCATTTGTACTCTTAGCTCTTATCACCTCGACCAATTTCATAACAGGTACAGGATTCATAAAATGCATTCCAACTACCTTTGTAGGTCTTCCACTGGCCTCAGCCAAAATTCCTATAGGTATACTAGATGTGTTTGATGCTAAAATTGTTTTTTCCTCACAAATATGCCCTAGGTCAGAGAAAAGTTTCTTCTTAATTTCAATATTTTCCACAATTGCTTCTATTATTATGTCACAGTTATTTAGATCATTAAGTTCTAATGTAGTGCTTACATTTTCAAGTGTGTTATCCATATCATCTTGATTTATCCGTTCTTTTGATACACTTCTCTCAAGATTTTTAGTTATAGTTCCAATACCATTATCTAAGAATTCTTGTTTTATATCGCAAAGGATAACTTTTTTGCCAATAGCTGCACAAACTTGTGCAATACCTGCCCCCATTTGTCCTGCTCCAATTATTCCAACACTACTTACCATATTATTCACTTAATTTTATCATAATTGCATTCTGAATGTGCAATCTATTTTCAGCCTGGTCAAAGACGATTGAATAATCAGCTTCTACAACTTCATCCGTCACTTCTCTATCTCTTTCTGCAGGTAGGCAGTGCATAAACAGAGTTTTTTTACCTGTAAGATTCATTAAATCTTGATTGACTTGGAATGGCCTAAATATTTTTTCTCTTTCTTTAACTTCTTCTTTTTGCCCCATCGAAGCCCAAACATCGGTATAGATTATGTCAGCATCTTTTACAGCCTCAGCAGGATTGTGACTAATTTCAATCTTTGAGATTCCAGCGGCTTTTGCATCATCGACTGTTTTTTTATCAGGTTACTACATTTATTACCTAGAAAAAGATGGTGGAAATATAGGCGAGTGGACTTTACTAGGATTTTTCACCAATGAATCTACTTATTTTACTGGTGAAGGAAACTTAACTTATCGCTTCAAGTCTATAGCCATAGATACTAATGGGAATATCGAAAGTAAAGGAACATACGACACTGAAATGAGGATTGATTTGATTCCGCCAAAATCTACTCTATGGATTGTTGAAGGTGATATTGAATTTACAAATCTGGATGGAATTACTGTTCAATGGAAAGCAAACGATACAGCAGACATACAAGCCTATTTGATAGAATACAAAAGTTCAAAAAATCAAACCTGGGAAGACTTTGGAGCTTTTACCTCTACTGGGGAGTACTGGTTTTCTCCTGAGCAAGATGAAACATTTGAAATTAGATCAAGGACAATTGATTATGCGGGTAACAAAGAAATAAAAGAAAATAGTGATATAATTATCACTTTTGACAGATTAAAACCCGAAGTCAAACTTGCATCTATAAATGAATTAACTGGTTCTGATCAACTAATTGTTTCTCTTGAAAATCGAACTGAAAACTTAAAAGATATTCAACTACAATATGCGAGACTTTTGGAAGGTACGGAAGATGTATTGGAATGGAGGGATGCTGAATTTGAATGGCAAAATGAAGAAATATTAATGAGCCCTCTTATTGATGGATATACTTATTATTTTAGGATAAATCCCTCTGATTTGGCAGGTAATGCATGTCCTAGAGAACCTTACGAATACAAAGTATTTATTGGTTCTAATGAGACTGAAAAGCTGTCCTTGCCAGTAATACCACTAAAGCCAATTATGATTGGAAAGATAAGAAATATCGAAATAGCTGCAGATGAAAATGGAGACGGTATCTTTGAAAAAACTCTTGAAGAATATACTGGCATAGACTTAAGAGCAATGAAGGCAAACCAATACTGGGTAGATTATTCAGCTGGAGAAATCGTTTTTGGAGATGGCCAAGATGGATATATGCCTCCTAAAAATAGCTCGTTAAACCTCATTTTTAATGCATATGATTTGGTAACAACCATTGATTTAAAGCCTCCTGAGCCTATTATGCAAATAGACTACTCAATAGAAGATAGAAATAATGTAACTATTACCTGGGAAAAACCTACTGACGCAACAAGCTTCATTGTTGAAACCAAAAAGAATTTTAGCATGCCTTGGATTTCTTTAGCTACCATAGACTCCCCAACTAATGGTGAGTTAAGCTACAAAGTCACAAATTTAAGCAGTGGATTTCATTATTACCGAATAGTTTCAATCGATAGAATGGGATATACTAATCCAAATATGATAGATGAACACATTAGAGTCATAATTGAAGCTGAAGTCAATACAGTAATTGAAGCCGAACCAAAAGAAACCGAAAATCTGTATTTGTATGGCGCTGTTGCAGTAATATTAGGCTCGGTTGCAATTTATGGTGCATCGAGGTTGCTGAAGACCAATGAAGAGAGTGTAATGGCTGATGAGCCAATTCTAATACCTGTTGAAAACATTCCCGATGAAAGAAACGACATTACTGAAAGCGAAGTAATTGAAACATTTAGCGTGGTTCCCGGTAGTCAATTTTCAAGGCAATTAATGTACATTTGCAGACAAGGATGTATGAAAGAATTTGAAGTGACTAGTGAAGAAGAAAATGATGTAATGTGCCCTCATTGTGGAACTATAGGCGATTTGCTTTAGACTGGCAACTATCTTTAAGCAATACTTGCTTGGCCATATATGACTTCGAGCTCAGAGGTACCCGGTTTTTACAAAAAAAAACCATCTGAAAGGCTAGACTACGTAAAAAAATTTGCTGATTTATCAGATGAAGAAGCTAAAGCAATTGGCGGATATGGTGCATTAGGTGAAGATACTGCAAACCGAATGATAGAAAATGTCGTTGGTACTTTCCCCCTTCCTCTTGGAATTGCTGCTAATTTTATGATAAACAAGAAAGAATACATGATACCTATGGCAGTAGAAGAACCATCTGTCGTAGCTGCTGCTACTCATATGGCAAAAGGAACGCGAAGTAACGGTGGAATTAATGCAGACTCTGACGATCCTGTGATGATTGGACAGATACAACTTGTTAATCTTGATGAGCCATTTAAGGCAAAAGAAAAGATACTCTCTAAACGGAAAGAAATTATTGATTTAGCAAACGAACAAGATCCTATTTTAGTGAAATTTGGAGGAGGATGTAAAGATATTGAAGTTAGAGTACTCGACTCAGAGACCGGTCCTATGGTAATTACTCACCTTCTGGTCGACTGCCGTGATGCAATGGGAGCTAATGCTGTGAACACCATGGCTGAAGCTGTGGCTCCAAGATTAGAAACTATAACTGGTGGAAGAGTCTACCTAAGAATTATCTCAAATCTAGCTATATATCGAAAAACTAGAGCTACCGCTATTTGGCCCTCTGAATTTTTGGGAGGAGAAGATGTTGTTGATGGAATTATTGAGGCTTTTGCTTTTGCATGCGCGGACCCATTCAGAGTTGCAACACATAACAAAGGAATAATGAATGGAATAGATCCTGTTGTTATAGCAACTGGTAACGATTGGAGAGCTATTGAAGCTGGAGCACACACCTACGGGCAATGGAAAGAAGGGCATGGTTCTTTTACTAATTGGGAAAAGACGAGAGATGGAAACTTAAAAGGAACCATTGAGATTCCAATGGCAGTAGGATTGGTCGGAGGAGCAACAGCCACACATCCAACTGCTAAAGCATGTGTGAAAATATTAGATTTGAAAATACCTGGAGGGGCTTCGGAATTAGCTCAAGTAATATGTGCAGTAGGACTATGCCAAAATTTAGGAGCATTGAGAGCTTTGGCTTCAGAAGGAATCCAAAGAGGACATATGGGATTACATGCCCGTAATTTAGCTGTTCAGGCTGGAGCAAAAGGTTCTGAAATTGATAAAGTTGCTGAAATGCTGAAACGTTCAGGAACTGTAAGAGCTGACGTGGCTGAGAAATTCTTATCCGAAATAAGAGAAACTTAATGACTATTTTATCTGATGAAGCTATAATATCTGCTCTAGATGTAGGAGAATTAGAAATTGAACCATTTAACGAGAACAATCTAACACCAAATGGATATGATTTAACCATAAAAGAAATAGAAATACCTGGTTCTGGGAAGACATCTAATGGTGAATTGATTATACCACCTGGCAAAAGATTCGCAGTATCTACCAAAGAAAGAATTGCCTGTGGTCCAAATCTATGTGCTCAATTATGGTTAAGAACTAGCTGGGCAAGGAAAGGAATCATATGCACCTTTGGAAAGATTGATTCTGGGTTTAATGGAACATTAACTTTGCTGGGATTTAATTCGAGTCAAGAAAATGTAACTTTGAGCACAGGCGTAACTTTTGCGCAAATGGTCTTTGAGATTATGACTGGTCCTGCGTCATCGTTATATTCTGAAAGAAGTGGAAATTATCAAAATCAAGACGGAATTACTTGGTCGAAAAAATAAAATCAACTAATTCCATAAAACCGTCTGAGCCATCTTTATTAGTAACGTATTTAGGTAAATTACTAATTATTTCTTCATATTTAGTAACTGAATTAACACCTACTGATAACGGAAAGTAACCAAACATAGGAGAATCATTAGGTGAATCACCAATATATATTGCCTCAGATTTACCTAAACCATATTCCTTCAATACTTTCAATGACATCATTTCTTTGTTGTAATCTCCAAACCAAATATTGATGTGAATATTAGAAATAGCAGCTCTTGCCCCTTCACTTTCGCAAATTTTTAAAATGTCAAGTGCTATATCTATATCAACATTTGATTCCTCAGCAATATCAATTGCAATATCCCAATTACGAAAGGGTTGATCCGAAGCTAATGTCAGGCTATCATACTTTTTAGATATTTTATCAAATAATGAATTCAGTTTATTTTGATATTTTGAAAGAGAATCTAAGGGATGATATGTCTCTCTGATAATTTTTTTATTCACTTTCTTGTAAAAAAAGGCACCATTTTCTCCAACTACTGCATCAACTGGCCACCATCTAGCAATCAGATCACACCATCCTGCAGGTCTCCCTGTAACTGCTATAGTTTTTATCCCTGAATTTCGAAGCTTTTCTAGCTTATTGTAGGCCTCACTTTTGATAACATCTCCACTTACAAATGTCCCATCTAAATCGAACAATATTGCCTGTACTTTTTGAACATCACTTACTGACATATCTGTAATCGATTTCATAAATTGCCAAAAAAACCTAGTTTTAAATATGCTTCGTCAATTTATGTAGTCCGAATACGAGGTAAAATGCCAACACTGTATGGAGCTGTCAAAAGCAAAACAGGGGAATTACTCCAAGATAGTATGGACTACTGTAAGGGAGCTCTCCAATCTGTATCTCGCTCATTTGCGTTGACAATACCTCTTGTAGAAGAAAATATTTTAGCCCCAATAATGGTTGGTTATCTTGAAGCTAGAATATTAGATACATTTGAAGATGATATCGGAAGAAGAGAAATAAGTTTAGAAGAGAGAATACACTCCATGAATTTACTTATGGAGGTTCTTGAAAGTCCAAGCAGTGCTTCTGCAAAAGAAAAAGCTAAGCAATTAGTTGAATCTGCTGATGAAATGGTAGCCAATCCTCAATACAGAGATTTAGTCAAAAATATGGAGAGAGTTTTAACTGTTCATGACAGCTTTGATGATACAACCAAAGAATGCATGGTAAGGTGGTTAAAGGAAATGA
>CACOJW010000023.1 GCA_902627615.1 uncultured marine group III euryarchaeote
TGCAACCACACAGGAAAGCATCAGAGGAAGTATGATTTCATATGTTGCAGTCATTTCAAATAGTAAAACAATAGCAGTCAAAGTAGCTCGCGTGGTAGATGCAACAAATGCAGCCATACCAACTAAAGCGAATGCACCAGGATGTCCCACAATATCATATGAACTTAGCACAAGCCCGAGAGCAGCTCCAATTGCAGCACCTATGAACAAGCTGGGTGTGAAAATCCCACCCGAGCCTCCGCTGCCAATAGAGATTGTCGTAGCAATTATTTTTAGTGCCATTATAGATAAAACAAAAAGTAATAAACTTCCAACACCGGATGAAATTCCACTACTGGAAGGAAAGCTATCTCCTAGAATTAAATCGTTATTTTCATCACTATCCAATGAGATTAAATCAGAAGTAACATCAAATCCATTTCCTAAAACATGTGGAAATGTCAATGCTATTAATCCGACACATAAACCACCTAATGCTGTTTTAACAGGCATAGGTATATTATCAAACTTATCGATATTATCCTCAACAAAATTCATCATTTTTATAAAAATAGCAGCAGCAAGCCCAATAATTAAACCTAAAACGACGTAGAATGGATATTCAATAGGCGACTCAAGCGTATAACTAGGTATACTATCAAAGGCAGCAACGTCTCCAGTTAAACTTCTGCCAACAGTAGTAGCAATCACGGCTGCGACTACAATAGGTATGAAAGATCGTGTTTTTAATTCAGCTAATACCAATTCAATAGCGAATAGCACTCCTCCTAGTGGTGCATTAAATGCAGCAGTAATTGCACTAGCAGCTCCGCAGCCTACCATTGTACGCGTGTCTTCTACGGTTTTTCCAGCGCGTTGACCAATTTCAGATCCAATCGTAGATGAAATTACAACCATAGGGCCAACACGACCTAAAGACATTCCAGTGCCAATACATGTTGCTGATGCAAAACATTTCGCTACAGCTTTTTTTGCACTTAGGCGCGCCTCTTTGACGGCAACAGCTTCCATAACCATAGGCACACCAGCACCTTTTGCCTCTTTGGACCAGTATTCAATAATTAATCCAGCAATTAATCCTCCCAGCGCAGGAATAAAAATAATCATCCATTCTCTATCAGTTCCTTTTAGATTATTTTCTATGAAACTGTCCCCATAAAAAATACCTTGAATTCCTTGACTCATTGATATGAAAATCCAGGTCATTAAGGCTGCGCAGGCCCCAGTTAATGCAGCTAACAAGTTTATCTGAAGCATTGGTGACTTGAAAACGTCTTCAAGTCGTTTCATTGCATCAGAATCCTTCATCTAGTCAAAACCTCATTTCCAGAGTTAGTAATTAACAAAGTGTGTTCGGACTGTGCAACAATACCGTTTCCCAATTCATCTAAAACAGGATAGTATGATACAACTCCAGCCCGCATTAATTTTTGTAAGTTCTTTGTCGCATCATCTTGTATTTCATGTAACCATCTTTCAGCAAATGGTAATCCATTGTATCTATCACGAATTTCTATCATAAGTTTTGTAGCTTTTTCATCTCTGATTTTCCTTATTTGCCTAAGGTGATATATATTTGAATTACGTTTTCCTCCGACCCGACCGGCACCATCTGTAACAAATGGTTCTATTGCAACTATATCTCCACTTGTTAGTATAGGTCCGCCTCTTTCTCTAATACTAGGTATAGAAATTCCACTGTGCAAATTGTATCTTTTTATTCGATGTCCTGTCAAATTTGCAATAGGTCTGTATCCATATTGTTCAATTTTATCTTGGACTGCGTGACCAATAATTCCTACGTTTACGCCAGCTGCAGCGACATCTATTGCGACATTAAGTGCCTCGCGTGAGGCTTCAATCATCTTTGAATATTCATTTGTTTCTACTTCAATAGTTAAAGCATTGTCTCCAATATAGCCATCGATATGAACTCCAACATCCAGTTTGACAACATCACCTCTTTTGAAAACATCCTTACTTTTTGTAGAGGGAGTCCAATGTGCACCTACATTATTTACAGCTAAATTAGTAGGAAAAGCTAATTTCGCACCATTTTCTTTGACATATCCTTCTATTTTTTCAGTCACGTTAAGCATTTTTTCCCCATCTTTGATGAGAGCTTTTCCAAAGTGTAAAGCCTCTCGAGCTAATTTCCCGGCAGCTTCCCATTTTATTTTTTCATCAGGATTCAATTATGCCCTCCAAGATGGTTGAATATAAAGCACCTATACGGGTTATTTCAGGTTCACCGCTTGCAAGGTTAATAATTGTAGATTCAATTCCTTTTGGCTTTTCTCCGCCTAAATAGACACAATTATTGCCAAATATGTTTTTTGCTTCATCGAGATCTTTAGCAATTTCATGACCGTGCAAATTAACGCTGGTGGTTATTACAGGAGTTTTTTTTGCCAATTCTATAGAGGTTTCATTTTGTGGTATTCTGACCCCGATGTTCCCATCTCTCATTACTCCATTGGCAAAATTCTTTTTCGATTTAAGTATTAGTGTAACTGGTCCAGGCAAGAATTCTTCAATTATTTTTTTTGCTTTTCCATTTGTAATACAAGTATCATATATTTGTTTTTTATCACTAAACATAACACTTACTCCATTTTGCTTTTTACCTTTTAATTCGAATAATCTATCCACAGCGTTTTGATTCGAGGGGTCACATCCCATGCCCCAAACGGTGTCTGTAGGATATACTAATAATTTCCCATTTTGTAACGCTTTTCTAGCCTCTTCGATGGAAACCATAAATAATATGGAGAAGAAGTACTTTTAATGTCTTTTGATAAACTATCTTTGTTCGATAGGCCTAAATGTACGGTCAATTTGCCCTACATATCTTGCTCTGGGCCTGATTAATCGATTATTTTTGTATTGTTCAAGAACATGTGCAGTCCATCCAGCAATGCGAGACATTGCAAATAATGGTGTGAATAAATCGGTTGGAATGTCTAATCCATAAAGTAATGGTGCAGAATAAAAATCGACATTCGTTATAATTGGCTTTCGGTTTTTGACCTGCCTTTCAATTTCCTCAGAAACTTCGAAAAGTTTCATGTTTCCTTTTTCTTCCCAGATTTGCTTTGCCATTTTCTTTAGATGAGGCTTTCGAGCGTCATCAACTTTGTATACTCTGTGACCGAAACCCATGATTTTTTGCTTTGTATCAAATGCATTTTGGATGTAATCAGAAGCTTTTTTCTTTGTTCCAACTTCAATAATCATATCCATGGCTTTTTCGTTAGCACCTCCATGTAAAGGGCCACTCAAAGTTCCAACTGCTGAAGTGATAGCTGAGTGTAAATTTGCCAAAGTTCCTGCAGTAACTCTTGCTGAAAAAGTTGAAGCATTAAATCCGTGATCAGCTAATAATATTAGGTACAAGTTCAAAGCATCAATTTGGGTCTTAGAAGGGTCTGCTCCATGTAACATTCTAAGAAAGTCTTCAGCATGTCCTTTTGTAGGATCAGCTTCAATAATTTCCAATCCTTCTCTTAATCTGTGTATCATTGCAACTGCAGTTGCAATCTGGCCAACTAGCCTTAGCGCCTTAGGTGGTAGTTCTTTGAGAGGTACATTTTTTTCGTAATGGCCAAGTACAGAAACTACAGTCCTTAGTGTACTCATTGGCGAAGTTTTACCGACTAATTCTTTTATGATTTCAATAACCTCTTTTGGTAAAACTCGAGCTTCACCAATATTCTTTGTCATTCCGTCTAGTCGTTGTTTATTTGGCAATTCATTATCGTAAAGTAAACAGATAGTTTCTTCGAATGTAGTATTAAATGCTAAATCATCAATATTGTATCCACAGTATCTTAAAATTCCTTTTTCACCATTTACAGAACTTAGATTAGTATCAGCAGCTACGACACCTTCCAATCCCTTGGCAGGTTCGGGAACTGAATCTTTGTTATCTTTTGGTAATGACACTTTTGAACATTAGAGAGTATTATATTTACCAATTTGCCGAATTTATTGCTTATAGTCCGTTACTCTAATGCCAAAGTCACCCATTATTGCTTTTCTGTTCATAATTTTCTCTATTTTTTCATTGAAGGCTTCTTCTAAATTGATATTCATTGCTATAGAGTGACCAATGATTAGTATTAATAAATCAGCCAACTCTTCGCTTTTTTCGCTATCTGATTTGCCTTTTGTAAAGCATTCTGCTAACTCACCCAATTCTTCCATTGTGAGCAATATACGGTAAGACATGTCATGTCCACGGTATTTTGGATTACTAAAATCATGCTTGTCATGAAATTTTTGAACCTTTGCTAGCATCTGAGAGTATGTTTGACTCATTTATTAGCATAGGAGAGCCACTTTGTTACGTTTTCTTTGCTATCTTTTCAGCTATAGAAATGCAAGCCATGAAATCTTCAGCAGTCTGTCTTAAGCTTCCCAAGGTGTCAGCTTTAATTGTAGCTTTTATAAAATTTTGATGTAAGGCAGTTTCGACCCATCCTTTATTATCAGGTTCAGTGGCTCGTAAGATAGCTTTGGCTATATTTTCGTTATCAAATTTAATACTAAAAGAAATTTTATGTTTCATTATTTTTTTTATAGCTTTTTGACTTCCACTACCATATTGTGCAGCTTTCTTTTTTCTACCAGCAATCTCCTTAGGAAGTTTGAATTTCAAAGCTAATTTTCTTAACGTTTCTTTTCCCACTTTACCTATACGTTCTTCATCGCTAAACTTTTCAGCAATTCTGATAACATTTTCTTCTAAATAAGGGCAAGATAACTCTAATCCAAAGAATTCTGTAATTTTTTTCTCACGTTCGGGGATTCTATCTAATAAATCATCAACTTCTTTTTTTAAATTAATTTTAGCATCTTCCTTTCTAAATTTAGCATACCCTCCAAATAATTCATCAGCGCCTTGGCCGCACATTAAAATGGGGTTGGTAGCATTTTTTGCAGCGATCCAAAATGGAAGCATAAATTCTACTTCAATATTTGTTAAGTCGAAGTGTTTTCTCATTTCAATTCCCTCAGCAACCATTTCACTTGTTTGAATTTCAATAGTTTTTAATTTCATTCCGACTAAATCAGCAGCAGATTTGGCAGCTTTCAAATCGTGAGAATCAGCGATTCCAACTGCAATTAATTCCACATCAGTATACTTCTTAGAAATAAAGGCAACTAATGTAGAATCAAGCCCCCCAGAGAATGCAACGGAAATTTTCTTGTCACAAGCCTCTTTAATCGTAAGATTTAACTCATCATAAAGTTTCTCAAGCAGTATTTCAGTCATTATGATGCGATGCTATTTTTAGCAATGAAACTTTCCAATTCGTTTAGTGCTTTCTTAGCCTTCGCTAAACTGATGATATCTGTAACAATTAGAACTCCAGATTCAAAAAGAATAAAACTTGCATCTGGCTTGTCCATTCTCAAAATTAAACCGCTGAATCGTGAGGGGTCATATTCAGCATTTGGTACTACAAGCGAGAGCGCTTGCAAGTCAATAGTAGTGTTAATGTTACTTTTAACAACCATATTTTCTAGTTTAATTGCCCTTTTCATATTTATTTTTGGATCCAGAGGTTTAATCAGATTTCTTAAGTTAGCTACAACTTCCTTCCCTTCATCGAGCGAGTTTACACCAGTTACGATTAATTTTCCGTTTGCAAATAGAATTCCTGCAGCTTTCAAACGTTTGCTACCAATAAATTTTGAACTACTCATATCAACTTCGATGATTACCGAGGGGTTCCCAGAACTAGAATATCGAGCGTTAGGTATTTCAGTTGCTAGCTTTACTAATTCCAATTTTTTCCCGAGGTGAGATGCGACAATTACGTTCTCTACTTTTATTGGACCCACAAAAAGTTCAAAACAGGCAAGTTTAATAGATTACCCTTTCAAGCAAATTCATCAAATGGGTAAGGCTCAGACTTGATTTTTCCCATCACTATTTTAGTTTCAGGTACGGTTAGAAGTGGTATTGGCCAAGTCGGTCCATCTTCTATGGCTAATCTAGGGCAGGCAGTAATTACTGCAGCATCGATTCCCATTCCCAATAATTGGTCATGAGATTGATGAATGCTTCCTACCATTATGGTTTCCTTACCACCTCTTATTAGTAATTCTTCTATTTTTTCAGCTAATTCTATTCTTTTCTGGCCAATCTGATTTGAGAATAGAACAGCCCATCTTTTAGCATTTTCAGCCTTAGATATTGCCGCATAACGTTGCTTTAGGAAAGGTTTTGGATCTGCAATAGAGACAATACCATTATGAGGTTCAAGGCAAGCAACCGGTTTTCCTGTTGAAAGAGCTACAGTTAATGGATGGAATAGTCCGGTACCTACATACAAGAAGCCATCTACTCTTAATCTTCTTGCAGCAGATGAATTGCATCCTAATAATTGGCCTTGGCCGGCTAATCGAGGTCCGCCAGTAGTTACGCTTGTATCAAATCCATGCTTTTCTAGTATTTCGCCAGCATAATCCACTAGGTGGAGATGCTGAGCAGTTGTTACGATTCCAATTTTATTGGGAAGTATATTTTTTATTTCATCAATAGCTTCAATTTCTAAGTTTAAAGTTCCTGTGTGTCTTACAGGCACAAAATAAGTAGGAATAGCATAGAACTCAGAATGATAAGGCATAGGCAAGTGACCCAAGTGAATCAGAGCATCAGCGCCTATTTCTTCTAGTGGTCTATCAGCAAGATCACATGCACCATATGTTGGTTCACCCCAAAGAAGGACTTTTGCACCAGTTAATTCATTGATTAAATTTGTAATTTCATGCGATTTGGTTTTTAATCCATCAGGAACTTGAATGCCAATTCTTTTTTTATCCTTTAATTTTAGGCATACCTCTTCAATTCCGGGCTTCCAATCAAATGATATTTCGCTCATTCACTAATTGGTCCCTTTAATACAGGATATAATGATTTTGCTTAATTTATTTTAACGTTATCAGGTTTAATTTAAGAAGTTTTTTAAGAAACAGTTGAACTCTTTTATCAGCTGGAGCAATTTCCTCGCCAAATTTAGCATCTAATTCATGAATTATGTCTTTTATAGAATGTTTTTCATCACATAGATTCCAAATAAGAGTAGTATATTTGTCAAGAGGTCTTTTAACAATATCAGGCCCTCCTATTTTTTTGTGTACCCATTTTTCGATTTTACCAAATTCTTTAGGATAACAAATAGTAATAATTCCATTTTTCGTTAAACATTTAATTTTTGGATTATTAATTTTCGAGGGCTTTTTCAATAAAATTTCATTTCTGCTCATAATTTTTCCATACCAATTACCATGACTGCTAAAGTTGCAGCGCCAGCAATTGCAGCATATCTTACAGCTAATTTTTGATCTTGCCAAACAAATCTAGAAACCCATACTAGCCACCCTCCACCAATGGCAACTATTAGCATGATTGCAAAAATAATGCTCCACATGTTCATACAGGGATATCTAGAGGTTATTAATTAGTGGTAGCCCCGCCAGGATTCGAACCTGGGTCTCAAGATCCAGAGTCTCAAATGATGGACCACTACACTACGGGGCTAACAAAGATTAAGTCCAATTAGGTGCATAAAAAAACGTTGCTAGAGTAGCAAATTAGTTTTCGTCATAGAATTCATCATCTTCTTCATCAGCAAATGAGAATTCATCAGAACTTCCTTTGGTTAGTTCAATTTTATCAGGGAAATGCCTCAGTATTACGACATCATCTAAATCTTGAACCCATCGATATGGAATAATTATATTTTCTCCATCTTTAACTAAATTAGGAGTAGTTCCTGTAACCAAAAGTGCAGAAACTATGCGCTGAGTCGTGTCAAGTAAAACGTCATGAACGACCCCTAACCGTTGTCCATTTCGGGTGTAAACAGTTAATCCTGGCAGTCGCGAAGCTTCGTTAAGCACAGGTGGTTATCGGGTCCACATATAATTATTTTGCATGCATTCATTTATGGAAAATAGATAATAGATTATAAATAGAGGCCAAAAGTGAAGCGAATGCATGGGTAGAGTAAGACCGACTTACATAAAACGCGTAGCAATTGAGCTTGTTAGGAATCATTCAGACAGATTTACTGAGGATTTTGACCACAATAAAGGTGTAGTTGCTGAATTGACAGATGTAGAGAGTCTAACTATGCGAAACAGAATTACAGGTTATGTAACTCGTTTCAGAAAACAGGGACAAGCTTGAGCCATTACGATGTTTTAGTAGAAGGTGCTGGTCCGGCTGGTGCTACAGCAGCTTATTATCTTGCAATGCAGGGAAAGAAAGTAGCATTAGTAGATAGGGCTAAATTCCCTCGCGAAAAAGCATGTGGTGGGGGGTTGTGCGTTCACATAGAAGAATTTGATCATATCATATCTAATTGGGATGATTTCTTAGAATCACGCTGTTTAAGAGGTATAGTTTACGGTCCTGATCTTATGCCAGTAGATTATGTTGCTGAAAAACCTTTTTTCTACAATATACGTCGTTTAAAGTTTGATAACACATTGGTAGAGTATGCAGTTGATAAAGGCGCTACTTTAATTCAAGGAGTGGCAGTTAGAGATTTTGAAGTTCATGATGATAAAGTAGTTACTAAGTTAAGAAATGGTGAAGAAATTACAAGTGATGTAATAATCGGAGCCGGAGGCTCTTTTGATATAGTATCAAGACGAATTCGAGAAATAGAAAATATGCCTATGAGATGGAAAGACGAAGACATCGCAATGGCACTTTATTTTGAAGTAGATGTAGGCCGTGAATTTATGGACCGTGTATATGGAGAGGAAAGAATATCAATGGCTCATATTAAGTATCAGGATTTAGACGGATATGGTTGGTCTTTTTCAAAAGATACGGCTTTAAACGTAGGAATTGGTTGCCCTCGTTCAGTCATAAAGAAATTGAAGAAAAACGGCTCTGGATGGGATGAAAAGCAATATTTGTTAGATTATGTAGATACCCTCAAAGAACAGGGCTGGTTCCCTAAAGATATAGAAGTCACAAAAAAGATGATTTCTGGTGCCAGTATTCCAGTAGGAATGGGTATGAAATGCACTGTAGGAGATAGAATGCTGGTAATTGGCGACGCAGGAGGCTTCGTTTCTCCACTATCTGGTGAAGGACTTTATTATGCCTTAGATTCAGGACGTATTGCAGCAGAATCTTTAGACGTTTTATTCAAGGAAGGTAATTTTGATAAGCAATCTATGATGTTATATCATGATACATGGAGCCAAAAATGGGGAGATGATTTAGAATGGCTGAAAGTTGGGTGGCACTTATTGATGGTTATGCCTAATAGTTTAATCCGATATGCAGCCTTAGATGAAGAGACTAAAGAATTCTTTACACACATGTTTGTAGGTTCTATGCCTGCAGCCAAGATAAAAAATAAAGTCCTAGCACTTATTGCAAAAGGGGCTTTGACACACGATTTCTTGAGCCATGTTACTGGTAAACACCAAGAGGTTCCTCCACTTACAAATTAGTTTTTTTGGTGGAAAGGTATAAGAAGGAAGTTTTAGTGTGACCGATATGCAATCTGCCGATGAAGAATGGGAAGATGAAGAGTGGGAAGACGAAGACGATTCCAGTTTTTTTTCAGGCATTTCGATAGCTTCTCGAATGAAAATAGGTGGAGCAACAGCAATTGTAGTTTTGTTACTTTTATGTTCGATGATTTTCACTAATTTTGGTTTCTATTCAGGAGCTGGAAGTTTGTCCGTTTTGATTGATGTTAATGAAGGCAAAGATCCGGGTGATAGAACATTTAATGCGAATATTCT
>CACOJW010000024.1 GCA_902627615.1 uncultured marine group III euryarchaeote
ACTCCTGCAGATGCTGCATTGATGATGCAGTTTGGAATGGATGGTGTTTTTGTTGGTTCAGGTATTTTCAAATCTGAAGATCCAACCACTATGGCTAAAGCTATTGTAGAAGCTACAGCTCACTTTGAAGACGCTAAATTAGTTGGAGATGTTTCTAGAAATCTTGGAGAATCAATGCCTGGATTAGAAGAATCAAGCCTTGAAACTAAGATGGCAAAACGCGGACATTAGAACTAAAGTAAAATTTGTAGAAATTTACTAATCGCTGCAATATTCTTCCCAATCATAGTTCCAATTATCGTTAGAACTGAACGAACCATGAATAGAACATTTGTTATCATCAGACAAGTCATCTGCACCCTCAAACATATCATTCATATTAGTTGAACCAGAAACATCCCAACTTGATATATCTTGGTTGAAACTCTTAGCATTGTAAAACATTCCATACATATTGTTCACATTTGAAACATCCCAACCTGAAATATCTTGGTTAAAGTTCTCAGCACCATAGAACATTGAGTTCATACCGTACCAATCATTTACATTTGAAACATCCCAACCTGAAATATCTTGGTTGAAACTGGTAGCAGCATAAAACATTGAATTTAGCTTAGTCACACTAGAAGTATCCCAATGTGAAATATCGCCGTTAAAGCTTATAGCAGCATAAAACATTCCGTTGGTATCAGTTACTTTAGAAACATCCCAGCCTACTAAATCTTGATTAAAATTGGTAGCAGCAAAGAACATTCCTTCCATATCAGTAACACTTGAAACATCCCAATATCCAATATCTTGATTAAAATCGGTAGCGTAGTAAAACATCTCATTCATGTAAACCACATTTGAAACATCCCACCACGATAGATCCTGATTGAAACTTTCAGCAAATTTGAACATTTTTTCCGTAGTAGTTACACTTGATAAATCCCATTCTGAAATATCATCGTTAAATGTCTGATTATTGAGAAATAATTCAGACATATCTGTAATCAATGATGTATCCCAAGTGCTGATATGTCCATAAGTTAAATTTGCATCATCTTTATCAGCAATCCACTCATCTACTGCAGTCTTGAGCTCATCTCTGGTTTCAGGTTGGAAATATTCTGATGGGCAATATTCTTCCCAATCATAAGGCCAATTAACATTAAAACTGAATGAGCTATGAATGTAACATTTATTATCATCTGATAAGACACCCGTCCAGCCAGAAAGCATATACCTCATGTCAGTTACACTTGAAACATCCCAACTAGATATATCCTGATTAAAAACATAAGCATAAAAAAACATAGAATGCATAGTAGTTACACTTGAAACATCCCAATTTGAAATATCGCCATTAAAACTCTCAGTCTCTCTAAACATATTATGCATATTAGTTACACTTGAAACATCCCAATCTGAAAGATTTTGATTGAAAGCTATAGAAGACTCGAACATAGATTCCATATTAGTTACGCTTGAAACATCCCAGTTTGAGATGTCTCCATTGAAATTCTCGGAATATTTAAACATACGAGTCATATCAGTTACACTTGAAACATCCCAGGCTCCAATATCTTGATTAAAACTCTCTGCACGATAAAACATATCACTCATATGAGTTACACTTGAAACGTCCCAATTAGCGATGTTCTGATCGAAGCTTCTAGTTCCACCAAACATACCTCCCATATAAATTACACTTGAAACATCCCAACTAGCGATGTTCTGATCGAAGCTTCTAGAGTTCCAAAACATATAATGCATATTAGTTACACTTGAAACATCCCAACTAGATATGTTTTGATTGAATGCATATTCCTCCCAACCACTAAACATAGCTTGCATATTAGTTACACTAGAGACATCCCAGGCTCCAATATCTTGATTAAAATTCTCAGCATATTTAAACATGGTTTGCATATTAGTTACACTTGAAACATCCCAGTTTGAGATATCTCTATTGAAAGACGTAGCACGAGAAAACATAGCTTTCATATTAGTTACACTAGAGACATCCCAGTTTGAAATGTCATCATTAAATGTCGAGTTATAATAAAATAATTCAGACATATCTGTGATCAATGAAGTGTCCCAGGTGTTGATATGGCCATAAGTTGAATTCGCGTCAGTTGAGTTAGCTATCCACTCATCTACTGCAGTCTTGAGTTCATCCCTGCTTTCAGGTTTAAAATTAAACTCACATGTCCCATCATCTTCAGTGGCCTCTGCATTGTAATTATTAGCTGTAGAATCGGTACACCCTAAAATTTCTTCAGGCACCCCTCCTATTTTTTCTAGAACTGTAGTTATTCCATCCATTCCAATATGAATCGAATCGATAAGTAAATTACCTTCATTATTATTCTTAAGGAGAATCATAGAGGGGAATCCAATAAAATTATTCACTTCCCAAGCAGTAGTTCCATTCATAAGCAAAGCATCTTTGGTCATAATTCCACTAGTTGGATATTGTGCATGCAAATCACGAAGGTGGTCTTGTGAAGGATCTCCTCCATCATAATCTTGTATAACTATTACAATATCTGTAAGATTATTGGCAGCATTTTTTTGCCATGAATAACTATTCGCTTTCCAACCAAAAAGCATGCTATCATATGAACTCCATGATGCTGAAAATGTGAGCAATACAAAGTCACTTGACATATCATACAATTCGAAATGATCTCCTTCCTTATCTGTAAAATTAATATTGTAAGCAAAATCTCCTTCATTCCAACCTTTTACTAATTCACTTTCTACAGTATCATTCGTATTATCTACAGTATCATTCGTATTATCTGCAGTATTATTTGTTTCGTTATTTTGATTTGTAGTTGTACCCTCAGTTTCCTCAATTACCTTAGTATCATTATTATCTTCAGAATTATCCACACATCCTGTAAATGAGGTCAAAAGCAAGCAAATTGTCAACAAGAATGCCTTGTTCATAATTCTATTTCGTATGTGATTATATATCAATTTCCTGAAATTTGTATTTTATCATTGAAAGTATAATCTTAAATTAAACGAAGATATCGTAAAATTATGCCAAATGAAAAGAAGACTGGTAATCTACCTAATCCTGTAGTAGCCGTAATTTACTCTTTAATTAATGCAACAGTCATAGGCAGTTTACTAGATTCCTCTACTGCCACTGGAATCGTATTCTTTGCTTCGATGCTTCTCTACGTTTGGCTTATTTTCTCAGAAAATGAGGAAAACTGAAGCTAAGATAGCAAAACTATAATCTTAAATGTAACAAAATATTAGCAAAATTTATATGATAGGTCTGATAATTTTTTTAATTCTCATTATCGCAATTATTTCAACAATCATAACTATTATTTTGACAATAAGAGCAAGGAATATAGAAAAGCAAGAGAAAGAAGAAGTGAAGTACATTGAAAAAATTGATTCGCTAACCGTAACTTTACTATATATTCTAAGCTTCTTCATTCCATTGGCAGGATTTATTGTTGGAGCTATCTATGCTTCAAAGGAAGAAGAACACTTCAAGCACGTAGGTAAGAATTGTTTGATATTTTCAGTCCTCAACATAGGTATTGTTTTCTTGATGTCCTTTTTGTTCTTATCTGCATTGTTTTAGTTCAACAAATACATCTCAATTAAGGCTGTGAAGTTACTTACTATTATTCAGAGACCATTCTGCCACAACTCAAATGCTTTGTAGACTAGAGTTGATGCAAAAAATAGCATAGCTATTCCACATATTCTCAAAGCTAATTGATAATTTTTAGATGAAAAATTAACTTGTGCCTTACTGAAGAAATAAGCTATTGTCATTTTAACTAAAACAATACTGAGAATGAATGATACTGCGTAGGCATAAGGCGCTATAGGTTCTGTATCTGCAGCTGTAGCCATCAATGGTCCGCCTACTAACAACCAAAAAATGTAAGCATTAGGATTCAGGAGATTAGTCAGAATTCCTCGCTTCAGTGATTTGGAAAGATCTACATCATTAGGATCAATATCTGGAATCTCTGGATAGAAACATTCGATACCCATTCTAGTCAGAAAGATAGCTCCTAGTATTGCAATTCCACAGAATACGAGTGGTTGAGTTGCTATCCAACCTGCCATAAAGATACTGAAAAGAATCAATGGACCATCTGTAAAGATTGGAGCGGAAGCTGCACGCATTCCTCCTCTAAAACCTGCTGTCAATGTTTCTTTGATTACTGTTGTCAGCAATGGACCTGGCTTTACACCTTCAACTATGCCTAGAGTTAAACCTGCTAAGGTAAGGCGAAGAACTAGGTCTATTTCCATAACCTAGTCCTTTGTCTTACTGCTTTGAATTTACTTACTGAAGAGATTATCTCTGTAAATATATCCAACTGAACCTACTGCAAGTAGGATTACTGCAATAATCATTACCATTGATGTTACATCATCGTCGTCGTCATCTGACTTAACGGTGATAACCTTAGAGAGTTCATTCTTTTCTTCGCTTTCGTCGACTATGTCTGTGTGATCAGCGATTACGTAGATAGTGTGAGCTCCAGAGGTAGCTTTCCAACTAGCTGAAACATTGAAACCGTGTTCAATTCCTACGCTTAGATTGCTTCCATCAACAGAAACACTGCCGATTTGCTCACCATCTGGTGCATCTAAGAAGAAACCAACTTGGAAAGATTCATTGATGCTTAATCCCAATAATTTGACAACTGCGTCCATAGTGACTGTGTCGCCTTCTTCAGGATTATCTTCACTGAATGTCAATGATGAAATGAATATATCAGGTCTTTCTTTTTGTGCTGGTTTTATGTTGTAGGAAGTTACATCTTCATTTCCTGAAGCATCAGCTACAGTGAGGACTACATTGAATCCATCTTCTTGGATGCTTGTAAAGGTATGAGATACAGTTTTTCCTGTGGTAACATTACTGCCGTCTCCGAAGTCCCAAGTATAGGTCAAAGCACCATTTGAGTTATCTGAAGAACCACCTGCATTGAAGTTTGTAGCTTCTCCTTCCATTGCTGAATTGAGAATTACTCCACCTGTTTCGTTAGTGTAAGACCAGTTAAATTCTGCACTAGGTCTTGTTACATCATTTACAGAAATGCTCATTGAGTCAGATGCTGAATTACCAGCTGCATCTGTTACTGTCAAGGTAACTGTGTGTGTTCCTGGATCTTCAAATATGTGACTTACAACATCTCCGGTATCTGAGCTCTCATCGCCGAAATTCCAGCTGTATGAGTCAATGCCTACTGCATCACTTGATGCTGAAGCGTTGAAAATTACCGTATTGAAATCTTCGTCTACATTACTTCCATTGTAAGCTTCGCCTTCGTCATCTGTACTAGCTTTGACAATTGCTGTGAAACTTGGTGTTGGAGCTTCTCCGTCTGCGGTAATTGTTACTGAATCAGAAGCTATTGCTCCGAAAGCATCGGTTACTGTCAAAGTAACTGTGTGCTCTCCTGCTGCAAATTCTGCGGAGTAATCTACTCCGCTTGATGCTCCCCAGCTATATCCTAATCCGCCTACTACTGAAGTAGAAGCTGAACCTGAGAAGTTAACTGTTGAATCTGCTGCTACAACATGAGCACCGTCCAAGTCAGTAGTTCCTGAAACATCAATTGATGCTGAAGGTCCTGGGTTTAGTTTTACCATCTTATCACCTTTCATTGGTGCCATTGACTGGCCTCCGTTTGATGGTGCTGCGTTGATGTAGACTGTGTCTGAATCTGCTGCTGAATTATCGCCTACAGTCATATCGTGACTATCGGTTCCTGCAACAGATGCAATCTTTCCAACTGCTGGACTGTGTGTACCGTGATATGCATAAACGTAAACTTCAGATCCTGTTGATGGGTGTAGATAGTATGTGTATCCTACTTTTTCTGCATCATACCAGGAAGATGTAGTTGCGTCATACATGAATACTGAAGCATCACCTAGTGGATTTCCTCCAGTGTCAAAAACACGAACTGTCTGTTTGTTTGTGTCATCTAATTCTGCTAAATTGAAAGGGTTATCAGCGTCGTCTGAAGATCCAAGAATTGTTGCGTAACCTTCTGCTTCAATTCTAACATCGTAAGTTCCTGCTGCAACGTTTGAAAACTCTGCATTACCGTCTACTCCAGTGACTTCAGATACTGTGTATCCTACGTCAACACCTGGCCACCATGAATCTTCTGTAGTAGAAGACATTAGGTAAACAGTTGCACCTTCGACATTTCCTTCAGCTCCATCTTGAACATTAATTGTGATGGTCTCAGCGCCAGACGGTGCTGCTTCCATAGATACGCCAGCTAAAGGTAAGTCCGAAGGAATACTCCAGCTGTTGAGTACAGACAAGTAGCCTGCTTTTGAATATCTAACTGAGTATTCTCCGTTAGCTAAATCATCAAAAGAATAGGAACCATCCTCAGCACTAGTTTCACTGCTTGATTCGCCAGTGGCTTGGTTGATAATTGTAACATCTACTCCAGATGGATCTGCTGAGGAAATGAATCCAACTGCATTATTATCAGCAGCTGAAGAGTCCTCAGACATAAGCCCTAACAAAGCTCCAGACAGGAGCATTACTACGGCTAGCAAGGCTATTCGCGAATTACGCTTTTCAGTCATATTCTTATCTCCGGAGAGCGAATGCTCTCACTTGGGGTCCGCCGGACAAGGGAGGCATTTATAAAGATTGGTAACTATTTTAAGGATGATTTCAAGGCCATTCTATCGTCGATAAAAGCTAAACTAGGACACAAAAATTGCTGGTTTTAATGGTGAACTTTGATTACCTTTAGCTACCATTATCGAACGCGCATTGTCTGCATTAACGACAGTAATTTTACAATCAAAAAGGTTGCTAAAAAATTCTTGAGAGGCCGCTAAAATAGCTTCTTCATTGACTTCTTCACTGTATCGTTTTTGCCAATCAGGACCCAGAGAAGGTATGTCTTTCAAAACCCATTTCTTCAAAAATTCTGCTCCCAGTTTTTTTGATTCATTAGGGATAGAAGGCATGACTGTCGAAATCAATTGATTCAATTTAACTTGGCCACGACCGTCTGCTAATTCGCCAGCTGTACGAACTGCATCCCATTTCCACTTAGGAGCTACAATGAACGCTATTTCTTCTGGTTTATCAATCTTAGCAAGATTTAGAATTGCTCGAGTATCTTCCAGTGTTTGCTTGACCAAATTCTCTCCCATAATTATGTCAGAATTAGGCTCATGCCCTTCAGGGAATGGTTGATTTAGAACAAAATCTTTGTTACCTAACAAAGACCATGCTTCTTCTGCGGTATGCGGCACTATTGGAGCTATACCTCTAGTAACTGTCGACATATATTCTTCCAGGATTTCAGCATGAGGTTCACCGGTTCTTTGGAGATACCATTTGAAATATTGAGGCAATTCAAAGAAAAGAAGACGTGTCGAAGTTCTGAATTTTAAGCGTTCTGAAGCTTGGTGTGCTTTGTAAGAAACATCAGCCATAATTTCTCTGAACCATTCATCTACGGGATGATCTGTAGTTCGGCCTTTTCCTTTGTTATCTTTTACAAAAGACAACCAATTTGCCAACTTCTTTCCTGCAGTTTCAGCAAATGAGACTTCCCAATTTGGATCATCTAAACCTTCTCCTGCATTGCACAAAGTGAACCTTACAACATCTGCACCGTATTTTTCATTCAATTCTTTCATAGTGAAAAAATTACCTTTAGACTTAGACATTTTTTCACCTTCGACAAGAACCCACCCATTTACTGCAAAACCTTTGGGCCATTTGTCTGAATCAAACATTGCTGTGTGATTAAACAAACTAAAGGAAAGATGATTCTGAATCAAATCTTTACCACTTATTCTAAGATCATAAGGATACCAATAGTTGAATTCGTTCCTCCATCCAAGTATTGTAGACTGATTAATTCCAGTTTCTTCTGAAGCTAATTTTGTGTTTCCTGCACCAAAAATTGCATCAAAAAGAGATTCTGTAAGTTGTTCTTCTTTCAATTCCTGAAGATAATGAGCTACGGTGTAATATGCCATGTAAATTGTTGAATCACTTAATGATTCAATAACCCAAGAATCATCCCATGGAAGCTTTGTTCCTAGACCTTTCTCACGAACGCAAGCCCAATTTTTTAACCATTGAAGAACATATTCAA
>CACOJW010000025.1 GCA_902627615.1 uncultured marine group III euryarchaeote
ACTTGTATCATCTATTGGAAAACGTGTGTAAACAAATACTACAATAATTCCTGCTAAAGCACTTAAATAATTTTTTGATGTAGGATTATTAACAAAACTCCAAGGCTCTTTAACACTTAAGAAAACTAAACCAAAAAAAAACGAATAAATTTGAGGCGCCGTTGATTTATCCATTAAAAGTCCCGGATTGGCGTCTGAACCAACTAACAATTTAGTTACAAAATAATACGAAAAGAGCATGCCTAACCCAAGTGGCAAAAGAAAATAAATTGATACAAGAAATTTATCACGTTTTTCCTTGGGAAAACCATCTCTCACGAAAGAAACACATACCGATAAAAAATACAATAACCTATCATAAATTCCTAAAATTAAAGCAATCGTTCCTCCACTTACTCCAGGTACTGCATCTGCCATACCCATTAACAATCCACAGCCAAAAATTTCCTTTGGATTATTATCTTTTAATTTCTTATCCATGGTTTTCTCCAAAAAAGTCTATTCTTGACGCAATAGCTACTTTAGCTGCTAATTTTCTAGAAACTTTACCCTTGTCTTTTCCAAAGGCTTTTTTAACATTTGGATGCTGATAAAGTACTCCATGCTTTGGTGGAGGGCTGCCGTCCGCCATATGTCTGAAAAGTGCTTTTTCAGCTCCCAAAAGTTGTATTGTTGATGCAGGCATACGTGCTAATTTTGAAAGACCTCCTGCCAAAGAAACTATTCTGGCGGCTAACTGCGTTCCTAATATATCGACTAAGTTAGGAATTACTCTAGGCGATTCATTATCTAAATAAGAGGATATAAGGGCTATTAATTTTTTGGACGCTAGTATGCTGTCCCTTAAAGGAATTATTTGCAAAGGCAATTCTTTTTTGTCCAATAAAGTGTCTAATTTGGTCCTTGGATTTCCAGTCAATTGTGAATTCCAAGTTATGAATCTTTCGGAACTAATGTTAAGATTTGAATGAGCCTCATCAAGAGTTTCAATAGCCTGAATTAAATTCTTATCTGGTGTCAAACTCTCTTGTATTGCTTTTTTAGCCTGAATTATACTTGCCTCTCTTAGCAAGGATAGAGAAATATTTTCAAAATTTAATTCAGAAGAAGTCTCTGATAAGATTTTGGACAAATCCTCTGGAGACCCTACAAAATCATTTTCGCCATCTGATGAAAAGTTCGTTACCGACACAATATTCACGAGATATTCATTTTCTTCTAATGATTCTTGATAACAAAGACGTTAAGAGTATTACAGAAACAATACCTGGCCCTGGAAGCAAACCCTCTTCTTCATCAACTGTAGGTTCGTCGACTATTAAATCTGACTTTAAAACTGTGAAAGGTAATCCCTTCTTTATTGTATTTGAAGAATCTGTACTCAATGTGACGTTTAAAGTTCCTGAAGCCTCGGTTGCAGCCTGCATTACAGGTGGCTTTACCTCTATAATTATTTCTTCAAAGAATCCTGGCTCCAAACGAATACTTTCTGTAGGTAAAGTAAACCATGACGCTCTTTTGCCCTCAATTTTTAAAGTTAATTTTTCAACAGTATTGCCATTGTTAGTAATTCTCACCTTAAAATTCCCGGTAGTTCCGGCCGTCACATCTCCAGCTGTTGTCTTAACATCAACATCAATATCTGCCTTTTCATCAATGTACACTGTAAAATCAATCTCTATGGATTGGCCTGATTGATCTGAATTTACAGATACTGTGATCAAATTTTCTCCACCATTGACACTAGCAGGTATATCTACATTGAGATAAATTGTCTTAGAACTTCCCGGAGAAAGTGGAAATGAAGATTCTGAAAATGTACTAATCCAATTTGCCGGAGCTATTATTCCTAACAGAGGTAAATTCACTTGGTCGACTGCGTTACCATTATTAGTAACTGTAATCTGGAATGGAATTGAATCCCCTGCATCTCCATTTTTGTAATCAGCAGGTACTTCTACTGATAAATCATAAACGGGATTTGTAAAAACTGTGAAATAAACATCATGCGCCTCTTTCTCATTTAATCCAGATACGGCATTTAACCTAAGATAAATTCCGTTAACAGTATTGGCTGCTTCATTATCATTAGTAGTGATTTGTATATCAAATGAGCTTGTTTGACCCTTACCAACTGAAATGTCTGATGAACAAACAGAATTTACCAATATACATGCTTCCCAACCATCCGGGAGCATCATAATTTCTAAATCAATATTATCTTCTATATTGGCATTATTAGTAATATCGACTGAAAAAGTATGAGTTGCACCAGGATCAGCAATGGACTCAGCCTCAGGGATTGTCATAACAAATTCCGCGTAATATTCAATCTTTATCGACACTTTGACTTCAGAAACTTTGAAATTATCTTCATCCAAAATTACATCAATTGTAAAATTAAAAAATCCTGGATTTTCATCATCTGCAACTGTGAAAGTTACTGTAAATTCTTCATTACCTCCATAAGGATCCAAATCGTCTGTCTGATGAGGTATGCCTACAAAACTCCAACCATTTGGTAACTCATCAGACTCAAATGTATAAGATTGATAATCATTACCTAAGTTCGTAATTTCAATATTGATAAAGGAACTATCTCCAGGATTCAACAAATAGCCAGATTCCCAAGAAACGGCACGATTCAATACTTTATTAACCTTAGTTAATGTAGAAACTGAATCAGTTACATCTACGTCTGATGATCTTGCTACAATAGTCATTTCAGCTGAATCTGAGTGTCTAGCTGAACTAGGTAAGGTCACATAAAAATCTACATCAAAAACTTGACCGTCTTCCAAATCCATAATCTGGTATTGACTTAATTCTACACCCCAAGCATCACAGCCATCACATCTTAATATCTCTAAAGTAAAGTCGTCAGGATCTGTACCTGTATTTTCAAGACTTATAGTATATACTATATCTGTCCCTGGGTCACCGCTCCTTTCGCTTTCATCAACTGTAAGTTCTAAACCCCTTACTGGAATCCGAACTGAAGTATTCATTTCACCTACATCATCTCCAAACTGGTTTCGTGTTTTAGAAGTTATTGATACGTGAGAGAGTGACCAATCATTCTCAACAGAATTATCTGGACTCGTAACGTTCATAGTAACAACTGTTTCCTCACCAGGCCCCAAATTCTCTATAGTAAATTGACTTAAATTTGAACCCCAGCCTTCAGACATCACATCATTATGTAATTCTAAATCATAGGAATCTACTCCATCACCTGCATTAGTAACATACAATGAGTAAAGTATTTGGCCACCTGGAATTACTTGCTTCTGGTAAGCGTCAGGGATAATGTCTACTTCATATACTAACCCATCATCAACTGAAGTATTAGTTGTTGCAAATCCATAAATGTAACTGTAAGAAGATGTTTGAACACGAGCTATTAGTTGAATCTCGGCATACTCATCTACTGCTGCCGTATTTGGAATGTCTACTTCCATTGTAATTGTGGCTGAATCATCAGGATTCAAATCAAGCGTTGTTTGGCTAGGTCGAGCTTCCCACTCCCAAGGTAAAGCGCCAACCTCTATGGCAAATTCTTCACTTGTCTCACCCACATTCTTAACTTCAATTGAGTAATAGACAGAATCTCCACGGTTGCCAGACTGAGGCGGATCACGCACTGACACATCGACTGCATATATCATATCTACATCTAATGCCTGCAATCTACTATCACTAGTTGTTGTAGAATTTTGTGACGTGGCTTTAACTGTAAAATCCATAGAATCATAAGAATAAATACCTTGGACAGGGGCCCTGAATGTAAATGATACAGTTTCCTGAGAATTTGATAATACAGTTACTGTTTCTTGATCGGGTGACGCATCCCAGCCTAAATTATATTCATCATCCCAATCCACAGAAAGATTATAAGTATCATGAAATGTACCTGTATTCGAAACCATGAATTCACCTGTAAATTCACCATTACGTGTTATCTCGCAGGGACATTGATTACTTTCTGCATAATCAATTTCAACATCATAATCTCCTCTTGCTAAATCAGTTAAAACTTCTGACAAAAGAGGAGAATTTGAAACTGCAAATCCCCCATTGATGCCTACAATTGGAGAAACCAAAATTAATGCAAGTAGCGAAACTATAAAGGTGGATGAGCCTTTAATCATAAATCATATATGAAGTAGAAAGTTTATATAACTATTACTCGCCATTTTATTTACTATTTTTATCTTTTTCTAAACCTTTGGAAATAGCTTTGATTTCTTTTTCAAGGTTGTGAACATCGTCTCTAAGCTTCAACATTGACACTTCAAATGGAGTGAAACCTTGATTTGAAAGTGCTCTGGTTGCGATAAACATACCAATCAAAATCCCTCCTAAAACGGAAGCTAAAAGGACTGTAAAAACTTGAAATGAGTAATATGTAAGCAATCCGCTTACATCAAGTGCTATCACTCCTTCGTTAATCAAAAGCATTAGCAATAAAAAAGAAATTACCGCTACAACTGTAGCTTGGAAAATTATAGGCAACTTCATTACATTCATTTCTTAAACTCCAAGGCTTTATTATGTGGCAAAGACCACTCTAACTGTACTTCATCATCTCCTTGCCCTACTAAAACTTCTGCTGTAAACTTATCTTCATCTATTTCTTCTTCCTTCGTTACTTTAATTTTACAATTATATTCCCACTGAACTGCTCTTAGATCTGCTGCAAGGTACAGTGAAAAATACCCCTCTTCGTTTGTTATCTCTTCGATATTCTTAACAATAATCTGCTTTTGATGGCTGAATACTGAAGGCAATGTTTCATTGTCTTCACCAATCGCAATGGTCAAATTACCCATCTTAACCCGAGGTATTGAATAAAGGTAAATCCAAATATTATCTTCATCTGAGTCTAATTGAAAGGAAACTATAGTCATGCTAGGATTTGACTCTTGACAACCCGCAAAACCAATTGTCAACAACATCAAAGCAATACACACGTGTTTGTACACTAACTAATTCTAGAGAAAGGGGCTAATAAGAATAACCTTCTGATTAAAGGATAATATCAATAACCACCCTTCGTGAGGGTAAGTATGCCTGCAAAAGGTTTCCAAATAATTGGAATTGAAGCAAAGAGACACAAGAAATCTGGATCTCAGAAACAAGTTAGAATAGATCATAACACAAATATTATTTCTGCAAGGAAAATTAACGAAAATGATCTTGTTGTAGAAGCCCGCTATACTGTCTCATATGGAATACTAGGAATTGTCCAATTGGACTGTGAAATTATTTACCAGGACAATTCAAAAAAAACAATCAAAGAAGCTGAAGAAAAATGGCAAAAAGAGCATAAATTACCGGATGATATCGCTGAACAAGTTCATAACAGAGTGTTGGGACAGGGTTCATTCGAAGTTTTAAACATAGCAAAAAAAATAAACCTTCCGCCTCCTTTCAAAATAGAAATACCGCAAATTAAAATTAGTAAAAAAGGAGAAGTTGCCAAAAATAGCGGCAACAGTCCTGAAGTAGCATAAAAATGGTAAAGATTGAATTTGAATGTCCTGATTGTAAAAAAGGTAACAACTTTGTGCTCATGGGAAATGACGAAGGGCTATTTGAAAGGAAATGTCAATATTGTAAAAGTGACTTGGAAATTCAAAAGAATTCTAACGAAATAACTGTTAGATCTTTGAAGATGATTATTAGAGAAAAAGTAAAGAAAATGAAAAAAAATATACCTCCAGATTATAAAAAATACAAGCCCGAAAAAAATAATCAGAAAACAGCTAGATTCATTGCATTCCTGATACTTACATCTTCTGTAATGGGGCTATATACTGGTATTGAAACCATTTATTACTTTGATCGTGATTACAGGGAAGAAGAAGATATAAAAATAGAAATCGTAGTAAAAAACAGTAGTAATTATCTTGAAAATGCTAAAATTAGTTTAAATGACGAAAAAATTAATGCCACATACTTAGGAAATGGTACTTACAACGTTTTGGCAAAACCTGGAAAACATTCAGTTAAAGTCACGAGCATTTTTCATAAGAATTCAACTATGCAAATATTTATCCCACCACAAGAAAACGAGCTTGAATGGAATGGTCAAGGTTTAGATGGAGTCAACAGATTTACCTTTGAAATGCAAGAGGGTAGGGGCAGTATAGCCTTAAGATCTACATATTCAACTATTGAAACTTGGTGTCCAAACTTAATCATACTATTTTCATTAATCGGAATCTGGGGGGCATGGGTAACTTATACATTACAGTCTTACAAAAATGCACAAATTGGAGCATTCTTTTCTATCTTATCTCTGGGATTTTTCCTCATTGGTCCTATTATAGGCTTAATTGCTCTATATTACCTTCAAAAGCACAAAAAAATTTTCACCGCTTATTTTAAAAACTAGAATTACGCGCCTATTTTGTGAGTTTAAAGGCTGGACTAGAAATTCATCAGCAACTTGATTGTGGTAAACTTTTCTGTAAATGCGATTTACTTGATACTGGAAAAGACTCTATTTTTACTAGAAGATTACACGCCACCTCTAGTGAAATGGGTAATGTGGACGTTGCTGCCCAAGCTGAAGGAATAAGAGAATTCACATATTTTAACAAAAGCTGTAAATGTTTAGTTTACACTGATGAAGAACCACCAAGAGGGCCTAATGGTAAAGCCATAGAAATTGCACTTCAATTCGCGAAGCTTGTAAATGCAAACATTATTGAAGAAATACACTTTATGCGAAAAATTGTAGTTGATGGATCAAATACAAGCGGATTTCAAA
>CACOJW010000026.1 GCA_902627615.1 uncultured marine group III euryarchaeote
GAGAATAGCTAAGAAAATTATAATACCTGAATATATTCGGAATTCTTCACTTTACAAATATGGGGCCAAGGATTATCAAATATCAAAATACGGTGGATTGAAAGAGCAGATATACTTGAGGCTTAATAAATTAGAAAGTAGTATTGATGAAGGCTTAAATATCGATGAAAGCAAAGTAATAATTCTTTTAAGACCTCCAGCAGGTGATGCTCACTACCATTCAGATATAGATTCGTCATTTTATATTTCAATACTTAAGTTTCTTAGAAAGAAAGATAATATTCAGGTATTTATTATTCCAAGAAATGAAATCCAAAAACGCATAGTTAAAAGTTTTAATAGCAATAATTTCGTAATCCCCGAAAGACCAATTAATTTACCGCAACTTGCATATAAATCTGATTTAGTTATCAGTGGAGGGGGGACAGTTATCAGAGAAGCTGTAGCTCTAGGAACGCCAGCTTATACTATCTTTAGGCCTAAGATGGGTGATGTAGACAGATATCTAATCAATAAAGGGCTCCTCAATCACCTCCTAAATGTTAAAGATTTAATCATTAAGAAAAAGGTAAGTTCCAATACATTACCTCCAGTTAGTCCAAAGAAGATAGTAGATATGTTTGAGTCGGTATTGGAAGAAAAATGAGTGAATTATTTTCTAAATCATATAAAAAATTAGAAACTTGGATGTTTAATGCGAAATATTCTGGTTACGATTTGTATGATGGTTTAAATTCACCATATTTCTCAAATCTACCTAATACTAAATACATTAGATTACCTTTGATTCGATTATCTGCAGATAGCCCCATAAACTTGAGACCTCTCCTTAAAATTCGACCGTCAGTAGGTAACAAAAGTCTTTCTTTAATATCAAGAGCTTACCTGAGGCATTATCACGCCACTCAAGAAACGCAAAGCCTGAAAAAAGGTAGGAAAGTTTTAGCTAAATTAATCAAGTCTAGTTTGATTAAAAAATATGGAAATCATAGTTGGCATGCACATTCATATGGATTTCAACTTAAAAATATTTATTATTCCAAAGAGAGCAAACCTTGCATGGTAGGTAATGTTTTTCCACTACTTGCTCTCTTAGAAGAATCAGAAATAAATCCAGTTAATCAACAATCTCGATTAAAGATAATCGAAAGTGCTGCACGATATATGATTGATAATTTACTAACAAATTTTAAGGATAAGAGTTTCTTTAGATATAGATACGAAACACCAATTGATGAAATAAATCATAATGTTAATGCACTCGGAGTTTCAGTTTTATCAAGGATTTATAAACTTACAAATAAAGAAGAATATAAAGAAATAGCAATTCGATGCACGAAAACTCTTCTTGAGTATCAGAATCCTAATGGTTCTTGGTATTACACAGATATAATACAAAAGAAAACATTAAGCAAACAAATTGATTATCATCAAGGTTTCATAATAGATTCCTTATTTGATTTTATTGAAAATATAAAACCTTTAAATTCAAAGTATAGTGAAGCTTTGGTTCGAGCCGCTGACTTCTACAAAAATGAACAATTTTTACCGAATGGTCAAAGTAAATGGCGTTGGCCACAAAAATATCCAATTGACATTCATAACCAAGCCCAGGGAATTTTAACTTTTAATAAATTATCACCATACAATTCCGAATATTATGAATTCTCTAAAATAGTAGCTAATTGGACCATATTGAATATGCAAGATAGTCGAGGTTATTTCTATACACAAAAGGGTTTGCTAATAGATAATAAAATACCCTATATGCGCTGGGGGCAATCTTGGATTCTTTTAGCACTTTCTACTATTCAACATTAGAATGAATCTGTTATCTTTTAATGAAAATAAGAAACGAGCTATCTTAGTATCAAATTTTTATAGTCGATATAAAAAAACAGATAGAGAAGCCTTTCTGTGTCGCTCGATTTCTAATATAAAGTTAGATGAATATTATGCAGCAGTTAAACTAAATAAACGAAAATTAAAAACTATAAAGAGACCCGATAGTTTTACTTCCCAAGACCTCAAGATAACTTCTGGTTCAGATATTTATGACTTTATTTCTCTACTAAATTTCATTATGAATCGATTACAGAAGACTCAAAACCGAGAGGATTTAAAGAAAGATTATGATAAATATATTGATTCTTTAATACATTCTTTTGCAATTAGTTTAAAGATTACTGACAAAGTTGACTCTAATTTTTTTCCAATAGGTAATAAACCAGATATAGAAACATCTTTTGTATTAGTAGAATTCATGCTTAAAGCATTTGAATTATTTAAAGACTTACGAATATTAAATCAATTGATACAATTATTAAATCTAATAGATTCTTTTTCTTTTAGATACAAAGAGTCCCATATCGCATACAAAAGTTTTAACTTGGAAATGGATTTTAAATCAAAAACTGTAAGCATAAATCATTCATATCGATTTTTAAAACTTTACAATAAAATAAGCAAGAAACTAGTTGGCATATGAATAAAATTTTACTTATTGACAGGTGGCCACTATTCGATAATAGGCCTCATAAGCACAGAATAATTTCAGATTTGTCAAGGAATAATGAATTATTCATTGTATTCTATAATAATAGCATACACGAAATACTTCATAAAATAATTTTAACATTAAAAAACTTCTTTAACAATTGGAATTCTAGATATCGCTATAAATCTCATGAAAAAACCAATAAGCTTCCATTACTTTTTTATATACATAAAAAAAAGATAAGCTATTTTTATAGTAATAATCTTTTTGATTTAGAGACCAAAAACAAAATAATTGATTTCGATCCAGACTACATAGTTCCTCTTTCATCACCCATTTTACCAATAGATTTTCTTAAACTTTCCAAAAAAAAGGCAATCAATTTCCATATATCAGTTCTTCCTAATTTTAGAGGAATTAATGCACTAGAATGGACTTTAATCTACGACGGCAAAGTAGGCGTCACTCTATACGAAATAGACGAAGGCGTTGATACAGGTCTAATAATCAATCATAAAATTTTAAAAATAAAAGAAAATACTATTGCTTCTTTGAAGAATAAGTTAATGATGCAAGGTGCAAATATGCTTTGTGATTTCTTTAATTCAAATCTTAAAGATAGTAATGAAGCTCCCTACTCAAATTATATAATCAAAAAACAGTTTTACAAAATGTCTTCCGACTTACTAAAGATAAGTAATCAAAAATTGCATAGAAATAAATGATAAATATAATTCCAACAGTAGACCATGAGATATTTGGTAATGGCAGAGGGCATATTGAAAATAATATGATTAACCCGCTTAAAAAAATGGCCAACATATTTGATAATAATGGAGTAAGTTTAACTATATTTCCAGATATAACGGAAATCATGTCTTTTAAGAAATATTCCTCAAATTTGCAGAAGTATTACAGTAAGGATATATACCAAGAAGTCAAAGACCAATTGCTAGATTTGTATTCAAAAGGCCACGACATCCAATTACATGTCCATCCTCAATGGTCCGATGCAACTTACAAAAATAATAATTGGATTTTGCCAAAAAGGAATCGGAAAATAGACGATTTTAATGCAGATGCTAATTTCAATAGCTTCTCATTTTTGAAAGAGAATAAAACTTTTTTAGAAAATATGATCAGAAACATTGATAAAAATTATGAAATTATTGCTGCAAGACTTACCAACCAGGGGTGGACTCAACCCTCGAAAAAAGTGTCAAGAGAATTAATTCGATTAGGTATCAAATATCATTCACTTTCAAATAATACTAACAGATTAGCCTTACCTTATTGGCCAATATCAAATGATTCAGGAGAAATATTATACGAAGTTCCTATTTTTACAGTTAATAGGTCTATCATAAGTTATTTTTCACTTTTCCGTTTATTTCTCTATTCACACAATCTTATATTTAACTCTAATTTTATATTTGGCTACCAAAAATCAGATTCAAAAAAGTCTCAAACTAAAAGAAATTATCTTATATTTCGCCAAAAATTGGATTTTTGTCATTTGAGTCATAAAGAAATGGAAGCTCAAGTAAAAATAGCACTACAAATGTCAAAAAAGATTAATAAAACCTATAACATCGTAATGATTAGCCATTCTAAAGATTTTTTTAATGGAAAAAGTTTAGACAAATTCTTAAAAATTATGAAGTCAAAGTATAAAGACGTAGTTTCTTTTGGTAAATTTTCCAATATATCAATAAAATGAGTTGCATTTTTTTCTTCAGATGGGATTTACACTCGCGTGGAGGTGTTTCCAATTATTTAGATATATTGACAGAAGGTATCCAAAAAAAAGGGGTAGATGTTATTTCCGTACCTAATGTTGATATTCACCGAATTAGTAAAATTAGATACATATTTGTGATTTTTACTACTTTTTTAAATTATAAACAATTGCTGAAAAAATATAAGCCTCATGCAGTTCAGTTTCATCCTTCATTCGATAGAGTGTGGTTCTTTAGAGATATTCTTTTTTTGTTAATGACTCCAAATAAACTAAAGATAATATTCTTTAGGGGATGGCGTGAAGAGTTATTTAACGAAGTTATTAAGATAAATATTTTGAGAAGCATACTTTCTAGAGTCATCAATGGAGCTAGTAGAATCTTTGTTTTGTCTGAGGTTGCATTCAAAAGTCTTAAAAAAATAGGGATCAAATCTTCAAAATTGAAGCGAACAACAACAATGGTTATTGCAGATAATTATTCAAATACAAGAAATTTTAATTCTAATCAAGTCAATGTATTATTTTGTGGCAGATTGGAACGGAAGAAAGGAATATATGAGTTACTAACTTCAGCAAGATTAGTCTTGAAAATTAATAAGAACATAAATTTTAATTTTGTTGGTTCAGGAAGCCAAATTAATAAGCTAGAAAATTTGACTAAAAAATACAATTTGGAAAAATCAGTTAATATTTTAGGCAATCTTAGAGGTTACGATAAATATGAGGCTTACAAGAATGCAGATTTATTTATTTTACCATCATACACTGAAGGCTTTCCAAATGTCTATACAGAGGCTCTTGCAGCTGGATTACCCATATTAATTACCAAGGTTGGAGGAATTTCCGACGTATTTAAGAACGGAAAAAATGGTTTTTTCATAGATACAATACCTCCTTCTCCAAGGAAGATTGCCGAACTTATAATCCTTTTATCTTCTAATAAAAAATTAAGAGAAAAAATGAGTATTAACAACACATCGGAAGCTCTAGAAAATTACGATAGTAAAATTTTAATTGAAAGTATGCATCAACAATATAGCCTTTTTTATGAAAGATAAAAAAACAATTTCAATACTGACTACAGGATTGTATCCTGCTATATTAGCTGGAAAAGAAAAACAGGCGACTCAATTAGCAGAAAATTTAAGAGTAAAAAATAATGTTGTGATATTTACAAAATACAATTCTAAACATCAAAGCATTAAAGGCTGTAAAATTGTACAGATAAAGGATTTAACTACTCTCAATTATATAAATCCACGTCATTTCAATTCACTTTTTATTAGATTACTTAA
>CACOJW010000027.1 GCA_902627615.1 uncultured marine group III euryarchaeote
CATCCTCAGCTCCAAAATCATCTGCTAAAGAACAACCTGCTGATTTATCTGCAATCAAAACTCTTTTGCTTGGATTGAGAACCTTGGCAGTTTCTGCCATAAATCTCACACCATTAAATATGATAAAATCAGAATCTGCTTCAGCTGCACTCATACTAAGAGCAAGTGAATCTCCTTGCTCACTTTGATTTGAAAGACCAAATACCAATGGTTCCATGTAATTGTGGCCTAAAATTACTGCATTATGCTTTTTTTTAAGCTCTAAAATACGATAAACGACTTCGGCATGAAGCTCGATATCTACTGGAGTAAGTGTAGGATTATTTCGTGCATAAATCTCAGCTTTTACAGACTCTAAAGTAAGCTCTTTCATTGCAATAGAACTGGATTCCATAGGTAGCCTACTTACGCCTCAGTGTGCAGGAATATAAATTTAATGTTAGGCCCTATTTGAAGTGAATTTTAAATAGCACTAATTTGGTCCAAATAGACTGGGACGTATGCCAAAATGAGAATTAACAAACTCACCGATTACGGAATCGTAATTATGACAAGAATTGCAGCCATGGATTCAAGCAGAATCTATACTGCAAAAGAGCTAGCAAAAATTAGCCAAATACCACTTCCAACTGTGACAAGAGTGTTGAAAACATTATCTAATGAAAACATTTTAGTGTCACAACGGGGAAGCCAAGGAGGCTATGGCTTAACCAATTCTCCTTCCTCTATTTCCATTGCCTCCATAATAGAGGCTTTTGAAGGACCAATTGCTCTGATTGACTGTGCAAATAATGTATCTACATGCTCGTATGAAAATGGCTGTTGTACACAAGAGCCATGGCAAAAAATTAACCAAACTGTGAGAACTTCTCTCGACAATATTAAACTTGCAGACATGCTCCAAACAAATCAAAATGATAAGTTAGTACAATTGGATATTGGGCCAGGGGTTAAGGTATGAAACAAGACTCTGAAACTGAAATGCTAAAGGAATATGCCGAACAGGACTACAAATATGGTTTCGTTACAGATATAGAATCTGAAACTTTACCTCCGGGATTAAATGAAGACGTAATTAGATTTATCTCTAAGAAGAAAGAAGAGCCTGAATGGTTGACCGACTGGAGATTGAAAGCTTACGGTATTTGGAAAAAAATGGAAGAACCTCATTGGGCTAACATAGATTACGATCCAATAGACTATCAAGCAATTAGTTACTACTCTGCACCTAAAGACCTTTCTGATGGACCGAAGAGTTTAGACGAAGTAGATCCCGAGTTAATTGAAACATACAATAAACTAGGAATCCCTTTAGAAGAACAGGAAATTCTTGCAGGAGTTGCTGTAGATGCAGTTTTTGACTCTATGTCTGTAGCGACTACTTTCCGTGAGAAATTAGCTGAAAAGGGAGTTATTTTTTGTCCGATCTCTGAAGCTGTAAAAGACCATCCTGAATTAGTCAAAAAATACCTAGGCTCAGTTATACCAAGAAACGACAACTACTTTGCAGCCCTTAATTCAGCCGTTTTTACAGATGGTTCCTTTTGCTATATCCCTCCAGGTACGAAATGTCCAATGGAGTTATCCACTTATTTCAGAATAAATGAGCAAAATACCGGCCAATTTGAACGAACGCTTATCGTTGCTGATAAAGGAGCTTACGTTTCATATTTGGAAGGATGTACTGCTCCAAAACGAGATGAGAATCAATTACATGCTGCAGTTGTTGAACTTGTAGCATTAGATGATGCTGAGATAAAATACTCAACTGTTCAAAATTGGTATCCTGGTGACAAAGAAGGTAAAGGAGGAATCTATAATTTTGTCACTAAAAGAGGCGCATGTAGAGGAAATTCATCTAAGATCACTTGGACTCAGGTGGAAACAGGATCCTCAATAACTTGGAAATATCCTTCATGTGTTTTACACGGAGATAATTCAAAAGGTGAATTTTACTCTGTAGCTCTTTCCGCCCTTAAACAACAAGCTGATACGGGAACAAAGATGATTCATATTGGAAAAAATACAAAAAGTACTATTATTTCCAAAGGTATCTCTGCTGAAAAAGGTCAAAATACTTACCGAGGACAGGTAATGATCAATAAGTCTGCAACTGGAGCAAGAAATTATTCTCAATGTGATTCTCTCCTAATAGGTGAAGAATGTGGTGCACATACCTTCCCTTACCTAGATATCAAAAATAAAAAATCTCATATTGAGCATGAAGCTTCAACCTCTAAAATTGGAGAAGACCAAATATATTATTGTAAACAAAGAGGAATTTCAGAAGAAGATGCAATTAATCTAATTGTAAACGGATTTTGTAAAGAAGTTTTCAAGGAATTACCTATGGAATTTGCTGTTGAAGCTCAACGATTACTTGAGGTCTCACTTGAAGGGAGTGTCGGTTAAATGATTAAAATAAAGAATTTACATGTAGAAGTAGAAGGAACGAAAATTCTAAAGGGAATTGATTTGAATGTGAACGCTGGCGAAACACACGCCATAATGGGGCCAAATGGCTCGGGTAAATCCACACTGGCTCAAGTTTTAGCAGGACATGAAGATTATGAAGTTACTGAAGGAAGTGTTGACTATTTGGGTAAAGATTTACTCGATATGGATGTAGATGAACGTGCCTGTGAAGGTGTTTTTTTAGCATTTCAATACCCTGTAGAGTTACCTGGAGTAAACAATACTTATTTTCTAAAATCTGCACTAAATGCACATAGGAAGTACCGTGGTGAACCTGAAATAGATGCCATGGACTTTATGGAACTAATTGGTGATAAGATTAAACTCTTAAATTTAAAAGAATCTTTATTGAAAAGACCTGTAAACGAAGGATTTTCAGGCGGAGAAAAGAAAAGAAATGAAATTTTCCAAATGGCCGTACTTGAACCTAAGTTAGCGCTTTTAGACGAAACTGATTCAGGACTAGACATTGATGCTTTAAGAGTTGTATCTAATGGAGTAAATGCAATGCGAAGTGAAGAAAATGCGACAATTGTAGTCACACATTATCAACGATTATTGAATTACATAATTCCTGATTTTGTCCACGTTCTCGTTGACGGTAAAATAGTCAGATCTGGTGATAAAAGCTTGGCAATTGAGTTGGAAGAGATGGGATATGATAAAATTATTGAAGGAACAAAAGCATAATGAAAGCTATAGCTGCCTTAACCAAATCTTTCGAAAGCACTCTTGAATTAGAAAATGATGCAATCAGAGATCTTCGAATTAAAGCATTCGAAGAATTTAATAAGGCCGGAATTCCTACTCGAAAACAAGAATATTGGAAGTTCTCAGATCCTTCAGTAATACTAAATTTAGACTTAAATCATAATGATTCAACTATTAACATTAATGAGAATTATGATTTAATCTTATGCAATGGGAAAATAGTAAAGAATCAAATTCAATCTAAAACCGGTACGGTTTCCGAAGGAATAGTCAGTGGGAATATTGAAAAGGATATATTTGAATCTAAAAACAACCCGTTTTTAGACTTAAACAATGCTTTTGCAATTAACGGTTGCTATATTGATCTAGAAGAAAACTCAGAAAGCAAGGTAAGAATACTAAATTTAGTCAATAACGAAGGGGGTGAACAAGCTGTTTATCCAAAAATTATCATAAAGGCTGGAAAAAATAGTAATACGAAAATTTTTGAAGAATTTAGAGTAAGAGGAAAAGGAACGAATTTCATAAACTCTGTGATGAATGTACATATGGACCAAGGCGCAAATTTAGAACATATTATTCTAGATGATTACGCTGATGACACATACCACATTGCAAACATTTGTGCTAGACAAAAGAGAGATAGTAATTTTGTTTCTCATAACTTTTCTATAGGTAAAAAATTTGCAAGAAGAGATTATCATATTGAATTAAAAGAAACTGGTGCAAACTGTGATCTTAATGGACTCTATTTTGCTAGTAATAAGGAGCATATTGATCATCACACCACTATTGAGCATATTAAGAACAACTGTACCAGTAATGAGCACTACAAGGGAATTCTTGGAGGGAAATCTGTAGCTGTTTTCAACGGTAGAATACATGTACATCCTGACGCCCAAAAAACTGATGCAATACAAAATAATCAAAACTTATTATTAACCGATGATGCAACCATACATACCAAGCCTGAATTGGAAATATATGCTGATGATGTAAAATGTACACATGGGGCTACTATAGGTCAGCTTGATGACAAAGCCATGTTCTATTTGAGAGCAAGAGGCTTAGATTTTGATAATGCCAGAAGATTACTAATGAGAGCATATGTTGGAGAAATCATTGAAAAAATTAGCGATGATGAAATAAGAAACAAAATGATGGATATTGTGATAGACAAATTACCAAAAGGAGATGAATGATTGATAGAAAAATTAAGTCTGATTTCCCTACCTTGGACCAAGAGGTTAATGGTAAACAACTAGTTTATTTGGACAATGCAGCTACTACACAAAAGCCATATCCTGTAATTGAAGCTGTAGAAAAATATTACAAAAATACTAATTCAAATATTCACCGAGGTGTACATACCTTGAGTCAAAAAGCAACCAAAGAATATGAAAAAGCTAGAACCAAAATTGCTAATTTCATAAATTCCAGTAGTGAAAAAGAAATAATATTTGTCAGAGGGGCTACCGAGGCCATAAATTTAGTAGCTAACTGTTATGTTAGACCTTTACTAAATTCAAACGATGAAATTATAATATCACAAATGGAACATCATGCAAATATAGTTCCTTGGCAGATGATTTGTGAGGAGAAAAAAGCTAAATTAAGAATTCTTCCAATGAATCAGAATGGTGAACTGCTGGTAGATGAATTAGAAAATATGATAAATAAGAATACTAAGTTTATTTCCATGAATCATGTTTCAAATTCATTAGGTACTATTAACCCTATTAAAAAAATCGTTGAATTAGCTCACAAAAATGAAGTGAAAATAATGATAGATGGAGCTCAAGCTGTTCAGCACATACCTGTTAACATGAAAGAAATAGGTGCTGACTTCTATTGTTTTTCAGGTCACAAACTGTATGCACCTACTGGAGTTGGCGTTTTATACGGTAAAAAAGAACTTTTAGATGAGATGCCTCCTTATCAGGGCGGCGGAGACATGATAAAATCGGTTACTTTTGAGAAAACGATTTATAACGATGTGCCACAAAAGTTTGAAGCTGGAACTCCAAATATTTCTGGAGTAATTGCACTTGGTACTGCAATAGACTACA
>CACOJW010000028.1 GCA_902627615.1 uncultured marine group III euryarchaeote
CTTTCACGTTCTGCTGAGGTTTGCTCTTCCATTGCAGCTTTAACGTTTGGAGAAGGATCTACTTCTCTAATTTCGACATTGTCTACTTTTACACCCCAGGGGTCTGTTTCAATGTCTAATTTCTCTCTTAGAATTGCATTGATTTTATCCCTGCTTGAGAAAATTTCATCTAATTCCATGTCACCAACAACCCCTCTAAGTGTGGTTTGTGCCATGTTTACAATTGCTGCCCTATAATTTGCTACAGCCAATACTGCTTTCTTAGCATCGGCAACTTTGTAGTAAACAACTGCATCAACCATGGTTGGTGAGTTATCTTTTGTAATAACTTCCTGACGTGGAACATCAAGAACTTGTATACGAAGGTCTACCTTGAAGACCTGAGTTATAAGTGGAACCACAAAATTCCATCCTGGATTGAGCATAGAGTGATACTTACCCAATCTTAACGCGACACCAGATTCATATTGTTCTATCTGGACAATAGTTGTCATCAAAATGACGACAAGTACTGCACCAAGAATCAACAATAACATTAGCCAGCCTATCATTTTTTTTCTCCTTTTTTATTTTATTCTGGAACCACCGTAAGAGTGATTCCTTCTGCATGTATAACTTTTACTTTCGTATCCTTAGGTATATCTGATTCGGATGTAGCTCTGAATTCTTCTCTACCTATTTTTGCTTTACCAGACATCTCGTTAGCTTCAACATCTTTAGTCACAACTCCAGATTTCCCAATCATAGCTTCAATGCTCATTTCACTAGGTGTATCTGGAGGTGCTAAAGATTGATACATCGTCATGGTTCCATACAGCGATCCAAGACCTACTACTAAACCAATTACAAGCAATGTTCCTGAGGACAGACCAAGCGCGTCGTCAAACGACATTAAAATGCCTAAAACTATGAACACTGTGCCTGGTACTGCAATCAAAAACCCAGGTTGAAATACTTCTACTACAAAAAGAAGCACACCAATGATTATGAATGCTAAAGCCAATTCACTACTTCCAAAAAGTTCGTCTGCCATGCTTTACCTAATCTTTCATGCACTGCACTGTATATATAACATACCTTTTATCGACAAAAGATGGCAAAGTTACTGGAGTTAAATCAATATCTTATCAGGGAAAAATTTTTTAAGTTTTTTGGAAACAAATTTAGAATCATGGACGAGCAAGACAAACTATACGGTTTTTGTGAACAAAAAAGATTTAGAATCAAGGAAGATATACGAATTTATGATGATGAAAATAAAAATAACGAATGGTTAGTCATTAAACAACGAAATTTAGTTGATGCTTGGGGCGGATTTGATATTGTAGATCCTAGAGAAAATTTACTCTTAGGCAGCATAAGGAGAAAATTTTGGAAATCTGTCTTGAGAACAAAATGGGAATTATTAGATTCTGATGGAAATGAAATTGGAATGCTAATTGAAGATAGTCTAGGATATGCAATTGCAAGACGTGTGCTTTTAGGAATTCTTCTGCCTAAAAAATTTACATTATGGACTTCTGCCGATCAACAACCAATAACTATGCGTCAAAAATTTAATCCACTAATTAAAAAATTAGTAGTAACAATTCCTTCTGGCCATGCTTTTGATAGACGCTTCATTGCAGGATTAGCGATGGTTATAGCTGCGGTGGATGGGCGTGGCAAGCAATAATTAACTGAAATATTTCATTGCTGAACTGCGAACAACCCATACAAAAGTGAAACCAAAAACGAGTGTGCCAAATAACGAAGGTGTTAATTCTAATTCATCATCTGAAATTCCAATGAAAGTCATTATTGCGACAAATAAAATTAGCATTGCTGAATACCATTTAAACTCATTTTCCAAGTTTTGCACCGAATTACCATCTAACCCATAATTCTTGATAAAATAACTTATTACAATCCAATTGACTATAAAGGCGACTATTGGAATTAGCATTTCATTTAATGAAAGCTCTCCATAAAATAAAAAAAGAATAAACCCTGCTAAAGATCCAGTGGCCCACATTAATTCTTTTTGTGTATCTTCTTTCATAATTAAGCTCCGAAGTTATCTTGCAATGGTATTGGACCTTGCCAGTATTTAGAAACTACGTACGTTTCGGCTGCCATATCGTGTAAACCCTGATTTTCATCTGTAAAAGCAATGATAAGAAAAGCTAGCGAACCAAAGGGAATTGCATTTTCAATAATGTAAACAATAGTTCTTATGAAAGATTTTGCAACGGTAATTCTTTGACCATTCTTATCTACAACTTTCATACCGAGTGTAATTTTACCAACAGTCCCCTGATATTCAGACGCTTCCATCAAAGGTTTGTAAAGAAACTGAGCTGCGAGAGCTGCAAGAATAAAAATGATTAAACCTACGCCAAATCCTGCCTCTCCTCCAAACAAAGAACCAAAAAATATTCCAAAAACAATTGCTGCTGCAAATACGGCAATCAAAGTGACTACGATATCAATCATAAACGCAAGAAATCTAATCAGAAATCCTTTGAAAGGAGATGGCTGCATTCCCATCGATTGAAGTTGATTCATGATTTTGACTATTTCTCGTCATATATAAATCTGTTTCAACATATCTTTCTTAAATCTCCGTCTTAATGTATTGTAAATGGTTAGTTTGGAAGAAATGCGCAAGCAATATGAAATGAATGAACTGAATCGAAGCGATCTATTAGAATCTCCAACTGAAATGTTCCGGACTTGGTTCCAAAAAATAGAAGATTTAGAGAACATTGAACCGAATGCTGCAATACTATCAACATCAACTAAGAAAGGAAAACCATCTAGCCGAACCGTTTTAGTAAAAGAATATAGTGACAATGGATTTGTATTCTACACAAACTATAATAGCAAAAAGGCTCAAGAAATTGAAAACAATCCCTATGGATCTCTGATATTTTATTGGCACGATTTTGAAAGGCAAGTGAGAGTACAAGGAAAAATACGAAAAGTTTCAAGAAGCAAATCCGAAAAATATTTTCATAGCAGACCGAGACTTAGCCAAATTTCTGTTTTGGCATCTTATCAAAGTAAAAATCTAAAAAACAGAGATGAATTAGAGAATAAAGTTAAAGATTTGGAGAAAAAATATGAAGGTAAGGAAATACCGCTTCCTGACTTTTGGGGAGGGTATCTTTTGGAACACCGCAATGTAGAGTTCTGGCAAGGAAGAAGAGACCGTCTGCATGACAGGTTTGTGTATACAAAGCATGGCCGTATTTGGCAAACTGAGAGGTTAGCTCCATGAAAAAAATACCCATTTTCCCTTTAGATATTGTCCTTTACCCCAACCAGAAAATTCCATTAAGAATTTTTGAGCCCAGATATAGGCAAATGCTAGATAATTGCATGAGTACAAACCGAATTTTTGGAATTTGCACCATAAATCATGGTAAAGAAAAAGGAGGGTGGGATACTCCGACTAACTTTGGTACTATTGCATATGTGACTAAATGTGAAGATCTTGATTTAACTGGAACTAATTATTACATTGAATTAATTGGCAAAGAAAGATTTGAAATTATAAATTTAATTCAGCCTATCCTAGACAAGCCTCTGGTCTACAATCCACCAAATAATCCTTCTATGCAAACTATGTTGAAAGAATCTTCAGGTTCGCCCTTATACTTTGAAGCTGAAATAAATACAATCCCTGAATTGGAAGGATTAATTGAGGGTGAAAAATGGGTTGAAATAATTTCTAGGCTTGAAGAACGAATCAGGGACGCGGCTAATAAAGTTGGAGTACCTTTTGATGATTTTACAGGTTTTATGGAACATAATGGACTAAATTTAAAGCAAGGAAGCATACAAGACTTTTACAATATTGCATCTATGTGCAGCCTTACCTTAGAAACACAACAAGCCATTTTGAAAGCTAATTCCATCAACGAAGCCATTGATATTTTAGATTTTGAACTGTAACTGTTCTATCTAAGCTGCCATTGGATGTAGTGACTGGAAATCTTGCGCAATATTATATACCCCCTTTTTCTCCCAACAAATCCCTGTGTTTGACCATGATGCTGGTTTTACAGCGCAGGGTAGTTCGTGCACTCGATCTTTACGTTTATAGACCGGGGAAGTTGGCATAGACGCTTGTCTCTTCACAGTGAGGCAGTAACGCGTCAATGATTGTCAGATCATACGCAAACCCGGACGAATGTTGAAGCCGACGGCTACAGCAGTTACTACGCCACCTGGTGGATGACTAGGCTCGGTTGCCGAAGAAGGTCGTGCCAAGCAGCGATATGCTTCGGGGAGGCGCATGGAGCCTTTGATCCGAAGATAACCGAATGGGACTTCCTGAACTCATGTAGTTCAATCCGTAAGGATGGGTAACGCCCCGAATTGAAACATCTTAGTAGGGGCAGGAAAAGAAATCAAAAGAGATAGGGTTAGTAAAGGCGATCGAACACCCTATAGGGCAATCCGAATCCTTTGATGAAAGTCATTGGAAATGTGGAGTGGCCTGTTTACATCTTAACACTGTTATTCGAATTTCGTGTGGAACACCGGCGCCATAGAGGGTGATAGCCCCGTAGAAGACGCAGTGAAAGATGATTTTCAGGATCCAAGAGTAGCGTGCATTGGATATTGCGCGTGAATGCGGGAGGTACTAACTCCCAACCCTAAATACAAACCGAGACCGATAGCGCAATAGTAGCGTGAGCGAAAGTTGTAAAGTATCCCTGACGGGAGATTAATAAGACCCTGAAATCAGGTGGTAACAGACTGGTATGGCATGCAAGGGATTAAGCGGTTACACCGCCGCACCGATGTCATACCGTTCGATTCGAAAATTGATCCGTGGAGTTCCTATTATTGGCGAGGTTAAGTACGCAGGTACGAAGCCGTAGGGAAACCGATAGCCCGCAGCGCAAGCGAGGGGCAAGGTGCGCTCGCCTGGAGTCAATAGTTGGATACCCGAAGCCGGTCGATC
>CACOJW010000029.1 GCA_902627615.1 uncultured marine group III euryarchaeote
GAAGGAAACTAAACGTGCCTCAGTAACCTTGAAATTTATCATAACGAAGTGTGTTAATGATTCTAAAGGACCTTGATAAAATAATATTCCATTTTCCAAACTCTGGCCAAAGCATTGTGCTTTAAATTTACCCTTAGCCTTTAAGAAAAATTCACAAATCATAGGTAATAATAATATTGCTCCTTCCAACTTTAAATTTGAAATAATGGCTGAGCAAGCAATCGTTCCGCCCATGAATAAGGTTAAAGTGTCTCCTGGGAATATTTTAGCAGGATACTTATTAAAATAAAAGAAAGCTAGAAGTGATCCTAGTAAAGGTGAAAGAAAAAATACACCTCCCAAATCGTTGTTAATTACTGCTATTGTTATCAATGTTAATGAAATGATAATTGCCATTCCTGAACCAAGCCCGTTGAAACCTTCAAGCATATTTGTCGAATTTGCTGCACACGTTACGGCAAAAGGAACCAAAAACAACATAAGATAACCAAAATCGACATTCCCAAATAATGGAATATACATTTCTTCAGAAACGAAAACACCCAATGGCAAAGCGAAAAGAAACGGAAGAAAAGCTTTGGTTCTCTGTCTCATACCTAATAAATCATCTAAGAGGCCAATGAAAGCGAGACCCATAATTACTACCGAAGAAGCCATTAAAAATTCAGTTATACTTTGGCCGAAACCAAATACATCATAGATTATAATTTGTATGTAAATACCTGCAAAAAAACCGATTACAACACCTATACCGCCCATCTCAGGTATCTCATATTTTTCTGGTTTATTCATATCTCTACCTACGAAGCCTTTAGATTTTAGCTGAGGAATAAGCCAAGAAATAGTTATGAAAGTAACAATGACGGATAAAAAAAATGACGATAAAAAACCGGCGTAATCTTCGGAAAAAAACATATTAAGTTTTCAATAAATTAGTAGCTTCTTCGGCAAGTTTAACAGCTCTAAGACCATCTTCACCTGAAACCAACGGTGTTGAATTATTTTTTATTGATGTTAAAAAATCCTCGAGTTCAAGCTTCAAAGGCTCTTTTTTTGCTATTTCTATTTTTTGTGATTCTATCTCTTGGTTAACGCTGAAAAGATTACCCCTATCCAAATTAGTAAATTTAGATTTTAGAACCTCAATTTCTTGAGTTGCATAATTTAGTACAACGTAGGCTTTACTGCATGTAAGTGTCAATTCCCTAACTTTCATTGGAGAAAGCCAACTAATCTCACTCATTGTTTTAATCCCATTATCAAATTCTAAAATTATATTTGCATGATCTTCATCTTTTTCATTTCTATATTTACCACCTACTGCAAATACAGACGATGTTTGTCCACTTGATAAATAACACAAAATATCCAAATCGTGAACTCCTAGATCAAATATAACGCCAACATCACTTATTCTATCGGGATAATTAGATACCCGTTTAGATGACATTGCTATTATGTCTCCCCATTCATTATTTTCAATAGCATTCTTTGAATAAGTAACAACGGGATTGTGTCTTTCTATATGGCCAACTCCAAGTATTATATTGTTCTCCTTAGCAAATGAAATAATGGCTTCAGCTTCTTTAGGAGTTGAAGCTAAAGGTTTCTCTATTAACATGTGTACACCTTTAGAGGCAACGACCTCAGCAACATCTCTATGGAATACAGTAGGGACTGCAATGGTTACAGCATCAACTTCTTGCAACATTTCTGAATAATTTTTGTAATATTTAGCTCCGAATTGAGTTGCTATTTTATTTCCTTCTTCCTCGTTTAGGTCTGAAACTGCCACTAAATTTGATATCTCTGAATAAACTCTCGCATGATTTCGACCCATCGAACCGATTCCGATTACCCCTGTTTTTATCATAAGTTAAATCCTGAATTTATATAGGCTATAATATAAATTTAACACAAATGAGCCTCCACTAATCTTTGAAGGAAATCATCGCCCTCTGGCGCAACCAAACCAACGGCGTCCTTAACAAATTTAGGAGAATGCGGCATAGAGTATCCTTTGCCTACTTTTTTTAGCATTTCTATGTCTGATTCCTGGTCGCCAATAGCTACAATTTCATTGATTTTTATGTTAAGCTCTTTACAGAGATGCCTTGTGGCGATATATTTTGATACCTTTTTTGATACGAGTTCCATGTAATTGTTTCTTGTAAAGAAGAAATGGTTTTCTCCTATAATTTTTTGCACACTTCCTTTGAAAGAAATGAGATTTTCATTATCAGAGATAAAAAGCATTTTGATCAAGTCCTTTCTCATTAGAGATTCTAAAGTAGAAAGCTTGAAATCTATTTCTTGCTTTTTACAATAGTCTTCTACAACCTTACTATGCTCATTAGCAAAAATAGTTGAAGATGTAAAAAATATTGGACTTATACTAAAAGAATTAGATATTTCAATTATTTTTCTTAAATTTAATGGAGATAAAGTTTTTTGGTAAATAATTTTTTTACTTATGGGCTCATAAATTAAACTACCATTGAAAGTTATTATTGGCATCTTTATACCTAATTGTAAACAAATATTTTTTGCAGAAATTAGTGAGCGGCCTGTAACAATTGATACATTTATTCCTTGACTTATTAAATTTGAAATGAAAATTTTCTGCTTTATTTTATTACTATCAAAAATCAAAACGCCGTCGACATCTAACAATAACATTTTATATTTTGTTTGCATTGTAATCCTCTATTGTATTAATTTCAGACCATTCGTTTTCATCTAGTAAAACTCCTTCAATATCTATTTTATCAAGACACAAACCAAATAACGAATAGCAAGGGATTTTTTTACTTATATTAGAATCTATACTTTGAAATTTGGTCATTATTATATCTTTGGAATCTAAACTAAACTTGATTGGACCTACAGCCTCATAATGGTAATCCCCCTCTAATTTCAAAGCCATTCTTTTAACAATATTTCCGTCCAATTCAACTTTTTGTAAAACAGTTTCACTATTATTTTTTAAGCTGCGGAGGCCAATAACATTATGTTCACGATGACTTAGTATTTTAGAAAATGCAAAATGTCTAAAAATTAAATCTGAATTTATATAGATAAAATCGTTCCTTACGTAATTAAGGGCCTTGTATAAAGAATATGAGCAACCTGTTTTATCATATTTCTCGTTTACAACTGTTTTTACAACGAAATTAAAACTGTTTCTCTTTAAAAAGTCGTAATATTTTTCTTTATGATAACCTACTACTAGTATTACTTGATTGACATCGTAATTTTCTAAAATATCAAATTGTCTCAATAATATTTCTCTTCCTTTATACTTAACTAAACCCTTTGGACTATTATCTGTTAATGGTCTTAAACGCGTACCAAGACCTGCTGCAGGAATTACAACATCATATGCCATATTTTTCTATTCGCTCCGCGAAAACCTGCCCAGCCTTAAACAATTGCTTTGGTAGTATTTTATCAATGTAATCTTTACTTTTAATATTTCCATCAAATTTTATCATATCATTTAAAAGAATTGAATAGTCAAAATTTTCCGCACCATAGTCAAGCTTATTATTACCAAATATGCCAAATATAGGCTTAGAATATTTCCTAGCCATTTTAGATAATGAAAATGGGAGTTTACCATACATTGTTGTTTCATCAAGTGTCCCTTCTCCTGTAATTACTAAATCTGCTTCTTTTAGAATATTATCAAGTCCCATTCTTTGCCGGAAATATTCAAATCCATGTATGATCTTCGATCTTGGAGAAATCAAAAAGCTAGAACTAAAGCCTCCTGCAGAACCTGCCATCTCTAAATTAACTTCAACACCAAATTCGCTTCTTACTACATTTCTGTAATGATTATGAATTTTAGATATTAATTTAGTTTCACTGTAAGAGGCACCTTTCTTTGGTGAAAAAGTATTAGCTGCACCGTTAGGACCTAATAAAGGATTAAAAACATCAGAGGCTAAATACAAATTAGATCTAGATAATTTATTTCTAAATTTAGTTGCATTTATACTTGCAATCCTATTTACTTTTTTTAAATCAAATTCTGTATCAAAAGCAATTAACTTATTGTCTGAATCAAAAAATTCTAATCCTAGAAAATGTGCTGCGCCTATTCCTAAATCTGAGACGCCTGAACCTCCTAATCCTATTACTATGTCCTTTACCTCCATTTCCAAACAAAAATCAATAGCTATTCCTAAACCTTTAGTATTTGCAAATAATTGACTCTTTTCTTTCCTCTGAAGTAAGTTAAGACCTGAGATTTTAGCTATCTCTATTACGGCCAAGCTTTCTTTTTTACTTATCATTATATTCGGAGATATTGGATTGCCTAATGGATCTGTTGTATCAATTTTGATAATATTAAAATTAGGATTGTAAAGACTCTGAAGAAA
>CACOJW010000030.1 GCA_902627615.1 uncultured marine group III euryarchaeote
CTTTGAGTGCTTCTGTCAAATTGGCCTTAGTAAGTGCTGCGACTAAAGATGAATGAATTGTTGTAGCTGCTGCAGTTGTTGGTATGTCTACTGCAGGTACCCACATTTCGTCACAAGTTTCTTCAGTTTTCGTTAAATCTACTGTGTGTGTATCCATGTCATAACATATTTCTCCAACAGGCTCATCTGAAACCATTGATGGAGGAATTAGAACTTTGTCAATAACATGAATAATTCCATTAGATGTTTCCACATCTGCGCTTGTAACACTTGCCTCACCGTTAAGAACTACGGCTCCCTGTCCGTAAATATTAACCGTAATTGGTTCTTGAATTAATGAATTAACTTCCATACCATCTGAAAGCTCGCTAGACATTACACTTCCCATTGTTACATGATAAGACAATATTTTAGCAAGAGTTTCATTTTCTTCTTCAGTATCGAACTCGCTTAGATCTAATCCTAGCTCTTCGAAAGCTGCATCTGTAGGTGCAAAAACAGTGTAAGGACCTTCAGATGACAAAACACCAACTAGATTGGCATGAGTCAACGCTGCAACCAACGAATTGTGTTCTCCAGTGGATACTGCTGTAGCAGGTATATTCGGAAGCTCAACAGTCTCTGTTAATGCAAAATCTGCAAACATGCTAGAGTGTACGGTACAGTAGTAACTCAAAGTATCATCAACTGTGAAACCCTCATTGAAAGTTAGCGTAAATGATTCTGAACCTGCTATACCTGAATTACTTGAGCCTGCACCTTCCAACGAAATCTCATCACTTGATTCTGCCTCATATCCCTGGTCACTTATGTAAAAAGGGTGTGAAGTTGCATCATTAAGTCTGTGAAATTCATAACTGTTAGAAATGTCAATTTCAGTTAATTCTGTACTGCCTTCTTCATCCAGGTAAAACTGGTAATATGGATTAGACATAGTACCGCCACTAACATAAACATCAATTGCGTCTGAGCCCTCCCCATCCTCTGCACTGGCGCTGTAACTAGAGTCTGCGATCAGTGCACTCATAACGACCGTGAAAACCACAAGAGCTGCGATTCCAACGATTGTAAACATTGCGATTTTTTGTGAAATTCTTTTGAAGTTCATGACCTATTTTTTTTCGCCGAGTATATAAAAGTCAATACCAAGTGACTAACTTTTGTAACTAGTGCCTAAAACCCTTTATCGACAATTTTGTCGAAGACGAATTAGAGTGCACTAACTGCTGCTGCCATACACTTAGTCACTTTTTTTGCAGTAGGAAGGTGTAGCTTTTCATCCGGTCCATGGGCATTACCACCAGGGCCTCCAGCCCCTGTAATTATGAACTTGGATTCGGGATATCTTGATTGAAGCATTGCCATTACGGGTATTGTACCTCCAATAAACAAAGACATCGGTTCATTGCCATAAAATTTCTTACCCGATTCACTTAGAGCATTAGACAATGTTTCCGGCAACTCTGGTGACAAAAAACCATCTGCTATTTCTGTCATTTTAGCTGAAACATGCGCCCCATTTGGTGGATTTTCCTCAAGTAATTTCTGAACTTTTATTGCAACCTCATCTGCACTTATTCCTGGAGGCGTACGTATTGAAATTTTTAAATCTGTATTAGTTCTCAAAACATTACCTGCATCTTGTATTGAGGGAATGCCATCTGCACCAATTATTGAAAGGCTTGGTGACAAATTCATAGTCAAAAAAATATCAAGCGGATCATTGACTTGTTTTTCAACACCCTCTAGCAAAGGAAAATCGTTGTCTGATTCAGAATTCATATTGATTATTTGAGTGGCTTGCTCCCTCATTTTATCCGATATTTTTGTATGTAACCATTCTGGCTTTATTTCTCCGGTATTTTCATCTTCAATTCTTGATAGAAGTTGCCTAACTAATCGAAATGAAGAAGGCATAACGCCACTACCGTGGCCTGAGTGGACTCCAACAGAAGATACTTTGACCGATAAAGTACCTGCAACAATACCTCTCAAACTTTCTGTAACCCACAACCTATCATAATCAAGTCCTCCAGTGTCTAGCACAATTACCAAATCTGGAACTCCTAAATCTGATTCAAGCTCATCCAAGTAGTGTGACAAATCCGGTGAACCGCTCTCTTCCCCTGTTTCAATCAAAAAACGACAAGTGGGGTGTGGAATACCCTGATCTTGCAAAGCTAAAATTGATAGAACGCCAGCATATCCACCATACCCGTCATCTACACTCCCTCTACCGTATAGCCAGCCATCTTCTATTACTGGTTTCCAAGGGCCTTTACCTTCAGACCATCCACTAGCCTCTGGTTGCTTGTCTAGATGTGAATAAAATAAAACTTCGCCTTCTTCATCACCTTCAATTTTAATCAATAGTAATGGTGATCTATTTTTTAGTCGATGTACTGAAATTGTAAGTCCTCTAAGAGGCAAACTACGAGTCCAAGCTATGAAAGTCTCAACTGCAGCATCCAAATAGCCATTAGATTCCCAATCTGAATCAAATGACGGCGATAATGCAGGAATTTCAACAAACTCGCACAAACTAGGCAATGCTGATTTATCCCACCATTCTTCTACAAAATCAGATAATTTATCTAGATTTAGCAAATTAGTCATTACTCCTACAGTTTTGGCTTACGTAATATAGCTAATCCTAGGACTGCAACAATTGATACTACAAAAGTCAAACCTGGAAGACTATTGTCTTCAGAAAGCTCTCCGATTATTTGAGATGCTGAACATCCATCTTCATCAACTTCATCACCTATTTTAGTACCTGGGCAACGATCATTATCGTCATCAATGCCATCGTTATCGTCATCCATATCTTCTTCATCCTTGATGCCATCATTATCGTCATCTTCATCAAAGGCATCTACAACTCCGTCATCGTCTGCATCTGGATCACCTTCTTCTAATAAAATTTCGTTCCTCTCCGCATCTGTTAAAGGAATTGCTTTTACATAAACCAAAATATCAGTCTGATTCTTATCATCCCAATGCCATTCTGGTATCAAGGCCTCATAGTGACTGGTTCCATTCATATCATACTCAACAACCAAACCTGACCAGCCCCTGTAGCATCTATTATCGTTCAAAACTTTGTCAAAACCCCAGACTTCTAAACAATCTTCAGCACCTGCTTCATTTGGTTCACCTTCTGCCCAAAACTCGTGGCTAAAATTTTCACCCGTGACCCATTCCCAACCACCTGAAGGTTCTGAGTAATCTGGACTATCTGTATTGTGAAAACCGCCGAGCCAGTAATGCTGGCCATCCAAAAGTGAAAATACTATTTCAGCTTCCTCCTTGCTAGTTATTGTTGCAAGGTGTCCACTAAATCCTTCGTAAGTCAACGATTCTGCATAATCCTTAGCTTCATACCAATTGTACTCAGCATAGTCAGGATATCCTTGACCAAAAGTTGCCTCGAAACTACCAACTGTTCCATTATCTGCACTGAAATGAAACCAATCTGGATTTTTAAGATTCTCATCTTGCCAAAACTCCATACTAATTGTAGTAATATTTTTGAAAATTTCACCATATCCTAAACCAATATGGAAATTTGTCTCTTTGCCTGTAAAGTCTTCCTTAGGCCATTCGAATTCTATTGTATGGTCATCAGGAGTATGTGTTGCATTGGGAAAATCAATGTGCATCCACTGACCTATCCAAAGACGATTATCTTTTTGAGATGAAACCCCACCAAGTAAGTGAGATGTTGGACCTACACTCTCAAACTCCCAATTTGACCAAACTGCCTGAACTCCATCAATTTTCAATAATGGCCCTCCTTGCGTTGCCGTTTCTCTGTCATAATGCTC
>CACOJW010000031.1 GCA_902627615.1 uncultured marine group III euryarchaeote
GGAATAATCGATCAAAAACGAGTAGGGAGAAATATCTTTTACAGAATAATAAGTACTGAGATGAAAAAATGGCTAGAAGCTTGTATAGATACAAAAGAAAAAGACACGGAAGAAAGTAAACTTAGAAATAAGATTCAAGAATTCTTGAATAATCAGAGGACATAAAAAATATGGATGAAGAAAGGAACGAAATTATCGAAGAAAAAATAATTAGGTTGAGGCGCTTAAGTGAGAGACTAGACGAAACTTTTAGAATTCCTGGAACTAATCATAAAGTTGGAATCGAATCTATAATTGGAGCAATACCTCTAGTTGGAGATTTAATTGGAGGATTGATTTCTGCTTACATTATTTATTCAGGAATAAAAATGGGAGTTCCCCCTAAAATCATTACTCAAATGGCCGTGAATGTAGTAATCGACTTTGTAATTGGATCCATACCTATTGTTGGAGATTTATTTGATTTCATATGGAAATCAAATATGAAAAATATAGAATTAATTGAAAAAGTAACTGCACTAAATAATGAAGAAAGTAAAATTAATTATTTGATAGTAGCGTCGCTAATTATATCATTAGTTGCAACTATATTCGGAATCTTAGCCGTAATCTCCTAAAATTTGTGAGCGTGGCAACTATTCTATAGGCAAAAAAGTAATTATTGCCTAATTATTTGATCTATGCTTTGCCCATTATACGGTACATACCAGTGCCACAAGTTCCGCAAGTTCCTTTCATTGCCTTGCGTCCATTCTTCATTGTGACTTCTTGGCCGTTACCTATTTCTCTTTTGGCTTTGCACTTTACGCAGTATCCTTCCATGTAATCTTATCGACGACAACCCCTTATAAAGCAAACGGCTCTAGGAGATAGTATATATAGATTAGTATCCTATTCTTTTTATATCTTAAAACTAATATTTTTCTATTATTTTTGTATTATTATTTTGGCAAAAGAGAAAATTTAAGAAATACTGTAATCATATGATTATGAATGATTAATCATTATCTGATGAAAAAATTAATGGTCTCAGACCGATTTGAACAATTGCTACAACGCCAAAAATTATTGCTGCAACTAAAGCAATCATAGAACCACTGCCTGTTTCTAACTCTGCTGAGTAATAAAGCCCGATAAATACCGAAAGATAACCAAATATTTGAGCCCAGATAAAGGAAGTGCGAAAACTCGTACTAACTAACTGAGAGGTTGCTGCTGGCGTCACTAATAATGCTGTAACCAATAACGCACCCATAACTTGAACCATACTAACTACAGTAGCTGCAGTAATGATGCTAAAAGCAAGACCTGTTGCTCTCACTGGGATGCCTTGAACTTGGGCTGCAAGTGGATCAACGCTAGTAATTAGTAAAATTTTATGGGTTAGTATGAGGAAGATAATAGAGATTATAGAAATTATACAAGTTACATTGAAACTTTCCCTATCAACCAACAAAATGTTACCAAACAAATATCCTTCGATATTATTTTGTACGCCTCCACCCCATACTCTTAATGCAACAAGACCAAAAGCTAACATTCCGGTTAGAAATATACCAATAGAGGCATCTCCTGAGAGTATTCCCCTTGCTTGCAATTCATAAATTAATATAGCTGAAATAATGCTCAGAAGCAATGCATATAACAATGGCATTGCAGAGCCAACTATCAGAGCTAAAGCAATACCGCCAAACGAAACGTGAGCTAACCCGTCCCCAATCAAAGCAAGATTTCTCATTAGTAAAAATATTCCAAGAAATCCTGCTACGAATGTAACAATTAGCGCTGAAATTAAGGCCCTTTGAAGCATTTCTAATGTAAAAAAATAAGGAAATATTTCACCAGGTACTAAAGGAGCAATAAGCTCTAAAACAGGTACAAACAACCTCATTACAAACTCACCAACGTCCATTACTTTTTCCTCATATCTTCTAACTGATATAATCTGTTCTCGAACTCATTGCTTTCGTGAACTGATTTTATTCCTCGTAAATCAGCCAATTTTGATAAATCAGGAAAACAATCTGAAGCTCCGTCGTACCTAATTCTTTCCTCTAGGAATATCATTCTATGTGAAGCTTGTTGAATTGCTGCAATGTCATGAGATATCATTAAAATAGTTTTTTGAGCTTCGTGGCAAAGATTATCCAAAAATTTGAGTAATGTATTTCTAGATTCGCGATCTATACCAACAAGCGGTTCATCAAGAAGTATAAATTCTGCTTCTGAGGCTAAAACTCGTGCAATGACTGCCCGTTGACGCTGCCCTCCTGAAAGTTTAGAAACATTTCTATCTCTAAATCGTTGTAAGCCCGCTAACTCTATTGCATAATCAACCTTAGCATTTTGCTCTGAACTAAATCTCCAAAACATATTACTTGAGTTAACCGTTCCAAGCTGAACTAGCTCTCGAACGGTCAATTTCACATTTTCAGGAATGTTAGAGGCATGTTGAGAAACCCACCCCAATTTCCTGAAAATACTATTAGAAGGTTTTTTGTGTCCATAAAGTTCAATACTGCCTTTTTTTGACTTAAGTAAACCTAATATTGTTAAAATAAATGTGGTTTTTCCGCCACCGTTCGGTCCTACAAGGCCAACAAACTCGCCACGATTAATAGTAATGCAGACATCTTCCAATACTAATTTGCCTGAACGATGGACTGTTAGCTTATCTACCTTTAGAGGTGGCGACGTGTTGTTGGTTTGCATAATTTTTCATACAGATTCTTCGAGAAATTATGCGTATTTTTCAGCATCTGCTTTTGAAAGAATTTTGAACATTTTGTGTGTTTCTCCATCGATAGTTACTTCAGCTTTTGCTGCTGGTCTACCATTCTTCATAGTAACTACTTCAAAGTCTTTCTCATCAACGTCAACTTTCTTTTTTAGTTTTACATTGTAGAATTCCATTATTCACCTCCCTTCATTGTTTTTCGATTTAACATCCCATACCTTCTACAAGACTGTTAAGATTCTTATCCATCAATGTTAGATAATTGTCGTTAGAGTCTTTAGGCGGCATTTCCATAGTATACAGGATCTTAATACTAACCCCAGTTTGCTCCACGATGCTGTCAACTGAGCTTGTACTTGTATACTCCTCAACGTAAAGAACTGTCAAGTTCTTTTCCTCAATTTGTTCAACAACTTCTGCTATATCTGCGGGTGATGGTTCGCCTTCAGGATCAAGGCCATGAACTGTTAAGATTTCAATGTCATATCTTTCTGAGATGTAAGCATAAGCATTGTGGTTGGCCACAATTGTCTTTTCAGTATTACTTACTTCACAAGTTCCACCTACACCAAATGCAGCTGTATAGTTTGCATCTAATGTGTCAAGTTCAGCCGAGTATGCTTCAGCATTTGCTTCGAAGCCTGCTTCTCCTTCTGGGAAGGCCGTGGTTAAGGCATTCAGAACGATATCAATTTGCGCCTTGTAAGCTACCGGACTTAACC
>CACOJW010000032.1 GCA_902627615.1 uncultured marine group III euryarchaeote
TTTACTTTGAACATTTATCAATAAACTAATTGTAGTTCCACTATCTTCTAGTTCTAGAATAGCCAAAACTTTTTTGCCACGCCCGGCTTCGATATGATCAATTACAGTTCCATTTCGTATCGGTTGTACTTTTAGAAAATCTTTACTCATTTTGTTTCCCCAATTAATTTTTCAAGTAATGCCATTCTCACAGGCACTCCATTGAATGCTTGTCTGAAATAAGAAGCATGTGCCGTATCATCAACATCAGTAGCAATTTCACTAACACGAGGTAGTGGATGTAAAATTTTTAGTTTAGAATTTGCATTTCTCAATAATTCAGCGTTTACAATATATGCGTTGGCAACTTTTTTGTAATCTTCTATATCAGGAAATCTTTCTTTTTGAATTCTTGTAACGTAGAGTATATCCAATTCTCCTAAAACGTCTTCCAACCCCTCATGAGTCGACCATTTATTTTCTAGCTCATCCGTTACATATTCAGGCATGGCCAAAATTTCAGGAGAAATGAAGAAAAATTCAGTTTTAAATCGATCAAGAGCTTTTGATAAAGAATGTACAGTTCTTCCATATCTTAAATCACCTAGCATTCCCACTTTCAAACCTTCTAACTTACCAATTTCATCATTAATCGTGAACAAATCAAGTAATGTTTGAGTTGGATGCTGTCCCGCACCGTCGCCTCCATTAATGATAGGAATATCGGAGACTTCGGCTGCCAATTTGGCAGAGCCTTCTTTGGGATGTCTGAGAACAACTGCATCAGAATAGGCTGCAACCATTCTTATTGTGTCTGCTAGCGTTTCACCTTTCAAGTGTGAAGTAGAAGAAGGATCTGCAAATCCGATACAGTTTCCTCCTAGTCTATGTATTGCACTCTCAAAAGATAATCTTGTTCTTGTTGAAGCTTCAAAAAAGCAGGTTGCAAGAATTTTCCCATCTAAAGCCTTAGATTTTTTTTTACCTTTAGCTACCGGCAACAATTCCTTCGCACGTTTCAGAATGTCCATGATACTTTTTTTGTCTAAATCTTCTATAGACACTATGTGCTTCATGCATGTCCAACGAAGGGGGTTTTTTAAATTGATAATGCAGTTTAAGAGCAAATTCTTAAATCTTATTCATAATTTAGTTTAATTTAGTTAGTAGGATAGAAAAATGAAGAATTTTGAGACAGTTAACGAAATTGTGGATTATTATTTTTCATCAAGTAGTCCTTTCAAGAGCAAAATTTACTCAACTATTGGTTCTCTTTTTGTTATTTTTGCACTTATCGGAATTTGGGTTCCAGGATGGCCTACAGTATCATGGGCAGTTCCAGCAGCTTTTTTATTTTCGCTTTCAAATGAAAAGCTATTTCGTTGGTCTCTCACAAACGAATATTTTGGTACGATACTGTTTAGATACTATGCCACAGGTAAAACACTTCCATACCATGTAAAAGCTATAGTTGCTTTATCTATTGCATTGATGTCTTTTTCATCCGCATATTTTGTGTGGCATGTTTCAACAAAAGGCGGTGGAAATCTAGCAGTTCCCTCGTCATGGGATGGAGCAGATCCCGGATATGGTGCAGTGAGTATTCTATTTGTGGGCTTGTTAGGTGTTTGGTATATTTTGTTTAGAGTTAAGTCAAGATAATGTTAAAGATATAAACAGCAATTCAATAGATTCCTTGTGACAGACAGTAATAGGAAGCATAGACATGGAATTTATCGTTTTTACGCACCAATTTATGACAGATTTATGGCACCTTCATTTGCAGAAGGCCATTCAAAGATGTATGCTTCTCTCGATTTAAAAGAGAATGACCATATTTTAGAAGTAGGAGTGGGAACTGGTATTTCATTAAAACATGTTCCAGAATTTGTAAAAGTGGATGCCATAGATTATAGTGAACCTATGTTAGTTAAAGCACGTAAGCGACAAGAAAATGGAGATTTTTCAGCGAAAATAAATTTTCAACAAATGGACGCACACGTACTTGAATTTGAAACAAATACTTTTGATCACTGCGTAGTAGCACATACTTTGGCAGTAGTAGCTGAGCCAGAAGTTGTTCTTAGAGAAATAGTAAGAGTTACTAAGGCTTCAGGGTTGATTGCTATTGTTAACCATTACAAAGATAGCAAAGGAATTATTGGTACTCTTTGGAATCCTTTTAGAAAGCGATTAGGTCTTGGTAAGCATGTAGATTTCAAAGAATTAATTGAAAAATGTAATTTAGAATTATTAAGTGAAGAAAGAGTTAACAATTTCACTACTCACACAAGAATGTTGGTTTGTAGAAATCCTTAACTTAATTTATGTTTAATCCAATTCAGAGTGTCTCTTATTGAATCATTAATTTCTATTGGGTTCCAGCCCAAAGTTCCTCTAGCCTTACTAGAATCATAATTTGTTATTTTATTCATGTATTCCTTAACAGTTTCAGGAGATACCCGAGGGATGTATCCAAATTTAGATTTTGTTATCTCCCAACGGGCGAAAAGCTTCATTCTCCACATTGGTACAATTTTATTAGGTAATTTTAGATCAGGTTCAAATTCTCTAATAATATCCATCAATTCAAATCCGTCCAAGCATGAAGTACACAAGATATGTCTCCCTTCAGCATTTTCATTTTCATATGCTTTTAGGTGACCTAGAGCAACATCTCTAACATCAACATATCCAAAAGTTTGGGGTGGAAGTAATGGTAATTCATTTTTCAGAAGTTTGTCAAATAAAAATGTACTAGGGGTATGTCTATGAAAAAAAGGTCCGATAACTGCAGTGGGATTCATCACTACAAGATTCATCCCCACACTTTTTGCGTAGTCCCAGGCTCTCTTCTCGGCTTCAGTTTTTGCGTATGAATACGGATGTTTTGATTTATCATTCCAGTCTTCCTCAGTTAATGCCCTACCATTTGGACCACTTCTTCCTATAGCTGCAGTGCTAGATGTAAAAATCACTTTTTTGACTCCGGCTTTATTTGCAGATTTCAAAGCGTTAATCCCTCCAATAATTGAAGGATTAATGATTTCATCTTGAGGATTTTTTGCCCAACTTTTGTAAACGGCAGCAACTTGAAACAGGCCATCCATGTCATGCATTGCAGCATCAATTGTTTCAGGTTCCATCAAATCTAATTCGACTAAGTCAATATCCATTTTTGATAAATGTGAAACAAGGCCAGGGTTTTTTTTGTCTCTAACCGATGCTCTTACGTTATAGCCCCTTTCCAATAACAATTTG
>CACOJW010000033.1 GCA_902627615.1 uncultured marine group III euryarchaeote
CTGTTGCCTATTACAGCGACCCCAACAAAAGTACAATGATTGATAAGGAATGGTTGGGTGCAGATTTAATTTTTGATTTAGACGCTGACCACCTGCCAGAAATGGAAGATGTAAAAAAGGGCAAAATTACATTTTCAAAACTTATGATTTACATACGTGAACAAACTTACAGACTTGTTGTAGATGTACTTTTAGGTGATTTTGGTTTAAATGAAAAAGACCTATTGATTACATTCAGTGGAGGCAGAGGATATCATGTTCATGTGAGAACATCTGACATGCTAACATTGCCCTCTGGTGCAAGAAGAGAACTTGCAGATTATTTAACAGGAAAAGGTTTAGATCTCAATAAGATTTTAATCGATGCAGGACGTACAAAGGAATTTCCAATACGTGGAAGAGGAATGGAAAGAAAGTATATCTCTTTTGAAAAGCTGCCAGAAACTAATGCAAAAGGATGGCAGGGGAGAATTTCTCGTTTTATCAATCACAAACTAGATTATTTTAGAAAATTAGACAACAAAGAACTAAAGCTGGAAACAAAGAATATAGGAGTGAAATTAGATAAACCTAATTTAAAGGAAAATAATGAAGATGCTTTTAACAAACTGCCAAAATCTTCTAAAAAAAAATTTGTCCAGCTTGCACTAAAAGAAACTGCTATTCATCCTGATGAGCCTGTTACTGGAGACATACATCGCTTAATTAGACTACCTGGTTCATTACACGGAGGATCTGGGTTAAAAGTTACAACAATGAATTATAAACAATTAGAAAAATTTGATCCCATGACTGATGCAATAGCCTTTGGCAATAATCCTGTAAAAATTAGATCCACAGTTAAACATCCTGTAACTATGGGCGATGGAATAGCCACTCTTAAGCCAGAGACTATTGCCGAGCTGCCCGAAAAAGTTGCGATATATTTTATGGCCCGGAAATGGGCCCATTTGGTTCTTGAAACATGATTTGCGGAGTGGATGAAGCCGGAAAGGGGCCTGTATTAGGACCACTCGTAGTAGCTGCTGTTGCAGTAAAAAACGCAACACAAATAGAAAATTTAGGTATAAAGGATTCAAAACTACTAAACCCTAAAAAGCGGAAAGAATTGGCTAAATTAATAAAAGAAAAATATGATTATGCCGTAGAAGTTATAGAAGCTGAGACTGTTGATATTTACAGAAGAAAAAATAAATTAAATGAACTGAATCGTGAGGCTTTTGAAAGAGTTATCTCAAAATTAAACCCAAATATAGCATATGTTGATGCTGCGGATGTAAACGAAGATCGATTTGGAAAACAGATAAAAGAAAAGTTAACGAATGAAAAAGATACTGATGTGATTTCTATGCACAAGGCCGACGCAAAAATCGGAGTCGTTGCAGCTGCATCGATTATTGCTAAAGAAACTCGCGAAGGTGAAATAAAAAAACTCAAGGCCGAAATAGGCGATTTTGGAAGTGGATATCCTTCTGATGAAAGGACAATTAAGTTTTTGAAGACCTTTTATGCTGATAACAATAGGTGGCCTACTGGAACTCGTAAAAGTTGGAAAACTTTAGAACGGATACGTCCTGTAAAAACACTTGATGATTTCGGTGAAAATAATGACTAAAACAGTAATTGATTTGCTAGATGAGAAAGTTATAGAATTTAATTCAAGAATCGATGATGAGCCTAAATTTTCAAAAATGATAGAAGGTAAAAATCGTACTATTTGTATCTCTGTTACTGATGAAGGAAATTATTTTACTAAACTAGATAATATGAGAATTGAAGATTTTATTTCAACCGAAAACATAGAAGCTGATTTAGTTGTGACTGCAAATGCAAAAACGTTCATTGGATTGATAAGTAAAGAAATATCTCCGATTAAAGCCTACATGTCTGGAGACTTGAAAGTAAAAGCTAGCCTTACAGACATGCTTCTCTTAAAAAAATTATTTTGAGTTTCTTTCGAATACTTGATTTGAAAGACTAGCGATCTCTTTTGGTTCTAAAACTTCGGCACGTTGATCTAAAAAAGGCAGTCCTTCTAAATCCAATTCTTTAAAATTCAATCTTAAGCAATTACGTATTTTTTTCCTTCGATGTGTGAAAATAGATCGAACTACTTCCTCGAAAGTAATGAAATCATGTAAGTCATAATCCGGTTCTCTACGGACTAATCTCACTACCTGTGAATGAATTTTAGGTTGCGGTTGAAATGCAGTCTTAGATACTTTAAACAATTTTTTAGTATCTACAAAATGATTTGCCATAACTGAAAGTCGACCATACGTCTTGGTTCCCGATTTAGCTACAAGACGATTTGCAAATTCCTCTTGAAACATTAAAACCGCCCTCTTCCAACTAAAGTTGAAGAGATGGAATAATATCGGTGAAGAAATGGAATAAGGAAGATTAGCTATAATTACGTCGATTTCCGGAAGTACAAATTTTAAGATATCCTCTTCTATAATCTTAGCCTTTTCTTTGAATTTCTGCTGAAGAACTACTGCAAGCCATTTATCTTTTTCCACGGCAATCAATGGTGCTTTATTAACCAACAACTCAGTTAAAATTCCTCGCCCTGGACCTATTTCTAAAACTCTCTCTCCATCTTCAATTTCACCTAAATCAACAATCTTTCTAGCTATATTCTCATCAATAA
>CACOJW010000034.1 GCA_902627615.1 uncultured marine group III euryarchaeote
AATCAATACATCTAGGTTCAATTTGATGACACCTGAACTTAGAGTAGATAAAATAAGCCCGCCTCCTGCTCGTTTATCTGCATTTCTTTATCATACACCTCATATTTTGCCTAGTCTTCTTTTGTTCTTATCAACAGCTTTGTTGCTGGTTTTTAGTTCCCATTCTCAATTAAAGATAGCAGCAGATACTCAAGAATATGTGTTAGTAGCATTTTTTTCATTTGTAATTCCTATCATTTCCGTGTCCTATTTGGTCACACAAATATCTTGGCTTTGGGATGGTCGTTATCCTCTTAGATATGGCTTGCAAGCAGGTTCTACTGGATCAGTTTTGATGTTAATTACATTATACATTACTTCATATTTTGATGAAGCAGCTAAAGGTTTACTTTTCGGATTAGGATGTATGAGTGGACTTTGGTATCTAACCTTAAGGACGCATGGGAGTGCACCTGCAAGGATTGCCTTTCCTTTATCTTTAATATCTCCGATTTCTACATTATATTTTCTAAATTCAGGAGGGATAATATCAGACACGAGCTTTGGCATCGTCACGATTTTTATTTTATCGTTTGCCAGCCATTTTTTCTTATTCTTGGTCGATTCGCCTTACAAGAAGGCAATAGGAGTTAGTGGCACAAAGCATATGTCAGCTTTCATTGATCATTTTTCTACAGGAGATGGAAGACGATTAACTAAAGCAATACGCGAAATATGTCAAAAAATTGAAACTAAAAATAATTGGATTTCAATTAGGAAAGAAGATAAAACAGTGGCTTTCCTGGCAGTTCCAGGAGTTCATCCAGGTCCGGTGGGAACACTTGGAGGTTCAAATTTACCAACAAAAATTGATTCAGATTTACCAGGTCTTGGTTTTGCTTTTCATGGAGCTTCAACAAATGATCACAATCCTCTAAGAGATGAGGACTTATCTAGAATAGCAAAGGCTATGGTATCAGCTTCAGAAGAAGCAGAGTATAGCAATTCTTGTACTTCAACAGTTTATGATGGTGAAATACCTGCAGCTTATGTTACAGGCATAGGAGAGGGTAAAATAATATTTGCAAAACCCGGAGACAGTGATGATATTTTGCCAGAACTTTCAGCCCGCTTGGAAAGGTCTTCGTCAAATATGACAGGTAGAAGAATTATGATTGACTTACATAATCAAGAAGGTTGGGGAAGACCCCCCTTAGCAGCAGGTTCTAAAGAGGGAGCAAGGCTTGAAATTTCGGCATCTAAGGCACTCAAGTCTAGCTCTTTATCAAAGAAAGGGGAATTAAGAGTAGGAATTTCTCATATACCTGGAGAAGATCTTTCTAAGGGACTTGGTCCGGGAGGTTTAAGGACTTTAATTATTGAAAATCATTTATCACCAAAAGAGTTTCATCGTACAGGTATCATGCTTTGGGATGCTAATGGATTAGCTCCAGGGATGAATAAAGAGTTAGAAGCAGGACTGTCAGGAATTGTGGATGAATTACTTTTTGCAACTACAGACAATCACTATGTTAATGTAAAGCCAGGCGGATTTAATCCACTATCTGATTTTGAAGCACTATTACCGAGCGCAAAGCAAGCTTTAGATGAGGCAATAGCAGATATTTCATCTGCAGAATCTGCAATGGGCACCGTCTATGTGGACGGCGTAGAGATTTTGGGACAAGGTAAGCAAGATAAGATAAGCGCGGCAGCTAATGCAATAATTGAGGTAGCTCGTTATTCCTGGGTCCCAATATACTCTTCAGCAACTATGCTTTGCGTAATTGTTTCTTCTTACGTTTAAGTTTGAATTTGGATTGAAATTTTAACGCCATCAGGTATCTGGATTCTCATAAGCTGACGCATAGCTCTTTCGTCTGCGTCAATGTAAATCAGACGTTTGTGTAATCTTGCTTCCCAGCGATCCCAAGTTTCAGAACCTTCTCCGTCTGGAGATTTTCTAACGGGAACTTTTAGCTTCTTAGTAGGAAGAGGTATTGGCCCAGTCATTCCTACACCGGTGCGATCTGAGATAGATTTTATTTGCTCACAAACACTGTCTACAATTGCATGACTCAAGGCATGTAGTGAGATACAAGCTCTACTAGATGCCTTTTTTGGAGCCATAAAGTTTCAACTTAATCCCAATGCTCTTCGATTTTTAGACACATACCGGCAGCAACAGTAGCTCCCATGTCTCTAATAGCAAATCTTGCTAAAGGTTTGAACTTAGCTTGTTCTTCTATAGCTAATGGTTTAGTTGGTTTGATAAGAACCATAGCAGCATCTCCTTTTTTCAGGAAATCGGGGTTCTCTTCGGTAACTTGACCA
>CACOJW010000035.1 GCA_902627615.1 uncultured marine group III euryarchaeote
TGAAGTTTTTTATGGAGAAAAGCCCGTAAAAATAACCCACGCAGCAAGAGACAATATCCTATCTGATCCTTTGGGCTTTGTTTCAAGCTGAAGTTTAATATTCCTTCACTAAATAGAGATTTATGGCTAGGACGCTTTTTACCATAACTGGACTTTTGTTTCTAAGTGTCTTGCTAACTGATACCAACGAAGCTGCGCCTTCAACTGGAACCATACAAGTTGCATTTATTCTTTCAGAGTTTGAAGATCAGGCATACCAAGATGATCATGACCAAGATTATTTCGATAATTTAGCTTTCGGAGAAAATAATTCAATGTCAGATTATTTTGATGAAGTCTCTCGGGGACAATTGAATGTTGAAGGTACTGTGTATGGGCCTTATACCTTGGAGGGAGATGCTGCAGATTATGGTACTGAAAATCCTGATTTTGTGAGAGATAGTGTAGAAATTGCCGACGATGACATCGATTTTAGAGATTACGATGCTGTAGTAGTTGTACATTCTGGTCCCGGTGAGGAATCTAGCGGAAATAGTGATGACATTTGGTCTGTTCACTGGCCTAGTATTAGCATATCAACTAATGATAACGGTTATGTTATTAGAAAAATTTCCCAAGTACCCGAGTACCAAACCGTATCTGGACAAAACAATCCCTTAGGCGTTTGGTGCCATGAATTCGGACACGAGATAGGATTACCTGATTTATATGATACAGACGGTTCTTCTGGTGGAATTGGGGACTGGGGAGTTATGGCTTCAGGAGGTTGGGGAAATAATGGAGAGACTCCAACATATCTAAGCGCCTGGTCAAGGTATTGGCTAGGATGGGTAGAACCTATCATCATTACAGAAGACATTAATAACTTAGAATTAAAACCTGTTGAAACTGATGGGGACGTTTATCTGTTACCTATACCTGGTAATTGGTCAAACTCAGAGCAATATTATTTATTAGAAAATCGACAGCAAATGAAATACGACGCTTATTTACCAGGTGAAGGTTTATTGATATGGCATATCGATGAAGAAATTATAGATTCAAATTGGAATTCCAATAGTGTAAATGATGATGAAACACACAAAGGAGTAGATCTCGAAGAAGCTGATGGAGATGATGATCTTGATTCCAAAACTAACTACGGAGACAGTGGTGATCCCTACACTTCAGGTTCTTTTAGAAATGACTCTTATCCAAACTCACTGGCATATAATGGGACTGAATCTGGATGGAAAATAGACAATATCCGATTAGATGGAGATAACGTAATTATTGATATCAGCTTCTTGTCTAAACCTAATGCAGTAGCCGAAGTAAATGAAAATCCAATCGCTGAAGGTTTGGAAGTACAATTTTATGGCGATGAATCATCTGATGAAGATGGAAACATTGTTAGTTACACTTGGGATTTCGGAGACGGAGAATTTGCTTACGTAGAAAATCCTACACACATATTTAATCAAAACGGATCTTATGAAGTCAAACTAACTGTATGTGATAATCACAACCTTTGTGATTCTATGACACTAACTATTTTTGTTAATAAACCTCCGATTCCTGTAGTTGAAATATCAAATTACACAATAATGCTAGGTGACAAAATAACATTTGATGCATCAGATTCTTACGACATCGACGGAGATGTAGAATTTTACTATTGGAACTTTGATGATGGATATGAATCTAATCAAGCTTTTTATGAACATGAATATAAAAATTCGGGAACTTACAATGTTTTACTTCAAATTTCAGATGACTTACAAGATATTACAACTACTTACTACACAATAATAGTCATAAACAGACTACCGATTGTTAATTTTGAGATAAGTCCAGAATCTGGTAATACATTAGATACATTCCAATTTTCTGATGTTTCTTACGATGATGATGGGGAAATTGAATCTTGGGTTTGGAATTTTAGCGACGGAGAAGAAGCATACGGCCAAAATGTAGAACATCAATTTAGCTTACCAGGAACATATGATGTAACTCTAACTGTAACTGATGATCAAGGAGGTATTAATTCAGCTGTAATCTCTATAGAAGTAAGTAACGCACCACCCACCCCTAAAATTAGAATTCCTGACGGAATCAAGCTAAGCGATTATGATTGGAAAGTTCCTGCTGGTAGAAATATTTCAATTGACGGGAGTGTCACATTTGATAACGAAAAAGATGTTCTTGAATTTTTTTGGAATGTAAATGGTCAAGAACTGTTTGGTGAATCAATAACAACTTCTTTTAATGCCGATACCACGATTGAACTGCGAGTAACAGATAGTAGGGGTGGTGAGGGGAT
>CACOJW010000036.1 GCA_902627615.1 uncultured marine group III euryarchaeote
TCCAGGGAGCTGACCTAAAACGTGCTGCTAAAATAGCTGGAAGACGTTTTTATTTTTTAACTGGTGATTTAGCAAGATTGGAATTAGCGTTGATAAATTATGCCGTAGACTCCCTTTACAAGAAAAAATATGTCCTAACAATACCTCCTTTTTTTATGAATCGCGAAGCGTATGAAGGCGTAGTAGACTTAAATGATTTTGAAGAAGTGATGTACAAAATAGAAAATGAAGATTTTTATTTAATTGCAACTTCTGAACACCCACTGACTTCAAGATTCAAAGATGAAATACTGGAGCTTAAAGACGAACCGTTAAGGTATGCAGGAGTTTCTACAAACTTTAGAAAAGAAGTTGGAGCCCATGGATTGAGTGATAGAGGTATTTGGAGAGTTCATCAATTTGCTAAAATTGAACAAATTATAATTTGTAAGCCGGACCAATCTAAAAATATGCATGATGAATTGTTGAATAATGCTATTGAGCTATTCACTGGTTTAGAAATTCCATTTAGAGTTGTTGATATTTGTACTGGAGACATAGGCACTGTTGCTTCAAGAAAATATGACTTAGAAGCTTGGATGCCTTCATCTAAACAATGGAAAGAAATAGTCAGTGCAAGTAATTGTAAATCATACCAAAGTGTAAGATTGAATATGAGATATAGAACTCCAGAAGGAAATGATTATCCACATACATTAAACGCAACAGCTATAGCTACAACTAGAGCATTGGCTGCAATTCTTGAAAATCATCAACAACCTGATGGAAGTGTAACCATACCCAAAGTTTTACAAAAGTGGATGGGAAATCAAAAAATTATTGAAACACGATGAAAAAAGGGCTTATTTTAGGACGTTTTCAACCTTTTCATTATGGTCATTTGAATTTAATTAAAAATATAGTAGAAATGAGTATTGAGCCATTAATATGCGTCGGATCTGCACAATATTCACATACTCCTGAAAATCCTTTTTCAATCGGTGAAAGAAAAGAAATGATAGAAGCTGCCATGAAAGATATAGAGTGTAAATATTATCTATTTGGAATTCCTGATATCAACAATTATGATTTATATGTATCACATTTAGAAAAATTTGTTCCTAAATTTGATTGCGTATATAGTGGAAATCCATTGGTACAACGATTATTCAAAAATGCAGGATACCAGGTGAATAAATTAGATTTGATTAACCGCGAGGTCTGGGAGGGTTCCGCCATCCGTCAGGAGATGAAGGAGGGTGGCGATTGGGAATTGGCAGTACCAAATCAAATTGCAGAAATAATCCATCGAATAGACGGTACTGAACGTTTAAAGAATCTGTCATAGTGCGGGCCCCCTCCTTAATATTTCTAATCTACTTTGACTTTTGTACCTTTGGGTTTTTCAGATTCTTTCTTTGTTAAGACTAAATCTAGTATTCCGTTAGTGTACGTAGCTTTTGATGACTCAGTTTCAACTAGTGAATCTAAATTAATGCTTTTGAAGTATTTTCTTGATTCTGTTTTAACATTCACCTCAACTTTATCTTCCATCACATTAATGTCTATGTCCTCTTTGTTGACGCCAGGAAGCTCTACCGTAATCGCAATTTGATCTTCGGATTCATTTATGTCTGTTAATGGCTCTCTGCTAGTATCAACTACAGGTTCTTCACCTTTGCTTCTAAAAGGCCGAATTCTAGTGTTTCCAAAATCTTCAAAAACTGGGAAACCATCGGGTCCAGCCTTTATAGAAAAACCAAAAACGAATGGATTTTTATTAGCAGTATCAGGTATCTTGCCCTCAACTGCATCCCTCATTAAACCATCCATTTGTTTTCTCATTTTCTGGAATTCGCTATCTAAATTACTGAATATATCATCAATATCCCATTCTCCTCCGCGAAACCAATCATCCACGTCATCCCTTCTTTTTCTGTTCATATTTACTCCAGTATACAACTTTTGGTTGTAAACCTATAGTTTAGTAGCAGTATATAAAATTTATTACTCTATTTTTCTTCTTCAACTGGCTTGGCCACAACCGCCTCAGCAACTACTGGT